>JAJYUA010000012.1 GCA_021792755.1 Pseudomonadota bacterium
GCTCGCTCCTCGTTCAACAACACAATCTCCGCCGCTTTGCGCATCGCTCGTTCCCCATTGATCGCCTCAATGGTAAGACAGGAATTGCGCTCATCGGTTCCGTTAATTATGAAGCACTACACTAGCGAACCTGGCTGAGGAGGGGGCTGACGATGCCGAATGACGAAACCAGCCTGACCCTACACAGACATCCCCTGTCGTCCTACTGCTGGAAGGTGCTGTTGGCGCTTTATGAGGCGGGAACCCCGTTCCAGACTGTTCAGCTTCACGGCGTCCCGAAGGATAACAAGGCATACGCGGAACTGTAGCCGATGGCGAAGATGCCTGCTGTTGTTGCAGGACGGCGAAATCGTCCTGCCCGAGACGTCGATCATCATCGACTATCTTCAGGAGCGCCATCCGGGCTCGATCCGCCTGATCCCGGCCGATTCTGACGCGGCCCGCGAAGTAAGTGACGATGCCGGTGCGCGCGAACGTGGCACGGGCGAACTACTGGATGCTCTAGGCCGCTCGCTGACGGCGTAAGCGTGGCGGCCGATGCCATTAAGCGACCGTAGCTCATGTCGAGACACTTGGCGTCCTTACCTCCGGTGACGTTGGGCCGCCCAGATCCGCTTGCCTGCCGCCGGGCGAGACCTCCTGCTGCGATGCGGGCGTGCAACGAGCCGGATTTTGTGCACCAACATGGCGTAGCACCAGTACGACAGCACCATCACGAAGGCCATCAACGGTCGCAACGCCTTCCCAACAGCGAGCTTGCCGAATAAGCGATCGGCGATATTTTGCACTATAGCAGATCGACTATAGAACACCCTCGTGGCATTGGCCGTCCGCCCGACGCCGGCTCCCGCGCTTGGGCGGGCTGTCCTATATGCCCATATGCCCTCGGGACGTAGGTGTCGCAGGTTCAAATCCGGTACTCCGACCGGTCCAGGGAAGGCTGCTGAGCGCTGCGTAGTGCGCCGCGGACAACCACGCCAGCGGCGAGATTTTCCATATACCGCTCGAGCGTCAACTCGCGCCGCAGGGTGTATGAGCTTGCGAAGCGGGCCTCGGCATTGATCGCCGAAAACCTCGCGTCAGCGATAAGCGACGGCATCCGGGATCTGGGTGCCAGCACGACGTCACTCTCGCGACGGGCGGTCCTCGACAACGCACTCGAAATGTTCGCAGCGAGCATCGAAGCGCAATAAAAGCTCCCGTGCACGTGGCGCCACGTGAGCCGCCTCGTAGTCATCTCCCGCGAAAGCCCTGATCGACTCGAGCGACTCGAATCGCGTCAAGGTCGTGAATTCGACCTGCCCGGCGGCGATGGTCCGCCGCAGAACGGAGGCGCCGTGGTAGCCCTTGATGGAGTGAATCGACGGCAGGAACGTCGCACGCAAGAATTCCTCGTAGAGGTCCGCCGTTGCCGAATTCACCGCCCAGCCTCGCCAGATTCGAACGATCATCGCTGCCTCCGTAGCCAGTGGAGCAAGCATCACGGGAAACTGGAGGGAATTATTGGCTAAAATTGGGCCGTATGCCGAGTTCTCTGCGTAGGAACGCGACCAGGTACTGGCATGATTCCGCGTGTACCAGGGCTCAGCCTGTTGCGCGCAGTTCGCTCACCACGAGTACCGGCTTCACGTCGGCGACGGATTCGGGTGGCGCAATCACTACGAGCCGCGGCATCGATAGGGAAACCCGCCCCGATAGACTATTCGTCCTCAACCCAGGGGAAGTACAGTCGGCTCGTATGGGCTGAGCGCACCCTGGTGCCACGACTTGGCGCGTTCACTGCGGCGGCAGCCCGGCATTGCGCGGCTTCTACCCGCGCTGGCGGTGGCCGCGCAATGCACTTTGTTTTCGAAGTCGCGCAAGCGCTACTGGCTCGTGGCCTTGCATCAGGACTTGAGCATTCCCGCTTCCACCCGGGTGGCCTGTCCCGAATGCACCGGCTGGAGCGAGAAGGAGGCACGCTCTTCGTGCAACCCCCTCTCTCGGAATTCGAGACGGCGCTGCCATCACTGCGTGGCGCAGCGCGATTGAGCCTCAGGACCCCTTCGGTGCGGCGCCGATCCGACCGCAGCGACTGTGTCGATCAGAAGCCCAGGCCCTCGTGGCGACCATCCGAGCGCTTGGCGCGTGGACGCATCGACCAATTTCGCACACGTTGTCTGCGAAATATCGCCACATCGGAAGCGACGCGACGAGCTTTACTCATCCTTTCGCCGAGAGCCGTCTCTTTATCCTGCTTCCCCAGAGCGAACGCAGGACCGTCCGGCTGCAGCCAACGGGCTCTAAACGAGAAAATCCGGCATAATCGGCTGTGAAGAGCCATGGCCGCAAAGATGCGGTTGCAGCACGGCTCTACGGACGCCGAGTGATTTTCATGAGCATGTCATTGCGCGATCAATTGTTGCAGGCGGGCTTGGTCAACGAGAGGCAGGCCAAGGAAGCGGAACGGCAGCTGCGGAAACAGGAGCGGGGGCGGCAGCAACTCCCGAAGGAAAAACGCGCGACGCCGACCGACGCCGAACTCGCTGCGCAACGCGCGCAGCTTGCCAAAGCGACCCGCGATCAGGAGCTGAGCCGTCAGCTCAAGGAGCAGGCGGACAAAAGATCCCGCCAGGCGCAGATCGAGCAACTGATCCAGCAGAATTGCCTGCCGCGGCCTCGGACCGATGAACGATACAACTTTGTGGACGGCAACAAGGTTCGCAGCATTCCCGCCGATCACCTCGTACGAGAGCGGCTCCGCCGGGGTGAGATCGCGATCGTGCGCCGCAACGCAGGCTACGAGCTCGTGCCGGCGGAGATCGCCACCCGGATCCGCGAGCGCGATGAGGCCGCGGTGATCGCAGGCGTCACCCACGACGCGCCTGCCGATGACGGCGTGCCTGATGACCTGATGTGGTGAAGCCGGCGGCATCGCGGCCGCTGAATGGCGTTCCCCCTGTTCTCTCGCTCGGTCCGTCTATTCGCGCCCAACCGGTGATCGCCACGCGCCGGACGGCGAGGGGGCATCCGTTCGGCCTGCCCCGATACCGCAAGGCGACGTCGCAGCGCTCATATCGCGAGCCGTACTTCTCCATGATCTCGGCATCGTGGCGAAAGCCCAGCTTCTCGTAGAGGTGGATCGCCGCCTCGCACCGTCTGTTGGTCAAGAGGTAGAGCGTCTTCGCATTCATCGCCGCCGCCCGATCGATGGTCGCCGCCAGCAGGAACTCGCCGGCCTTGAGGCCGCGCGCGCTGGCGCAAACGCCCATCTTCGTCAATTCGAAGCTGTCATCGCCGCTCCTGCGCAACGCGCAGGTACCGACGATCCCGAGTCCGGCAGCCTCCACGAAAAGTATGGCGCCGCCGCAGTCGATGATGCGCCCGCGCGGATCCTGCAGCACCTCGAGGTCGCTCTCCTCCAGCTTGAACATGGAGTTGATCCATTCGGCATTGATCTCGTGAAAAGTGACGGCAAGATCATCGCTGAACTCCCGGATGAGGGGTCGCTCGGACGCGAAGCGGACCACGCGCTCGTTCAGGGGGCTGCGGGCCAGAGCGGTCTCGAGCCCCGCGATGTGCTCGAGCAGGGGCCCGGAGAGCCCGTCGCACATCTCGTTGACCGCCGCCTTGACGCGCGGCCAGACGATCATCTTGACCCGTGCCATCACCACCCGGCCGGCCGGGGTGAGCGACAGGGTTCGCTGGCGCTGATCCAGCCCCTGCGATGCCTCGATGAGGCCGAGGCTCACGAGCTGGCTGGCGGCGCGCGTGACGCCTGGTTGGCTCGTGCCCACCGCGCCGGCCAGCTGCCCTACCGTCAAAGGCCCGCGATCGAGCGCGCTCAGCAGTGGCATGTGAGCAGGCTGCACCGTCAGCCCGGCATCCGCCCGCACCCGAGCAGCTCCGGCCTGCAGGCGTTCCGCCAGCCTCTTCAGGCGGCTGCCCACGAAGATCGGCCCCAGGTCCCGCAGGATGTCCGCTGGCATAGGTCCAACATAACGAAATATATAACGTGGTACGATAGCCGAAACCGCTGCCTGGGCACAGAGGCGCAGACCCTGGGTTACCGGACCCGGCGAGGGAAGGCGGATTGCGGGTGACAAGTTGGGCTCGAGCCGCGGATGGATGGGCGCCGATAGACTTCCACTGTGGTCTCATGCCCGGACCATCATCAGCCATCGACGGAAGAAGGAGCCGCCTTCATGAAACTCATACCTCTGATCAGAAACGTCTCGCTCGGAGCCTCTGCCGGCGTCGCCCTCCTGACTGCGCTGCCGGTGTTCGGGGCAGCGGGCACCATCACAGCTGCGGGTGCGGTGGTCGGCTCACTGGTCGGGGGCATGGCGGGGTGGCTCGATACCCAGCGAGAGCAGCAAGCACGGCGGCAAAGCAACGCCGGCTAGGCATCCGCTCTCGAGACCGGAGGGCGCTCCCGCGGACAGGCGCCGCGCCGCGGACATCCAGGGAAGGTCGCTGACTTGCGGGGAGTTCCGGTCTTTGAACGGTCGCGCCCGGATTCATGGCCGGATCGGCGGGTTGCGGCGTCGCATCAAGGCCCCCGGAGTCCCGCCGAAATGCCTGCGCATCGCGTGCGTCAGGTGGGCCTGATCGCAAAAGCCCACGGACGTTGCCGCGTGGGCCACTGAGCAATCTGTCGTTGCGAGCATCCGCCCCGCGCGCTCCAGACGCCAGCGAAGCACCAGGCGATGCGGGGGCTCATGGAACGTCGCCCGGAACGCCCTTGAAAAATAGGCGTCAGAGAGACCTGCCTCGCGGGCAAGCGCAGCGACTGACAGGCGCCCGTCGAGATTGGCGTGGATGTAGTCGAGCACCCGGTGAGATTGAACCGCGGAAAGGCGGCCCCCGAACCGCAGCGCGCGAACTTCGGCACGCCCGTACCGCCGCAGCAGGTGCACGGCCAGGGCAAGGCACAGCGTATCGCCATAGAGGCACTCCGTAGGCCGCGCCAGTTCCGCCACGATGCGGCGCGTCAGATCGTATGCGATCGGATCCGGGACGCCGCGGCGCGAGAGGAGCTGCTCCGAAGGCGCGCACGTACGTCCGTCGAGCAGACGGACCATCATCGTCGAGGAGAACTCGAAGGAGGCAATGTCGAACGATTGTCTCCATCCGACACGAGTCCTCATTCCCTGGGGAATGACGTGCACGGCGCCGGGCGCCGTGAAGCCCTCGCCCCTGAGGCCTTCATCCTCCCAGGTGCCAAATACGGGCGATGAGCCGACAGACACGACGAAGCGATGTTTCGTCAACATGCTTTCGAAGCCTTCCGTCGGCGGAAGCGACAAGCGCTCGACGGTGACTTCGTTCGACCATCCGGCCGCGCCGGGGAGAGCTCGAACGCAGGTTCTCGCACGAGGACCTCAAGGGCGCCCGCGAATACCTGAACGAGCTTCGCCAGCAGGGCCATAGCCCCAAGCTCGAGCAGGCGGATGAGCACTGGTACGTGCGGATCCGAAAGAAGGGCTACCCCGAGCTTAATTTTGACGGCGGCCCCTACGAGGACGCGAAAGCCGCAGCCGTACGGGGATCGGCGTGCACGGCGCTCTCGGCTCGCACGGCCGAATCATAGACTGCAGACCACTCCCCTTGCAGGAACGCGAACTGACTCACGTGCCCGCCTCCGCGGTAACGGCGCCGGGTCCCGCATCGTTGAACAGCGAGATGTACGGGGCATAGCGGAAGCGCCGGTTGCGCGCATAACCCGTCATCTCTTGGAGCACGCCTAGCTTGACGAGGCGAGACACGAGGCTGTTCGCCGCTGCGTAGGTCGTCCCGGTCATCTTTTGCACGTCGCCGACGGCGACGATCGGCCGGTCAAAGAGCGATTCGAGCACCTTGTGACCGTTGCCCACTGCGCGCCCGAGTTGCGCCGTGATTGAGGAGCGGTGCTGCTCGCGCAGCTGCAGAATCCGGCGCGCCGTCTCCGCTGCTTCCCCTGCCACCTCGATTACGCCGCGCAGGAAGAAAGTCAACCAGTCCTCCCAGGCGCCGCGATCGCGCACCGCCTGCAGGTGCTCGTAGTACTCCTGTCGGTTCTGCTTGAAGAAATGGGAGAGGTAGAGCACCGGTTTGTGGAGCACGCCGCGCTCGGTGAGCAAGAAGGTGATCAGCAGCCGGCCCACGCGACCATTACCGTCAAGGAAGGGGTGGATCGTCTCGAATTGAACATGCGCCAGCGCGATCTTCACCAGCGGCGGCAGTGTATCGGGGGTGTGCAGGAAGGTCTCCAGGTTCCCCAACGCCTCCGGCACCACGTGGGGCGGCGGCGGCACGAAGGTCGCCGTGGCGAGCGTACAGCCGGCCGGGCCGATCCAGTTCTGACTGGTGCGCAGCTCGCCGGGCTGCAAGCGGCCGCCGCGTACCCCGCGCATCAGCTCCGCATGGATCTCGCGCACCAGCCGCACCGACACCGGCAACTCGTGCAGCCGCGCGAGCCCCTGGTTCATCGCCCGCACATAGTTCACCACCTCGTCCACATCGCGCGGCAGGTTCTGGTCGAGCAGCTGTGCCTCGGCTGCCAGGAGGTCCTGGAGCGAGCTTTGCGTGCCCTCGATCTGACTGGACAGCACCGCCTCCTTGCGCACGTACATGAATACGAAGAGGTCGGGATTCGGCAAGGTCAGTACCGACCCGTCGAGCCGGCCGAGGGCGCGATCGGCAGTGGAAAGCAGCCCCTGGAGCTCTCCGGTCAATTCCGGGGCTGGCTGCGGTGGCAGTGTTGCTGGAATGAAGGCGCGGTAACCGGCTGGCTGGGCGACGTACCGTCCTGCCCGGGTCGAAGCCTCGGCGCTCGTAGCCATCGAGTTCGCTGCCTTTCACAAGGGACCAGCTCGTATCCATATGATAGGCTACGTTTAACAAGGACGGAAGCCGTCCGCCTTATTTTAGTTTCCTTTGACCCTGCGGTTGCCTCGACGCCCGGCTTCAGAGCCCGCGACTCTTGGACAGGGCGCCCTAGGGGATTCCTCGATCACCGGGCCTGGAGCGGCGAGCTGCGGGAGCGCGCCGGCGAAAGCGGCCCGCACCTGAGCAAACCGCGCTTCGTCCAACGGCTTGCGGGACTTCACGGGATTCATGACATTAAGCCCCGACGAAGCAAGGAGTTCGGCGAGCGCCTTTTCCATCGCCGCCACCACGTCCCGTCGCCGGTCGTGCTCCCGCCGACCGCGCCCCCTGCTCTCCTTCTCGATCGGCCCGCCTCCGACAAGCCGAAATGCACACTGCTCCGGAACCACGCCGTTCTGCCTGAGATACCGCCGCAGCATGCTGCTGCTCTCGGCAAAACCGAGATGCTGTCCCATGCGATTGAAGGGCGACTGGGCATTGGCTCCGCGGCTGGCAGCGCTGCCAGTAGATGATTGGGTTCCGGAGCATGGGAGGAGGGCATGGAGTGTGTTCGCGCGGCCAACCACAGCGTTACCACGCGGCGAGTATACAGATCAACCGCTGTGCCTATGTTCGGCACCGCACACCGAGCCCTGGCCGAGCTGTCGTATCATACTCGAAGCACATGTTCAAACGATTCGTTGAGTCGAGCGGCTTCCGCCTGACCCCGAGCAGGCTCGAAACTGTGACGCTCAAAAGCCCGACCGTTTGATCTGTTCGTGAACGGCGCTCGCATCAGCGAGTTGCGTTAGCTGGACTCTTGTCCACCGCTAGTCGTTAGCTCAGCCCTGATGAGCGCCTTTCGCGGCTGTCATTCGATTGCCTCCGAGGACATGAGCCATGACTAGTGCCACTGGTCATACTGAGGCCATTCGTGCGAGGAAAGTGAATGGAACCAACGTGAAAGCAACCACGGGATTGGACGAGACTGACCCATGAGTGCCCAGCTACTGCCCGCGCCCCTGACGAGGCAATCACACAGCCAACGACGCTTACCCCGGCACATCGGTTTCATTCCGGACGGCAACCGGCGATGGGCGGTGCAACACGGCCTTGCCAAGGAGCAGGGTTACGCGCGCGGCATTGCGCCCGGGCTGGCGCTCTTCGAAGCGTGTAAGGCGCTCGGCGTTGAGGAGATCTCGATCTACGGATTCACTCAGGACAACACGCGGCGACCAGCGGCGCAGGCCGAGCAATTTCGTTCCGCGTGCGTCGCCTTTGCGAAGGAGATCGCTCGCCGTGGTGCCGCCTTGCTGGTACTGGGCGACGAGCGGTCCAGGCAGTTCCCCGTCGAGCTGGCAGCGTTTCGAACCCGCCAGGGCGAGGGCATCAATGTCAATTTTCTCGTGAACTACGGCTGGGAGTGGGACCTGAACGGCCTCAAGGAAGGCGGACTGCGGTCGGCCGATGTCTCTCGCCTGGATTTGATAGTCCGCTGGGGCGGCGGGCGGCGCTTGAGCGGCTTTTTGCCTGTGCAGTCTGTCTATGCCGACATTTTCGTGCTAGATGCGCTGTGGCCTGACTTTCAGCCGCAGCATCTGGACGCTGCGTTGGCTTGGTTGGGCCGACAGGACCGGACGCTGGGAGGCTGATAACGGCGTGCGGCCGCATGCGCCGTCATTCCGCGCAACTAACATAGCGCTCTGGACGCAGACAGCGCTCATGATCGCGCATATCACAATCATTGGCAGTACCGTCAGCTTGGGCATCCCCTGACCCTCACTCGTAGACTACCCACACTCACATGGCGTGCATCAAGGCCTCCCGCCTTGGCCTCCGACCTCCCAGGGGTTCATCACCGGCACACCCGCCGCGAGAAACGGGCCCGCATCGCGCGTGGCCACCGTGAACCCGTGCGCGGCGGCGATGGCAGCGATCTGGCCATCAGCCATTGAGATCGCGCATCCGGCCGCACGGGCTCGACTGACGAGCCCCGCGCTCGAGCAGCTCCCAGGCTGAAATGATGGTGGCAGCCGTGCGCTCGATTCGGCGCCGCGCAGCCCCCTGCGGCAATAAGTCGATGAGGAACGACGGCCAATGCGGGAGAGCGCGAATCCGCAGATCCACGGGCGCCCGCACGGTGAGCGCGCGATAGTCCTGGGCGTCGAGGTGCTCGACCGCGTAGTCGGTATCGTATTGAAGCCGGACCGATCCCCGCGGTGTCGAATCGGGAGTGGTCTGCAGAACGGCCGCGCATGCGTGCCAGACTCCGTCGAGGTGAATGTCGAGCTGCATAAACAGCAGTATACTGCGTCTTATATTCCACTCGACACGTTATTTAGCAGTATTATGCTTGTTATTGAGATAGACGTGATGACCTAGCGCCCCCCGCCGGGCTTAAGATTCTTGCTAAGTTCCGGATCACGCTTCAACCGGCCCCGAACTTACTCGCCAGCTCGCGAGTACTTTGCGACCTCATATCCCTGAGATTGTCCGCGCGGGATATCGCGTCATCACACCCGAGCTCTTTCACCCGCCGGATGCCTCGGCGACATTCACGGCCGCCGCCTCCTCCTCCGCCGCCAGTGCCTCAAGGTAACGTCGGTAGACGTACACCCGATCTCGGGCGCGTCCCGTCGACTCCTTGACGATCCCAAGAGACTCGAGCTCGCTCAGCAATGAATTGACGGTCGGCGTCGTGAGGCCCGTGGCCTTTCTCAGTGCCGCCACCGTGGCGACAGGCTTGGTCTGCAGCGCCTCCTGGATCATCCGCAGCGAGCCGGCAATCCTGGGTACCGCGCGCAGTTGTGTTCGATCTTCGTGGAACACCCGCGTTACGCGTCGCCCGGTTTCGATCGCCACCTCTGCGCTGTGCCGAATCGGCTCCGCGAAAAATTCGATCCAACGCTCATAGTCCCCGTCCGCACCCACCGCGTTAAGCTCCGCGTAGTACTGTTGCCGGTGCTGCTTGAAATACAGGCTGGGATACAACAGTGGTTTGTGCAGACATGGTCGTGGCAGAGCATCAGGGTGATCAGCAAGCGCCCGACGCGGCCATTGCCGTCCAGAAATGGGTGAATGATTTCGAACTGCACATGGGCGAGGGCCGCTTCAACGACGGGAGTGGCCGGTTCGAGCAGGTACTGCTCGAGATTCCTCAGACAGGCATCCAGGTCGGCCGGCGGCGGCGGCACGAAGGCCGCATTGCCGGGCCGAGTACCTCCGATCCAGTTCTGCGAGCGGCGAAATTCACCGGGCTGCTTCTGTGCACCGCATCCATCGGCAAGCAGGATGCCGTGCATTTCGCGTAGCAGCCGGGTCGAGAGTGGGAAGCCGCCGGCCATTCGCTCCAAACCGTGGTTCACGGCGTCGACGTAGCGCGAGACCTCCCGTACGTCGTCATCCGGCGCGCCGGACACCGCCGCGATCTGGTGTGCCAGCAACTGATCCAGCGTCGATTGGGTACCTTCGATCTGAGAGGAGAGGCAGCGGCGGCGACCGCCCTCATGCTGACGGCGATGGTGCGTACCGAACTGAACGATTCCGTCTGACGGCAAGCTTGTGGTGCCGCCGAAGATCAACGGTGCGCGCTCCTCGGGCTCCGAGCAGCGGGCGTCCGCTTCGAACAGGAGTCCAGAAGGTCAGGCAGACTGGAGCTGCCGGTTTCACGCCGCTCGGTGGAGCAGCAAGACTCGGTTCGGCGCCAATCGATGGATCAGTCGGGTTGCGGCATGCGAAACAGAGCGTCCCGCTGAATCTGGAAGTAGTCCGTTCGCCCTCCGCCGCGCAGCACGGGAGCCGCCGCCGCCGTATCGTACAGGCCCTTACGCAGCAGGCGGTGCGCGATGTGCACACCCACCACCTCGCCCAGGATCAGCCATGTCGATAGCGTGCCGCCCGAGGCATCGCGTAGCGCAACGATCTGGGAGAGGCGGCATTCCAGATTGACCGGACTCTCCGCGACCCGGGGCGCTGCGATATTCGCGGAGGGAGCGGATGTCAGCTCCGCCAGGTGAAATTCATCGGTATCGGACGAGACGGTTGCGCTGGTCGCATTCATTCGCTCCGTGAGGTCCCGGGTAACAAGATTCCAGACGAACTCACCGGTCTTCTCGGCATTGCGCAGGGTGTCCTTGGAGCCAAGGCTCGCGAAGCCGATGATCGGCGGCCGGTAATTGAAGAGGTTGAAGAAGCTGTACGGCGCCAGATTCCGGTGACCCGCGCCGTCGTGAGTCGAGATCCAGCCGATGGGGCGCGGCGCGATGATCGATCCCAGCGGGTCGTGCGCCAGTCCGTGACCCTTTTGCGGATCGTACCAGTACCGATCGCTCTCGAGACTCGTGCCGCTCATGCCGGAGTTCCGGTCACGCGCTCGAGCCGCTCCAGCACCCTCGGCCAGCCCCCAGACATCGTCGCGTAAGCCGAGGCATTCCGCGGCCCGAACCCGGTGTGCTCCATCCGAACCCGCGTCCCGCCGGATACGGGCGTGAGCGTCCATTCGACGATGCTGTCGAGAGCGGTGCCGTGGCCGAAGGTCTGGACCGAGCCTCCCTTCCACGTATACACGAGCCGACTCGGCGGCTCGAAGGTGGTGATCTCGCAGTCGACGAGTCCATTCCAGTTACCCATCGGCTTGGCGTGAAACTGAAACCGCGCGCCCAGGCGCGGCTCGAAATCATTCTCCATCAGCCACTCCGCGATGAGCGAGGACTGGGTCAGGGCGCGCCAGATCTTCTCCGGCGGGTAGGGCATCGTCCGCTCGAGCACGATCGAGCGAGTAGCCGGGGAAATGTTGGTCATCAGTCCATCCTCTGCAGAAGATCTTCAAGACGATCGAGCCGCTCACGCCAGAAAGCCCCATACAGGCTCAGCCAGTCCACGAGCGGCGAGAGGCTCTGCGCCTCGGCACGGTAGTGTGTTTCCCGTCCCGCGTGCCGATCCCGGACGAGACCCGCCGACTTGAGCACGGCGAGGTGCTTCGAGACGGCAGGCTGCGAGATCCCGGCGTAGCGGGTGAGCATCCATACGGTCTGCTCGCCTTCACGGCACAGCCGCTCGAAGAGGGAGCGGCGCGTCGGGTCGGCCAAGGTTCTGAACACGTCGGCGGCGGAAGCGGTCTTCACGGTAATAAATAGCTGTACAGTTATGCGATTAATGATAACCATGTGGCTATCTGTTAGTCAAGCCGCGGG
Source organism: Pseudomonadota bacterium (assembly GCA_021792755.1). GTDB lineage: Bacteria > Pseudomonadota > Gammaproteobacteria > Steroidobacterales > Steroidobacteraceae > 13-2-20CM-66-19. The sequence continues at coordinate 12,021 of JAJYUA010000012.1, forward strand.
CGGCTTACGAGGGTGAACGGACCGGGGGTATCTGGTCGATCTGACCGAGTTGCAGGCGCTCTATTGCGAGCTCGCGAACGCCTGCCCCGACAAATGGAACTACGATCGCCTGGGAAATCGCGAGGTGCACCGGCACCTCGCGAGCCGCGATGTCGAACTGCAGCGGTGGATCGACGACTACGGTCTACGTCGACTGTGAGTTTCCGAGAGACTGACCAGCCGTACGGTCAGAGGCGCGGCTGCGACACCCACCGCGATAGGAACGGTTCCGGGCTTCCGACGGATGCCGTTACCGCTGATCCTTGGCCGGCGCCGGAATCTTCGGCGCCCGGCGGAGGAACTTCAGCATGTCCTTCGGCTTCGCCGTTCCCGCGCGCTCGCGCAGGAACTCTCGCGCGGTGCGCAGACACCCGACCTTCTCGGCCACGGCGGCGGCGATGAACGGGTTGAGGGAAACCCCGTCACTCGCCGCGAGCCCGGCCGCCGCCTTCTTGACCGATGCCGGCCGCTTCAGGGGATAGGTGCTCTTACTCATGTCTTGATCCTCTTCAGGAACGCGCCGGGCGTCACCGCCTCAATCCCGAACTCCCCGATCGCCGGCTGGAAGTGGCGCACATTATGCGTGACGATCGCCTTCCCCCTGCCAGTGTCCGCGGCCTCGAGCACGCTCGCGTCATCGGGATCGGCGAGCGGGACGCCTTTCGCCGGGACCGGGAAGCCACCGGGCCAGCGACGATCAGCTCGCGGTATTCCCCGGCCGTCAGCGCCTGCGCCCTACGGATGAGATACCGCGCCTGGGTGCGCAGGGCGCCGTCCGGCTGCCAGCTGCGAGCGGCGGCGGCTCCGGAAGAGCGCAACCGCCAGTTCGCGCAGGGAGGCGCCAGCCGCCAGGCCATCGAGAACCCGCAGCGCGCGTGTGCGAAAGGGGTCCCTCCGGCCGGGACGCTCGCGAGTGATCCCTCTCGCCCTGCACCCGCACCCATCCCTCTGCAATCCCCGCCCGCCGGATGACGCACGGGGTGCGAATTTTTGCAAATCCGTTCCCGATCACGAGCGCTGATTCCGGGGTCCATCTCGCCTGCGGACGCAGTGCTCCTCGCCGTTCAAGGCTCACCGCCAACAGGCTCGATGCACAGGCCTTTCAAGCGCTCAGGATCCATCACGACCTCGATGACGCCTATCACTTCCCTCTCGACGGTGAACAGGAAGGCCACCACGGGTTTGCCGCCGGGAGCCCACATCGCGCCGAAATGACCATTGATCAGCGCCAGTCGTGCGCCGGTCGCCCGACCTTTGAAGGTCTCGGCCACCTTTTCTCCTCCGCGAATCTCCCTTTCAAAGGGCGGCGCTCCCTTGGCGCGATTCCGTGCGGCGATCTTCACTGCAGTGGCATCCGCATAAAGGGTGGCGTCGGGGGCGAGAAGGCGAAGCAACGCGGCAAAGTCCCGCTCCCTGGAGGCCGCGAGAAAGGCGGACACGACTTCCCGTTCGCGCACGCCTTCAGCAACCGATGACCGGCTCCTTCCTCGCACCTTCCGGCGCGCTCGGCTGGCAAGCTGCTTGGCTGCCACTTCCGATCGATCGAGGATGGCGCCGATTTCCTTGAAGGAAATATCGAAGATGTCATGAAGCACGAATGCGATACGTTCCATCGGCGTCAGTGTGTCGAGTACCACAAGGAGCGCCGGGCCCACGGAGTCGGCCAGCATCACATCGGACTCCGGTGTCCGGGAGTCACTGTCCTCTGAGCGATCCGGGCTGACGCGGCCGATCGCTTCCAATTTCGCCTTTCGCGAGCGCAGGACATCCAAACAGACCCTGGCCACCACCGTAGTGAGCCAGCCGCGCAGATTCTCGATGCGCTCCGCATCAGTACCCGTCAATCTCAGCCATGCCTCTTGAATGGCGTCATCGGCCTCGGACGAGGACCCGAGCATCCGGCAGGCCAGCGCGCGCAGCTGAGATCTGCTTTCCTGAAATTTCTTGGCGAGCCAGTCGCTCTCCTTCATCTTTGCGATTCCTCGTCACCTTTCAGCCGCGTGAACCGTCATCCACATGACGAACGGCGGCTCCGACAGGTGACGGGCACCTGCCGACCGTCGATGCCGGAATTGCAAATCCCTGAAGGCACAGGAGAAAACCATATGCAGCCTCGAATGAAAAGCCCAGCCACGATCATCCCGGAGGCCATGGAGCCCTTTCAAGCGCTGAATTCCATCATCGCCAAGAGCGGCCTGCCGCAGAAGCTCCTCGCCCTCGTTCATCTGCGTGCCAGTCAAATCAATGGATGCAGCGCGTGCGTCTTTGGCGGCTATCAACAGGCAAAAAGGCTCGGGGAGACCGAAAACAGAATTTCCACTGTGGCGGCCTGGCGCGAAGCCCCCTTCTATACCGATGCGGAGCGCGCAGCCTTGGACCTGACGGAAGCGGTCACCAGATTGAGCGATCGCTCCAATCCCGTATCGGACGAACTATGGGAGCAGGTGTCGAAGCACTTCAAAGAGCGGCAGCTCTCGGCCTTGCTGCTCTCGATTTGCCTGACCAATGTTTACAATAGGATCAATGTCTCGACCCGGCAAATTGCCGGGCAGTGCTAGCCGCGAGGCGAAAGCGTTGAGTACGCCGGAGCGCTTGCCGGGACTTGGGTACGGCGTGAGAGGGCCGTGAGGGGGGGAAATGAACATCACCCTTTGGGCTTTTCAGGTTGCTCTGGCCGTGCGCACGGCCTGCGGGGCGGTATGGAAATTCTCGCATACCGCCGCGCAGACCATGCCGTCCATCAAGGCGATACCGAACGGTGCATGGAAGACGATGGCGGTGACCGAGATATTGCTCGCGGCCGGATTGGTGATACCGGCGCTGGGCAGCCCGTTTGGCACACTCGCTCCGTGTGCGGCCACCGCGATCGGGGGCGAGATGCTGCTGCTGTCCGGGGTGCATCTTGGCTCCGGGTCCAAACGCATGGGCCCCAGCGGCTACGGGCTCGTGATGGCCGCCGCAAGCGCTCTCCTGTCATACCGCAGGTTCGTGCCAAAGCCCTTTTGAGGACCCACCATGACGCTCATGCCGCAAGCCAGCCCTCACGATAGGACCGAGCGGTGATCAAGCCGGGCGCGGTACTGCGCTTTCAAGCCAGACTGGAAAACTGGGCCAAGGGCATGGACTACTGCGCGGTCGCCGTTCCGGCGAGGATCACGCAGGCATTGGGCACCAAGAAGGCCGTGCTCGTCATGGCCAGCCTCAACGGTTGCGAGCCATTTGAGGTGAGCTTGTTTCCCGCCGGCGGCGGGAAACACTATATGAGAGTACGGGCCCAGGCCCGAAGACACGCGAAGGTCCTGGAAGGTGACCTCGTCAAGGTTCGCATCAGAATCCTGGATCGGCGCCAGGTGGATCTTCCCCACGATCTCATCGCGGCGCTGACGGACGCAAATGCATCGAAGAAATTCGATGCGTTGACGCCGGGGAAGAGGAGCTATGCGGTGCGCAAGATCAACGCAGCCGCTCGCCCCGAGACCAGAAAGAGACGGATCGCGGAAGCGGTGGAGTTGGCTCTAGGGGAGGCGGAGCAAAGGACAGATCGCGGAATGCGATAGGCTCGCATGGACCGGGGGCTCGAACACCGGAAATGCGCCGTATACCGTGACCCAGGGAGATGGTCATTGCATGGGGCGAGGCGATCGTGCTCCTGGCAAATTTGCTCCTGGCTCAGGGCCTTGCGCGCTGGATCGGACGGTGGGATTCTGAGCGGGCTCAACCCAAGCGAACCTGAAATCGAATCGGAATTTGCAAGATGCCGTAATGATCTGTTTCTACTAGACTTACAGATTGTTTTAGGTCGTATGTTTGCATCATGACCAGGAAGCCCCTCACCCTCCGGGATCGCATCGCCGAACGCATCCGTCGCACGCGCAAGACGGATGTCTTCCTGCGCGAGGATTTCGCCGCTTTCGGGGCCTACGATGTCGTTGGCCGCGAGCTGCGCAAGCTGGTCGGCGAAGGACTTCTCGTGCAGGTGGGCTATGGCCTCTACGCTCGCGCAAAGCCCTCGGTGCTGTCGGGCAAACCCATTCCGGTCACCCCGCTCATCGACATTGGCTTCCAAGCGCTGCGCCGCCTGGGCTATTCGCCGCAGCCGAGCCGGGCCGCCCTGGACTACATCGAGAGACGCACGACACAAGTGCCCGCGGGTGATCGCATTGCCGTGCCCGGTGCGCGCGTGACGCGCAAGATCGCATTCGGGCCGCGCGTCATAGAGTACACATGAAGCGGCTGACGCAGGCGCAGTCCGAGCTGATTGACGCCTTCCTCGCCGAACACGGCGCTCGCGTGTCGACAGCACAGCTCGAGAAGGACGGTCTCATCTGCGAGGTGTTCTCGGCCTTCACCGAGCCGGTCGCGTACCGCGAGCACGAGCCGAAGTTTGTCCTGTGCTCTGCGGCGCTGCGAGCGTTGGATAGTTGGCCAGGTGACGCTCGCTGATCCTGCGCAACGATACGCGAACGATAGCGAGGGCGTTGGGGACCTATTGAGAGTTCGAGCCAAGCTCGGCAGACCCTGGCTCACTCGTCAAGCCACCTCGGCTCTGCCGTGCCGAGTTGGCGCGCCGGCCGGTCCCAGCACAGGGCTGCATCACCAATACGGATGGGAGGCAGAATTCGCTGCGCGCTTCCCCAATCTGTCCGCTCGATCTGCGCACTGCGATCAGACTCGGTCTCGGGAGCGAAGGGCACCTCCTCGCGGTCGGTCGCATGCTCGATCAGCAGCCTCGCGGTCCTGGCGAGCGACAGGCGCGCCTCGACGCCATTTCCCTCCTTCATCCTGGACGTGATGCCGCGTATCGCGGCAGCCGCCATGAGATAGCCGGTCGCATGATCGAGCGCTTGGACGGGCAGCGGCACCGGCTTGTCCGCTCCTTTCCATGTCATACCGCGCTCAGCGATGCCCGCGCTCATCTGCACGAGACTGTCGAATCCCCTGCGAGCCGCCCACGGTCCGGTCCACCCGTAGGCGCTGAGCGTCACGTCGATCAGTCCCGGCGAGAGGCTGCGCCGCGCGGCAGAATCCAGTCCCAAGCGATCGAGCGCGCCCGGCCGGTACCCGTGCAGCAGAATATCCGCTCCGCGGAGCAGCGCTTCGAAGCGCCTGCGCCCGCGCGACTCGCGTAGATCGAGTCGCGCACAGCGCTTGCCCAGCGTGACTTCCGGCACAACGCCCGGCTCATCCCAATCGGGCGGGTCGATGCGCAGAACCTCGGCGCCGTAGCCGGCGAGAAATCGGGTTGCGACGGGCCCCGCGAGGACGCGGGTGAGATCCAGAACACGCAATCCGCGCAGGGGACGTTCCGGCGATAAGGACCACGCCGGCCTGGCGGCCGACTCGACTGCCACCCTATGGACCAGCGGTTCAGCGGCCACGGCACGACCTTGGGCGTGCCGATCCCATTCGGCAATCGAGCGCATCTCGGCGGCGCATCCGCCGGCCTCGACGACAGCGGCTTCAAGATCGGACTTCGACCACCTCGCGACGGTGCGCGCCACGGTGTCTCTGTCAGCTCCCACGCCAAGAATCCGCACTGCCGCCGCCCGGTGATGCGGCGCGTTCGTGTGCAGCCTCACCCAGCCGTCGCGAGCCTGGTAGTCGCCTGCAATCGGATCCCAAGGCGCGGGTAGGCGCCAGTCGAGAGGCCGGAGGGAAAACCCGAACCACATGGCGCTCAACCTGCGATCGACCGCGACGCCTGCCGCCTGACCCCCGGCGTCGCGCACAAGCTCGGCGACGGCAAGACCTGCGGTCGCGATCGAGGCGGCGGCCATGTCGGCCACCGGGAAGGCGGAGGCGAGTCCGCCCGCTGCCGTGAAGACGACCTGATCGACCGCGCCGGTCTGTCCGCCGACGGCCGACCAGGCGTTTTCCGTGAGGACACGCGCACGCTCACTCATCGAAACACTCCAGTCGAATGGTCGGGGTGGAACCCGGTTGCCCGGTCGCAGACACTGCGGCCCATTCTCGGAACCGTGTGGCTCCATTCTCGCTGCGCTAAAATTGGCCTCACTCTTGATGCTTTGCGTCAATGTGCGTCGAGATGGAATGATCAACGGTAGCCGAGGCGCGGGCGGTGCTCGGCATTCAGCCACAGACGCGGTACGCGAGCAAGATCAGGGACATCGTTGCGGCCACAACTTCCTTCTCCAGCCTCGCTGTCTGCGGATCAGCCGGCGTAGGCTGGGTCGCAATCTGCGCCAGCGCCCAATACGTGTTGCGCGCCCTCACCCGTGCAGCGCCCTCCTCGGCCTTCGCCAGCGCGTCCGGTTGTCGCCACGATGCGAAGACGATAGCCCCTTTTATGGCGGTGTCGCGGGCGTTGCCCGCCGGCTCGCGCTCGCGCGGGAGGATACGCGCGCCTTTTTTTTGCGATCAGCGCCGCGCACAATGGCACGTGCCTATGCCCCAGGCGACGAGACGGCTGGGATGCATTTTCCGCTTGACTACCATGCCGATCCGGCCCGGGGCGCGATTTCCGCCTGGACGAACGAGATGGCGCCATTGAGCTCGGCGCATTGGCTCCTGTTCGATGGCCTGTCGGCGGCGGCCGGCAACCGGATTCCGACTCTCATGATTCATGGTCCAGGTTGTGCCCGGCCGGACAACGCCAAGGATGTGTTCGAGCGCTTTTCGGGGCCGGAAGAGCTGGTGTGGATCGAGGGCGAGCAGATCGACTTCTATGATGAGCCGCAGCAGGTTGACCCGTCCGTTGCCGCCATCCATGCTTGGTTCGGCAAGCATCTGTCCGCCCCAGGGGCCTCCCGGAAGGAGAGAACGGCTCATGACTGACACCTTCAACGAAATCAGCAACCAGATCGGCGCGCTTGCCGTGCGCGTGGATGCGCGAGACTGGCGGGGGTTGCTGGCCTTATTCGACACGCACGTGCGTATAGACTACACCTCGCTCTTCGGCGGCGAGGCGCAAACGATGACGGCTGATGACCTCATCGGCACTTGGCGTCGACTTTTGCCGGGCTTCACCCACACCTCGCATCTGATCGGCGCGCCTACGGTCAAGGTGGACGGTGACCGGGCGGAGGCGTGCGCGCCGGTGACCGCCTGGCATGCGATTACCGACCAGGTCGTGGAGGGTGGCGGCATTTGGATAGTCCATGGATGCTACGACGTGGTTTTCGTCAAGCGCCACGGCGGATGGCGCCTCGCGACGCTGGTCCTGGCTCGCGCCTGGGTGGAGGGTAACCCGGAACTGCCGAAGCTCGCAGCCGAACGCGCCGCGAGGAGTTGAAACACGGTGGGTGCTGCGTATTCCGCCCTATCGTGACCGGCCGTTCGGGCCGAACGTGACCGCTCGTTCCGCCGCTATGACGCGAACGCCGGCTTTCCTCCGACCTGCAGACCGGACATGGCGGCGGAGCGCAATCGCCGGCTGCTCGGGATCGGGACTTGCCGGTCATCGCTCCCGGTTCGGCAAGTGATGGCACGGCGTTTTGATGAAGCGTGCACCCGACAGATAAGGAGCGGATTGACCGTCAACTCGATAGCGTCCCCTGCGCCTTTCATTTAGGCATGTTCACGCCATCGCCATTCAAGGCCGAAATACTCGCCGAGTAGCGCGCGGCCCTTCGGAGTGAGGGTCAGGGCGCGATTCTGGGAATTACGCTTCAGGCCGCATGCGGTCTGAAGCCGCTCGCAAAGCGCCGCACCGAGCCAGCCCGCAATATGCGGGCGCCCTTCCGTCCAATCGAGGCACGGACGAACAGCGGCGCGGCGCATCGCGTGCGGTGGCGACAGGTCAAGCTTGGCGAGCCATTCATGACCGGCCGCGCTGATTGCAAACCCGTCGGACCCCGCGATGACACGGCCTTTCAAGATGAGGGAGTCGCAAATCGCGACACCGAGCGCCCCGGCGATGTGATCGTAGCAGCGGCGCGCGTGCTTGAGCGCAGGCGCGAGATGCTCGGTCTTTCGCCCGGCGAGATTGGCCGCAAACGACAGTGTCTCGATCGCGTGAGCGACATCGGCGTCGCGCAGGCGATAGTATCGGTGGCGGCCGCGAGCGCTGACAGCGAGCAGCCCACCGTCAAGCAAGAGGCTCAGATGAGCGCTTGCCGCCTGCGGCGAGGCTCCTGCCTGTCTGGCGAGCTCGCCCGCCGCGCGCTCGCTCCCGTCCATCAACACCGCCAGCATTCCGGCGCGGACCGGGTCGCCGACGAGCGCCCCCATCCGTGCAATATTGGATAGCCCCGTCGCCATATGCCCGATGATAAGGCCTGCGCGCCCATCTTCGTTACAGGACATCCTGAAACATCACGCAAGGCCGCCCTGCCAGAGTGCACCCATGGACAGCCAGATTGCGGATCGCTTCGTCGCCGTCTCCCCGGAGATTCTCTATTTCGGCACGCCCGTCGCCGTCATCAGCACGGTGAACCCAGATGGCACGACCAATCTCGCCGCCATGTCGAGCTTCTGGGCGCTCGGCGACCGCTTCATGCTGGGCTTGTCGTCCCATGGCCAGAGCGGACGCAATCTCGCGCGCACAGCAGAATGCGTGCTTAATCTGCCATCGCCCGCTGAATGGGAGCAAGTGGAACGGCTCGGTCATACCACCGGACGCCTCCCGCTCACCGACTACCACCGCCAGGCTGGCATCGTGCACGCAAAGGACAAGTTTGGCGCGTCGGGCTTCTCGCCACTGGCATCGGAGATCGTGGCGCCCCTGCGCGCGGCGCAGTGCCCCGTGCAAATCGAGGCGCGCGTGCTCGCGCAGAGCCCCTTCAGTGGCGAAGGTAGTTTCCTCCATTTCGAGGTCGAGCGACTGCGCGTGCACGCCGCCCGCGCAATCCTGGACAACGCGGGCACTCGTATCGACATCGATGCCTGGTCGCCACTCTTCTACGTCTTCCGTCATTATTTCGGCAAGGGGAAGCGGCTCGGAAAAAGCTTTCGCGCCCGATATTGACCAGAGCACACCTGAGCCGACGCGGCTTTCCACAACCAGTAGTCAGTTTGCAAATTCCCGACGAATACGGCCGCTCACCTGAGCGGTCCGCGGACGCCATGGCCGGCACTTGGCCGAGAGGCCTCACCTACGGCCAGGATTGGTTTCCGGGCCGACCGGAACGTATCCGAGGACCCGCGACGCAGCTGCGCGCTGCGGAACTGCGCGGAGAAATGGGCTTGTGCCTGCGGATGCCCTGGCCAGGGTGCTGAGCGAAGAGGCCCTGATGCTGGCCGATGGCGGCGGCAAGGTCAGTGCGGTGTCGCATCCGCCAAGAGGCGGCGCGCTGATCGCCCGGATTTTCATCGGTTTAGCCAGACTGCCGACAAGCCGCGCCTGGCGCCTGCACCCGGCGCGCATCAACGGCCTGCCAGGCTGTTTGATCTTCGACGACGCGACCGGCCAGCGGGTGCAGACCATCGCGCTGACGCCCTCGGCCACCGGGCCAGGGCGCATCGGCACGCTCGACATCCAGCGCAATCCCGATACGCTACGGGGTGTGCTGGCCGCGCCGGCCCGCAATGGTGCATCCGGCTGAGCCGCAATAGGGCAGTGCGGCGGACGCCAACGGACATGTGGGCTTTTTGACGATGTCACGAGGCGAGAGGCTGGATCGTCTTGAGGGTGTGGTCACACGCAATGCATCCACTCAATATCCTCCTCCTCAGGAAAGACAACGATCATGAGCCGCACCAACGAACAACCCCGCCTCGATTACGTTCAACAGTCGCCCGAGCTGGTCAAGAAGCTGCGGGACTTCAGCATGGCGATCGCCAACAGCGGGCACATTGAGCCGGTGCTGGGCCACCTGGTGGATATCCGCGCCTCGCAGATGAACGGCTGCGCCTTCTGCCTGGACATGCACGTCAAAGAGGCCAAGCTGCACGGCGAGCGCGAGCTACGCCTGCACCACGTGGCGATTTGGCGCGAATCGCCGCTGTTTACCCCCAAGGAACGCGCCGCGCTGGCCTTGACCGAGGCGCTGACCCAGATTGCACCGACCGGCGTCTCCGACGAGCTCTATGCGAAGGTGCGCGAGCAGTTCGGCGAGCAGGAACTCTCGACGCTGGTCTTTCGCGTGATGGCCATCAACGCCTGGAACCGCGCCAACGTGGCCTTTCGCACCACGCCAGGCACGCGCGATAAGATCCTCGGTCTCGACAAGGCCGGGCTTGCCTGAGCAGGTGTCGAGCCGCCCATGCCTGCCTTGCGAAGATCAACGCGGCGGTCACGAGTGGCCGTGGGGGGGGGGCTGCCCGTGGAGCGCATCGTGGAGGAAGCCAGACGGCTCGTGGAGATGTGATGCGGGGCCGACCCGATCCCCGGCTCAGGCCGGAGCACGCGAGCCCGTTCCGGCGATTTCGTTGCGCCCGGTCAGCTCCTCGACTATACTACTTGATCCGCTGCGAGCCTCTCTCGCGCGGCACCCCGGCCCATTCGCAAGCGACGGCCGCCGGCCAAGCCGGCGGGACCGGGTTATCAGATGACGACAGTCGCTCCCGCACGCGCAGGACGTCGGCCTCGGACCCTGTACGAACAGCTTGCGGTGCGGGCGGGTCGGCGACCGCGTTTCCACCGGACAGATATGCTCTCCACGTTCAACAGCACGATGCAGTTCGGGGCCAAGCCGCTCTTCGAGCAGATCACCGCCACGTTCTCCGACGGCAACCGCTACGGCCTGATCGGTGCCAACGAGATGGGCAAGGCGACCCTGGCGCGCTGCCTGACCGGCGAGCTGACGCCCACTGCGGGCCAGATCACGAGGACGGAGAATGCCGAGCCCGGGACGCCGGTCTTCGTCTTCCACGGCCGGGAGTTCGTCGGTGGCCTTGCGAAACGGACCATCGAGGTGAGATCGGACGGCACCATCGAGGATTTCACAGGGACATTCGACGACTACCTGACGGCAGCTCCCCTGGTGGCGGAACCGCGACCGCGCGCACGGAGACCATGAAAGTACCCAAGGGCCTGCAGCCACTGATCGATGACGGGGTCATCGATGAAGTCATCCGTTCGCTGAAGAGCGGCAAGGAAGCCACCGTCTACGTCGTGCGCTCGGGCACGCACCTTCGCTGCGCGAAGGTCTACCGGGACCTCTCGCAGCGCAGCTTCCAGAGGCGCGTGCAGTACCAGGAGGGCCGCAAGGTCCGTGGCAGCCGCGAAACCCGCGCCATGAGCCGCGGCACGCGGTTCGGCCGCAAAGAGCAGGAGCACGAATGGAAGAACGCCGAGGTCGATGCGCTCTACAGGCTCGTGGCCGCCGACGTGCGCGTCCCGCGGCCCTTCGGCTATTTCAACGATGTCTTGATCATGGAGCTCGTCACGGACGGATCGGGAGATCCGGCGCCGCGGCTCGGGGAAGTGGAGCTCACCCCGGATGTCGCGCGCGAATATCACGGATTTCTCGTGCAGCAGGTGGTGCGCATGCTGAGCCTGGGACTCATCCACGGAGATCTCTCGGAATTCAACATCCTGCTCGCGCCGGATGGACCCGTCATCATCGACCTGCCGCAGGCCGTCAACGCTTCGGGAAACAACGCCGCTTTCGCCATGCTCGAGCGCGACGTCAACAACATCAGAAGCACGCTTGGCCGGTTCGCCCCCGAGCTGCTGCAAACCGAGTTCGCCCGCGAGATGTGGGCCCTCTATGAACAGGGCGAGCTGCACCCGGGCAGCCGCCTCACGGGCGCGGCCGGCCGCGAAGAATCCCCGGTCGACCCCGGCAGCGTCATCCAGGTGATCGAGGACGCCCGGGAAGAAGCCATGCGCCGGCGCCTCGGCCGCGAAGAACAGGTCGGATAGCCCCCATGAGCGATGAAGAGCGACCGCCCGGATTCCGCGAACTGGGCCTCCCCGAGCCGATCCTCGCGGCGCTGGCGGCCGTCGGCTATGAGACGCCCTCCCCGATCCAGGCGCAGACGATTCCTGTGCTCCTCTGCGGCTCCGACCTCCTGGGGCAGGCCCAGACCGGCACCGGCAAGACGGCGGCCTTCGCGCTGCCGATCCTCACGCGGATCGACCTGCAGCAGGCGAGCCCGCAGGCCCTCGTGCTGGTGCCGACTCGCGAGCTCGCCATTCAGGTCGCCGAGGCCTTCCAGCGCTACGCGGCACATCTGAAAGGCTTCCGCGTATTGCCGATCTATGGCGGCCAGAGCTATGTCCCGCAGCTAAAGGGCCTCAAGCGCGGCGCGCACGTGGTCGTGGGCACGCCCGGACGCGTCATGGACCACATGAAGCGCGGCATGCTGAAGCTCGACACCATCCGCCACATCGTGCTCGACGAGGGCGATGAGATGCTGCAGATGGGCTTCGTCGATGCGATCGAATGGATCCTGCAGCAGGCGCCCCCGCAGCGGCAGATCGCGCTCTTCTCGGCCACGCTCCCGGCGCCGATCCGGCGCATCGCGCACACGCACATGCGCGAGCCGGCGCAGATCACCATCCAGAATCGCGCCAGCACGGCGCCGAAGATTCGCCAGCGCTACTGGCTGGTGAGCGGCTTGCACAAGCTCGATGCGCTCACGCGGCTCCTGGAAGCGGAGCCCTTCGAGGCCATGCTGATCTTCGTGCGCACGAAGCTCGAGACGACCGAGCTCGCCGAACGGCTCGAGGCGCGCGGCTTCAACGTCGCCGCGTTGCACGGCGATATCCCTCAGCAGCAGCGCGAACGCACGATCACCCGTCTGAAGGCGGGGCAGGTCGACATCGTCGTCGCGACCGACGTCGCCGCGCGGGGCCTTGACGTTGAGCGAATCTCCCACGTCGTCAACTACGACATTCCGTACGATTCCCAGACATACATTCACCGGATCGGTCGCACCGGTCGGGCGGGACGCAATGGGGAGGCGATCTTGTTCGTCGCGCCGCGCGAGCGCAACATGTTGCGCATCATCGAGCGGGCGACCAAACAGTCCATCGAGCGGATGCCTCTGCCCAGCGCCTCGGACGTCAATGAGCGGCGCATTCTCAAGTTCAAACAGACCCTCGCGAACACGGTACGCAGCGGCGAAGGCAAGGTATTCCGGCCGCTCATCGAGGAGATCGAGCGCGAGCAGAGCTTGGCCGCTGTCGAGATCGCCGCGGCGTTGGCGAGCCTGCTTCAGGGCCCGGCCCCATTCCTGTTGGCGCCCGAAGCTGGCACGCCGGGCGAGGAAGAATCATCGCCGCAGTGGCCCCGCGACGAACCGGGAAGCGACACTGGGATCGCTGCAAGGGATAGCGGGCGAACGTCCGAGCCGCGTGCGCGACACGGTTCCAAGAGGGGCCCGCGGCTCGAGGCATACCGCATCGCAGTCGGCCATGCCCACGGTGTGCAACCCGGAAATATCGTCGGCGCCATCGCGAACGAGGCTGGCCTCGAAGGCCGCGACATCGGGCACATCGACATCCGAGGCGACCACAGCTTTGTGGATCTTCCGGCCGGCATGCCAGAGGAGACTTTTGACAATCTCCAGGCCGTACGGGTGCGCGGGGTCGAGCTGCGTATCCGCCGTGTCGACTCAAAGCCCGAGCGTTCCGAGCAGCCTCCACACTCTCACCGCTCTGCCCGCGCGACGAAGCGCACAGGGATGGCGCCGCGGCAGAGCGGCGCGGGGAAACGTCGCGTCAAGCCTGCTCGCCGGTAGCGCCACCCCGGCGGCTCTGCAATGCCGCAGCCGCTGGCTTTGCAACGCCGCGGGCCGGGGCGCAGACCTGCCCGTCTCATCGCCCGGCGGAACCGCGCCCGGAACAGGAGCGATTCATCTGGCAGCGCGGCCAGGAGCTTCACTACACTGTCCGCATGCACTCTCCCGACCCGCGCCCGGCTCGCCATCAGCCCTCGCTGCGTTTGCTGGCCAACCAAGCCCTCAGCCGCGCGGCCGGCGCGCCGCTCGTGGGCGGGAACCGCGTGCAGCTGCTGATCGATGGCCACGCTCATTTCGAGGCCTGGGCGGGGCTGATCGAATCGGCCCGCCACTATGTGCTGCTCGAGAACTACCTCATCGCCGACGATGCCGTCGGGCGGCGATTCCGCGACCTGCTGATCGCGCGGGCCGGTGCCGGCGTGCACGTTGCCCTGATCCACGACTGGTTCGGCACCCTTGGCAACGCCGATCGCGCGTTCTTCGTTCCGCTGCGTGCGGCCGGCGTCGCGGTGCGCGCGTTCAACCCGCCGAGACCGGAGAGCCCGCTCGGTTGGATCGGCCGCGACCACCGCAAGCTGCTCGTGGTGGACGGTCGCGTCGGCTCCATCTCCGGGGTGTGTATCTCCGCCAAGTGGCTGGGTGATACGGCCCACGGCATCGCGCCCTGGCGCGATAGCGGCGTGGTGATCGAAGGGCCGGCGGTGGCCGACATCGAAAGCGCATTTCGGGACAGCTGGGCGGGGCTCGGAGCGCCGCTGCCCTTCACGCCGGCGCCCGTTGCGTCGCCTTGCGGCGAGGTGGCGCTGCGCGTCATCGCCACTTTGCCCGCCCATGGGGCGATGTACCGGCTGGATAGCCTGATCGCGGCCATGGCCGGCCGGAGCCTGTGGATCAGCGACGCCTACTTCGTCGGCATACCCACCTATGTGCGCGGACTGGCGGCGGCCGCCGCCGACGGCGTGGACGTTCGCCTGCTGGTGCCGGGCAGCAATAACCTGCCGGCGGTCGCCGCGCTCTCGCGCGCCGGCTACCGGCCGCTGCTCGAGGCCGGGATCCGCGTATTCGAGTGGAACGGCAGCATGATGCATGCCAAAACCGCCGTGGCCGACGGCCGTTGGGCCCGCGTGGGCTCCTCCAACCTCAACCTGTCGAGCTGGCTCGCCAACTGCGAGCTCGACGCGGCCGTCGAGGACATCGAGTTCGCTGAGCGCATGGAGGCGCAGTACCTGCACGACCTGGACAATGCCACCGAGTTGCTGCTGAAGGGCCGGCGGCCCCAGCCGCGCATGCGGGTGGCCGGCAACGCCCGCGGCGGCAGCTCCTCCCGGGCCGCAGCCGGCGCTCTGCGCCTGGCCAATACCGTGGGGGCGGCCATCTCCAACCGGCGCGTACTGGGCGACTCCGAGCGAGGCGTGCTGTCGGTCGCCGGGGGTGTGCTCGTCGGGCTCGCCGCGCTCGGCATCTGGCTGCCGCAACTGCTCGCTTGGCCGCTCGCGGCGTTCGCCGCCTGGCTGGGCTTGAGCCTGCTGTGGCGGAGGATTCGCCGGCCACACTGAGCAGGCCTCGCGGACGGGCCCGCGCCCGCCTCCTCAGTCATCGCCAATGTGGCGAGTGTCGTTCCATAGGCGCACCACCGGCTCGCTGCGGTCGTGCTCGTAGCCCAGGGCGCTCACGCTCGCGGTGGTGAGCAGGAACAGACTACCCTCGGCCGGCGCAAGGCCCAGCCAGCGCGCCGCCAGCACCCGCAGGATGTGCCCGCTCGATACCAGAAGCGTGTTGCCCTCGCACGCACGCACCCGAGCGATGACCCGATCGGCGCGTGTCCCGACTGCGAGCGGCGACTCCCCGCCCGGGCAGCCGTCACGAAACAACCGCCAGCCGGGCCGCTCGGCGCGAATGTCCGCCGTCCGCCGGCCCTCGTACTCCCCATAGTTCCACTCGAGCAGATCCGGGTCGGTTTGCCCCGCCGCTGCGAAGCCGGCAAGCTCGCAGGTCCGTACCGCCCGCCGCAGCGGACTGACGAGCACCTGCTCGAACCGCTCGCCGCGCAGCCGCTCGGCCAGGCGACGCGCATGGCTTTCGCCGCGCTCGGTGAGCGGAAGGTCCGACAACCCCGTGTGGCGCCCCGACAGGCTCCACTCCGTCTCTCCGTGCCGCACGAGAAATACGCTCGGTGAGTCTTTGCCCATGGTGTCCTCTGCGAAGTGCCACCGCGCATCCGGGTCGAGAGCCGCGAGTATACGGCCGCCCCCGCGCGCGCGCCGAACTGCTCCGGTCCGGCCATCGGTTCGAGCCGCCAGCGCAGCACGGGCCGCGCCACCGACCCCAGGGCCCAACGCGGCCCAGCCGCCTGCGCGCACCATCGGGAAAGCTACGCATTGCGGCTTGCGCCGCGGCGGCGCGAAATAGGTCCGCATCGGACTCGGACGCCGGCGGGGTGAGCGGCACTGACGAGTGACTTTCGGCAACCAGAGGTTCAAGCCATGCGCGTACAAGAGCTCATGACCACACAGGTGAAATCGTGCGCGCCCGAGGACTCCCTCGAGCGTGCGGCGCAGCTCATGTGGGAAAACGATTGCGGGGCCCTGCCGGTGGGCGATGGCGCCGGCGCCAACCGCATCATCGGCATGATCACCGATCGCGACATCACGATGAGTGCGTTGTTCCAACACAAAACACTGGGCGATCTCAGGGTCAAGGATGCGATGGCGAAATCGGTCGAGACCTGCCACAGCTCGGACTCGGTGGCGCAGGCGGAAAAGATCATGCGCGAGGCCCGCATCCGCCGCCTGCCGGTACTCGACGGCTCGGGCTCGCTCGTCGGCATGATCTCTCTCGCCGATCTGGCGAGGGAGGCGTACCGGGAGCGGATGCGCGAGCACAAGAACATCACCGAAACGGAAATCGGCAGCACGCTCGCCGCGATCGTCAAGCCGCCAAAGGAGGCACTGTTCGCCTGAGCGGCGGCCGAGCGGCTTCGGCTCCGGGCCGCGCGCTCCGCAGCCGCATCACTTCGCCGCTGCGGGGGCCTTCGGGTGGCGTGTACCGACCTGCCGTTCCGCGGACGCTCGCAGCTCGGGCCCGGCGGACGTGTCTGCATTGCGCCGATTCCCCAGCATCCCGCCGCCCGTGCCGACCGCGGCCGCCGCGTTTATCTGCGCACGGATCTGCGCCGGGCCGAGTGCGCGCCGATCGAACGGGCCAACGCCAGAAGCAGAGGCCGACTTCGAATGCGGCAATACGCAAGCAGCCGGATCGCCGAGTCAGAGCGACGCCGACTCGGCGAGATTCGGGTTGTGCCACCCCGAGGGCGGAGCGAGCCGCTCGGCTTCCCGCGGACCCCAGGTGTGAGGCTCATAGGCGTGCAGAGGCGTCGCCACCGCCAGCACCGGGTCGACGATACGCCAGGCCTCTTCCACGTAGTCCTGGCGGGCAAAGAGGGTGCGGTCGCCCGCCATCGCGTCGCTGAGCACCCGCTCATAGGCGTCCATCTCGTTCGGGCCCGCGTGGCGACTGGCCATGAGCTCCGCCGGCTGGCCGACGGCCCGCTCGTCCTCGTCCATCACGTTCAGGCCGATGGCGAGCTCGTTCACCGGGCTGATGCGCAGGCGAAAATAATTGTTGCGCGGCTCCCACGTCGGGAAGACGGTCGGCGGCCGCCGCAACTCCGCGACGACCTCGGTGCAGCTGACCGGAAGAGACTTCCCGGCGCGAATGAAGAACGGCACCCCCTGCCAGCGCCAGTTGGCGATCTCCAGACGCAATGCCGCGAAGGTCTCGGTCCTGGAGCCGGCAGCCACGCCTTTTTCATCGAGATAGCCGCGGAATTGTCCGCGCACGAGATCGACGGCGGCGAGCGGCGGAATCGCCTTCAGCACCTTGACCTTCTCGTCGCGGATCGCCTCGCTGTCGGTGCGCACGGGCGGCTCCATCGCAAGATAGGTAAGCACCTGGAACAGGTGATTCTGGATGACGTCGCGCACCGTGCCGGTCTGGTCGTAGAACGCGCCGCGGCCCTGGATGCCGAAGTCCTCGGCCATCGTGATCTGCACGTGGCTTATGTTGTATCGGTTCCAGAACGACTCGAGCATCGCGTTGGTAAAGCGGAAGAACGCCATGTTGTGAACGGGCCGTTTGCCGAGATAGTGGTCGATGCGAAAGACGCGGCTCTCGTCGAACACGGCATGCAGAATCCGATTGAGCTCGCGCGCCGAGTGCAGATCGCGCCCGAATGGCTTCTCGACCACCACGCGCGTTCCCGCCGCGGTGCATCCGGCCGCGGCGAGCTGCTCCACGACGACGGCGAACATCGCCGGGGGGATCGCGAGGTAGTGCGCCGGCCGCTGTGCGCCGCCGAGCGCCTTGCGAAGCGCGCGGAACGTGGCGCCGTCGCCGTAATCGCCGTCGACGTAGGCCAGAAGCGACGTCAGCTTCGCGAACGCCGCGGCGTCGACGCCGCCGCCGTGCTGCTCGAGGCTGTCGCGCGCCCGCTGCTTGAGCTGCTCCAGCGTCCAGCCCGACTTTGCGACACCGACGACCGGGACGTTCAACGTCCCGCGCTTCACCATCGCCTGCAGCGCGGGGAAAATCTTCTTGTAGGCCAGGTCTCCGGTTGCGCCGAAGAACACCAGTGCGTCATTGCTTACATCCTGCATATTCACCTCGCGTGATCGGCCCATGGTTCGCCGCGCCGATTATCCACCCGCAGCCGCGCGGCCGCTCGTGCAAATCGAGCCGGTTCCCGCCGCTCTCACGACAACCACCTGCGCAAGAGCGCCGAGAGGCGCTGCACCCTCGCCCCATAGGGTGGGAAGAATATCCTCGCCACCATCACTCGCGTCTCGAGCACCGCCCGCTCGTGCGAGAACGCGCGGATGCCCCACTCCCCGTGGTAGCTGCCGATGCCGGAGTGGTTGACGCCCCCGAACGGCAGGTTGTGGTGCAGGAACTGCGCGGCCGCATGGTTCACGCAGGTGCCCCCGGCGCTGGTGCGCTCGATCAGGCGCTGTGCGGCGCGCCTGTTGCCGGTCCAGACGTACATCGCAAGTGGCTTCGGCGCCCCGTTGATCCGCTCGATCACCTCGTCGAGCGATCGGTAGGGGATGAGCGGCAGCAGCGGACCAAAGATCTCCTCCTGCATGATGCGGGCATCCTGCGGGACGTGCGTCAACAATGTCGGGGCGATGAAGCGCCGCCCGGCGTCGGCCCCGCCCCCGTAGGGTATCTCGGCGCCGCGTGCCCGGGCATCCTCCAGGAGCGAGATCAACCGCAGCGCATGCCGCTCGTTGACGATGCGTCCGAAGTCGCGCGCCTCGAGCGCCCCGGCACCTCCATACCAGGCATCCAGACGCTGCGTGAACAGTTGCAGCACCCGCTCGTGAACCGACGCGTGCACATAGACATGATCCGGCGCGATGCAGGTCTGACCGGCATTGAGAAACTTGGTCCACGCGAGGGTCTTCACCGCAAGCGCAAGGTCGGCGGTCTCGTCGATGATCGCCGGGGACTTGCCGCCGAGCTCGAGCGTGACGCTCGCCAGGTGCTTCGCAGCGGCGGTCATCACCACCGTGCCGATCGCCGGGGAGCCGGTGAAAAACACGTGGTCGAACGGCAGCGCAAGCAATGCCTCGGCCACGGACCCATCCCCCTCGAACAGCGCGACCTCGCTCTCGTCGAAGGCCTCGCGCACGATCTCAGCAAGCACCCGCGAGCACTCGGGCGCGAGCTCCGAGGTCTTGAGGATCGCGGTGTTGCCGCAGGCCACCGCCGCGATCAACGGTCCGAGGGTGAGCACCAGCGGATAATTCCACGGCGCGATGATCAGGCACCGTCCGCGGGGCTCGCGCCGCACCTCGGCGCGGGTACCGAGCATCAGGGCCGTGGAGCGCACGCGGCGCGGCCGCCACCAGGCCCTGAGGCGCCGGCGATGCTCGGCGAGGTCCGCCAGCAGCGGCACGAGCTCCGCGAGGTCCGTCTCGGCGGCCGGGCGGCCGAGATCGATCGAGGCGGCCTGCAGGATGTCCTTGCGATGCGCCACGAGGCTTGCCCGCAGCCGATCGAGCTTGCCGAGGCGTCCCTTCAGCGTCGAGCCGCGCAAGCGCAGCGCGGTCGCCCGCTGCGCCTCGAACACCCGGCGGATGTCAGCAGCGAGCGGCGGCGTCAAGGCACCGGGCGGCTTGCCGGAAGCGCGCTCGGAGTCGGGGGGTGCGGGTTGATGCATGTATGTCGTCCGCTGCAGGCGTCGTGCCGACGGCGTAGAGTGGCCCGGAACGGCGCCCTGTTGCAATCCGGACG
Organism: Pseudomonadota bacterium; assembly: GCA_021792755.1. GTDB lineage: Bacteria > Pseudomonadota > Gammaproteobacteria > Steroidobacterales > Steroidobacteraceae > 13-2-20CM-66-19. The sequence goes on from JAJYUA010000012.1 coordinate 31,944, forward strand.
CCGCCGCGTGCTCAGCCCGCACGCCGCCCGCACGCCGCCCGCGCCTGCTCGATGAAGTTGAGCACCACCGAGGAGCGCTCATCCACCCGATAGGCGGCACCGAGCAGCGCGTGCAGCGGCTTGCCCGAAAGCGGCACATAGACCACCGTGCCCGGCTGCAGCGAGCGCATGCTCGCCGGCACGATGGAGATGCCGAGCGAGGCCGCCACCAGGTTGATGGTGGAGGACAACTGCGGCGCATGCTGGCCCACCCGGGGCGTGAAGCCCGCCGACTCGCAGGCGCTCACCACCTCATCGACCAGCCCGGGACGCACGGCGCGCGGATAAAGGATGAAGGTTTCGCCCGACAGCTCTTTCAACGCCACGCTGCGCCGCCGCGCCAGCCGGTGCCCGCCGGGCACGGCCGCCACCAGCGGCTCTTTCTCCAGCAGATCGAATGTCAACCCCCGCTCCTCGCGCAGGGGCGGGCGCACGAAACCGACATCGAGCCTTCCCTCGCGCAGCTCCATGGCCAGCTCCGTGCTCGGATGCTCCTCGAGCGAGACCTCGACCTCGGGATACGCGGCACGGAAAGCGCGCAGCGCCGAGGTCACCAGAGGATTGAACGAGGCGGACTCCGTAAAGCCCACCCTGACCCGGCCGATGGCGCCCTTGGCCGCCGAGCGCGCGAGCCGGACGGCGTTGCGCACTTGTGCGAGGATGCGCGCGGCCTCGGCCGCGAACACGCGGCCGGCGTCCGTCAGCGCGATGCGATACGTCGAGCGGTCGATGAGCGCCACGGCGAGCTCCGCCTCGAGCGAGCGGATCTGCTGCGTGAGCGGCGGCTGGGATATGTTCAGCCGCCTGGCCGCGCGCGTGAAGTTCAACTCTTCCGCGACGGCGAGAAAGTACCTGAGGTGCCGCAGCTCCATATTGATATTTTTTACATATCGAGATGGCATTTTCAATATATTTTCCTTTGGCCTCTCGCCGGACTACAGTGACGGCGGGACATTCACCGAGCGGCGCCGTCCATGACATCGACCGAGCAGCCGGCCGCAAGGCCGAAGCCAAAAAAGTCCGTCGCCCTCTCGGGCGTGATCGCAGGCAACACGGCGCTGTGCACCGTGGGGCGCAGTGGCAACGATCTGCACTACCGCGGCTACGACATCCTCGAGATCGCAACGGCGTGCGAATATGAGGAGATCGCCCACCTGCTCATCCACGGCAAGCTTCCCAACCGCGCCGAGCTCGCCGCCTACAAAGCAAAGCTCAAGTCGCTTCGCGGCCTGCCGACGACCGTGCGCGCGGCGTTGGAGGTGCTGCCGGCGGCGAGCCACCCCATGGATGTGCTGCGCACCGGCGTGTCCGTCCTCGGCTGCACGCTGCCGGAGAAGGACGGCCATGACGCCGCCGGCGCGCGCGACATCGCCGACCGGCTGCTCGCCTCGCTCGGCTCCATGCTGGCGTACTGGTACCATGCCAGTCACAACGGCCACTCACCGGTCGTGGAGACGGAGGACGATTCCATCGGGGGACATTTCCTGCACCTGCTGCACCGGCGGCCGCCGCCGCCGCCGTGGGTGCGCGCCATGCACACTTCCCTCAACCTCTACGCCGAGCACGAATTCAACGCCTCGACGTTCGCCGCGCGCGTCATCGCGGGCACGGGCTCCGACATCTACTCGTGCATCGCGGGCGCCATCGGCGCTCTGCGGGGACCGAAGCACGGCGGCGCCAACGAAGTGGCGTTCGAGATCCAAAAGCGCTACGAGACCCCCGAAAGCGCCGAGGCGGACATCCGTGCACGCGTTGCCGCCAAGGAGGTCATCATCGGCTTCGGCCACCCGGTCTACACCATTGCCGATCCCCGCAACCAGGTGATCAAGGCGGTCGCGCGCGGGCTCGCCGAGGAGGCCGGCGACCTTTCGATGTTCGCCATCGCCGAGCGCATCGAGTCGGTGATGATGGACAGCAAGAAGATGTTCGCCAACCTCGATTGGTACTCGGCCGTGTCCTATCACCTGATGCGGGTGCCGACCGCGATGTTCACGCCACTGTTCGTCATTGCGCGCACCGCCGGCTGGGCTGCGCACGTGCTCGAGCAGCGCGCCGACGGCAAGATCATCCGCCCCACCGCCAACTACACCGGGCCCGAGCCGCAGCGCTTCGCGCCCATCGATGGGCGCCCGTAACATCCGCACCGAACCACTCCATGTCCGCACACACTGACACCGCCCGGCCCGAGCCGGACAAGGTCCTTACCGACATCGCCGATTATGTTCTCGGCGCCGAGCCGGGCGGCGATCTTGCCTACGAGACGGCCCGGTACTGCCTGCTCGACACCCTGGGGTGCGGCCTCGAGGCGCTCGAGTACCCGGCGTGCGCCAAGCTCCTCGGGCCCATCGTGCCGGGCACGATCGTGCCGAACGGAGCGAAGGTGCCGGGCACGCGGTTGCAGCTCGATCCGGTGCAGGCGGCCTTCAACATCGGCGCCATGATCCGCTGGCTCGACTTCAACGACACCTGGCTCGCGGCCGAGTGGGGCCACCCCTCCGACAATCTGGGCGGCATTCTCGCCACCGCCGACTGGCTGTCGCGCCAGGCGGTCGCGGCCGGCCGGCAGCCGCTCGTGATGCGCGATGTGCTCACGGCCATGATCCGCGCGCACGAGATCCAGGGAGTGATCGCGCTGGAGAACAGCTTCAACCGTGTCGGCCTCGATCACGTGGTGCTGGTCAAGGTGGCCTCCACCGCGGTGGTCGGACGGCTCCTCGGCCTCACGCGCGAGGAGATCATCAACGCCGTCTCGCTCGCCTGGGTGGACGGGCAGAGCCTGCGCACTTACCGGCATGCGCCCAACGCCGGCTCGCGCAAGAGCTGGGCGGCGGGCGATGCCACCAGCCGCGCCGTGCGGCTGGCGCTGATCGCGCGCACCGGCGAGATGGGCTACCCTTCGGTGCTCACGGCGAAGACCTGGGGATTCTACGACTCGCTGTTCAGGGGTCAGCCGTTCACGTTCCAGCGCGATTTCGGCTCGTACGTGATGGAAAACGTGCTGTTCAAGATCTCCTATCCGGCGGAATTCCACGCCCAGACCGCGGTGGAAGCCGCCATGCGAGTGCACAGGCAGCTTGCCGAGATGGGTCTGACGCACGAGGCCATAGAGCACATCACCGTGCGCACCCACGAGGCCTGCGTGCGCATCATCGACAAGCATGGCCCGCTCGCCAACCCCGCCGACCGCGATCACTGCATCCAGTACATGATGGCCGTACCGCTCATCTTCGGCCGGCTTACGGCTGCGGATTACGAGGACGGCGTGGCCGCCGACCCACGTATCGACGCTCTGCGAGCGAAGATCCAGTGCGCCGAGGATCCGCAACTCACCCGCGACTACCACGACCCCGACAAGCGCTCCATTGCCAACGCCTTGACCGTGAGGCTCGAGGACGGCCGCACGCTGCCGGAGGTGCTGGTGGACTATCCGCTCGGCCACAGGCGCCGCCGCAGCGAGGGCATCCCGTTGCTCATCGAGAAATTCCGGCGCAATCTCGCGCGGCGCTTCCCCGAGAAGCAGCAGCGGGCCATCGCGGAGCTGTCGCTCGATGGGACGCGGTTGGGGCAAACACCAGTGCACGAGTACGTCGATTTGTACGTAATCTGACCCGGCCGCGCACCCATGAGCACTTACCTCGTTGCCGCCGATGTCCCCGCCGAGCCCGCGGGCCGGCGCTTCGCCACCCTGCTCGAGCGCGGACCGATCCTGCGCATACCGGGCGCGCACAGCGGCCTCGCGGCGCTGCAGGCGAAAGGCGCGGGCTTCGAAGCGGTCTATCTGTCCGGGGCCGCGATGAGCGCATCGATGGGCCTGCCCGACCTCGGCATTCTCACCATCGAGGACGTGTGCTTCTTCATCCGGCAAGTCAGCCGCGCGGGGAGCCTTCCCGTACTGGTGGACGGAGACACCGGCTACGGCGAGGCGCTGAACGTCATGCACATGGTGCGCGCCTTCGAGGATGCCGGGGCGGCCGCGGTGCACATCGAGGACCAGCTGCTGCCTAAGAAATGCGGCCACCTGAACGACAAGAAGCTCGCCGCGCCCGAGGACATGGCCGCCAAGATCGCCGCAGCCAGGCGGGCACGGCGGCATCTTTACATCATTGCTCGCACCGATGCCGCCGCGAGCGAGGGTCTCGATGGGGCGGTCTCGCGCGCCCAACGCTACCTCGCCGCCGGCGCCGACGCCATCTTCCCCGAGGCGCTCGCCAGCGAGGGGATGTTCCGCGAGTTCGCGAACCGCGTGAAAGCTCCACTGCTCGCCAACATGACGGAGTTCGGCCGCACCCCCTACTTCAGCGCCGAGGAGTTCGCGGCCCTGGGGTATCGCATGATCATCTGGCCGGTGAGCAGCCTGCGGATCGCGGCCCGGGCGCAGGAACGGCTGTACGCGGTCATCGCCCGCGAAGGCGGGCCGCGAAGCTTGATCGGCGAGATGCAGACCCGCCGGCAGCTCTACGAGACCATCGGTTACGCCGATTACGAGGCGCTCGACGCCTCCATCGTCAAGACCATCCTGCCCTCCTAGAAACGAGAGACTGTGCTTGCCGAGGCAGCAAGGGCAGCAGCCGATCCCCTCGGCACGCGCAGGCTGCGAGAAGCAGCTCCGCGCGTACGTCGGACCGCGCTTACTTGCGCCGGATGCGACGCGGGCGCAGTGTCTCCAGCGAGAACCCGACCAGCACTACGGCGGTGAGAATGATCTGAGAGATCACGATGACCATGATGATTCCTTTGCTCTGTGAACGGGCGCAGTCTAGGGCCCGGCGTCTTTGGCGACATGACCCTCGCGAGAGTGCGCAGCGTAGCCTGCGCGGGAGCGTTCCGAGTCTTCCTTTAGGGATAGTGGGTTTCCCGCAGCGACTGGGACGCGTCTTCGCGGGCCGGCGTGACGACCGACTCGTCCGCGGGTAAAATCGCCGCCGCACCTTTGCCCGCCGGCGTTTTCGGCGCCTGCTCATTCCCGACCCCGGAGCCCTTCGATGGCCGTAGCCCCCGATTGCGTCGTGACGATCCATTACACCCTAAAGGACGATGCGGGCACGGTGCTCGATCGCTCCTCGCCCGAGGAGCCGCTCGCCTACCTGCATGGCCACGGCAACATCATCCCGGGCCTCGAGAAGGAGCTCGATGGGAAGAATGTCGGCGATGCGCTCACGGTAACCATCGCGCCCGCTGACGGCTACGGCGAGTACGACAATCGCCTGGTGCAAAGCGTGCCGCGGCGCACGCTGCGCGGCATCAAGGACGTCAAGCCGGGCATGCGCCTGCACGCCCAAACCGCCGAGGGCGCCCGAGCCGTAACCGTGACCAAGGTGCTCGGCGACATGGTGACCCTGGACGGCAATCATCCGCTGGCGGGCAAGAGCCTGCACTTCGACGTGCGCGTCGGGGATGTCCGCCCCGCGACCGAGGAAGAGCTTTCACACGGGCACGTGCACGGCCCCAGCGATCATCACCACCATTAATGTTTCCATCCCGCGCACGGGCGTGGCGGGACTGCGCCCAACCGGCGCGCGCACGAGCTCTGAAGCCAGCCTGATTGAAGGTGATGCAGCCGGGCAAAGGTCGGCGACAGCCGATGCGCACGGAGCCGCTCGAGGTCTCACCGCCCGCAGGGAGTTGCCGCCGTTCGGCGCCGGCCGGCCCGATCATCCAGGCGCAGCTGCCGGCAATCGCGCAACGGCCGCTCGCTAAGGGCGCACCGCACCGGGGAGGCGCCCCGGGCCTCGGCAAGAACCGTCGGCCGGGCGTCCGGCCCGTATAGCGGTCCGACACGGGCCGGGCCGGATCTCCCTTTCCGGCCCTGTGCCGCTCTTCCCTGATTCGCTCCAGGGCATTCCTAGACCCGTCCCAAGGATGCGCGCTCGAACTGTTGCGTCTCGGTGCTGCCCGTCAGGGCCGTGAGGGACGAAGTGCCGCCGGTGACCGCCTGGGTGAGCTCATCGAAATAGCCGGCGCCGACCTCCCGCTGATGGCGCGTGGCGGTGTAGCCGTGCTTCTCGGCGGCGAACTCCGCCTGCTGCAGCTCCACGTACGCCGACATCTGCCGCTGCTTGTAGCCGCGCGCCAGGTCGAACATCGAGAAGTTGAGCGCATGGAAGCCCGCGAGCGTGATGAACTGGAACTTGTAGCCCATCGCGCCGAGCTCGCGCTGAAACTTCGCGATGGTCGCATCGTCGAGCTTGCGTTTCCAGTTGAAGGACGGTGAGCAGTTGTACGCGAGCAGCTTGTCCGGGAAGCGCCGGTGCACCCCTTCGGCGAAGTGGCGCGCCTCCTCCAGATCGGGCTTGGCGGTCTCGCACCAGAGCAGATCCGCATACGGGGCGTAGGCGCAGGCCCGCGCGACCGCCTGCGCAAGGCCCGCCTTGAGGTGGAAAAAGCCCTCTGCGGTGCGCCCCTTGCCGGCCTCGATGAACGGCCGGTCGCGCTCGTCCACGTCCGCGGTCAACAGGTTGGCCGACTCCGCATCGGTGCGCGCCACCAGCACGGTGGGCACGTTGCACACATCTGCCGCGAGCCGCGCGGCGACCAGCTTGTTGACCGCCTCCTGGGTCGGTACCAGCACCTTGCCGCCCATGTGACCGCATTTCTTGGCCGAGGAGAGCTGGTCCTCGAAGTGCACGCCGGCCGCTCCCGCCTCGATCATCTGCTTCATCAGCTCGAAGGCGTTCAGCACGCCGCCGAAGCCGGCCTCGGCGTCGGCGACGATGGGTTTGAGCCAATCGACGCCGTCATCCCCCTCGGCGTGATGAATCTCGTCGGCCCGGCGCAGGGCCGCATTGATCCGCCGCACCACCGCCGGCACCGAGTCGGCCGGGTACAGCGACTGGTCCGGATACATCTGTCCGGACAGGTTGGCATCCGCGGCCACCTGCCAGCCGGACAGGTAGATCGCATCCAGCCCCGCTTTCACCTGCTGCATGGCCTGGTTGCCGGTGAGGGCGCCCAAGGCGTTGATGAAAGGCTTCTCGTTAAGATAGCGCCACAGTTTGTCGGCGGCCATGCGCGCCCAGGAATGCTCCAGCGGGATGGTTCCGCGCAGCCGCACCACATCCTCCGGGCGGTAACCGCGCTCGATTCCGCGCCAGCGCGGGCTGTCACGCCAGCTCTGGCGCAGCTCATCGGCGGTCGGCAAGGGTTTCGTCTGTGTCATGGGATGGTACTCCGGCCGTCAGTCGATCAGTTCGTATGCGGGAAGGGTCAGGAACTCGTCGAATTCGTCCTGCTTGATCATCCGTTCGAACAGGCGCGAGGCGCTCGGGAAGACACCGTTCGCGAGCCTCTGCGAGCCGACCTCCCCGTGAATGCGGTCGAGCTCCTCGGCAAGCAGGCGATCGAAGCGCTCCGCCGTCACCGGCGCTCCATCGCTGGTGCGAGCGCCGTGGTGCAGCCACTGCCACAGCTGCGCACGGCAGATCTCCGCAGTCGCAGCGTCCTCCATCAGGTTGTAGAGCGGCACGCAGCCGTTGCCGCGCAGCCAGGCCTCCAGATACTGCACGCCGACCCGGATGTTGTTGCGCAGCCCCTCTTCGGTGATCTGGCCGTCGGGGACCGCCAGCAGGTCGTCCCGGGCGACGCTCACCTCGCTGCGCGCCACGTGCAGTTGGTTGGGGCCGCTCATCACCGAGTCGAACGCCTCGCGCGCCACCGCCGCGAGCCCCGGGTGCGCGATCCAGGTGCCGTCGTGTCCGGCGCGCGCTTCACGCAGCTTGTCGGCGCGCACGCGCGCCATCGCGATCTCGTTCGCCTGCGGATCGCGGACGGGGATCTGAGCGGCCATGCCGCCCATGGCATGCGCCCCACGCCTGTGGCACGTGCGGATGAGCAGGTCCACGTAAGACCTGAGGAAGCGCCTGTCCATGGTCACCACGGCGCGGTCCGGCAGGAGGAAGTCCCGGCGATTGCGGAACTTCTTGATGAAGCTGAAGATGTAGTCCCATCGGCCGCAGTTGAGGCCGGCCGAATGCTCGCGCAGCTCGTACAGGATCTCATCCATCTCGAAGGCGGCGAGAATCGTCTCGATCAGCACCGTGGCCTTGATGGTGCCGCGGCGCATGCCGAGCGCGTCCTGCGCGGCCAGGAACACGTCGTTCCACAACCGCGCCTCCAGATGGCTCTCCATCTTGGGCAGGTAGAAGTACGGGCCTGTGCCGGCGCGCTCGAGCGCCTCGTGGTTGTTGGCGATGTACAGCCCGAAGTCGAACAGACTCGCCGAGACCGGCTCCCCGTTGACGAGTACGTGCTTCTCGCTCAGGTGCCAGCCGCGAGGGCGCACGATCAGCGTGGCGGTGCGCTCACCCAGCCGATACACCTTTCCGCTCGCCGGGTCGGTGTAGCTGATGGAGCGTCGGATGGCATCGGCGAGGTTGACCTGGCCCCGCACCACGTTTTCCCAGTTCGGCGTGCACGAGTCCTCGAAGTCGGCCATGAAGCAGCGCACCGGGGCATTCAGCGCGTTGATGATCATCTTACGTTCGACGGGGCCCGTGATCTCCACCCGCCGGTCGGTGAGATCCGCCGGCACGGGCGCGACCCGCCACTCCCCCGAGCGCACCGCCGCCGTCTCGGGCAGGAAATCCGGCAGTACACCGGCGTCGAGCTCGCGCTGACGCTGCTTGCGGGCGGCGAGCAGCTCGAGGCGGCGCGGATTGAAACGGCGGTGCAGGTGGGCGAGCAGTTGCAGCGCGAGCGGCGTCAGCACTTCCTCGGAGCGCTCCACGCAGTGACCCACGATGTCCACCGGCGACCCGGCCGGCTCCCGGGAGTAGAGTTTGTCGGTCCTGGCGAGTTCATCGGCTCTGGCGTTCATGGGCGGGACTCCCTCGGCACTGTCGGTCAGGGCTCGAGCATATGCCCGTTCTGAAGAAGAATTTGACTAAAGAAACTTCACACTGTTAATTTCACAGGCAGGCCGCAACGACGGGTATCCGGGAGTCCGCCATGACACCACTGCTGCGCAAGGGACACTTTCTCGGCGCCAAGCTCCGTGATCTGAGAAAGCGCAACGGTTTGACGCTCGAGGAGTTGTCGGCGCGCTGCATCCAGCGCGACGCGGAGCGCGCCCCTTCGGTTTCGTACCTCAGCATGATCGAAAGCGGCAAACGCGTTCCCTCGGCGCAGCTCCTGGAGTTGCTCTCGCAGGTCTTTCAGCGCCATCCGAGCTGGTTCCTCGATGAAAGCGGCGGATCGGAGCTGCCGGCCGTGTCCGCTCCGGCCGGCGGCGCGGCCAAAGTGCCGCTCGAGCCGGCATTCCTCTTCTCCAAGGAGGTCCTGCAGGCGGCCATCCCGGAGCTGCTGCAGCAGACCGGCACCAGCGGCCGGCAATTCGCGCACCTGCTCATCCGCTCGCATCAGGAGATGTCCCGCAACGATTTCCCGGACCTCGAGCGGGCCGCCGAGGCGGTGGGCGAGCGCAAGTTTCCGATCGGGGTCGATGATCTGATTCGCCTCACGCAGCGCCACGGGCTCGAGATCCGCTGGTTCGACCGTAAGCCGCTGCTTGCCCGCGACCAGGAGCGCGACGTGCGCAGCATGGTGCGCTCATTCTTCGAGCCGCCGCGACACATCTACGCCAACCGCGCGCTGCAGTCGGATCCGGCGCGGCTGAAGTTCGATCTGGCGGCGCACATCGCGCACAAAGTGCTTCACGGAGGCGACGGATTGAAATCCGCGCACGCCACCGGAGGAGAGATGGGTGGCAGCCCCGAGGGCAACTCCGCCGGCGGCATGAACGCCCAGGATGTGCTGCACGCCTGGCGCGACTTCGAGTGCAGCTTCTTCGCCGGCGCGCTGCTCGCCCCGCGCGTGCCGTTCCGGCGCTTCCTGGCGCGTGAGCGCTACCGGGTAGAGGCCGGCACGCGCCTCATGCTCACGCCCGCGGTGATCATGCGGCGCATGACCAAGGTTTCACCCTACCCCTACTGGCATTTCTTCGACGCCTACCCCCCCGGCTACCTGCGCGCGGTGTACCGCGGAAACGGAATTCCGCTGCCCTGGGGCAACATGGCGCGCATCAGCGATCCGTGTCCCAATTGGGCGGTGTTCCGCATGATCGACGGTCAGCGCGACATCGGCTCGCAGATCTCCGTGCTGCGCGACGCGGATCGCTCGCTCCTTTACTGCTGCCACTCGCGCCGGGTCCGCGACATGGCCGGCAATCCGCACGTGCTCTCGGTGGGTGTGGATCTCGCTCCCGCGCTCGATGCCAACGGAGTGTCCAGCGACCGGACGATCGATGCCATCCTCTCGGAATGCCTGCGTGCGAAGGGCGAGGCGCGCGTCCCGAAAGCCGCTCAGGCGGCGCTTCAGGCGGTCGCCAACGTGCTCAACATCGCATGGATCGAGGACGCGCTGCAGAGGCCCGCGCACATCATCTGCCCGCGCAGCTCGCGCTGCCCGCGCCCCGAGCGCTGCGACGGGGCGAAGAGCCGCCCTTCCCGGGCGCGCGAGATCGACGAGGTGAAGGCAGAGATACTGGGGAACCCTTAGCTTATTGGCGGAAATCGCCGAGGCGATTTCCGCAAGACCCTACACGTCGGCGCGGGCTCGGGAGCGGCCCGTCGCCCGCTGGGCCCTGCCGAGATCCCCAGGCGATCTCCGCAAGACCCTAACTCATGAAGAGGGTCGCGGGGTGCTCCAGGCGCTCCTTCAGCGCCTGGATCATCGCCGCGGCGTCGTAACCGTCGACGAAGCGGTGATCGAACGAGGATGAGAGATTCACCATGCGACGCACCGCGATCGCGCCCTGGAGCACCACGGGACGCTCGACGGCGCGATTGACCCCGATGATGGCCACTTCGGGCGCATTGATGATGGGCGTGCTCGCGATACCGCCGAGCTTGCCGAGACTCGTCAGGGTGAGGGTCGAGCCGGTCAGCTCCTCGCGCGCCGCCCTGTTGGCCCGTGCGGCCTCGGTGACGCGGCGCATCTCGGCGGCGAGCTCCCAGAGGGAGCGGTGCTGCGCATCGCGCACCACCGGCACCTTCAGCCCCTCGGGGGTCTGAGTGGCCACACCGATGTGCACGGCGCGATGACGGACGATCACGCCCCGCTCGGCGTCGTAATGGGCATTACACTGCGGGAAATCCGCGACCACTCGCACCAGCGCCAGCGCAATGAAAGGCAGGTAGGTGAGCGCCGGCGTGCCGGGCTTGAGCCTGCCGTTCAGGTACCGGCGCAGCGACTCGAGCTCGGTGACGTCGACTTCCTCGACATATGCGAAATGCGGGATGCTGCGCTTGCTCTCGCTCATACGCTGGGCGATGAGCCGGCGTACGCCGATGACTTTGATCTCCTCGGTAGCGCCGTCCTCGCGCCGCGCGGCGCCTCGCGCGGGCGCTGCCACCGCGGGCACGGCCGCGAGCGAGGGTCGCGCAGAGGTCGCGGCGCGGGCGGCGTGCGCCTCGAGGTCCCGGCGCAGGATGCGGCCCTGGGGACCGCTTCCGCGGATCGCCTCGAGATCGATGCCCGCCTCGCGGGCCTTGCGGCGGATGGCCGGCGAGGTCATGATCCGACCGCGCTGCTCGCCAGCCGCGACGCTCGCCGCCACTGCCGGCCCATTGCCGGCACCGTTGCCCGGGACGCGCCCCGATGCCTTGCCGGCAGCGGCGTTGCGCTGCGGTGCGGGCGGGGCGCCCGTCTCCGCGCCCTCCGCGGTCTCGAACACAATCAGCTCCGAGCCCACGGCCACCATGTCGCCCGGCTGGCCGGTGGTGGAGATCACTTTGCCGCCGACCGGCGAGGGCACCTCCACTGCGGCCTTCTCGGTCATGACCTCGACCAATACCTGCTCTTCGGCGACCACATCGCCCGGCTGGACGCGCCAGCCGACGATCTCGGCCGAGACCGTACCTTCCCCCAGATCCGGCAGCTTGAATACATAGCGGCTCACTTCGCCTCCATCACACTGTTGAGCGCCGCGACGATGCGCTGGGGTCCCGGGAAATAATCCCACTCGAAGGCGTGAGGATAGGGCGTGTCCCAGCCGGTGACACGCGCGATCGGCGCCTCAAGGTGCCAGAAGCACTCCTCCTGCACGGTAGCCGACAACTCCGCGCCGAAGCCGCTGAACCGTGTCGCCTCGTGCACGATGACGCAGCGCCCGGTCTTGCAGACCGATGCGCAGAGTGTATCTACATCAAGCGGCACCATGGAGCGCACGTCGATGATCTCGGCGTCGACTTGCGCAAGCCTTACCGCCGACTCCACCACGTGCACCATCGTACCGTAGGTGAGCACGGTGACCTCGGTGCCCGGACGGATGATTTCGGCCTTGCCGATGGGCACGGTGTAGTGTCCCTCGGGCACCTCTCCCTTCGGGTGCGTGCTCCAGGGCACGGCGGGCTTGTGCGGATCGCCGTCAAAAGGGCCGTTGTACAGCCGCTTCGGCTCGAAGAACACCACCGGGTCCTCGTCCTCGATGCAGCTGATGAGCAATCCCTTGGCATCGTGGGGATTGGAAGGCATCACCACCTTGATGCCGCAGACGTGGGTGAAGATCCCCTCGGGGCTCTGCGAATGGGTCTGCCCGCCGCGAATACCGCCGCCACACGGCGTACGGATGGTCACCGGAGCGGAAAAGTCCCCGGCCGTCCGGTAGCGCAGCCGCGCCAGCTCGCTCACGATCTGATCGAACGCCGGATAGATGTAGTCTGCGAACTGGATCTCGGCCACCGGCCGCAGCCCGTTGACGCCCATGCCGATCGCCGCCGCGATGATTCCGCCCTCGGCGATGGGAGTGTCGAGCACTCGGTGCTCGCCGTACTTTCTTTGCAGACCGTCGGTGCAGCGAAACACCCCGCCGAAGTATCCGACGTCCTCACCGAATACCACCACGCGCGGATCGCGCCCCAGCATCACGTCGAGGCCCGAATTGATCGCCTGCACCATGTTCATGCGGGCCATCGCTCAACCCTCCCCGGCCAGAGTCTGGGTATCGGCATCGTGGGCCGGCGGCGCCGCCGCGGCGCGGTTCTGAACGAGACGCCCGAGCTCCTCGCGCTGGCGCTCGAGGTTGGCAGGCATCTCGTGGAACACGTCCTCGAACATGGTGAGCGGATCGAGCCAGGGTCCCTCGGTCAGGGTGCCGTAGGTCACGGCCTCCTTCCAACAGGCGGTCACGTGCGCATCGAGCTCCCTCTCGAGAGCCTGGTGGCGCTCCTCGGACCACTCCCCCAGACGGATCAGGTGCTCCCTCAAGCGCGCGATCGGATCCCCGAGAGGCCAGGCCTGCCATTCCTCCTTCGGCCGGTAGCGCGCGGGATCGTCGCTGGTCGAGTGCGCCGCGGCCCTGTAGGTAACGAGCTCGATCAAGGTCGGTCCACCGCTTGCGCGCGCCCGCTCGGCCGCCCACTGAGTGACCGCGTAAACGGCAAGAAAGTCGTTGCCGTCGACGCGTACACCGGGGATGCCGTAGCCGGGACCGCGCCGGGCGAATGTCCGATGCTCGCCGCCGGCGAAACCCTGAAAGCTCGAGATCGCCCACTGATTGTTGACCACATTCAAGATCACGGGCGCCTGGTACACCGCGGCGAATGTGAGCGCGTGGTGAAAATCAGCCTCGGCGCTCGCGCCTTCCCCGAGCCAGGCGGCGGCGATATGGTCCTCGCCCTTGATGGCCGCCGCCATCGCCCAGCCCACCGCCTGGGGGAATTGCGTGGCAAGGTTGCCGGAGATGGAAAAGATGTTGCCTGTCGCCCAGTGGTACATGATGGGCATCTGCCGCCCGCTGCACATGTCGCGGGTGTTGGACAGGCACTGGCACATCAGGTCGACCAGGCTCTTGCCACGCACGACGAACAATCCCTGGGTGCGGTAGGAGGGGAAGAGCATGTCGCCGGGCCGCAGCGCCATCGCCTGCGCCACCGCCACGGCCTCTTCGCCGGTCGACTTCATGTAGAACGAGATGCGCCCCTGGCGCTGCATGCGCTGCATGCGATCGTCGAACAGACGCGTCAGCAGCATGTGCCGCAGCGCCACCTGCAGCTCCTCGGGCTCGAGGTGGGGATTCCACGGCCCGAGGGCCTGCCCCTGCCCATCGAGCACCCGCACCATCTCGCTGCCCAGGTGCTCGATCTCGAGGGCCGGTGCCCGGGTATCCGGACGGGCCACCGCACCGGGTGCGGAGATCTGTACGTAGCTGAAATCGGGCTTTTCCCCTGGACGGGCGGGAGGGTGGGGAACATGCAGGCGCGATTGCCTCATGGAATTCGATCTCGTCACCGCCTAAGTCTGGCGCTGTGCAAATCTTACCGCCCTAAACGTGCAATGCACGTTCCAATCCATTCGCAAACGCCGCAAGTGACGCAATGCCCGTCTCACACACGCGGTGGATTGGCGTGCTCCCGCGTCCGATCCATACTGTACGGGTGAAACCTCTCCAAACCGCCCGCGGCGTCGTTTTGCGCAAGGCACCGGGCCGGCCGCTGGCGCCGGCTCCCCCTAGATCCGGCCACGGCACTCAGGCGCGCGTGCGCGTCGGGCGGGAAGTCGCCGGCCGCGGGGGGAAGGGGATCTCGGTCATTACAGGCCTACCGCTCGCCGGCGCGGAACTCGAAGCACTGGCTCGCCAGCTGAAAAAGCTCTGCGGGGCGGGGGGCGGCGTACGTGAAGGCGTGATTGAGATCCAGGGCGAGCACCGCGACCGCCTGGTCGCAGAGCTGTGCAGGCTCGGCTACGAGGCGAAGCGGTCCGGTGGCTGAGATTGCGGGCGCCGACCTTGCACCGGGACCCGCGCCTCTCAGCGTACGGGGCGCACCGGGTAGTGCGCAAAGATCCGCGTGACCGCCTTGTCGAGCGATCGGCTGGGGTATTTCCACATGTGCCACGTGACCCTCGAAGCCGTGGTGCCGCTCCACACGGCCATGCGGTTGCGCGCATTGATCACCGTGACAGTCAGCGCGGCCCTGGGGATAGTCCGGACGTCATTGTAGTAGCCCCCACCCCAACCCCAACCCCAACCTGGGCCGTAGGGCCAACCGCCGCCCCAACCCCACCCCCAGCCTGGGCCCCAGCCCCAATAGCCTGCCCCATACATCGGCCCGAAGCCGCCCTCGACCACGCCGTGGGTGCTGATCCGAAAATCCACCAGCAGATCGGGTTTCTCCCCCTTCCTCACCAGCGCATACCCGCGCGCCTCCATCTGCCGCGTGACGTCCTGCTCGAGCCGCTGGGTGGTCAGGGAATGATACGGACCCGTGTCCGTGCCCAGCCTGCGGACGAATCCGAAAGTATGCGCACCGACCAAGTTGGCGCCCACGGCGGTCTGCGTCCGCACCGCCGGTGTCGTGGCGCAGCCGGCGAGCAGGGCAGCCCCTGCGCACAAGGCAACGAGCCTGATCTGCTTGTACGTCCCGCAGGACTTCGAGGCCATCATGAGTATCTCCACCAGTCTCTGACCCATTAAACGCCCCGGGGTTCCCGTCGTTGACAGGCGACGGGCTCCGCCTCCCCCGCAGGCCACCCGCTAAGAAGCGGGAACCACCTCGACACTGAAATCCTGCCCCGCCCACTCGCCGCTCGGCTCGAGCCGGTAGGTCAGATCGACGCTGCAGCCGCTGCGTAGCGCCCGGGTATCGATCTGCACCGTATGCAGACCCAGTGGATTGGCCGTGGTGCGGCTCTCCTGGATATTCTGCCAACCGTCGATGCTCCAGCGGAAGACGCCCGGCTCGGTCAGCGCCACCGTCAGCTCCGCCCCCTCCGGCAGGCGGCTGGTCGGCGCGTGCGCGCACCAGATCACCCGCTTCAGCGCCGGACGCCGGCCCCCGTAGCGCCGCCAGACCGGCTCCGGCCGGTCGAAGGGTCTGCCCAGCGTGCGGGACACGGCGAGCTTGATGTACTCCGCATGGGCCCAGACCAGCGGCATGGCGCCTCCGGTCGGTCGGCCGGGCCGAAGTCCCTTCGCCACGATGGCTGCGGTGTCCCAGACTTGCTCGGGCAGCATGCCGCCCGAGGAGGCCATGCGCACCATCGCCTGAAGGAGTGGCAGCGGATCGCGTCCCGCGGAGAGCTCGTAATGACCCCGCTCGCCGGTGAGCAGCGGCCAGGCCCGGCCCCTGCCTGTGCCGTCATAGGCCGAACCGTCATCGTGCTCGCCGTAGCCGTCGTCATTGTAGCGGTGCCAGCTCGGACCGCTCGGCGTGTCCACCTTGAGCAGCGCATCGACCAATTTCACCGTCGCCGCGACCAGCTCATCGTCGGCCGACCTCAGCCCGAAGCGCACCAGCTGCAGGAAATCCACGCCGATCTGTGCCGAGGCCGGCAATCCCGGATCGACCTCCTGGTTGCGGATGGGCAGCGGGCATTGCATCGCCGCGCGGTCGCGCATCGCATCCTGCGGAGCCACGCGTACGTAATAGCCCGCAATCCCATGGCGGCGCGCGAGCGGCGTATCGGTGACCGTGGTCCACTCCTCCAGGCTCGCGTTCCAGTAGTCGGCCACCGCGAGGGCGAGCTCGCGCGCCTCACCGTCGAGGTGCGGCGCGCCGCAGACCAAAGCGGCGATGCAGGCCGCCAGGGTGAAGGTGTTGATCCCTGAGTCCTCCTCCCAACGGTCCTGGTCCGAGGCCGGACCGTTGCGCACGATGAAGGAGAGCGCTCGGTGGATCATGTCGGCCACCTCGACCCCGTCGAGCGCCCCGCGCTCGTGCAGCACGGCCGCAAGCAGCACCGGGAAGGCCGTCTCATCGAGCTGCACCGCGCCCCAGTAGGGAGTGCCTCCCAACCACAGGTTCTGATGCCAGTGACCGTCGGCGAGCTGCGTGGCACGCAGATACCGCAGCGTATCGAGCGCCTCGGTCGTGGCGCCGAAAGCCAACAGCGCGCCGGCGCACTCGCACAGATCGCGCGGCCAGACCAGGTGATAGCCGGGCCGCTCGTCCTTCGTATTGCCCCAGGGCACGCTCAAGGAAGCCACCATCGCGCCGAGGAAAGTCTTGTCCTGGTGCGTCCGCAGAACCATGGTCGAGAGCGTGAACTGCTCGCGGCACTCCGCCGGCAGCGAGCCGGTGACCCGCGCGCGGGCAGCGCAGTCCTCTTGCCAGCCCGTCCAGCCATCGATCTGACGCTGCCAGCACGCCTCGAACGGCTCGAACAGCGCCGATAGCGCCAGGGTAGCGGCCGACTCGGTGCTGTTGGCGAAGCCAAGCGCCAGCACGGCCTTGCGCGGCAGCTCTCCCATCAGCGCCACATTGCCCGGGCCCGCCTGCTCGTACTCCCAGCTCATCGCCCCGTTGTGCGCGAAGTCCTGCCAGCCGTCGCTCGCGCCCACATAGCCGCAGCTCGCGCGGCCCCAGGCGTCCCGCTGATCCGCTCCCACCGCCCCGAGCGCCAGCGCAAACGGCCCCTGCTCGGCCCAGAGCAGCCGGTGGCCGCGATGCCCGGCCACGGCCGCTCGATTGTGCAAGCCAGTGCCGCCGAGATGAGGGGCGAGCAACGCATAGGGCCGCAGTCCCTCATCGCCGGTCAGCTCCACCTCCACGAGCAATACGTCGCGCTCGACGCTCGGCACGATGCGCAGCGCTAGCTGGAATCGCTCGTGCTTGTGCACTATGTGAACCGCCGGAACGCCGGGGCCCGCGAGCGTCACCGTATGGCTGTCCAGACGTTTGACCTCGACCCAGAAATCACGTCCGTCCGCGACGATGAATCCGAGGTCGCGAATCTGCGGAATATCAATGCGCGGGTAATAGACCTCGTTGATGATACCGCCGCCAACGGTGAACCACAGTCTCGAGGTGCCTAGCGCGCACCCGACGACGTCTTTGGCACTGCTGCACCATGTAGGAGGCAATCCCGGCGCGCCTGGCGCCTCGCCCGAGCCGGTGTCAGTCATCTAATGTGCCCTCCGCCTTCGTAAAACGTCCCGCAACCGGTTAGGATACTGCATGCTCTGGCTCAAGGCATTCCACATCGTCTTCGTGGTCAGCTGGTTCGCGGGTCTGTTCTATCTGCCGCGGCTGTTCGTCTACCACTGCGCCACCACGGATGCGCCCGGCCTGGAGCGCTTCGCGCTCATGGAACGGCGGCTGTTCGGCCTGATGAGCCTCGCCGGAGCGCTGGCGGTGACGTTCGGCCTCGCCATGGTCGCCACCGAGCCGGCGTTCCTCGAGTTCACGTGGCTGCGCGTCAAGCTCGTCCTGGTCGCGGCGCTCATCGGCTACCACCTGTGGTGCTATGCGCTGATGCGCGCGCTGATCGAAGGACGCAACCGCCACTCGCAGCGCTGGTTTCGCGTCTTCAACGAGGTGCCGGGGCTGCTGCTGATCGCCATCGTCGTGCTGGTGGTGGTCAAGCCTTAACCACTCGGCGACCCATCCCGCTGCGACCGTGGCGGGGCCCCGGCCTGATCGGGCAGTCCCTGCCCCTGCCACTCGACGAGCCTGTCGCGCCACTCCGTGCGAGCCGGGGGCGCCTCCTCGGTCGCCTCCGTGCCCACGTAAAGAAACGCAACGATGCAGTCGTTGCCGTCGAGGCCGAGCGCGGCCTTGATGGTCTCGTCGTACGCGGCCGCCCCGGTCTTCCACACGGCGTTGAATCCCAGCGCCTTGGCGGCCAATAGGATATTCCCCGCGGCTGCGCCCGCCGAGAGGATCTGTTCGATCTGCGGCACCTTGGCTTTCGGGTCGCAGACCGCCGCCACCACGAGGATGAGCGGCGCCCGAAAGGCCTTGTGCCGTTCCCGAGCGAGTGCTTCCGCGGTGGAGGCCGGTCGCGCCCGCCGCAGCTGCTCGGCCATCAACTCGCCGAAGCGCTGGCGCGAGGCGCCGCGGATCGCGATGAAGCGCCACGGACGCAGCCGCCCGTGATCGGGCGCGCGCGCGGCGCTCTCGAGCAGCAGCGCCAGCGCGCCCTCGTCCGGACCGGGCTCGGCGAGCACCTTGGCCGAGCGTCTTCGCAATAACAGATCGATGGCTTGCATCCATCAATGATGACACAATCATCGTCTTCCGAACCGTGTACAGTCCCCGCTCATGGACACTCAGGCCCTGCAGGCGCTCAAAGACTCGATCCGTGCCATCCCCGACTACCCCAAACCCGGCGTCCTGTTCCGCGACATCACCACCCTGCTCGGCCATGCGCCCATGTTCCGGCTCGCCGTGGAGGAGTTGGCCCGCCCCTGGGTCGATGCGAGCGTCGAGCGGGTGGCCGGCATCGAGGCGCGCGGCTTTATTCTCGGCGGCGCGGTGGCCCACCGGCTTGCGGCTGGCTTTGTCCCGATCCGCAAGAAAGGCAAGTTGCCGCATGAGACGGTGCGCGTGGCCTACTCGCTGGAGTACGGAATCGATGAGATGGAAATGCATCGCGATGCGCTCGCTGCGGGCGAGCGCATCATCCTGATCGATGATCTGATCGCCACCGGCGGCACCGCCCAGGCGGCCGTGAGACTACTGCGCTCCCTTGGCGCCGAGATCCTCGCCGCCTGCTTCGTCATCGACCTGCCGGAGCTCGGCGGCGCACGCCGGCTCGAGGCGCTGGGCGTGCCGGTACGGAGTCTTGTCGCTTTTCAGGGACATTGAACGGATCGAAAGATTACGTTCTATTCATCCAAGGCTTGCGCGACATTCTTCCTGGGATAATCCGGGCCGTTCCGGGGCCGCGCCCGGGGCATTTCTAAGATCGCCCGGTTCCCACTTTGGAGATGTCGATGTTTAAGAAGCTCGTCCCCGTCCTCGGTGCGCTGCTGGTCGCCGGCTCGCTGGCCATCGCCCCCGTCGCGGCCATCGCCGCTCCGGCTCAGACTGCCAAGCACCATGTCGTGCACAAGAAGATGTCGCACAAGAAGGCCACCTGGCACAAGAAGGCTGCCTGGCACAAGAAGGCTGCCTGGCACAAGAAGGCCGCCCGCAAGACGATGAAGATGAAGAAGCACATGCCCATGAAGGGCAAGAAGTAAGGCCTGATCCGGCCCTCATCGGCTGGATGCCCGAAGAGCCCCGCCCCCGCGCGGGGCTCTTTCGTTTGAGCGACTGCCCCTACAATCGAGGCCATGCAGCCGCTGACCCAGGTGCTCGTCCTGCTCGCCGCAGCGGTGCTGCTGGTGACAATCGCCCGCCGGCTGGCTCTGCCGACGGCGGTCGCCTACCTTTTGGTGGGCCTGACCTTTGGACCGCATGCGCTCGCAGTCGTGGCCGGCTCGGCCACGGTCCACCTCCTTGCCGAGCTCGGCGTCGCCTTCCTGCTGTTCACGCTCGGGCTGGACTTCGCTCTACCGCGCCTGATCGCCATGCGCCGGGAGGTCTTCGGCCTCGGGGCGTTGCAGGTGATCGCCACGACCGCGGTATTCGCGGTGCTCGCGAGGCTCTGCGGGGTCGCCTGGCCCGCGGCGGCGGTAGCCGGCGGAGCGATTGCCATGAGCTCCACCGCTATCCTCCTGCACCAGCTCACCGAGCGCGCCGAGCTCAATCGCACCCACGGACGGCTCGCCTTCAGCATGCTGCTGTTCCAGGACCTCGCCTTCGTGCCCTTCCTGGCGCTCACCTCGGCACTCGGACCGGCCGCGAGCCACCCGAGTCTGCGCGATGCCCTGATCGCCGCCGCCCTCGGCGTGCTCGCCATCGCCGCGGTCCTGGCCGCGGGACGCTGGCTGTTGCGTCCGCTGTTTCACGAGATCGCGCACAGCCGGCTGCGCGAGCTGTTCACGCTCGCGGCGCTCCTGGTGGTGCTCGGCGCCGCCTGGGTCTCGCGTCTGACGCACCTATCGGCGGGCCTCGGCGCCTTCCTCGCCGGCATGATGCTGGCCGAGACCGAGTACCGTCATCAGCTCGATTCGGTCATTCGCCCGTTCCGCGATATCTTGCTCGGCCTGTTCTTCGTATCGGTCGGCATGCTCCTCGATGTGCACCGGCTCGCGGGCGAGCCCGGCCGGGTGCTCGCCTTTCTCGCCGCCATCGTGGTTGTGAAGGCCGCGGTTGCGGCTCTGGTGACCCGCCCGTTCGCTCATTCGGCGTTCAAGGCGTTGCGCACGGGGCTGGTCATCTCCATCGGCGGTGAGTTCGGCGTGGCGCTCGGCAGCGTCGCGGTTGCAAGCGGATTGATTCCCCCACCCTTGGGGCAGCCGCTGCTGCTGTCGCTGGTGCTATCCATGGTGTTGAGCCCGCTCATCCTCAATCACAACAAGCGGATCGCGCGGTTTCTGCTGCGGGAGAGAGGTCCGCCGCGAACCGCCTTCGAGCGAGAGGGAGAGGCGACGGGCGAGATCGGGCAGCGCGCGCACGTGATCCTCTGCGGATTCGGTCGGGTGGGTCAAAACGTGGCCAGAGTGCTCGAATCCCAGGGATTCGAATACATCGCGCTCGATCTGGACCCGGCGCGCATTGCCGCGGCGCGCCAGGCGGGCGATCCGGTGATTTTCGGCGATTCGTCGGACGAGCAGATCCTCGCCCGGGCGGGACTCGATGCGGCCACCGCCGTCGTCATCAGCTTCTCCGATCCGGCCACGGCCATCGGCATTCTGCGCACCGTGCGCCGCCAGCGCCCCGATGTTCCCGTACTCGTACGTACCCAGGACGATGCGCGCATCAAGGAACTGCAGGAAGCCGGCGCCACGGAGGTGGTGCCCGAGACGTTCGAGGCGAGCCTGATGCTGGTCTCGCACGTGCTGATGCTGCTGCAAGTGCCGGTCTCACGCGTCGTACGCACCATCGGGGATATCCGAGCTCACCGGTACTCCGTGCTGAGAAACATCGTCCGCCGCCCCGATGCGCGCCCGCTCGATGACTCCCACGAGTTCCGCGAGGAGATCAAGTCGGTGGTCATGCCACCCGGGGCCTGGGCGGTGGGACAGACGCTGGGAGACGTGCGCAATCGGGGCGCAGAGGTTGTCTTCACCGGAGTGCGCCGCAACGGCATCCTGGGTCGAGAGCCCGTCGTCGACACTGTGTTGCGCGAGGGAGACGTCGTGGTGCTCTATGGGTTGCCGGAGGAGCTGGAGCGAGCCGAGGCGATCCTGCTGGCTGGGTGAGCCGCCGCCGCCCCGGCGGCGAACGACCGGCCAGGATGGCCGGGCCGGACGCGGGCGCCAGGGATGGCTACTCGTCATATACAATGCGGCGCTCGTGAGCCGCAGCGACATCCAATTTCCCCCGGAGCATGCAGCGCTGCGGGAAGACGTTCACGCCCTCGGGGACCTGATCGGACAGATCCTGCGCGAGCAGGGCGGACAGCCGCTTTTCGATCTGGTCGAGCTCGACCGCCGCGCGGCCATCGCCCGCCGCGAGGGCGACAAGCAGGCCCGGCTCGAGCTCGCCGCCTCTGTGAAGGACCGCCCCCCCGAGCTGGCTCGCGATCTGGTGCGGGCCTTTTCCATGTGGTTCAGGGCGGTCAATCTCGCCGAGAACGTGCACCGTGTCCGCCGCCGCCGCGAATACTTCCGCAGCACCGACCATCCCCAGCCAGGGGGGGTAAGAAGCGCCATCGCACAGCTGAAATCCCGCGGTCTTGCGCTCGAGGAGACGCTCTCCCTCGTCGGCGACCTGCGCATCGAGCCGGTATTCGCCGCGCACGCCCTGGCGGCGACCCGCCGCACGCTGCTGCGCAAGCAGCTGCGCGTGGCAGAGCGCCTGCTGCGGCTTGGCCCTGGACTGACGTCGCAGGAATCGGGCAGCCTCTGGAGCGGCATCCGCTTCGAGCTCACCACCGCCTGGCAGACCGAGGACGTGCCGCGCACGCAGCTCACCGTGGGGGATGAGCGCGAGCAGATCCTTTTCTATCTGGTCGAGATCCTCTACCACGTGGTCCCGGCGTTCTACGAGGAGATCTCCCAGGCGATCTGCGAAATCTACGGCGTACCGGCCGACTCTCTCGATCTGCCCTGCATCGTACGCTTCGGCTCCTGGGTCGGCGGGGACATGGACAGCAACCCCGACGTGCACGCCAAGACCATCCGCGAGACCTTCGCCCGGCACCAGCAACTTATCCTCAACGCGTACTTCGAGGAATGCCAGACGCTCGCCGAGCGGCTCTCGCAGAGCGAGGAGCGAACGAGCATCTCGGCGAAGCTCGCCCAGCGCATCGAGGATTACATGCGGCTCGCTCCGGGAACTCGCAGCGCCGCGCCGGCGCGACGCGAGCGCATGCCGTACCGGCTGTTCCTGATGCAGCTCGCCAAGCGGCTGCGCCACACCTATGAAGGGCGGGCCAACGGTTACCAAGATGCGCGGCAATTCCGCGGCGACGTGCAGCTCATCGCCGACAGCCTGCTCGCCGGCAAGGGCGAGCATGCCGGACTGTTTCACATCCGCAGGCTCCTGCGCCGCATCGACACGTTCGGTTTCCATCTGGCGAGCCTCGATGTGCGCCAGCACGCGGCCGTGCTGCACCGCATCATCTCGCAGGGCGGTGACGATCCCGCCTGGCCCGATCGCACCGGCGCCGAGCGCACCCGGCTGCTCGCTGACGCTCTGAACAAGGATGCCGGCCCGCGCGTCGAGCTCGATGCGCTCGGCAAGCGCAATCTGGCCGTCTTTGAGGCCTTTGCGCAAATCCGGCACCGCTACGGACCGCGAGCCGTCGGATATTTCATCGTCAGTGGCGCGAAGGGCCCCGATGACGTCCTGGCGGCGTTGCTGCTTGCCCGCTGGGCATCGATCTACGACAAGAACACCAACCAGGTCACGCTCGACATCGCGCCGCAGTTCGAGTCGATCGCCGCGCTCGAGCGCTCGGGGGAAATCCTGCGCGAGCTGCTCGCCGAGCCGGCCTACCGCCGGCACATCAAGGCCCGCAACCTCTGCCAGGGCGTGCTGATCGGCTACTCCGACAGCAACAAGGAAGCGGGTCCCTGCGCATCGCGGCTGTCGATCCACCAGGCACAAGCCGCGCTCGCCGAAACCATCGGATCGACCGGCCACCGCTACGTCATCATGCACGTGCGTGGCGGCAGCACCGCCCGCGGCGGCGGCCGCATCGACGCCGTGCTGAAATCAGCGCCGACGAGCGCAGTCAACGGTGTGCTGCGCCTGCGCGAGCAGGGCGAGACCATCAAGCAGGGCTACGGCCTGCGGCCGATCGCGATGCGCACCCTGGAGCGGGCCTTCAACGCTTTGAGCCTCGCCCCGACCGAGCGCAACGCGTCGGGAGTCCCCGCTGCCCATCTGGAGTGCGCCGCGACGCTCGCCTCGGCCAGCCGCGAGGCCTATCGGCGTCTGGTGTACGACGAGCACGAATTCCACGATTTCTTCCGCGCGGTGACCCCGATCGACGTCATCGAGCGGATGCAGGTCGGCTCGCGCACGGTGCACCGTCAGGAAGGCTCGGGACTTGCGGGCCTGCTGCCAGTTCCATGGGTGTTCGCCTGGACCCAGACCCGGCACATGCTGCCCGGCTGGTATGGCGCAGGCACCGGCATCGCCGCGGCGGTCGAGCGCCACGGGGCCTCACGGCTACGCGAGGCCTGCGCCCAATGGCACTTCCTGCGCCATCTCATCAACGACATCGAGGCCATGCTGGCGCGCGCGGACCTGGAAATCGCCTCCGCCTACAACGTGTTGGCGCCCGAGGGAATGCGCCGCTTCGCCGAGACGATCCGCGCCGAATACGAGCGCACCCGCGAGCAGGTGCTGTGGCTGAAGGATGCCACCGAGCTGCTCGACGGCGATCCGATGCTCCAGCGTGCCATCCGGCTGCGCAATCCGTACATCGACCCGATGAACCTGATGCAGGTGGAGCTGCTTGCGCGCTGGCGCGCCGGCGGCGGCAACGATCGCGGCCTGTTCGAGGCGCTGCTCGCCAGCCTGACCGGCATCGCGCAGGGACTGCAGAGCACCGCCTGATCCCCCCGGACCCGCCCCATGAGCACAGACATCACCCTCCGCCCCATCGGCCGCCATGACATCCCGCAGGTGCTCGCCTTCATCCGCGATCTGGCCCGCTACGAGCGCCTGGAGCACGAAGTCCTCGCCTCGGAGCAGGACCTGAGCGAGGCGCTGTTCGGCGAGCCTCGCTACGCCGAGGTGGTATTCGCCTGTCTCGGGCCCAAGCCGGTGGGGTTTGCGCTGTTCTTTCACAACTTCTCGACCTTCAAGGGCCGTCCCGGCATCTACCTGGAGGATCTGTACGTGCAGCCGGAGATGCGCGGCCGGGGGATCGGGCGCAGACTCCTCGAATGGCTCGCCCGCACGGCCCTCGAGCGGCGCTGCTCCCGCTTGGAATGGGCGGTGCTCGACTGGAACGCGCCTTCCATCGCCTTCTACGAGAGCCTCGGCGCGCGCCCGCTCGACGAGTGGCGCACGTTCCGCCTGACAGGGTCCGCGCTCGAGCAACTCGGGCGTCGCGAGTCCCCGGACTCCTGAGGCGCCAGCCGTGCCGCTGCCGCCCGACGTTGAACGAGCGCACTGAACGGGCGCTGAACGGACACTGAACACGCAGCACAACTCCCGCATTGCCATGCTCTGCGGTAAGCTTCAGGCATTGGAGGCACCTGTTATGCACATTCGCTCTCGCTTGCTCTCGGCACTGGCCGGCACCCTGATCGCATTCGCGTCGATCGCCGCACACGCCCAGGCCCGTCAGGAAGGCCGGCTCCTGCTGGCCACCCAGGTGCTTAGCGACCTGCAAGGCACGCACGACCAGGGCATCCCGACGTGGCTGCTGCAGCGCGCCTACGGCATCGCGGTCATCCCGGGCCTCACGAAGGTCGCCTTCTTCTTCGGCGGGCAGCGCGGACACGGAGTCCTGGTCGTTCGCAAGCCCGACGGGCAGTTCTCCGATCCGGTGTTCATCACCCTCACCGGCGGCAGCTTCGGCTTCCAGTGGGGCGTCCAGAAGACCGACCTCGTGCTGGTATTCACCTCGCGCAAGGGTGTCGCCGGCATACAGGGTGGCAAGCTCACGCTGGGAGCCGGCGCCTCGGTGGCGGCCGGTCCCGTGGGCCGGGAGGCCTCCGCCTCCACCGTCCAGACCTTCAACGCGGCGGTATACTCCTACTCGCACAACGAGGGATTGTTTGCGGGTATTTCGATCCACGGCGCGGAGATCAATGTCGACAACGGAGCGGACGCGCGCTTCTACCACCAGCCTAAGGTTCGCGCCTCGGACATCCTTTCCGGCTCGGTGGCCACCGACGATTTCGCCGCGCAGCGCTTCTTGCACGCGGTTGCGGTGGCTTCGGGCGCCGAGGCGGCCTCCTCTTCGGCTGCTGCGCCGCCCAGGGCCGCCGCGCCGGGCCCGGAGCCGGCGCAGCCGAATACGCCGGCGGCCCAGGCATTTCCCCTGCAGGATCAGAACCCCGGCAGCAACCCGCCAAACTAGCCCGGTATGCAACGCGCTGCAGCGGGCACGACGCCGTCCCGCCCGGCCCTGCTGCGCCACGGTAGGCGAAAACGGTGGGCGAGAAACGTGATTTTGCTTGCTCGTCTGCCGCTTTCTGCGGCGGGCCCTCGCTGTGCCCATAGCGGACGCCCGGCGCCGTCCGTCCCGCCATCCCAAAGGGGGGGCCGGGGGCCTGAGGCGGGTGCGGCACGGTACCCGCAGGGGTTGCGGCAGGGTCTCCTGAACGACACCGATGCCGGCAACGGCGGGCGCGCCGCCGCCTAGGAGCGTTTGGCGGCCGGGTGATCCGGCGCGAGCACTTCGGCGCTGAGATAGGTACTGAGCGTCACTTGGTGCGGGATGCAGGTGGTGTGGTAGCGGATATCGCGGGTCGCGAACAGCGGCAGGAAGCTGCGCTTGAACTGCCCGATCAGCTCGCAGTCGCCGCCCTCGTCAAAGCCGGTGTTGGAGGGTGCGAGCACCACGGTATGCCAATGCGCCTGCACCTTCGGGGCTGATTTTCCGCCTTTCCCAGCCTGGGCGGCCGGCACCAGCACTTGCATGCTCACCCTCACCCCGGGGAAGGGGCCGGGTCTTCCCATGGGACTCGAGCACGGTTCTTCGCGGACCTTGAGGTGCCGCGCGCCGAGCTTCCAGAGCATGTGCCGGATCTTGTCTCGCAGGCCGTCACAGGAGTAATGCGTCGTGAACCCCATGTAGACGAACTGGATGTGCCGGGGCACCCAGACAGCCGGCACGTGGGCTGCCCCGCCGGCCGATGTCGCCCAGGCGGGCAAGGACAGCAGGGCGCTCGCCAGCGCCACCATGGCCGATCGATGGAAAGCGGTTGCAGGCATGACGGCTTTCTCCTCATCCCGGTCAGGGTTCAGTGCGATAGACCTCAACGGGCCGCGATCGTTCGGGTTGACCGGCGTCGGAGCAAGGCCCGGCCCGGGCGCGACCGCCTCGATCGGGGTCAGGTGACGTACGGGGAAACCACCATGCAGACCACGGTGACCGACAGCAATATCGCGGCAATCCGCTGCGAAACGGCTGGCGAGCGGCGCATCGCCCCCTGCACCGCCGCCGCGGCGACGGCACACAGCGCCCCGATCGCCAGCGTCGTCGCCATCGGTCCGCTCGAGCCCCGGATCGCGATGCCCCAGAGCGCGAGGCCCGCGGCGATCGTCAATGCCGCCGCCACCATCTGCGCCCGAAACAACTTCGGCGTCAGCTCGAACAACGAGTGCGTCAGGGCGAGCGTCGAGCCGGCCCAGAACACGCCGGAGAGCGCGTGCAGCGAGAGCAGGATCATCAACAAAATGCGCATAGGCACCTCCGCTGCGGCCGACGGACGGCGGCCGGCCGCTCAAACGACATTGGAGTAGGTGACTCCGCAGCCGCCCAGGCCGCAGTAGCCGTCCGGATTCTTGGCGAGGTACTGTTGGTGGTAATCCTCGGCATAGTAGAAGACGAGTGCGGGCCGGATCTCGGTCGTGATGGCGCCGCGGCCGGCGGCCGTGAGGCGCGCCTGGTAGGCCGTTCTGGAGGCTTCCGCGGCCCGCTGCTGCGCCTCATCGAAAGTATGGATGACCGAGCGGTACTGGGTCCCCACATCCCCCCCCTGGCGCATGCCCTGCGTGGGGTCGTGGGACTCCCAGAACGCCTTGAGCAGGTCGCCGTAGGCGATCCTGTCAGGATCGAAGATCACGCGGACCACCTCGGCATGCCCCGTGAGTCCCGTGCAGACTTCCCGGTAGGTCGGGTGGGGTGTGAAACCGCCCGCATAGCCGACCGCCGTGGAATGGACGCCCGGCAGCTGCCAGTACCGCCGTTCGGCGCCCCAGAAACAGCCCAGGCCGAACACGGCCTGATGCAGACCCGCCGGGAAAGGCGGCACGATG
This sequence comes from Pseudomonadota bacterium, assembly GCA_021792755.1. Taxonomy (GTDB): domain Bacteria; phylum Pseudomonadota; class Gammaproteobacteria; order Steroidobacterales; family Steroidobacteraceae; genus 13-2-20CM-66-19. The sequence goes on from JAJYUA010000012.1 coordinate 60,137, forward strand.
CGATGCCCGTTGACGTAGTGGACCTGCGGCACCTCGAGCGGGGTGTCGCGGCCGGGCAGCGCCTCGGCGGCGGTAGGCAGGACGGACTTGTTCTGCAAGGCCATGGGGCCAACCTCCTAGGGGAGCCTCGGATCGACCACGCGCGCCCGCGAAGGCTCCCTGCGCATGATAGCGGCTTGCGCCTGCGAGGGCTCGCACCTTAAGCTTCGCGCGCCATGGGAATCAGCCAGCCACAGAATCTCAGCATACCCCCGATCGAGCACCAGCGACCGTACGGGGTGCGCGTCAGCCTGCCGCCGGGCGACCCGTTCCGAAAACTCCTCGGGCCGGAGTGGAACCGGGTGCATTGGTTCGCCACTTCCAATGAGCGCGACGCTGCGCTCGCGGAGATGAGCCGGCGTCACGAGTACTCCCGCTCGGGCGACAGGCCCGCGCTGGTGTTCGAGAAGGTCGAGAACCTCGCCGAGAGCCGCGGACTCTAAATCTGTAGCGCCGGATCGGGCTTGCCGGCCCGGCGCAGCCGTTGACCGGTGCCGAGCGGCGAGGGATGGTTTTTGCTCACCGTTCGCATCGCTGCGCCGTCCGCGCCGCGCGCAAGCCCCGGGCGTGCATCCTCGGCCACCCGCCCGGCGCAGCGCTGCTTCGCGGCATGCCACCGCCGCGCGCTGCGGCGGGCACCTGCCGTTGCGGGGCCTGGGCGGAGGCGTCCTCCCGCGCAGTCGCCCCAGGAGCTTTGAGCGCCTTCGCTAGAACGTGCGCCCCAGGAACAGGTAGAACGTCTGGTGGCCGTGGTCGTCGAAGCCGCTGCCGAGGTAAATCGGCCCCAGGAACGTGTCCAGGCCGAAGAACACGCTCGCGTCCTTGTGCATCGTGCTCCAACGGATGTCGCTCATGTTCCGCCAGACGTTGCCCGCCTCCAGCGACATCCCCAGGTACACCGGCACGTCGAGATAGCCGGGCCCACCTCGGTCGATCTTGCGGTACAACAGCAGGCGCGCGATGCCGTAGTGCGGGCCGTACAGCGAATATTGCTTCAGTCCCGACAGGTTGAGAAAGCCCCCGAGCGGGAACTCCATGCGCAAATCGGTGGCGCGGTCGAGCAGGCTTCCGCCCGAGACCGAGAACGCCACGGTATTGCGGTCGCGCCAGGTGTGGGCGGCCAGAAAATCGAACGTCACCCGGTTGTAGCTCGACTGCGGCCCGATCACCTGGTGCGCGCTGCTCCACTGCAGCGTCGCCTGCTCGCCGGAGTGCGGAAAGTTGATGTTGTCGAGCGTGTCGTAGCTGAAGCGCAGAAAATAGGTGAACGAGCCGAAGGGCTGCTGCGCCGGAAACGGCAGCAGCGGATCGCCCGGGTCGCCGACGGTCAGCCGCGTATGGCCCTCCTCGCGGTACGCTCCGGCGCGCACCTCGCCCCAGTCGCTGAACTGCTTGCCGAGATCCAGGCCGTAACGGAACGTGTGTGCCCGATACACCGCTCGCAAGCTCTGGCCGATGAAATACGGCAGATCGCTCGCCTCGACCGACACCTGCGGCATCACGAACCAGCCGGAGAATTTCGAGAACGGCAGGTACACCTCGGTCGCGAGCCGCGAGGTCTGACCGATCTCCCCGTCCGTCACCCACTCCCCGCCCGAGCGGGTGATCTCGGACATCACATAGCGGGCCGCCGCCTCGTAGGTGGCGTCACCGGAGAAGTCATCCCGCAGGCTCAAGCCGAAGCGCATGTAATTCGGGCCGATCGAGGCGCCGCGCGCGTCGATGAGCAGCCCATATCGGCCGTCCCGGCGCACCACGCGATAATCGAGCGTATCGAGGCCGCCTTGTCCATACAGCGTGGTGATGCGGCGGGCGATCGCATTGGGATTGAGGCGCTTGCCGACCATGTCGCCGAAGAGCTTCTCGATCGGCGCCGAGAACTGCGTCGAGCCCGTCTGGACCTTCACGAACTCGATGCGCGGCGGCGGCCGGCGCAGGCTCGCGCGGCGTCGCTCATAGCGCCGGTACTGCGCCGGGCTGACCGAGAAGGCCGAGAGCCGCTTGCGCATCTTCCACGCCGCGGCTTCTCCGATCGCGATCAGCTGGTTCACGTCCCCGAAGTCGAACGAGGAAATCCCGTCGAGCGTCGGCCGGATGAGCACATCGCGGGGCGTCAGCGAGGCGAGCTCCTTCCTGGACTTGCGCTCCATCAGAATCGTCAGCGCCTGGGCCGAAACGGACGCGACGCCATTGAGCTTATCGCGGGGCCGCAGCCGAGTACTCACGTCCACCACGATCAATACATTCACCCCCATCGCCCGAGCCACATCCACCGGCACGTTGTCGGTGATGCCCCCGTCGACAAGCAATCGCCCGCTACGCGGCACGGGCGCGAACACGCCCGGGGCGGACATGCTGGCCCGCATGGCACTGGTCAGGTCGCCCGAGTCCATGACCACCTTCTGGCCGGTCCGCAGATCCGTGGCCACGGCCCGAAAAGGGGTCGGCAGATCATTGAAATTCGTAATTCGAGCCACCGGCAGCGTCAGACGGCGCAGCATCTCGGTGAAGCTCTGTCCCTCGATCAACCCCTGTGGCAGCACCAGATGCCAGCCCTTGACGCCGATCGGAAAATGCACCAGAAAGTTCTCATCCTCCTCCTTGCGACGCAGCGACAGATCCTGGCGCGGCGGCTGGTCCCGAAAGGCCTCCTGCCAGTTCAGCGATTTCACCACCGCCTCGATCTGCTTCGCGGTCAGACCGCTGGCGTACAGCCCTCCCACTACGGCCCCCATGCTCGTGCCGGCAATGGCGTCGATCGGCACCCGCAGCTTCTGCAACACCCTGAGAACGCCGATGTGCGCAATGCCGCGCGCCCCGCCGCCCGAGAGCACCAAGCCGATCCGGTATCGTGGTGAGCCCGGACCCGCGGAAGCGGACCGCCGGGGGTCCGCTGGTGCGCCCGCGCTTGCGGCAGGGGGCCCCGGCGTCCCAGGCGGCCTCGAGGCCGCGCTCGCCGGCGGAAAGACGTACACCGTGGCCCGCAGGGCCTCAGTCCGTGGTGCGTGCGGCGCGGCATGCAGCACCGGGGTCAAGCCGAGAAAAATTGCAATCCCCAGCACCCCGAGCCGGATGCTGCTCACCGCTTGTCTCATGCCGCGAGAATAGCAGCATCGCGGCGGGCTTCCTGCGGGCGTCGCGCCTCTCCCGCCGGGCAGACGTCTTGGACTGGAGCGGCAATGCGGTAGGATGCGCGCCATGACGTATCTGCTGTACGCCGCCCTCCCCTATATCCTCTCGCTGGGCCTGATCATCCACTGCATGAAGACCGGCCGCAACTGGATCTGGGTCTGGGTGTTGTTGTTCCTGCCGATGATCGGCGCCCTGGCCTACGTGGCGGTGGAGATCCTCCCGGAGCTGTTCCGCAGCCACACCGCGCGCAGCACCGCACGCGGGCTGAAGAAAGCCATGGACCCGTTCGGCGACCTGCGTCGCTTTGCGAACGAGGCCGAGCTCATCGGCAATGTGGCGAGCCGCCAGCGCTACGCCGAGGAGCTCACCCGCCACGGCCGCTATGCCGAGGCGATCGTGCAGTATCGGCAGACCCTGACCGGCCTGTACGAGCACGACCCCAACCTCATGCTGGGGCTGGCGCGGGCTCAGTTCGGCAATGGCGAGGCATCCGCGGCGCGGGCGACGCTCGAGGAGCTCGTCCGCCGCAACCCCGACTTCCACTCCCCGGAGCGTCACCTCCTCTACGCCCGTTCGCTCGAAGCCGAAGGGAGCGTCGCCCGGGCCCTGGAGGAGTACCACGCCCTCGCGCACGCCTACCCGGGCGCCGAGGCCGCCGTCCGTTATGCGCAGTTGCTCGATCGGCAAGGTCAGCGCGACGAGGCACGCAAAGTGGTGCAAGACCTCCTTGACCAGGCCCGCGTCGCGCCCCAGCACTACCGCCGCACCCAGCGCGCCTGGCTCGATGCGGCACAGCGGCTGCTCTAGCGCGGGCGAGCGGCGGCTCGCGTGCCGCGACCCGGGGCGATGGGCCTCCTCGGCCGGGGGCCGTTACCCGTGATGCGGCGCATGGGCGCGGGCCGCCGCCGGCGTCGCCTGAGTGGCGCCGGTGTGTGCGTGCTCCGGGGACTGCAGCCGTTCTTGCGCGGCGAACAGGCGGCAGATCAGCCCGCGAGCTGCCGTTCCAGCCGGGCAAGCACGCGGTAGCACGGCAGTACCTGGGCCACGCCGGCGTTGGGCTCGCGTCCCTCGCGGATGGCGGCCACGAACTCACGGTCCTGGAGCTCGATGCCGTTCATCGACACGTCGACCTTGGACACATCGATCGTGTTCTCCTTGCCGTCGATGAGATCGTCGTAGCGGGCGATGTAGGTGCCGTTGTCGCAGATGTAGCGAAAAAAGGTGCCGAGCGGTCCATCGTTGTTGAACGACAGCGACAGCGTGCAGATCGCGCCCGTGCGGCTCTTCAGCTGGATCGACATGTCCATGGCGATGCCGAGCTCGGGATGAATGGGACCCTGCAGAGCGTTCGCCGCCACGATCTCACCGCTCTGGTAGGCGAACAGATCAACGGTATGCGCGGCGTGGTGCCAGAGCAGGTGATCGGTCCATGAGCGCGGCTGGCCGAGCGCATTGATGTTCTTGCGGCGGAAGAAATAGGTTTGCACGTCCATCTGCTGGACGGTGAGCTCACCGGCGATGATCTTCCCGTGCAGCCACTGGTGGCTCGGGTTGAAACGGCGAGTGTGTCCGACCATGGCGACCTTGCCGGCGGCCTTCTGCGCCCTCGCCACTTCCTCCGCGCCCGCCAGGGTGTCGGCGAGGGGAATCTCCACCTGCACGTGCTTACCGGCCTCGAGGCAGGCAATGGCTTGGGTTGCGTGGATCTGCGTGGGCGTGCACAAGATGACCGCATCGACGTCGGAGCGCGAGAGGGACTCCTGCAGCTCGGTCGTCACGTGGGTGATGCCGTAGCGCGCCGCCACCTCTTGCGTGGGCTGCAGGGTGCGCCCGACCAGCGAAACGACACGCACATCCGCGATGTTGCGCAGCGCGTCCAGGTGCTTGATTCCGAAAGCGCCGGCGCCGGCCAGCGCGAGATTGAGGGTCTGGGCCATGTGCTCTCCTTCAGGATCGAGTCATCGGCGGTCAGCGGCTTTCCAGAATGATGTTTCCCACCGCCGTCGAGGACGCCGGGATGTGGTAGAAGCGGTAGACCTCCTCCACCCTCGGCCCGAGCGCCCCGCGCATCAGCAGCCACATCACGAGCTCGATGGCCTCGGCGCCCGCCTCGCGCAGGTACTCGATCGGTGGAATGCGGGTGAGACGCTCAGGATCGCCGGACAAGTCATCGAGAAACGCCTTGTCGAACACCGGATTGGTGAGTCCCGCCCGCGGTCCTTGGATCTGGTGCGACATTCCCCCGGTACCGAAGACCACCACCTTCAGCTCCTCCTGCCAGCTCTCGACGGCCCTGCGGATGGCTTGACCGAGCCGGTAGCAGCGATGCCCGGTCGGCGCCGGGTACTGGACCACGTTCACGGCGAGCGGAATGACGCGGCAGGGCCATTGCGCCGGTGAGCCGAAGAGCAGAGTGAGCGGCACGGTGAGGCCGTGATCGACCTGCATCTCATTGACGATGGTCATGTCGAACTCGTCGAGCACGAGCGACTGGACCAGGTGCGCAGCAAGCTCGGGGTACCCCTTCACGACAGGCACGGGGCGGGGGCCCCAGCCCTCGTCCGCGATCGGGAATTCCCCGGCGCAACCGAGCGCGAAGGTGGGAATCACCTTGAAATCGAAGGCGTTGACATGATCGTTGTAGACCATGATGACCACGTCGGGTGCGGCTTTCGCCATCCATTGCTTCGCCGGCTCATAGCCCTTGAACAGCGGCTGCCAATACGGTTGGTCGGTCTTGCCGTTGTCGACCGCGGCGCCGATTGCCGGTGTGTGCGAGGTGCCGACTCCTGCAATGATCCGAGCCATCAGTGCTTCTCCCGCTCGGACTTGGAGCGCCAGCCCTCGGGCGAGCGTCCACCCTTCAGCATCATGTCGACGTAGTCTTTCTCGGTCATGCCGGTCATCTGCGAGGCCATGTATTGGTAGGATCTTCCGTCGGTGAAGGCAAGCTTGGCGAGCGCGTAGACCACGGCGCCGAGCTCGAGCAGCCGGTTCCAATCGCGCGTGCGCACCGCCTCGCGCTGTGCGGCGGTCAGCTTGAACTGCTCGAGATACGAGCGCTCATCGGCGAGGAAGGCCTTGCGGTTCGACTCCTTCATCAGCGTGTACAGGAACCGGTTGAGGTGATAGCCCGCGCGCGCGCGTTCGGCATCGAATATCCAGGTGCCTGGGATGTCCTCGTAAGGTTTGTCCGCCGCCATACTCTACCCCTTCGAATCAGGTTTCTTCCGGCCAGTACAGCCGCATGGGGTTGTCCACCAGGAGCCTGCGCTGCGCCTCGGCGTTCACCGCGATGTGTGGGATGAAATCGACCAGCAGGCCGTCATCGGGCATATGACCCTTGAGATTGGGGTGCGGCCAATCGGTGCCCCAGAGCACGCGGTCCGGAAAGGTCTCGACCAGATGCCGGCCAAAAGGCACCACGTCGCGATAGGCATTGCGCTCACCGTCCAGCGCCGGCGGCCCCGAGAGGCTCAGCCGCTCCGGGCAGGAAACCTTGGACCAGACGTTGGGATGCTCGCGCATCAGGCTCACGAAGCGTTGAAACTGAGGGCCATCCACCGGCTCTTTCACGTCGGGCCTGCCCATGTGATCTACCACCACAGTCGTGGGCAGCGCGGTGAAGAAGTCCCACAACTCAGCCAGATCGGCCGCCTCGAAATACACCACCACGTGCCAACCCAGTGGCGCGATGCGTCCGGCGATCTCCATGAGCTCATCGCGGGGGGTGAAATCGACCAGGCGCTTGAGGAAATTGAACCGCACTCCCCGCACACCCGCGGCGTGCAGGCTCTCCAGCTCCTTGTCGGTGATGCTGCGACGCACGGTCGCGACACCGCGAGCCCGTCCGCCGGAATGGACCAAGGCGTCGACCATCGCCCGGTTGTCCGCCCCATGGCAGGTCGCCTGCACCACCACGTTGCGCGCAAACCCCAGGCGATCCCGCAATGCGTAGAGCTGGCGCTTGCTCGCGTCGCAGGGGGTGTACTTGCGCTCCGCAGCGTAGGGAAATTCCGCGCCCGGACCGAAGACATGACAGTGGGCATCGACCGCTCCCGCAGGCACGGCGAAGCGTGGCTTGGAGGGATTCGGATACCAATCGAGCCACCCCGGGCTCTTGGTGAAATCTTCAGCGTTCCGCTCGGCCATGATGGAGCATCACAAGGGTTTGGTCCGGGACGGACGAATGTCGTTCAGAGTGCTGCCGGCCATCCAGGCCTGGCCCCGTCCGTGCCGCCGGCCGGCCGCACCGCAGCCGACCGGGCCGACGCGCGTGCGCAACGCATCATTGTCCGTATTCACCGTCTTCAATCGATGTACTTGAGCCCCAGCTTCTCGAGCGGCTCGCGCATCTTGTACAGGTCCAGCCCCAGCACGCCGGCGGCGAACTGTTTGCGCTTGCCGGCCTCGTTGGCTTCGCGTGCCTCGGCCGCATCCGCCACCCGTTGCGCCACGGCCGCCGGCACCACGACCACGCCATCGTCGTCGGCAACGATTGCATCGCCCGGCTCGACCAGTGCGCCAGCGCACACGACCGGCACGTTGACCGACCCGAGAGTGGCTTTTACGGTGCCCTTGGCGCTGATGGCGCGGCTGAAAACGGGGAACCGCATCTCCGTCAACTCGCGCACGTCGCGCACCCCGCCGTCGATCACCAAGCCGAGGGCGCCGCGCGCGCGGAAAGACGTGGCGAGCAACTCGCCGAAGAAGCCATCTTCGCTGTCCGTGGTGCATCCGGCCACCACCACGTCGCCTTCGCGAACCTGCTCCGCGGCCACGTGCAGCATCCAGTTGTCCCCGGGCTGCAGCAGCACGGTGACCGCGGTGCCGCAAACCCGCGCGCCGGGGTAGATCGGGCGCATATAGGGCTTCATCAGTCCCACGCGGCCCATGGCTTCGTGCACGGTGGCCACGCCGAAGCGGCTGAGCTTGTCGACCGCCGCGCGCTCGGCGCGCTCGATGTTGCGCTTGACCAGCCCCAGGGTGTTCAGCGGCGTGCTCATGTTCGTTCCCCTAGGAATTCGCCCGGCCGCCCGCTCACAGGCCCCGCGCCTCGAGCGCGGCATTCAGCCGCGGATAGACCCGGCGGGCATTGCCCTCGTAGATCAGACGGCGCTGCCCGGCGCTGAGCGCCGCGGCTTCGACGTACCGCTTGGTGTCGTCGTAGTGGTGTCCCGTGCGCGGATCGATGCCGCGCACCGCCCCGATCATCTCCGAGGCGAACAGGATATTCTCGATCGGCATCACTCGCGTGAGCAGGTCGATCCCCGGCTGGTGGTAGACGCACGTGTCGAAAAAGACGTTCTTGAGCAGGTGCTCCTCCAGGGGCGGCTTGTTCAGCGCCTGCGCCAGGCCCCGGAAGCGCCCCCAATGATAGGGCACCGCGCCGCCCCCGTGCGGAATCACGAACCTCAGGGTCGGAAAATCCTTGAACAGATCGCCCGTCACGCACTGCATGAAGGCGGTGGTGTCGGCGTTGAGATAGTGGGCGCCCGTTGTGTGAAAGCATGCGTTGCAGCTGGTGCTGACATGGATCATGGCCGGGATGTCGTACTCGACCATCTTCTCGTAGACCGGGTACCACCAGCGGTCGGTGAGCGGCGGCTCCCTCCAGTGCCCGCCGGAAGGGTCCGGGTTGAGATTGATGGCGACGAATCCGTACTCCCGGATGCACTTGTCAAGCTCGGGGATGCAGGTGGACGGGTTCACCCCGGGGGACTGCGGCAGCATGGCGGCGCCGATGAAGTGTTCCGGAAACAGCGTCGATACCCGGTGGCAAAGCTCATTGCAGATCGCGGCCCAAGTGGCGCTCGTATTGAAATCCCCGACATGGTGCGCCATGAAGCTCGCCCGCGGGGAAAAGAGGGTCAGGTCAGAGCCCCGCTCCCGCATGAGCTTCAGCTGGTTGGTCTCGATGCTCTCGCGCAACTCCTCGTCGCTGATCCTGAGCTCCGAGGCCTTCGGCCCCGACTCGGGGGTGGCGAGGCTCGCGATCTGGCGCTTGCGCCACTCCTCGAGCGCCTTGGGGGCGGTGGTGTAGTGGCCGTGGCAGTCGATGATCATCAGGGGTTCCTGCTTCAGGCTGAGAGGGCGACTGTCACCGCGCCGCCGGATTTTGACGCCAGATCGAGGCCGGTACCATCACCTCCCCGCGCATGAGGAGCCGCGCGGTGCGCAGCAGCGCGGCTCGCCTCACGGTGGGCGGATCACCGGCGGCCGTCTCCAGCTCCACGCTGAATTCTCCGCTCGGGTGCTCGACCGAGATCGTCCGCACGGGACCCGCCGGCACCACCGCGATGCCTTCGGCGACCGACGCCGGCAGGACGCAGGCGGTGGCCACCGTGACGGCAGCCAGCACACCGATTGCGTCATGGCACACATGCGGGATGAAGCAGCGGGTACAAAGGCTGCCGCCCGCGGCCGGCGGGGCGATCAGGCACATCTTGGGGTAGGTCTTGGCCGAGACGTCGCCGAGGCCCATCCGCTCTGCGCAGGCGAGCCGCAGCGCCTCGAGCCGGGTCTTGAGCTCGGCATCGCCGTTGAGCTGCGCGACGTCCTCCGACCCGGTGCGGCCGAGGTCGGCGGCGCGCATCATGACCAGCGGCATGCCGTTGTCGATGCAGGTCACCTCGATCGGACCCATTCCGTGCGCCGTCACCGTGTCGCGCACGCGGCCGGTCGGCAGCAGTCCCGAGCACACCGAGCCCGCGGTGTCGAGAAAGTTGATCTTGATCGGGGCGGAGGTGCCCGGCACGCCATCGATCCGCGCATCGCCCTCGTAGCTCACCCGCCCGCCCGGAGTCTGCACGGTGATGTCGCACAGCATGTCGGTATTGCGGGTCAGCACACGGAAAGTGCTGCTCTCACCCTGCGCGCGCACCATGGCGGTTTCCAGCGCAAAGGGCACGACGGCCGCGAGCATGTTGCCGCAGTTGGGGGTGGTGTCGACCACCGGCTTGTCCACCACCACCTGCGCGAAGAGAAACTCCAGATCCACGCCCGGCCGGGTCCCGCGCCGGACGATGCCCACCTTGCTGGTGAGGGGATGGGCGCCGCCGAGACCGTCGATCTCGCGCCGGTCGGGGGAGCCCATGGCGGCAAGCAGCACCCGATCGCGCGTCGGCACGTCGGCCGGCAGATCGGCCTCGCTGAAGAAGGGTCCGCGGGAGGTGCCGCCGCGCATGAACAGGCAGGGAATGGGTGTTTGCATGGTGATGGGCGTGCCTGTCTCGCGAAGCGGGTCGATTATGACCCTGCGCCGGCCGCGCTCCAAGCAGCAAGCGCGGCTAGCAGCTATCACGGTTCTCTATAGCTTCCCCGTCGCCTCCCGGTCCGTTTCCCGGCACGCTCTCTTTATGACACTTCCGTGCTATTAAGAAGCGCTGGATCGGGGCATCGTGCCCCGCCCAGCGCCGTTGAGCCCAAAAGCGTGGTTTTCGGCTCAACGTCCGCCACCTGCGGCGGCGGGGCACCTCCCTGTGCCTGGGCAGCCGCCCGTGCCCTGTCATGACTCGGGGTCGACCGCCGGTCGGTGGGAAACTCCTCAGGCGGATTGCGCAGACATCCTCCCTGCGGGGTCTGCGAGAGCGGCCGCGCCGCTCAATTCTGGCGGGTCCGCCATCCCTCCTGGTATCCCTCGCGCGCATCGCGCGCATAGGGAACGGGGGAAACCTTGACGCGGACCTCGATCTGCCTGTGGCGCTCCACGGTGGTCTTGGTTGTTCCGCCGTTCTCCTCGCCCCAGACCAGAGTGAGCACGTCGCCGATATCGATGTTCGGATCCACCACGCCGAGCGAGAGAGCGGTGCGCTCGTTGAAGCTGTAGCCGCCGAACATCGAGTAGCCGACTGCCTTGCCGCCCATCAGCACGGCATCATAGGAGGCGGACGCATAGTTCGCGATCGGCAGATCGAAGAACTTGCAGCACTCCTCGCCCGGGCGAAAAAGCGAGGCGTAGATCTTCGCCATGTCCTCGCCGTTCCAGGCGAAAGTCACCTTCTTCCTCTGCGGCTGCCGGGCGAGCACCTCCAGCGCCTCTCGGCCGACGAAGTCATGGTCGAACTTCACGAACGGGCCGTAGCCGAGCGCGTATGGCGTCAGGTAATAGTCCTCGATATCGTCCGATACGAAGCTGCCGCCGATCGAGCCGGTGCCCTCGTAGCCTGCCGCCGGCAGCCACTCGCGGTACTTGCGCATCTTCTCGCCGGTGTACACCGCCGGCAGCGGCGAGGGGATCCAGCCTGATTCGAGCGTGTTGCTCGCGTACGCGCGTGAGCCGACTTGCACCAGAGCGAACTCCCTGCCCGCCTCGAGGATGGCATCGCGAGCCTCATCGTACTGCGCGTACGGACCCCAGATCTCAAGGCCCGGCGCTCCGGCCATGCCGTGACGCAGCGCGCGTACCCTGCGGCCCTTGATCTCGATCTCGCCCAGGGTGAAGAACTTGATGTCCGGAAGCTTCGCCCCGTTTAACTTCTCGAGCACTTTCCAGGCATTCGGGCCCTGCACCTGGAAGCGGTAGTGACGGCGCGTCACCGCCTTGCCGCGCGGGTGCGAGGGCGAGCGGTCGTCGCGGATGTAATCGACCTTCCAGTCCCCGCTCCGGCAGTGAAACTCGATCCAATTGACCGTGGGCGCACGGCCGACGAACAGCAGCTCGTTCTCGGCCAGGTAAAAGAGGATCCCGTCGCCGATCACGTACCCGTCGTACGACAGCGGCACCATCTGCTTGGCCTTCCCCGGGGAGAAATTGGCGAAGCTGTTGAGGGTGAGGTAGGACATCAGCTTGAGCGCATCGGGTCCCTTGACCGTCATCTCCGCCATGTGGTGCGTCTGATCGAAGAGCACCGCCGAGTCGCGCCAGGCGCGCTGCTCGTCCCGCCAGTTGGAGAACTCGCTCGGCACCACGGGGTACACGTATGCCCCGAGCCGCGAATTGCGCAGCATTTTCACCGGGTTGCCGGCGGCAAGGAGAAGCTGTTCCAGGCTCGATGGATTGTCCGGCCGCTCCTGGGCCTGTGCCCCGCTGTCGCGGGGACCGTGCTCGCGCGCGTTACCACTCTCTCCCGGGGATGTGTTCATCGATTGACCCTGTAGGACCACTGGCGCGCCACGGTAGCGAGTCTCGGGCCAGCTCAGAAATCCAAAGTTGAAATGCCAACTATCGGCCGGACGGATGATGCGCGCGCAGCCGTCCGCGGCAACCGTGGGTGAGCTCAATCGCCCGAGGCGCCTGCCCCGGCGGCGGCGCCCGGCGCCTGTCCCCCGCCCAGCCTGCGCCAGGCGTCCGCGCGGAACCCGCTCGGCGAGCGCCCGGCATGCCGCGCGAAAAAGCGCGAGAAATAGGCTGCGTCGGCAAATCCCAGGGTGAGCGCAATCTCCTTCACCGACAGCGAGCTGTAGGCGAGATCGCGCTCGGCCTCGTGCACCAGCCGGCGCTGGATCACGCGCAGCGCCGAGCCGTCCAGGTGCTGCCGGCAGATGCGATTGAGCTGCGGCACGCTCACTCCGATCTCCCGGGCGTAGAAGGCAAGCGGCTTTGCGGCACGGAAATGCCGGTCGACCAGGGCGGTGAAGCGCTGCGCATGCGCGAGGGCTCGCCGGTCGCGCGGAGGATGAGCCGCCTGCGGGGCGCATATGCGCGCGAGGCGCAGCAACGTCAGGCGCAGCGCGGACTCGATCCCCGCCAGTCGTCCGGCCTCCCGGCCGCGCACTTCCGCAAGCAACGCCTCGATCGCCGCCGCCGCAGGGGCTCCATGCCCGCCGGCATCCAGAGCAAGACATTGCGGCCGGTGCAGCCGGGTGAGCAGCCCCGCATCGCCCAACAGCCCCTCGGCATGCTGGGCGACCACGGTGATCACATCGCCATCGATATCACGGGAGAACCGGAAGCCGTGGTTGTGCCGAGCCGGGATCCATATCGCGCAGGGCGGGCGCAGGGGCACCACCTCCTCACCCAGGCGGGCTTCACCGGCGCCGGCGCGGACCTGAAGAATCTGGACGAACAGGTCGTGCTGGTGCAGGCCGATGTCCCAGTCGTAGAGCCGGCTGCGCTCGGGAATCGACTCGCTGTGCAGCCGTTCCGGCAGAAAGGGCTGATCGGACTCCCCGTACAGGGCATACACCGGGATCTTTTCCACTGCCGGCCTCAAATTTACGGATGCACGGATTGTCCATGCGATCGCCGCTTCCGTCCATTCCACACCGCGCACGGCGCACTTAGGCTCCCCGAAAACGATTTCGGGGCAAGACATGCGCACTCAGGTCGTGATCGTCGGCGCCGGCCCCTCGGGTCTGCTGCTCGGCCAGCTGCTGCATCGGTCCGGGATCGACAATATCGTCCTCGAACTGCGCAGCCGCGAGCACGTACTTGGCCGCATTCGCGCCGGAGTGCTGGAAGAGCTCACCGTCAGGGCGCTTACGGAGGCGGCGGTGGATACCCGCCTGCGGCGCGAAGGACTGCGACACGACGGCGTGCAGCTGTGCTTCGATGACAGCCGGCACCGGATCGATCTACACCGCCTCACTGGAGGCAAGCACGTGGTGGTCTACGGCCAGACCGAGGTCACGCGCGATTTGATGGAGGCTCGCGCCGCGAGCGGACTGGCGACGGAATACGAGGTACCGGATGTCAGTCTGCACGATTTCGATACCACACGCCCGAAGGTTCATTACACCCGTGCAGGCAGGAGTGTCCGGATCGAATGTGATTTCATCGCCGGCTGCGACGGCTTTCATGGGGTATGCCGGGCCAGTGTCCCCCAAACGGCCCTGCGGATGTACGAGCGGGCATACCCTTTCGGGTGGATGGGTCTGCTCTCGGATACGCCGCCGGTCAACGATGAGCTGATCTACGTAAACAGTCCACGCGGCTTCGCCCTGTGCAGCATGCGCTCGAGGACGCGCAGTCGCTACTACGTCCAGTGCCCGCTCACCGACAAAGTGGAGGACTGGAGCGACGCGCGCTTCTGGGAAGAGCTCAGATGCCGACTGGACCGCGCCAGCGCCGAGCGGCTGATCACCGGGCCATCGATCGAGAAGAGCATTGCGCCGCTGCGCAGCGTCGTCGCCGAGCCGATGCGCTTCGGGCAGCTGTTCCTGGCCGGAGACGCGGCGCACATCGTCCCGCCCACCGGCGCCAAGGGCTTGAACCTCGCCGCATCCGACGTTTTGACGCTGTGGCAGGCTCTCGAGGAGCACTACCGCGCGAGCCCCTCGGGCCTGGCGCAGTATTCCGACCGCTGCCTGAGTCGCATCTGGAAAGCCGAGCGCTTCTCCTGGTGGCTCACGAGCCTGTTGCACCGCTTCCCGGAAGACGGATTCGGCCGCAAGCTGCAGCACGCGGAGCTCGAGTACCTGGTGAGCTCCGAGGCGGCCCGGGCCGCCTTTGCCGAGAACTACGTCGGTCTGCCGATATAGTTTTGACGCGCTTCACGGCTGCGCCGCGAGCGTCGCGGACGGCCGGCACGATCCGCAGTGAACAAAAACTCGCCGCCCGGCGCTTGTGCCGCGCAGCCGCGGACATTACGTTCACGGTGCGCAGCCCACCGCAGGGCGCCCGGCCGGTTGCCGTGTGCCCGCGATACCTCTCGGAGTACCACTCATGAACGCCGTGCCCACACCCAGCGAGATCGCCGAGCAGCCTGCCCTCTCCAGCGCTCTCACGGAATTCCTGAAGCGCAAGCCGCGCCTGCTCGTGAACGGCGAATGGGTGGAGGCGCACGGCAAGGGCCGAATCCCAGTCATCGACCCGGCGACCGAACGCCAGATCGCGCAGGTTGCCGACGCGGACGCCGCAGACGTGGATCGCGCCGTCCGTGCGGCACGGGCGGCGTTCGAGAGCGGCCCCTGGGCTGAAATGCTGCCGGATGAGCGCGAGCGGCTCATGTGGCGCCTCGCTGACCTGATGGAGCGCCACGCGCAGGAGCTCGCCGAGCTCGAGAGCCTCGATAACGGCAAGCCGATTGCCATGGCGCGCCTGATCGACGTGCCGGGCGCGATCTCGCACCTGCGCTACATGGCCGGCTGGGCGAGCAAGATCGACGGCCAGACGTTCAACACCTCCCTGCGCGCCGCCCCGGGCACGAAGTTTCACACCTACACCGTGCGCGAGCCGGTGGGCGTGGTCGCCCAGATCATCCCCTGGAATTTCCCGCTGCTCATGGCGACCCTGAAGCTCGCGCCGGTGCTGGCAAGCGGCTGCACCAGCGTGCTGAAGCCCGCCGAGCAGACACCGCTCGGCGCGCTGCGCCTGGGGGAGTTGATCCTCGAGGCCGGCTTCCCGCCGGGCGTGGTCAACATCCTGACCGGACTCGGGGAGACCACCGGCGCGGCCCTCGTAGCCCATCCCGGCATCGACAAGATCGCGTTCACCGGCTCGACCGAGGTGGGCAAGATCATCAACATCGCGGCCACCGCTACGCTGAAACGCGTCTCGCTCGAGCTCGGCGGCAAATCGCCCGTGATCGTGCTGCCGGACGTCGATCCGCAGACCGTGGCCGGCGCCGCCGCCCAGGCGGTGTTCTTCAACTCCGGACAGGTGTGCGTGGCCGGATCGCGCCTGTTCGTGCAGCGCAAGATCTTCGATAAGGTCATCGAGGGTGTGAGCGAAGCTTCCCGGTCCATCGTCATGGGACCGGGACTCGACGAGCACACCCAGATGGGCCCGCTGGTGTCGCAGGACCAGCGTGATCGGGTGCTCGGCTATCTGCAATCCGCACGCGAGCAGGGCGCCACCATCGCGGCAGGGGGCGAGGCCCCAGCCCACAAGGGCTATTATGTCAAACCCACGGTGATCGTGAACGTCAAGCCCGATATGAAGATCGTCCGAGAGGAGATCTTCGGTCCCGTTCTGGTCGCACAGCGCTTCGACGATCTGAACGAGGTCGCCGCCTGGGCCAACGATACCCCGTATGGCCTGGCCGCCAGCATCTGGTCGAACGACCTGCGCGCGGTGCAGCGGCTGGTGCCGAAGATCAAGGCAGGCACGGTGTGGGTGAACTGCCATGCCATGATCGACGCCGGCATGCCCTTCGGGGGCTACAAGCAATCCGGCTTCGGGCGCGAGCAGGGCCGGGCCGGCATCGAGATGTACACCGAGCTCAAGTCGGTGTGCATGGCAGTCTAGGACCTCAGGAGGTACACCATGGCATCCGCAGAGCAGCAACGCCGCTGCACGTTGATTCGCCAGCCCGATGGCACCTACCGGCTGACGTTCGAGCAGGCGCCGATACCGAAGCCTGCCGAGCACGAAGTGCTGGTGCGGGTGCGCGCGGTATCCCTCAACCGACGGGATGTCTACGTGCTGCATGGACAATATCCCATGCCCCCCCGACCGTCCCTGGTGCCGCTGTCGGACGGCGCGGGAGAGGTTGTGTCCGTCGGCACGGAGGTCACACGCTTCAAGGCAGGCGATCGCGTCGCCGCCCTTTTCTTCCAGCGCTGGCTCGAGGGCCGGCCGGATGCCGAGACCCATTCATCGGCGCTCGGCGGACAGCTCGACGGCATGTTGTCTCAGTACGTGTGCCTGTCGGAGGAGGGTCTGGTCGGCGTTCCGCAGGGCTATTCCTACGAGGAGGCCTCGACCCTGCCGTGCGCGGCCGTCACCGCCTGGAATGGCCTCGTCACGCGCGGCCGGATGCAGCGGGGCGACAACGTGCTCATCCTCGGCACCGGCGGCGTGTCGATCTTCGGCCTGCAGTTCGCCGCTGCCGCCGGCGCGCGCCCCATCGTCACGAGCTCGAGTGACGAGAAGCTCGCTCACGCGAAGACGCTGGGAGCAGCCGCCACGATCAATTACCGCAAGACATCGGAGTGGTCGAAAGCCGTGCATACCGCCACCGGCGGCCTCGGCGCGCATCAGGTGCTCGAGGTGGGCGGAGCCGGCACCCTGGCGCAGTCGATCGCGAGCCTCGCCCCCGGCGGGCACATCGCATTGATCGGGGGGCTCGCGGGGTTCGGCGGCGACATCCCGGCGATGGCACTGCTGCACGCCAACGCCACCGCGAGCGGCATCTACGTCGGCTCGCGGGCGCATTTCGAGCAGATGAATGCATTCATTGAGCGGCACCGCATCCGCCCCGTAATCGATCGTGTATACGAGCTCGATGAGACGGATGCCGCCTATCGGCGCATCGAGGCGGGAGAACACCTCGGCAAGGTGGTCATCAGGCTGTAAGCCTCAATACGGCCGGGTTGCGCGCTGACCCTTCGTCTGGTTGGCGCGCGAGATGACGTATTCGCGAATCGCCCCGCTCTCGCGCGGGCTCAGCTCCGTGGCGAACGACACCATCCCGCCCGACCGGAGAAGTCCGCCACTGACGATCCGCCGCCACAGGCCGGGATTGGCGAGCGCAGGAGCGTAGCGCAGATCCGGCAGCACCCCGCCGCTGACCGCGCTGTCGCCGTGACAGACACTGCAGAAGGACTGGTACCGGGCCTCGCCCAGCGCAATCGTCGCCGCGCCGGCCGTGATCGGCGGCGGATCGAGTGTCAGATGCGGCCGCGGCGGCGGCGGCGGCATGGCTTTGGCGCCGCCCAGCGTGAAGACCAGCATACGCGGGACATTGCCCTCATTGATCTGCGAGTCGAGCGCCAGCTGGCCGGCGGCGAGCGCGAACGCCCCGCCCCAGCCGATTTCCACCGCCACATACTGTTGTCCGTCGACTTCATAGGTGATGGGCGGTGCGACGATCCCGGTGTGAGTCTCGACTGACCACAGCCGCTTGCCATCGGTGGCACGATAGGCGCAGAAGCGCCCCATGGCATCGCCTTCGAACACCAGGTCGCCCGCTGTCGAGACCACGCCGCCATTCCACGGTGCGCCGAGCGCAACGCGCCAGGCCGCACGCTGCGTCACGGGATTCCAGGCGACCAGAGACCCGGTGAGGGTCTTGCGGATCTGCGCCACCGCCTGCGGGTTCTCGGGCAGGGCGATGAAGTCATCGCCGGTGTTCCATCCGAGCTTGCGCATCGTGACGCGCCTGGCGCCCGCATAAGTGAACGCCATGGCGCTCACCGGGAAATAGACCAGGCCCGTCGCCGGATCGTACGACATCGGTTGCCAATTGTGCCCGCCGGCGGCGCCGGGCATTGCCAGGGTCGGCTTGCCGGTCACGTCGTAGAGCGCCTTTCGACTCTCGATCGGCTTACCGCGCGAGGTGAGGCCGCGCGCCCAGTTGATCTGGGTGTAGGGCTTGCCCGAGAGAAACCGGCCCGTCGCCCGGTCGAGCACGTAGAAGATGCCGTCCTTCGGCGCCTGCATGAGCACGCGGCGAACCGTGCCGTGCAGGTTCAGATCCGCCAGGATCATCTGCTGATCCGCGTCGTAGTCCCAGATATCATCCGGCACTTCCTGGAAATGCCAGACGTACTCACCGGTCTGCGGCCGCAGCGCCAGGATGGAGGTGATGAACAGATTCGCTCCGGGGCTGCGCACCGTTCCGTTCCAGGGCGCGCCGTTGCCGGTGCCGACGTACAACAGGTCGAGCTTGGGGTCGTAGGCCATCGAATCCCAGACGTTCCCGCCGCCGCCGAACTTCCAATACCTGCCGTGCCACGTCGGGCGGGCAATACGATCGAGAACCCGGTCCGAGGCGGCGTGATCGGCCACTCCCGGCTTGCCGGGCACGGTGTAGAAGCGCCAGTCTTCCCTGCCGGTCCTCGCGTCATAGGCGGTGATGTAACCGCGGGTGCCGAACTCCCCGCCACCATTGCCGATGATCACCCGGCCTTGGACCACGATCGGCGCGCCGGTGATGGTGTAGCCCTTGGTGTAGTCGGCGGTGCGCACCGACCAGAGCGGCTTGCCGGTCTTCGCGCTCAGGGCGATCAGACGGCCGTCATAGGTGCCGACATAGACCCGCCCCCTCCAGATCGCCACTCCGCGATTGGCGACACCGCAGCAACCGTGCGCGTCCGCCGAGCGGGGCACATGAGGGTGGAAGACCCACAGCTGCTTGCCCGTCGCGGCGTCCAGAGCGATCACCCTGCTCCAGGCGGTGGTGAGATACATGACCCCGCCAACGACCAGCGGCGTGGACTCTTGCACGCGCCGGCCGCCGCCGATGTCGTAGTACCAGGCGAGTCCCAGCCGCCCGACATTGCGGTCGTTGATCTGGGCGAGAGGGCTGAACCGCTGCTCGCTGTACGTGCGACCGTAGGTGAGCCATTCTCCCGGATGCTGGTCGGCGTGGATGATGCGCGCGCCGTCAACCGCAGCGGCGGCGCCCGGGCCCGGTATTGCCACGACGGCCGGCGCGTGCCCCAGCGCCAGCAGCAGACCAAGGCTCATAGCCGCCGGACGTATCCTCGACATCGCTCCTCCGGATGCCCCGGCAGAGTAAAGCGCGGCCGAGCCCTTCCAGACTCTTCCGGCAGCGTCACTCGTGTCGATTCGCAGCGAAGGGCATGCTCAAGCACCCGGCCCGGCCCTGAGTTGCGATACACCGCAGGCTTCGCGCCCGCGGCTTTGCCTGCGCCGGCGAACCCCTCGCCGGTTGTGCGCCCCGGTGCCCGGGGCGAGCGGGGACTGGAGCGCTCGTCAGGGAAGCCGGCCGCTGATCTCGATGATCAGCTCTCGCAGCCAGGCGTGCGCCGGATCGGGCTCGTGACGGTTGTGCCAGAGGAGCATTTCGTGCTGCTCGGGCGTCGAAAACGGCGTGGGAAAGGTCTTCAGCGGCGCAACGGCCGGCGCCAACCTGAGCACCCTCTCGGGCATCGTTGCGACGTAGGAGGTTCCCGCCAGAACCAACGGCAGATGCAGCAGGCTCGGTACGGCCAGCTGCACGGTCAGATCGACATCGAACAGACGGCGAACCAGCTCCTCGGTGCTGACCGAATAGCCGTTCGGCGCCCCGAACGCGTGCGGCAGTTCGAAGAACTGCTCGGCCGTGAGGGTATCGCGGACGGTCGGATGAGCTGCGTCGACGGCGCAGATCCAGCGCACCGGCCGCAGCCGTACCATGCGCAGCGAGTCCGGCCAGGCCCGCGTCGCATACAGTCTGAGGCTGTCCAGGCACACGCCCAGATCCGCCTCGCCGTACTCGAGCCGGGTGAGGATGCTCTCGGAGATGAGCTGCACCCGGCAGGAGATGCCCGGCGCCTGCACCGCGAGACGCTTGACGAGCGCCGGCAGCAGATCCGGCAGCGCTTCCTCCGAGATGATGATGGTGAATTCGCGCCGGGCCGTGGCTGGATCGAACTGCGGCTGGGTGCCGAGAGTGGCCTGGATCCGCAGCAGCGCTTCGCGCACCGGCTCGACCAGGGACTGACCGCGCGGTGTCAGCTCCAGGTTGCGCCCCACGCGCACGAGGAGAGGATCGTTGAAGTACTCGCGCAGCTTGTGCAGGGCCGCGCTCATCGCCGGCTGGGATACGTACAGCCTTTCGGCCGCGCGGCTGATGTTTTTCTCGTGCAGCAGTGCGTCGAGGGAAATCAGCAGATTGAGATCGAAACGCCTCAGCTCGAGCATGCATCACACCAGGTAGCTGACCGGGACGCCGGTCCTCGCCAGCCGGGAATCGGCCGGATATCGTACAGCGCGCGCGCTCGGGGGTGTCACCGAGGCGAGAAGGATGAGCGACTCAGCACGCCGCGGCGGCGGGCACGACCGCCTCCGCGTCCCGCCGTGCTGAGCGGGCAGCGAAGGCCGCCCGGGCGCGATACTCCCGGGGAGTCATTCCAAATTGCGCCCGGAAGACGCGTCCGAAATGCGTGGCGCTGTTGAACCCGTGGTCGAAGGCAATGGCGGTCACCGTACGCCCGCGCTGACTGTCGGCGAACAGAGCCTGCGAGCAGGCCTCCAATCTTCGCTTGAGGATGTAGCGGTTGACCGTCTCCTCACCGTCGGAAAACAGGTAGTGCAGGTAGCGCGTCGTGATCCGGCACGCCTGGGCGATCCGGGCGGGCGTGAGATCGGAATCGTACAGATGCGCATGGATGTAGTTGAGGATGCGGATCCGGTGCGCGGTGCCGCGGGAGGAGCGCTCGGCGTGTGTCCTCGGCACCTGCGCGTAGGCTGCGCCCAGCAGATCGAGGACGGCGACGGCGATCCGCTCGGCCGAGTCCGCGTCGAGCGAGTCTCGGCAATCCCGCCAATACGTGCACAGGAACCCCGACATCAGCCCATTGACACCGCTCGCGGCGCGCATCGCTATGGCGGCGAGCGACTCCGGGCAGGCGATGTGGCGGCGCAGTTTCGCGGTAGGAATGCCGAGCACGAGCATCCGGCTGCCCTGCGGGCAACTGATCTCATAGTGGCGGGTGCCATCGCACAAGGTGAAGTCACCGCTGCGCAGCAGCGCCTCGCGCCCGTCCTGGCGGGCGATGCCTTCGCCTTCGAGCATCAGGTGCACGAAACACCGCGGCGGGTGCACGCGGCCGCCGGGGGGGCGCGCCTGCCTGGCCTGCGCTTCCGAGGCGATTTCCGCCACCGTCACATCGCCGAGCTCGGCCCAGTCGGTTTGACCTCGGCAAGCGCGTTCCGAGCTCGGCACTCCCGCCGGCACGGGATGATAGGCAGGTCCGCGACACGGATCGGCGCCGGCTGCCGCGGGCGACTCGAAGTAGGTCATGTTTCCCCCTCGGAACCGCGACTCGGCGCGGCATTTGACGTGTTTTTTATACGGAGCCGCGGCCGCCGGAACAAGCAGGCGGCGCTTATAGCTGGTATTGCGATCGTCCGGGCATTGCCCTTGGTCGCTCACTGCGCGCCCCCTGCGCCGCGGCGCGCGGAACAGCCTCCCGCCTGCCCGTTCGGTGCTGCGCAACGAACCCTGGCCGCCCGCGCGGCGCTCGCGCGATTCGCCCCTGGCCGCCCGCGCGGCGCAGCGAAGCGATGCGTCGCTGCCCGGCACCGCCTCACTCTGCGGCAGCCGGCGCGTCCTGAGCCTGGTCAGTGCGAGTCGGCTTTCGCCGGCGGCCTCGTGCGGTTTCGCCATCGGTGGAACTTCTGCGCCTCATCCGGGTTACACCTGTAGCGGCGATGCCGTTTGCCTCGCGTGCCAGCCACAGACCTCGCTCTGGCGCCCGGGCCGGTATCGCAGCCTCATATGACGGTGAACGATCCGGAGCACAGACGATGAAGCAGGAAAACCTAGAGCAATTGCTGCGCCGCAGCGGCAATCCGGTGCACATGCTGCGCAACTCGCAGATCGGCGCCTACGTCTACCCCGTGGTGCCGTACGAATTCAGCAACTGGCGCACCGAGCAGGTGGCCTGGCAAAAGACGGCCGTGCTCTTCGATCAGTCGCACCACATGGCGGAAATCACCGTCAAAGGACCCGATGCGCTGAAGATGCTCTCGCATCTGACCATCAACAGCTTCAACGGATTCGTCCCGAGCAAGGCCAAGCAGATGGTCCCCTGCAGCCACGACGGCCATGTGATCGGGGACGGGATTCTCTTCCATCTGCAGCAGAACGAGCTGCTGTTCGTCGGGCGCGCCCCGACGGTGAACTGGATCCAGTTCCACGCCGAGACCGGAGGCTACCAGGTCGAGGTGATCCGTGACGACCGCTCCCCATCGTATCCGCGCGGCAAGCCGGTCGTCCGCCGCCACTACCGCTTCCAGGTGCAGGGTCCGAATGCCTGGAAGGTGCTCGAGAAGCTCAACGGGGCGAAACTCCCGGACATCAAGTTCTTCAACATGGGCTACATCGACATCAAGGGCCGCAAGGCGCGCTGCCTGCGCCACGGCATGGCCGGCGAGCCGGGACTCGAGATCTGGGGGCCCTACGCCGAATACGACGAGATCCGCGAAGCCATCGTCGAGGCGGGCAAGGACTTCGGCCTTCTACAGGTGGGGGCGCGCGCATACTCGAGCAACACCCTGGAGTCCGGCTGGATCCCCTCGCCGCTGCCGGCGGTGTACACGGGCGAGAAAATGCGTCCCTACCGAGAATGGCTGCCCGCGAACGGCTACGAGGGCTCGGGCTCGATCGGCGGCAGCTTCGTATCGGAGAACATAGAGGACTACTATCTCACCCCGTATGCCCTGGGCTACGGACCGTTCATCAAGTTCGACCATGACTTCATCGGCGCCGAGGCGCTGAAGCGCCACGGCGCCGAGCCGCAGCGCAGAAAGGTGACCTTCGCCTGGAACCCCGCGGATTTCATCAAGATCTACGCCTCGCTTCTCGAGCCGCAGGGGGAAAACTACAAGTTCTTCGACTTCCCCAACTGCAACTACTCCTCCGCCTCCTACGACAAGGTCATGTGCGGCGGCCGGACCGTCGGATTCTCGATGTTCGGCGGCTACAGTTACAACGAGCGCACGGTGCTGTCGCTCGGCGTGGTCGATCCGCAAGTGCAGATCGGGGACATATTGACGCTGGTGTGGGGTGAGGAGAACGGCGGCACGCGCAAGCCCACGGTCGAGCCACACAAGCAGCTCGAGGTGCGGGTCCAGGTGGCCCCGGCACCGTACTCCAAGGGCGCCCGCGAGGCCTATCACGACGGCTGGCGAACGCGGCGGACTTGAGAGTCAGATCGCCCGGGATCGGGTGCCGCTGCCGCGCCCATCCGGGCCGGGCGGCGTCCTCAGTCCGAGGCGAGCCAGCGCTCGAGCGCCGCGGTCACCGGCCCCGGGCGCTCCAGCGTCACCATGTGGCCGCTGTCCTCGACGACCGCCAGGTGTGAGCGCACCACCATCTCGGCCATTTCCTCGTGGCGCGCCAGCGGACTCCATCTGTCCTGGCGACCGCACACAATGAGCGTCGGGCAGCGGATCGCGCGCAGCACGGCATCGGCCGAGGGCCTCGCCAGCAGGGCGCGGATCTGTGCGGCGAAAACAGCGGGCGTCTTGCGCTCGATCATCGCCAGGATGGACTCGATCAGCGCCTCGTCCTGCAGCCGCTCGGGGTGGACCATGCCCTGCACCCACTCTCTTCCCATCGCGCGCATGCCCTGCGACCTGGCGATGTCGAGCAGGCGAAAACGCTTGGCCGCCTCGGCCTCGCCGGCCTTCGCCTCGGGCCGGGCCTGGTGGCCGGTGTCGAGGAGGGCCAGCCTCCTGACACGCTGCGCCGCGTTGCGCATCACCTCGAGCGCCACCCGCCCCCCCATGGAATGGCCCGCCAGCGAGAACCGCCTTGGGGCGACCTCGAGCGCCGATTGCGCCATGGCGGTCAGGGAGTCGGCGACGCCGTAATCGGCGACGAGGCATTCGTAGCGTGCGCAAAGGGCGGCGATCTGCGGCTCCCAGACCGCGCGATCACACATCAGCCCCGGGAGGAACAGCACCGTTTCGCGGCTCATCGTCATGCCCTGCCAAGGCGGTAATCCTGCTGCGTGGCCGCGTATTCGATGAAGAAATCGAGTGCCCGCGGGTCGGCCATGGCACTGACGTTTGCGGCCTTCGCCGCCGGCACGCCGAGCAGGATCCGCCTGACCGGCACTTCCATCTTTTTGCCCGTGAGAGTCATGGGAATGAGCGGCACCGGGATGATCCTGTCGGGCACGTGCCTCGAGGTGTATTCGCGGCGCAGGGTGTCGCGGATCTTCTGCGCGGCCTGCTCGAGCGCAACTCCGGGGACAAGCTTCACGAACAGCGGCATGAAGAAGCCGCCGTCCGGCAGGTCGAGATTGACGATCAGGCTGTCTTCGACCTCGGGCAATGTGGCGAGCGTCCGATAGATCTCAGCGGTGCCGATGCGCACGCCGTATCGATTCAACGTGGCGTCCGACCGTCCCAGCACGAAGCAGCCGCCGCGCGCGTTGACGCGAAAGAAATCTCCGTGCCGCCAGATCCCCGGGAATTCCTCGAAGTAGCTTTCGCGGTAGCGCCGGTTGTCCGGATCGTTCCAGAAGCGCACGGGCATGGACGGCAGCGGTTCCGTGAGGACCAGCTCGCCGACCTCGTCGGTGACGGCCTCGCCCCGCTCATTGAAGGCCTTGACCGCCACACCGAGCGAGGGTGCCTGGATCTCCCCGGCGTACACCGGCAAAGTGGGCACGCCGCCGACGAAACCGGTGCAGCAGTCGGTGCCGCCGCTGCCGTTGGCAACCCATAGGTCCTGCTTGACGTTGGAGTAGAACCAGGCCATGCACGCCGGCGTGGCGGGCGAGCCGGCCAACGAAATGCTGCGCAGGTGCGACAGGTCATAGCGCTCGCGCGGCACGATGCCGGCGCGCGCCATCTGCTCGACGTAAGTGGGGCTGGCGCCCAGCATGGTGGCTTGCGCGTCCTGCGCAAGCTTCCACAGCGCATCCGCGGCGGGATACGCGGGACTGCCGTCGTAAAGAATGGGGATCGCGCCGGTGGCGAGCGTGCTCGCCAGGAAATTCCACAGCATCCAGCCCGTGGTGGTGAAGAACAGCAGCCGCTCCCCGGGATGCAGGTCGAAATGGAAAGCCGCGTTCTTTTGCGTCTCGAGGAGGATGCCGCCATGACCGTGGACGATGGCCTTGGGCAGTCCCGTGGTCCCGGAAGAAAACAACGTCCACAGGGGATGATCGAACGCGACCTGCTCGAAGCGGAATTCACCGGCATCGATGCGGGGATGATCGAGCACCTCCGCCCAGGCGAGCATATCCGACCGCGGCGGCGCAGCGGTCGGGTCGAGATAAGGCAGGTGAATCACGTGCCGCACGCTCGGCAAGCCTGCCAGGATCCGCTCGAGCTCGGCACGACGATCGAATGGCTTGCCGCCGTATCGGTAGCCGTCGATGCAGAACAGGACCGCTGGCGAGAGCTGCGCGAAACGATCGAGCACGCCACGCTCACCGAAGTCCGGCGAACAGCAGGCCCAGATCGCCCCGATCGCCGTGGTGGCGAGCATGGCGATCACCGTGTGCGGGATGTTGGGCATCCAGGCGACCACCCGCTCGCCCGGCCGCACCCCGAGCGCACGCAGCTGCGTGGCGAGAATGCGCACCTTTGCGCCGAGCTCCCCCCAGGTCATCTCCTCGGGCGGGCGGCTCTCGCTGGCGTGCAGCAGCGCGATGCCTCCGTCACGCTCCCTGCGCAGTAGGTTCTGCGCATAGTTCAAGCGGGCACCGGGGAACCATTGTGCCCCGGGCATGGCGCGCCGGCCGAGGACTTGGCTGTAGGGAGAGGAAGCCTGCACCTCGAAGAAGTCCCACAGGGCGCCCCAGAACGACTCGAGATCTTGCACCGACCAGCGCCACAGCTGCATATAGTCGCCGAATGGGAGCCCGCGCTCGCGCTGCAGCCAGCGGCTGAGCGCCGTCACGTTGGCGTGCTCGATACGCGCCGCGCCCGGCGTCCAGAGAATCTCCCCCTCTTGCATCGATCTTTGCACCTCATCTCATGCGCTGTGGGCAGGCTTGGCCGCGCCCAAGCGGCGAACGCCGATCGGGGCGGCCGGCCGGACAATGAATCCTAGGGACAGAGGTCGGCAATCGGCGCGAACCTCGTCCGTCGGGCGGCGCGCTTCGCGCACCGGACAGAGCCGTATTCGTCACCTCCTGGGGTGAATTGCAACAGGTGCCCGTGAAGCCGGCGGCGTCGGTCGGCTGCCCCGATGATGATGTAACGGTCGTCGGTGTGATCAATTCCACCAATTGCGCCGGCGAGCGTAGCGCGCGGGCCACGGCGATCGCGCGGATCAGAGCGCAAGACTCATGGACCGACAGCGCAAGAGCGCTGCCGGGCGCTGCGCCCCGGGGCCCGTGCGGGCCGATAGACCTTCGGTCAGATCCCCGGCCCCGGCGGGCGGCGCAAACCCGCCGCGGTCCACAGCGTCCTTGCACGGCTCGTTGCGGCCTCGCGGCAATCAGCAGGCCCTTGCGGCCGGCCCGGAGCGCTCCGCCGCTGCGCAGAGGCGGTGCGAAGCGGGCTCACTTTTCCCGGCTGGACGCGATCCATTTCCCTGACGGACACGAGCCATGCAGACCCCCGCCGCATCATGGCCTGGGGGATTGCGCGCCCCGTGTCGTATTCGACGCGGGGCGCAGGCTGTTCGAAAGGCGGGCAATGAGCGCCATCAATACGGGCGATTTATTCACGGTCGAAGGCCATGGTGTCATTGTCACCGGCGGCGCGAGCGGCATCGGCCTCGGATATGTCGAGGCGCTGGCAGGCAAAGGGGCCCGGGTGACGATATTCGACATCGACCCGCGCCGCATCGAAGCCGAAGTCGGACGCCTGCGGGCTGCCGGACTCGACGTTGCCGGACAGGTGCTCGACGTGACCGATCATGCCGCACTCGAGACGGCTGTCGATAGCGTAGCCGACCACTACGCCCGGCTGGACGCGGTGTTTGCGAACGCGGGCATCGATTCCGGTCCGGGCTTTCTCACCGGCTGGGCGGGCGAGGACAGGCCGCGCGCCCCGGAGGGTGAGCTCGAGCGCTACACGGATCAGCGATGGAATCGCGTCATCGAGGTGAATCTCAACGGCGTATTCGCCACCGTCCGTGCAGCCTCCCGGCACATGAAGGTGCAGCGGCGGGGACGCATCGTCCTTACCACCTCCCTCGCCGGGCGGCGCGTCGAGCCTGCCATCGGCTCGGCCTACATGGCCGCCAAGGCAGGCGCGGCGCATTTCATGCGGTGCGCCGCCCTGGAGCTGGCCGCCTATGGCGTCACGGTGAACGCCATCGCTCCCGGGTTCATCGTCACCAATATCGGTGGAGGCCACGCCAAAGCGGCCGCAGTTCAGCAGCGTATGGCCAGGGCCATCCCCCTGGGTCGCGTCGGCTTGCCTGCGGATCTGCACGGCCTTGCGCTGTTTTTTGCGTCCGCGGCGTCGTCCTACGTCACCGGCCAGGAAATCGTCGTCGATGGCGGGTGGGGGCTCGGTTAGGGGCGGATCATGAAGACGGCGGTTTTCCGCGATTTCCACGCGCCTCTCGCGATCGAGGACCGGCCGCAACCCCGGCCGGCGGACGATGAGGTGGTAATCGAGGTGTGCCGCTGCGGCATTTGCGGCAGCGATCTGCACATGACACGAGAGCCCGCCTTCGGCACTCGACCCGGCGCCGTGCTCGGACACGAGTTCGCCGGCAGGGTCATCGAGCTCGGGCATGCGGTGCGCGGCCTGAAGGTCGGTGACCGCGTGGCGGTGGCGCCGGTGCGCGGATGTGGACGCTGCCCCTCGTGTCTGGCGGGAGAGCCGGCGTGGTGCCGGCACATGATCCTGCAGGGCGGAGGGTATGCCGAGCTCGCGGTCACCAAGGACCGGCAATGCCTTCCGCTTCCCCGCACCACCGCGATCGAGGATCGCGCGCTGGTCGAGCCGCTTGCCGTGGCGCTGCACGGCGTTCGCCTGGCAAGCCTGTCTCCCGGGGCACGCGTGCTGGTGATGGGCGCAGGTCCCATCGGGCTCGGCGTCACGTTCTGGGCCCGGCGCCTGGGCGCGATCGCCGTCGCGGTCACGGACCTCACTCTTGCGCAGGCGGACCGAGCCGTCGAAATGGGCGCAACGGCGTTCCTTCAGGCGGGCGAAGATGCCGTCCAGTCCGTGGCGCACGCGCTGGGTGGATCGCCCGATGTCATCTTCGAGTGCGTTGGCCGGCCTGGGATTCTCTCCCGCGCCATCGAGCACGTGCGGCCGCGGGGGCTCATCGTGATGCTCGGTCTGTGCACGTCGCCGGACAGTTTCGTGCCGTTCCAGGCGGTATCGAAAGAGGTGCGCATCCTGACCTCGGCCTTCTTTTCGATGGACGACTATCGGGCGGCGCTCGAGGCGCTCGATGGCGGCCACTGCGCCGCGAAGGCGATGGTGACCGGGACGGTCCGGCTGTCGCAGATGCCGGAGGCCTTCGAGGCTTTACGCCAGCGCACCTCCCAGTGCAAGGTCATGGTGAGGCCGGATTGACCGGCGCCCTGATCCAGCCGGCCGACACGAGCGCCCGCCTGCACCTCCCCGGTTGTGCGCTATCGGTCGAATGTCTTGCGCTCTGGGGCGCGCGCCGCCCGTGGCCCCGGCGCTACGCTTACGACGGAACACCCGGAATGGGATTGCATTCGCCAACACCGCTTCTGGTGCTCCGCTATCCGATCCAGCCTGCGGGTGGCCGCTCGAACAACGCCGCGCGATTGGGCATCGCGCTTGCCGGAGGGGGATACGCATCATGAATTCGAGGCATTTGACGCGAGCAGGCATCACCGCGCCGCAACTGGCCGCCTGCGGTCTCGGTCTTTCGCTGGCCTGCGCAACGGCCGTTGCGCAACAGCAACAGACTGGATCGGCACATTCGCCCCTGGAGTTGAGGGAAGTCGTGGTCACCGCTCAGTACCGGCGGCAAAACGTCCAGAACGTGCCGATCGCGATCACCACGTTCACCCCGCAAACCATCGAGCAGCAGCACATCACGACCCTGTCCCAGCTCGGCAACCTCACGCCCGGAGTCACGCTGACGGGCGGCGCGCCGTTCTCGGGAGACAGCTCCGTCCTCTCCGCTTCGATCCGGGGCATCGGTCAGAGCGACTTCGCGTTCAACATCAACCCCGCGGTCGGAATCTACGTGGACGGCGTCTACTATGCACGCACGATCGGCGCGAACGTCAATCTGCTTGACGTGCAGAACGTCTCGATCCTGAAGGGCCCACAGGGGACGCTGTTCGGCGCGAACACCATCGGCGGCGCGATCAGCATCACCACCCGCCAGCCGGGCGAGAAGCCCTACTTCGTCGCCCAGGCCACCGGCGGCAGCTTCAACCGCCGCGACATCGGCTTCAGCGCCGACATTCCGATCATCAAGCACGAGCTCCTCTCGAGCATCACCTTCTCCTCGCGCAACCAGAGCGGCTACCAGCGCGTCATCCCGTACCCGACCAACTCGCCATACGGCGAGACGCCGTTCGTAGTCACCCCGGCGACCTCCTTTCCGGCGTCCGGCTACGGAACAGCCAACACCTACGGCGGCACCGGCGTGACCGCCATGCGCGGCAAGCTGCTCTGGTTCGCCACAAACAGGCTCAAGCTCACCCTTGAAGGCGACTGGACACATGAGAGCCAGACGGCGATGCCCAACGTCGTCCTCGGTGTCTTCACGCACAGCCTGGCAAGCGGCGGGGCGACGTTCTCCACCCTTTACAATCTCTGCATCGGCAACAACGCCGCGACGCTGCCGGGGGCGATTCAAGCCGCCGGCGGGCCGCCCACCTTCGTCCCGGCCAACGCCCTGTTCGCGAGCGTGTGCGCCCAGCCGCTCGCCCACGTCCCCGGCCTCTCGATCGGCGCCCCCCCGCTCCTCGGCGCAGGATACGTCGGCGGCCCCCCGGGACCGTTCAATGTCAATGACCATCCCGGCACGGCCTACCTCGGCTCGAACGATCCTCAGATCTATCTCAGCAACGCCTCTTCCGAGACCGGCAACTATGCCACCACGTACGCCAACGGACCGGACTTCGCCCGCAGCGACGTCTTCGGCTTCTCGCTCACCGGCGATTACACCATCAGCCACAACATGAAGCTGATGTCGATCAGCGCTTACCGTCAGACCTCGTGGAACATCGGCACCAACCTCGACGGCACACCGGCCGGACTGTTCAATGTGAGCGACGCGCAGCACCAGTGGCAGGTGTCGCAGGAGATCCGGCTTCTCGGCTCGAGCTTGCACGACGCGCTGCATTGGGTGACCGGCCTCTACTACTTCCACGAGTCCGGATACGTGCACGACTTCGTGCCGTTCGAGCACATCCTGCAGGTTTATGACGGCGCGGCGAACGACGTGAGCAACAAGGACTACGCCGCATACTTCCATCTCGACTACCGGCTGAACGACCACTGGGGCTTCACCGCCGGCGGCCGCTACACCGATGCCCAGGCGTACTTCATCGGCGGGCAGGGCGATCTCAACTCCTTTCCATTCGGGTCCTACTGCTGGCTGAACTCCTGCGGCGGGGCTCCGCCGTTCACCGACATCATTCCGAACGCCGCGCCTGCCGGCAGTCCGTACTACCGCTACTTTCCCGGCACACCGGACAGCCAGGCATGGCACATCTTCGATCCCACGGCCAGCATCCAGTATCACTTCACTCCCGACGTCATGGCCTACGTGACCTGGAGCAAAGGCTTCATGGCCGGCGGCTGGACGACGCGCCTGTCCTCGCTCATCACGAGCCCCAGGCAGGCCCGCTTCGGCCCGGAGTACTCGAAGGCCTGGGATGCCGGCGTGAAGTCCGACCTCTTCAACCACCATCTGATGCTCGATGCGGACGCCTTCTTCACCAATTTCGACGGCATCCAGCTGAACGTGCAGCATGGCATCTCGCCCGTGCTGCAAAATGCCGGCAATGCGGACATCAAGGGGGCGGAGCTTTCGTTCCAGTCGCTTGTGGCCCACACGGGCCTCGAGCTCAACGGATCGGTCTCCTACATCGACGCCTACTACACGTATGTGAACCCGGACGCCAGCATTCCGGAGTACGCGGACGCCGCCGGCAATACCTACTGCCCGGGAGGGCCGGCCGCCGGCTGCACCTATGTGTGGAGCGGCATGTCAGCGCTCGACGCGAAGCTTCCGGACACGCCGGAGTGGAAGGCCGTTTTCGACCCGGTGTACACCTTTGCGCTGTCAAGCGGCGCGACGATCAGCTTCGTACCGGTCTACACCTACACCGGCAGCATGTACAACGACAGCCTGAACACTCCGCAGATGCGCCGGCCCGTGACCCACATCGTGAACGCTTCGCTGCACTACACCTCGCCGAGCGGGATGTACGAGCTTTCGGTGGGCGGCACCAACCTGACCAACGATCGCTTCATTACGACCGGCCAGGCGAACTACGGCGCGGGCTTCATCGACGGCTACATCAATCCTCCGCGGGAGTGGTACGCCACCATCCGTGTGCAGATGGGTCACTGATCCGCCTGGAGAAAGCCGCCATGTCAACAGCGCTCGAGACTCCCCTCACCGCCCCGCCGTCCACGGCCTACCGGATCGTGAACGTCCCGGAGATCCACAAGGACGTGATCGCCCGCCACGGCATACCGGGCACGTTCGTCGGCCCGGCGGAAACGGACAGCCCCTGGGTACCCTTCGGCGAGAACGCCGCGCTGCGCCATCTCGCCTTCGATCCCCGCCACAACATCTTCAGCAACGTGCTGTGGGTGAAGTCAAAGGGCGTGATCGGCACGCACAAGCACCGCGGGACCGTGGTCATGGTGTGCCTTGAAGGCAGCGTCCGATACCTCGAGTACGATTGGGTTGCCGGTCCCGGCGACTTCATTTACGAGACACCCGGGCTGTGCCACACCCTGGTGAGCGACCACCCCCAGGGTGTGAAGCTCTTCGGCTGGCTGCAGGGTCCGATCGAGTTCTACGATGACCAGGGCAACTTCGCCCAGACACTCGATGTCTGGTGGTTCATCAACCACTACGAGACCTATTGCAAGGAGCACGGCATGGCGCTCAACAAGCAGCTCTATATTTGATCCGATCCCGCTTCTCTTCGATCCCCACTCCGGCCTGGCCGTGGGCGTCGGCGACCGGCAGGCGGTCGCCGACGCCGGTGCTCGGGCACTGGGGCAGCCCTTGCAGTCCCTGCGCCGGCGGCCCGTTGCAATGTGCCGCAGCAAGCGGTGGCTTGGGCGTAGTAACGATCTCGACCCGGTCCAGTGTCAGATCGGGCAGCCGCCGGCTGTCAACCCCTGAGCACGCGGCCGTTGCGCAAGGCGCGCCGGCGAGGCAGCATTCAGGTCGATAGCTCGCCTGGCCCAGCGCACCATGGGGGATCGATTGCAAACCGCGCCGGCTCGCCACTGGTCGACCGATGAGGTCGCGAACCAGGCCTTTTCCTATTGGGTCGACACCGTCTGCGACCGCTTCCTGGAGCTCGATATCGATTCCCCGCTGCGCGAGCACTTTCATGCCCGGCTCGACCAGTGCGAGCTCGGTCCGGCGACCGCGAACTGGCTGTGTGCCGATGTCCAACGGGTGCGGCGCACCACCGCCAAGATCGCCCGCGCCCATCCGGGTTTCCTGTTGATGCAGCTGCGCGCCGGCCGGGTGCAGATCCGGCAGGCCGGACGCATCACGCCCCTTCACCCCGGGGAGTGCATTCTTCTCGATGGCGTTCAGCCCTACGAGGTCGAGTGTCCGGAAGCGACCCGCTCTTTCGTGCTGCAGCTGCCCGAGGAGTGGCTCAGGCGCTGGGTGAGGTTCCCCGAGCGCCTTACCCCGACCCGCTTTGCCGCACAGGGATGGAGCGCAGCCCTGTGCGCGGCGGTGGGCAGTCTCGACATCGACTCCTGCGACGACCTCGCGCTGTCGCGTGGCGAGGTCGCCGATCAGGTCGCGGCGCTCCTGAAGCTGGCGCTCGGACCGCAGCCGCAGGATGCGGCGGGCGACCCACAGCTGCGGGACCGGCTGATGCGCACGCTCCGCAACGGCCTCTCGGACCCGACTCTTTCCCCGGCCGCGGTGGCCGCCGAGCATCATGTCTCGGTGCGCACTCTCCACTACGCCTTCGCGGCCGCCGGCACCACCTTCATCGAGCAGCTCATGCACGCACGGCTGACGCGGGCGCGGGAGCTTCTGTCGGACCCGCGGCTGAGGGATGTCCCGGTCATCGAAGTGGCGGCGCGCTGCGGCTTCACGGACCCCAGTCACTTCGCCCGCCGCTTCCGGCGCCGGTTCGGCATCGCGCCGCTCGCGTTTCGCCGGACCGCAGGCGACGCTCGGCCGTAGCCGCACTGACGAGCCTCCTCCGGTCACGCGCTGGGGTCGGCGCAAGGCTCCAGCCGCTTCGCACGGCGAACGGAGCGGCTCGCCGCGGCGCCCGCCGTGCGCTGTTGGTCAATTCCGTTGCGCTCTGATCCGCGCGCCCGCCGCGCTTGCGCACTACGCTCGCAGCGGTCGAGGCAGACTCGGCGGCGCTCGCCGCGAGTGCGGTATTCCTCTTGACTTGAGGCAAACATGAACCGATTCGAGCAGGCCGTCTACGAGTGTATGAGGCCCACGGCCAGGCTTCTGGAGCGGACCACCGACGCCCTGCATCGGGCCATCCTGCTCAACTTCTGGCGACACGTACACCTTGAAGGCGCGGGCGAGTACGAGAAGATCACGACGCCGGACATGATGGTCGATCGGCCCGTATACCGGGTGGCATGGGGCGCGCGGGCGGCCGTCATCGAAGGGAAGGCCGGCGTGCTCTCCTTTTACAACAGCGTCGCAGAGACGGTGTTGTGGCATTCGGACGATCGCCTCGCGGTCGCCGATTGGGGCATCTGCGACGAGATCACGTTTCACCAGCTGGCGCGCGGCGCCGACCTCGCGGCCGTGGGGTACAAGGTCGAGCGGTCCGACGGGCTTTATCACGTCTCGAGCCGGCAGGCGTTCATCTGGCCCTACGACGAGCGGGCGCGGCTCGCCGGCGAGCATCTCTACGAGGACAAGACGAGCCTGCGGATCGAGGAGGTCGCGCCGGCGGAGGCGATCACTCCGGCACGTGTGCGCGAGATCCATCGCGAGCAGCTCGCCAAGCTTGAGGCGCGGATGGGACCGCGTTTCTGGGTATTCGAGAAATGAGCGTCCTGCTGCGGCCGGATCGAGCGCCGCAAGGACCTGCGCGCGCTCCCCGGGGCGCGATAGGAAGGGCGAATGGCTGGCCTCGAGCTCGATGAGTCCTGCCGTCCGGGACGCGAATAGCCCCCTCTGCAGCTCGAGCGCCATCACGCAATCCTGCGTGCACACGATGTAGGTTGACCGGGTGTACCGCCGCGCCGGATCGGCAACAGGCTCTGTGAACGGCCCCGAGGGCTGGGGCCTCAGCCTGCCGGCCGGCCAGCTCTGCGTCTCGGGGTCGCAGTCACCGTAGAGCAGCGCCGGCGCCTGATCGAGGTCGGGCAGACTCATCCCGCGCTCATCGACTCTGATCCAAGGCGCGCGGCCGGCCGTCTCCGATGGCAAAGAGCGACTGTCCGCGCTTGGGGCATGGAGGCGCACCGATACGCCAGATGCGCGACGCGCGGGTGAGTTGCGACCGCCGGGTGGAAAATCACCCTCCCGCCGTAGGAATGCCCGCACACCAGCCCATCGCCGGGCAACGCCTCGATCGCCGCGCGCACGGCGGCGGCATCGGCCGACAGATCGAGGCCCGAGGGCGGACCGACCCCCGTGCCCGGCAAGTCGAGCGCATGCACGAGAGCCCCGCGCTGCTCGAGCAGCGGAACCACGTGCCTCCAGCGCCAGCTGCCGTGCCAGGCACCCTGTACGAGTGCAATGGATCGGGGCGCGAGCGTCACGTCGAGATCGGTTGCGCAATGCAGCGTAACACCTGACGCAAATCGGTCAGCACCCGATGCGGCCGGCATCTTGCCGGCTGGCGCAACCACTCCTCATGGCTGGTGGTTCCAGTCGTCACCGCCAGCGCAGTCGCGCCGCCGCGGCGCGCCATGACGACCTCCACGATCGGGTCATCACCCACCACGCCGATCTGCGAGAGCGGCGTGCCGAGACGCCCGGCGACAAAGCGCAGCGCGTGCAGCGAAGGCTTGCCCATCACCGTGACGGGCGCACGGGTGAGGCGGCGGATCGCACCCACGATGGCGAAGCTGTAGCCGATCGTGCGGCCCTGCCGGGTCGCAAAGAACGGCACGTCCGAAGCGGAGAACAGCTTCGCCCCGCTCCAGATCGCATGCGCAGCGGTCTCGATGTCCTTCATTGCGCACTCCGGATGCCAGCCCACATACACCGCCTCGACTTCGGCCGCGCCGCTCTCCCCGGTGTAGACGGTGTCGATGCCGGCCTCCGCAAGCGCATGCCCCACGCCGCGGGTGCCCAAGACCAGCACGCGGCGCACGCCGCGCCGGGACAGATGATGCGCAGTCACGCTGGAGGGCGTGATCATCTGGGCATCTTCGACCGGAAGTCCCGACTGGCGCAGCTTCGCCGCCTGCTCCGCGGGCGGATAGTTGCTGCCGTTGGTGAGCAGCACGAACGGGAAGGCTCTCTCGCGCAGCGCGGTGAGCACTTCGATGGCACCGGGCAGCACCTGGTAGCCCCCGAGAGAGCGATCGCTCAGGAGCAGCGTGCCGTCCACGTCGAACATCAGCCCCTTGATTTGCGGCAACGATTCACCGTCTGTTTGCATGCCACCGGCCGTCGCGGCCGGCGGCTCGGCCGCCCCGGTTGCCTCACTGCACGGTTGCGGCCGAGCACAACCCAGGTCGGGACTGCAGGGCCGTCCGCCCGTCATGGCCCGACTCGCCCTGCCCGCGCGGACGATCGGCGCAGCTGCAGCCGAAAGCCCGGCTTCTCCACCGACACCTGGGCGAGATCCCGGCGCGCGGTCAGCTTGCGGATCAGTTCCATCACCGGGCGGCTCGAGGGGTCATAGCGGCGCGGCGCCGGGCCGGCCGAGACCATCGCCTCGACCTGGGTCTGCGGCATGGTCGCGCGCAGCAGAAACTCCTCGTCCGAGAGGCCCTTGCCCAGCTTCCTGCGCAGTTCCTCGACGGGCGCCATCGGCGGCTCCGCCTCGAGCTCGCGCGTGCGCGGCAGCGAGGCGATGCGCTCCATCACCTTCGGCTCGATCGCGATGGTGGGCTTGCCGAAGCGGCCGATCGCATAGCGGATGAGCTCATCGGGCACGACCGAGTATCGCTCGCGGCTGGTGACGTTCATGACCGCCTGCGTCAGCAGGATCTGCGAAAACGGCGTCATGACGATGGGCCAGCCGAGCTCCTGGCGCACGCGCCCGAGCTCCTCGATCACCGCGCCCTCGAGGTGCGAGACGCGACTCTCCTTGAGGTGGCGGCGCATGGTGCCGACCATGCCGCCGGGCAGCTGATGATGCTGGTAGCCGGCATCGAACCCCTGCGGGCTTCCGCTCGGCAACCCTTCGGCCTCGGCGAGACGCGTGAAGTAGCTCTCCACCTCGGCCAGCGCTTCGGTGTCGATGTCGACGGTATGGCCGAGCGTGCGCAGGTTCGCCACCACGCGCCCGGCGGGGGGATTGGAGATGCCGTCGGCCGCGGCGCCCGAGGCGCACTGCAGCGCGCTCACCCCCAGATCGGGAGCCTCCAGGTAGGTATGCTCGGCGAGCCCGATCGTGCAATGCGAGTGCAGCTCGAGCGGCGTGGCGCCGATCCCGGCCTTGATCGCCGCAATCAGCGTCGCGGCGCGCTTCGGGGAGAGCAGGCCGCCCGGATCCTTGATGTACAGCGCATCGATGTCCGCGCAGGCCGCGAGCCTGCGGGCACGCTCGCCGTAATACGCATCGTCGTGGATCGGACTGATGGTGAACACGAGCGCCGCGATGACATACTCTCCGCCGCCCTGCTTGACCATGCGGGCGCAGGCTATGTTCGCCTCGACGTCATTCATCGGGTCGGCCAGACAGAAGCGGCGGATGCCGTTGCGCGCGAGGGTGCGGAAGGCGAGCGCCATGAACTGTGGACTCGCCGTCTCCCATGAGATGAACCGGAAGCCGGTCGACATGAACTGCAGCGGGGTGCGGGGCGTGGCCGCGGCCGTCAGCCGGATGCGCTCCCACGGATCCTCGCGCTTGTAGCGCACCGCCACGCCCATGTGGGTGGAGGTCGTGAAGTCGATCGCCTTGAAGCCGACCCTGTCCATGACGGGCGCGATGGTGAGCGTCCTGGCGGTGTCGATGCCGAGCGCGGCCCAGACGCACTGGTTGCCGTCCCGCAGCGACGTCTCGACGAGTTGGATTTCAGCCAAAGCGCGCCTCCACGGACATTGGCGCCTGCGCGAGCAGGCGCGCCAGGAAACCGGTGTCGACTCCACCGGCCTGAAACTCCCGGTTCGCGAGCACTGTCGAGTGGAACGCGAGGTTGGTGGTCATCCCGCCGATGCGGGTTGAGGCGATGGCCTGCCACAGGCGCTCGAGCGCCTCCTCGCGATCTGCGCCATGAGCGATGATCTTGGCCATCAGGGAATCGTAGAACGTCGGAATCCTCGCTCCCGCCTCGATGTGCGTATCGACGCGGATCCCCTCTCCCGCGGGCCAGCGGACCGCTCGGGCGAGTCCGGGGCTCGGCTGGAAGTCGCGCGCCGGGTCCTCTGCATTCACGCGGCACTCGATGGCATGGCCGCGCCAGGTGACCTCGGATTGACCGATGCGCAGCCCCTCGCCAGCGGCAACGGCGATCTGCTCGGCCACCAGATCGATGCCGGTGACCGCCTCGGTCACCGGGTGCTCGACCTGGATCCGGGCATTCATCTCGAGAAAATAGAAGGCATCGCGCTCGAGGTCGACCAGGAACTCGACCGTTCCGGCGCCCCGGTACGCCATGCCGGCCGCGAACCGCACCGCCGCCTCGTGCAGCCGCTTGCGCAGCGGCTGCGGCAGCCTCGGCGCGGGCGTCTCCTCGATGAGCTTCTGATACCGCCGCTGAACCGAGCAGTCCCTTTCCCCGAGATGAATGACGTGCCCGAGGCCGTCACCGAGAACTTGCACCTCGACGTGCCGCCCCCGCGTCACGAAACGCTCGAGGTACACGCGCGCATCGCCAAAAGCCGCGCCCGCTTCGGACTCGGCCAGCTGCAGGGCCTGCGGCAGATCCTGTGCGCGCTCGACACGCTTCATGCCCCGGCCGCCGCCGCCGCCGACCGCCTTGACCAGCAGCGGAAAGCCGACCCGGCGGGCGAGCGACACCGCTTCCTCCACGGACCCGACTGCGCCTCCCGGAACCACCGGCACGCCGGCCGCCTGAGCCGCGGCACGGGCGCGCAACTTGTCGCCCACGGACTCGATCTGTTCGGCGGTCGGGCCGATGAAGACGACACCGTGCTCCTCGCTGGCTTTGGCGAGCGCCGCGCGTTCCGACAGAAAGCCGTAGCCGGGATGGATCGCCTCGGCCCGCACGGCCAGGGCCGCCTGCACGATCGTGCCGACCCGCAAATAGCTCTCGCTCGGCCGCGAAGGACCGATGCACACGGTGCGGTCGGCGAGCCGCGCCGGCACCGAGTCACGATCCGCCTCGGAGGCGGCCAATACCGTCTCGATGCCCAGATGCCGGCAGGTGCGGATGATGCGCGCGGCGATCTCGCCCCGGTTGGCGATGAGGATGCGGCGGATCGTCACGAGCAGGCCGCCTTGCTGATACGCAACAATGTCTGCCCGTACTCGACGAGCGCGCCATCCTCGGCGAGGATATCCGCTACCGTGCCGCACACTCCGGCACGAACCGTGTTCATCAGCTTCATCACTTCGATGATGCCGATAATGGTGTCTTCCTCCACCACCGAGCCGACTTCGACGAACGGCGGCGCGCCGGGCTTCGGGGCACGGTAAAAGGTGCCGAGCAGAGGTGCGCTGACCTCCTGCGCGGCCGCCACGGCTTCGCTCGCGAAGGCGGCCTCGGACCGGGGCGGCAGCCCGCTAGCGGGCTCGCTGTGCGAGGGGGGCGCGGCCGCAGTCCTCGGCTGCGGCGCGGGCGCTGATCGGGCCTCCTGCTCCGGCGGGCCGGACGCAACCGCGGCTCCCGCGCGCCTGACAGTGAGCTTCAAGCCATCGAGCTCGACCGTGAGCTCATCGAACGTCGAGTCCTCGAGCAGTCGCGTAATCTCCGCGACCTCCTTCGCCGTAAGGGTCACCTGCGCCCTCCAAAGACGGACATGACATGCGTAAGGGGGTTGCCGGCGGGGCGCGCCACGGGCGCAGCCTGCCTCGAGGACCACACGGTCTCAGGCCGGCTCTGCAGCAGCAGCACCTCGCCGCTGGCACGCTCGAGCGCCCACTCGATGTCCTGCGGGCAGCCGTAATGACGCTCCACGCGGCGCGCAATGCCGCGCAGCGTCTGCAGTTGCTCATCGCTCAGGCACGGCGCGCGGCGCAGCTCCTCCTCGACCGGCCGGGTCTCGATGCCGCCGCTTACCGCCGGCGCGTGCCGAATCGCCTTGTCGGAAATGTCGCGCACCGTGATGTCACCGGTGACCTTGCTCAGCACCCAGCGATCCGGCGTCACCTCCCCGCCCACGACGGCCGAGCCGAGCCCCCAGGCACCCTCGATGGTGATGACGGAGCGATCGCCCGTGGTGGGGCTGCGCGTGAACATCACCCCGGCCGTGCGCGCATCCACCATGGTCTGTACGACCACCGCCATCGCCACCGCCTGCTCCGGCAGCTTGCGCCGGCGCCGGTAGGCGACCGATTCCACCGAGTACAGACTCGCCCAGCAGCTGCGCACCTTCCGCACCGTCTGATCCAGGTCCTGAACCCACAGGTACGTGTCCTGCAGACCGGCGAAGCTGGCATCGGCCGCATCCTCGCTCGTCGCCGAGGAGCGCACGGCAAGCGCCTTGCCGTGCGCTGCGCTCAGCTCGGCATGGGCCGATTCGATCTCGCCCCGCACCTCGGCCGGCAGAGGCGCCTCCTGCAGACGGCTGCGCATCGCCGCGCAGCACGCAGTGACGGCGCAGAGGTCCTCGGCATCGAGGGATTCGATCTGCCCCCGCACGGGACAGTCCACCTCGATCGCCGCGAGGAAGCGCTCGAACGCCGAGGTTCTGACGATGAACCCGGGTGGAACCGCGATGCCCGCGCCGTGCAGCTCGCCGAGACTTGCGCCTTTGCCTCCGACATGCGGCCGATCGGCAAGGCCCACGTCGGCAAACCAACTGATGTAGCTCATGGAACTAGAGCAGCGTGACGATGCCGCGGCCGCCGTCGACCCGGATGCGTTGTCCGTCCCGGATGCGCGAGGTGGCAGTCCCGGTGCCGACGACGGCCGGCAGGCCGAACTCGCGCGCGACGATCGCGGCGTGGCTCATCGAGCCGCCGATGTCGGACACCGCAGCGGCGATCTTCTGGAAGATCGGCGCCCAGGTCGGGT
>JAJYUA010000013.1 GCA_021792755.1 Pseudomonadota bacterium
CGGCACGGAAAGCAGGGTGACCCTGGGCTGATAACCCAGGTCCCGGACGATGTCGCTGAAGACCGCGGTGGTGGAGGTGACATCCGCCCAGCCGATGTTCGAGAGGCGGATGGTGCGGCACTGCGGGTCCTCGCGCGCCGCGGCGAGCGGCGGTGCCGCCGCAGTCGCGGCCGCCGGCGGCGCGGCGGGAGGCCCGCCCGCCCGGACCGGTCCGGCAGCCGCCAGCGCGGCGAGCGCGAGAGCGGGCAGACCAAACCCCCTCGCGCGGACCCGGTGGCGGCGTGCGCGCGAAGACCGGCGTGCGGGGCGCTCGACCGTGCTTGGATGGGAATCTTGCTCGGACATGGTGCCGGATGATCGTTGCCGCGGAGCGCCCCGATGAAGCCGGGTCCGCCCACGCCGCAGGCTCAGGCTATGGGGACCTCGGAAAGCGCGCCGCCGCCTCGATCTCATCGAGAGTCTTGGTGTCGCGCACGTACTGCTGGCTCGCGTCGATCGTAGGCTGGTAGTCCCAGGCGGTCCGCCGTCCGAGGCGCAGGGCGGCAGCCACGAGCCGTCGCCGCCGCTGGCTGGCGAGCACCTCGGCATGCAGCGATTCGAGTGACCAGAGCTTGTCCACCTGCGCCCGAAACTGCGCGGTGGATTGCGGCTCCGCGCCGGCGAGGTTGCGCAATTCGTCCGGATCCCGGGACAGATCGTAGAGCTGGTCGGGATCGGCGGGGCAATGGATGAATTTATGGCGCCCGCGGCGGATCATGACGATCGGCGCCACCGCTCCCTCGGCGAGGTACTCACCGAGCATCTCATCGTGACCGCCTCTGCGCTGCAGATGCGGCAAGAGGCTGCGGCCCTCGAGCGCGGTGGCGTACTGCGGCGCCCGGCCGTCGCCGGCGATCTCGGCGAGCGTCGGCAGCAGATCGATCGAGGAGACCGATTGGCAGACCGTGCCGGGGGCGAACAGGCGCGGCGCGTGCACCAGAAGGGGAATCCGGCTGGCGGGCTCGAAGAAGCTCATCTTGTACCAAAGGCCCCTCTCCCCGAGCATCTCGCCATGATCGGCCAGCAGGACGACGATGGTGTCTTGCGCGAGCCGCGCCTGCGCCAGGGCGCTCAACACCGAGCCGAACTGATCGTCCACGTAGGAGACCGCGCCATAGTAGGCGCGGCGCGCCGCGCGAATCTGCCCGGCGGTGACCGGCTGCGCATCCATGCCGCACACGTGCCGCAGCCGGCGCGAGTGCGGATCGAGATCCTCGGGAGCGATCTGCACGCGGGGCATGTCGATCTCGGCATCGTCGTAGCGGTTCCAGTACTCGGTGGGAATCGCGAACGGATCGTGGGGGTGAGTCAGGGAGACCACCAGGCAGAACGGCCGCGGGTCGTTGCCGCGCGCGATATCGAACAGCCGGCGCTTCGCCTGAAAGGTCACTTCATCGTCGAAGTCGATCTGATTGGTGCGCACGCAGGCGCCCGCCCGCGTGACCGAGTCCATGTTGTGGTACCAGCTCGGGCGATCGGCGAAATTCGACCAGTCGGGCGTCCAGCCGAAGTCGGCCGGATAGATGTCGGTGGTCAGCCGCTCCTCGAAGCCGTGCAGCTGGTCGGGTCCGCAGAAATGCATCTTGCCGCTCAACACGGTGCGATAGCCGGCAAAGCGCAGATAATGCGCGAAGGTCGGCACGTCGGCCGGCAACTCCGCGGCGTTGTCGAAGGCTCCGATCGACGAGGGGAGCCGGCCCGTCATGAAGGCGAAGCGCGAGGGCGCGCACAGCGGACTGCTGCAATACGCGGATTGAAAGAGGACGCCGTTTTCCGCGAGCGCATCCAGATGAGGCGTCTTCGCCACGCGGTTGCCATAAGCGGGCAGCGCCGAAGCGGCGAGCTGATCGGCCATGAGAATCAGAAAGTTCGGTTTGCGCGTCATGGCTTTTTTCGTCAGATGGCGGGGCGGAGCAGGTCAGCATCATCACTTGATCGGCCCGACGGGTGAAGGGATAATCTGTTCATGCTGGCATGAGGGCTGGTAATGGCCAGGCGCTTCTCGCGATTACCGCCGCTCAACACCCTGCTCGTGTTCGAGGCGGCGGGCCGGCACTTGAATTTCAGCGCCGCGGCCGCGGAATTGGGCATGACGCAGCCTGCGGTGAGCCACCGGGTGAGCTTTCTCGAGGCCCGCCTGGGGCTGCCGCTGTTTCGCCGGCTGCATCGCGGCGTGGTCCTCACCCCCGCGGGCGCACAGCTGCTCGATGCCGTGAGCCAGGGCCTGACCACGATTCATGATGCCGCCACGGCCTTGCGCCGGCACGGCGGGCCGAAGATCCTGCACGTCTTCACCGATTACGGGTTTGCCGCCTGGTGGCTCATACCCCGGCTCGGACGCTGGAGCGAGCGGGCGCCGGAGGTGGAGGTGCAACTGGTCACCGCGCAGCGGCAGGTCGATCTGCGCCAGGCGCAAGCCGACGTCGCGGTATGGTTCGGAGACGGCGCCTGGCGTGCCAGCCGCATCGTGCAGTGGTTTCCGGAGACCGTCTATCCGGTCTGCAGTCCGGAATTCGCCCGCCGCCATCCGGTACCCGACGCCGCGGCCCTTGGCAACCAGCGGCTGCTGCATGTCGCGGACGTGGATCCGCCCCTGTGGATGTCCTGGTCGGACTGGTTCGCTGCGCAGGGCGTGCCGATGGGCGCGCGGACACATGATCTCATCTTCAACAACTATCAGCTCGTCCTGCAGGCGGCGCTCCTCGGCCAGGGAATCGCGCTCGGCTGGCGGCCGCTGATCGACGATCTCGTTCGCAACCGGCAGCTCATCTGTCTGAGCCAGTCTCCCATGCGCACCGAGCGCGGCTATTACATCGTCGAGCCCCCCGGCAGGGGGCAGGATCAGGTGGTCGCCGATTTTCACCGCTGGCTCATAGAAGAGCGCGCCGCCGCCGCGCAGTTCCCCGCCTGAGAGTGCCTGCCGGCGGCCTGTTGGTCGCGGCGGCGGGCGCGGCGTCCGCGTTCCCATTCCCGGCCCGCTCCATCGCCGCCGCAGGCAACGATGACAGCCGACCCCTCGCCGCGGCAGGGATGCCCTCGGCCTGCGGCCGGTGGGTTGCCTTACCCCTCGGCGCGCCTTGCCGTGTGCCGAGGGGGGAGGGCCGGCGCCGAGGGCAGATGCCGGCGGGACGTCACGTGAATACGAGCGCGGCGCATGGGCAATCTCGCCGCTTGCGGCGCGGTTGAATGGCGAGTCGTACGGGATCCCCGAGCCGGCATGGCCGCAACCAATCCGTTCGGTCAGCAATGAAGTCGTGAGGGACTAAGTATCTGTCCTGATTCTTCGAGTGCAGGCGGGTAGTAGAAAGATCGGGACCGTGCTCCGGCTGCAGAGCATGACCGATGAGCTCGCTTCTCGTACTGGCGGGCGCGGCGGTCCAAGTCGCAGAGCTTTGTCGTGCGCACAGCGTGCGCCCGCTGTGGCCGAGCGGCCCGAGGCGCGCTTCGCCTGGGTGATTCGCGCTATCAATCGATGGACGGTAATCATGAGCCCGCTAAAGCACAGACATCACCGGGGAATCGGCCTCCTCGCCGCCTGCATTCTCCTCGGGGCGACTACGGCCGCATGGGGCCAGGTGAGCGTGGGTGTGGAAGTGGCAGTGCCGGGCTTGAGCCTCGGCATCACCATTCCGGCCTACCCGAGCCTCGTTCCGATACCGGGCTACCCGGTCTACTACGCGCCGCGGCTCGGCGTGAATCTCTTCTTTTACGAGGGGATGTACTGGCTCTTTGCGCAAGACAACTGGTACTACAGCTCCTGGTACGATGG
This sequence comes from Pseudomonadota bacterium, assembly GCA_021792755.1. Taxonomy (GTDB): domain Bacteria; phylum Pseudomonadota; class Gammaproteobacteria; order Steroidobacterales; family Steroidobacteraceae; genus 13-2-20CM-66-19. The sequence continues at coordinate 3,809 of JAJYUA010000013.1, forward strand.
CCCCTGGTACCTCGCTCAGCCGGCGTTCGTGCCCGATTTCATATTGCGGATCCCGATCCTCTATTATCGGCGGCCGCCACCGTACTTCCTCCGTTGGAATCGGGAAGGGCCGCCGCGCTGGGGGGAGCACTGGGGACGCGCCTGGCAGGATCGCCGGCGCGGCTGGGATCGCTGGAATCGGGCGGCGGTACCGCCGCGGGCGCCGTTGCCGAGCTATCAGCACCGCTATCCGCGCGGCCGCTATCCCGGTCTCGGCGAGCAGCGCAACCTCGAGAACCGCTACTATCCCTTCAGGCCTCGCACTCCGCAGGGTCGTGCTGCGGTGCAGCGCGCTCCCCAGGAGGGAAGGCGCTTCGCGCCTCAGCCGTATCGGCCCTTTCCCGAGCGCCGTCAGCCCGAGAGACGGCCGCAAGTCCGCCGAGCGCCGCCGGGTGCGCGCGCCGCCCCGCAGCGCAACCGATCCGGACCTGCCGGTCGGCAGCGGCCGCCGCAGGAGGAGCGGCGGCACGGCCGGCCGCCCGGCTGAGAGTCGGGTGTCCCGTTGGGGGGCCCCGCGGCGCAGCGCCGCGGCTAGGCCGCCGGCCTGCTCGCCGTGTCGGGGCTCGAGGGGGAATACAGCAGGCGGGTCAGGACACGATCGAGATGCCGAGGCCACTGACCCGTTTCCGGCAGAGAGTCCCTCACCGTCGTGTCATCGATCAGGGCGTTGCCATACAACAGCGCGAGAGCCCCTGCGCGACGCCCGAAGCGCAGCGCGCGGCCCAGCGGAGTCGTCGGCTCGCACGACAGGGTCTGTGCCTCGAGCGCCGTCACCGCCGGCGCCGAGAGCTGCCAGGCGGCTCCGATCCGCCAGGCGAGCACGGCGGATTGGGAGTCAAGAAGCGAGGCGATGACCAGCGGACCGGCCTGAGCCGCGGCCGCGCAATGATCCATCGCGACGCGAAACAGCACGATCTCCGCCAGGCCGCTGATGAGGGCGAGCAGCTCCGCCGCGAACGGATCCGCCTTCTCGATCAGGGCGGCGTACGGGGCGGCAGCGTGGGCTGAACGCAGGGTGTGCTCCCAGACGAGCTCCGGGAACCGCGGCGACGCGCCGGTGTTGGACACCTGGAAGATCGGCTGCATCAGCGCCGCGGCGATCATCGAGCGCAGACCGTCGCAGCCGAGCAGGGCGATCGCCCCCTCGATCGTCTCGATCGGCTCCGGGTTGAACCGATAAAAGGGGCTGTTCGCCATTCTCAGCAGGCCGTCCACCAGCGAGGGGTCGTCGGCGACGATCGCCGCCAGCTGCCGGCGCGAGGCGTTCTCGTCTCGGATGGCATGCATCAGCTTGGGCAGCAGGTTCGGGCGCCTGGGAAAGTAGCGCCGTTGCATGGTCGGGTCGCCGACCGCCACCAGCGCCGCCGTGACGATGTGCTCGTATTGCGGCAGCGGCCGCACGGGCTCGGAGAGCCCGAGCTGCAGCTGGCGCAGCCGCCCGAAGATCTCGGCGTGATCGAGCGCCTGTGCCGTCAGCGGCGCCTGCGGCTCGATTGCCGCCCGCGGATCGGCCGGCGGCTGGGAAGGCGGCCCGGGCGGCCTCGAAGACGGCGTGCCGCGCACCGCCTTGCGCAGCGCGGGGCGCGCGAGAAAGCCGATCGCGACCAGCAGCAGTGGTGATAACAGCCAGACTGTCATATCCCTGATTCATCCCCGGAGCGGGGCGTTGGCTCCGGACACCCCGGGGTTTCGGCCGGCAGGGGTGAAAGTCCATGGCTGCTTCTCACATTTGTGACCGGCCGCACGGCTGAGCGGCGCACCGAGGTCTGGGCGGTCACGGTGGCGCGACACCTCAGGTTGCCCGGGCGCGGGAAGCCTCAAAGGCACGCGCCCGCCCTCAGCGGGCTTCCGGGCGCGCCCCGAGCGGAAATCTGCGACTTGGCTTCGCGCGCTTTTCCCGCGAAAAGCCGATAGTCACGCTGAGGGAACGCACTCGGTGCTCGTCCGTGCGGCTCAGGTGGACACGCCGGACGGCCGAGAGTCGCGCGCGCCGGGGCGGTAGGCACGGTGTCCGCGCAGACCTTGTCCACGGGAGACCTTCTGATGGTGGTGGCCACAGTCGGTGGGGTGCTGCTCGCGGTCGTGGCATCGTTCGTGATCGCGCGCCTGCGCCGTGGCTCGCCGGGCGCAACTCTTCCCGTGCGGGTCGAGGATCTTTTCGAGGCCGGACCCGATGCGCTGCTGCTCGTGGATCGCAACGGAGCGATCCTGGCGGCCAATCGGCTGGGCGCGGCGCTTTTTGGCTGGCCGCACGCCGAGCTCACCGGTCAGCCGGTCGAGCGGCTCCTGCCGGAGAGCCTGCGCGAGGGGCGGCGGGCGCTTCGGCGCAGGCACCGGAAGAATCCCAAGGAACGCGAGACGGGCTCGGGCGAGCTCACTCTGGTGGCCGTGCGTCGTGACGGCACCCGCTTTCCGGTGGAGGTCACTCTCAGTGCGCTCGCCACCGGCGTGGTGATCGCCGCGGTGCGCGGTGCCACGGACAGGCAGGCGAGGGTGGCGGAAATCCTGTTTCTCAATCGGATCTACTCGACGCTCGCGGAAACCCAGCAGCTGGTCGGCCGGTGCTCGGACGAGCTCGAGCTGTTCGAGCGGGTCTGCCATGTGGCCGTCACGGTCGGGGAGTTCATGCTCGCCTGGGTCGGCAGGCCCGATGCCGACGGCGAGGTCACTGCCCTGGCAAGCCGCACCGCGGCCGCCGGGTTTGACGAGTATCTGCGCGGCCTCTCGGTTCACATCGACGCCGCCCGACCCGAGGGCCGGGGCCCCTTCGGGATCGCGTGGCGAGAGGCTCGAGCGGTGTTCGTGCAGGACTTCAGGTGCGACGAGCGGGTCGCGTTCTGGCGCGGGCCCGACCGGACGGCACCCTGGGGCGCGAGCGCCGGCTTGCCCATCCGGCGCGCCGGCCGCGTCCATGCGGTGTTGTCGTTGTACGACACCCGGCCCGGGGCGTTTTCCGACAAAGTGATCGACCTGCTGCACAGGATGGTCTCGCACATCGAGTACGCGCTCGACCGGCTGGATCTCATGGCCGAGAGAAGAGACAAGGAAGAGCGGATCTCCCGCCTCTTGAACTTCGATCCGCTCACCGCGCTGCCGAACCGGCGGTGCATGCTCGAGCATCTCGATCACGCCGTGTGCGGGTCCGGGCGCACCCGCGGCCATGGCGCGGTGTTGTTGCTCGGACTCGACCGCTTCCAGACGATCAATGACATTCTCGGCCATCCCGCGGGCGACCGGCTGTTGCAGGAGACCGCCCGGACGCTGCGCGCCGCGGTGCCCGGCGCGGGCCTGGTGGGCCGTGTCGGGGGCGATGAGTTTCTGGTCGTGCTGCCGGATCTCGGCGACGAGCCGCGGGCCGCGGCCGATGCCGCCCGCTGTGCCGCCGACCAACTGCTCTCGACGGTGCTGCAGCCGCACCTGATCGACTCCCAGGTCATCTCCTGCTCGGTGAGCATCGGCATCGCGCCCTGGGGCGGGGAATGCGCTGTCGGCTTCCAGGAGTTGCTCAGGCGCGCCGAAGCCGCTCTGCGCGCGGCGAAGAACAACGGCCGCAACACCGCGCGGCTGTTCATGCCGGGAATGCAGCTCGCCTTCGAGCGCCGCTCGCGTCTCGAGGCGCGGCTCCGTCACGAGTTCAACACCGACCAGCTCGAGCTGTATTTCCAGAAGCGCGTCGACGGCGACGGCACGACGCTCGGCGCCGAGGCGCTGCTGCGCTGGCACGATCCGCAGCGCGGCCTGGTTTCCCCGATCGAGCTGGTGCCGGTGGCCGAGGAGATCGGCCTGATTCACGAGATCGGCCGGTGGGTGCTGGGACGGGCGTGCCGGCAGCTGAAGGAGTGGTCGCAGAGCGGACCGGGGCGGCGGCTGCGCCTGGCGGTGAACGTGAGCCCCAAGCAGCTCGCCGGCGATGCGTTCGTCGACCAGGTCATCGATATCCTCGCCCGCACCGGCGCCGACCCGCAGCTGCTCGAGCTGGAGGTCACCGAAGGGCTGCCGATCCAGGACATCGAGGAGGTGATCCCGAAGATGCAGGCGCTGCGCAGCCTCGGGGTCCGATTCGCGATCGATGACTTCGGCATCGGCTACTCTTCGTTGTCCTACCTGCGCCAGCTGCCGATCAGCGTGTTGAAAATTGATCGCAGCTTCGTCGCCGGCATGGCCCACCCGGAGGGCGAGACGCTCGTGCACACGATCGTGCAGATGGCGCGCAGTCTCGACCTGACCGTGATCGCCGAGGGGGTCGAGTCAGGCTGGCAGTGGGACATGCTGATGCTGCACGGATGCGATCAGTACCAGGGGTATCTGTTCGGCCGTCCGGTGCCGGTCGAGGTGTTCGACCGGGAGCTCGTGGCAGAGCCGCCCGAGCGCGCCTGCGCGCCGGGCGCCCCTCGGGAGCCGCTCTCGCCGCGCGCGGCGCAGACCGGGAATGTGACCCGGTTCCCGGGCGAGACTCGCTTCGGCTAGGGCGGTCATGGCAGACCCGGCCGCTGCCGATAACCCTTGGGACGACTACACCTCACCGTGCATCCATGACTTCCGCGCAAGCCCTTGACCTGCCTGCGACACCGACCGCCGATGCCGCCGTGTTCGCCCCCTATGCCCAGCTGTGCCGCGCGATACTCGGGGACATCAGCGGTGCCTGTCTGCTCGACGGCACGCTCGCCGGCCTGGGCGAGCTCGGATCGCTGCGCGCGGCGGCCGCCGCCCGGGCGGCGCGCCGGCTCGGCTGGGGCGGCGGGGAGGCCGGACCGAGGGAATCGACCACCGTGCGTCAGGGGGTGCAGTACTGGCTCACCCTGCTGCCGGTCGAGTCCGGCGGCACCTTGCTCGGCGTGCTCGCCGTGCTGCAGCCCTCGATACGCTCGGCGGCGCCTCCGGAGGGCTTTGCGGGCCGGCTTTTCAAGACCCTGAAGCCGCTGCTCGAGTGCCTGCGCCGCGAGTTGCAGGGCCGCCGGCCGCAGGGCGAGGAGAGCATCCGATCCCTCACCGAGCGTGCCGCCGAGCTCGAGTGGCTTCTCGCTATCACCGGCAACCTGCGTGGGGCGGCCGATGACCGTCAGGTCATCGAGGAACTGCTGGCCGCCGCCGCCGCACGCCTCGGCGGGGCTTTCGGCGTGCTTTTCGTGCCGGAAAAGCATCTGTGCGTCGAGCAGGTCTGCGATGCCGATCATGCGGCCGAGATGCGCGCGGCGTGGGAGCGAACGCGCAGCCACCTGCTGGTGTGGGCGCAGCGGCAGCGCCGCCCGTTGATCGTCGATGGGGTGCGCCGAGCCGTACCCGGCGTGCCGCCGTGCAAGATTCTCTGCGTGCCGGTCGCCCGCGACCGCGGCCGGGTGACGGGCGTGCTCGCCTTCTTCAACCCGCCCGGGGCCGCGGGATTTCGCAAGCGCCAGATCTTCCTCGCCCAACATCTCGGCCGGCAAAGCGCCGGCTTCATCGACGCGCAGTTCGATGCGATGACCGGGCTGTATACCCGCGAGGGTCTCGAGCACAGGCACGCGCGGCTGCCGGGGGAATCGGGCGGCGCCGGCGGCAGCCTGTTGTACGTCGATGTCGACGGCATGCGTGATGTCAACGAGCTGCACGGGTTCGAGGTCGGCAACGAGCTGATCGTGCGGGTGGCCGATGTGCTCGCGCCGCCCGAGCTGCCCGAGCAGGCGCTCGCCGCCCGTCTCGCCGGCGACAAGTTCGCGATCGCGCTGCCGGGGACCGACACGGGCGAGGCCGAAGCGCTGGCCCGGCGCATCCAGGCGGTGATCGAGCGGCTCGCGATCGGGCCGGTGGACGATCCCATCGAGTTCTCGGTGAGCTGCGGTGTCGCGGCGCTCGTGCCCATGGCGCAGGGGTTGGCGCGCGCGCTCGCCACGGCGGAGGTGGCGTGCAAGACGGCGAAAAAGCGGGGCCGCGGCCGGACCGAGGTCTACAGCTGCGATGACCGCTCCATGTTGCGCTGCCATCAGGATGCGGTGGCGGTCGGCCAGCTGCGCGCGGCGCTCAGGGCCGACCGGCTGCTGCTTTACGCGCAGCGCATCGCGCCGCTGCGCAACGCGCAGTTGCCCGGCGGCTACGAGATTCTGCTGCGGCTGCTCGACCCGCAAGGGGGTATCGTGCTGCCGAGCAGCCTGCTCCAGGCCGCGCAGCGCTACCAGCTGCTGCCCACCATCGATCGCTGGGTGATGCGCCGGGCGCTGCAGGTGCTGTCCCCTTACCGCAGCATGCTCAAATCGCGCGGCCTGACGCTGTCGATCAATCTCTCCGGTCAATCGATCGGAGACGAGGAATTCTTCCGCCAGCTCAGCGAGGCGCTGCAGGCGGCCGGGCTGCCGCCCGGCAGCGTCACCTTCGAGATCACCGAGCAGGCCGCCGTGGACAACCTGGCGCGTGCCGGGGAGCTGATCGGCCGGCTGACCGCGTGGAAGTGCTGCTTCGCGCTCGATGATTTCGGCACCGGCTCGAACTCGCTGACCTACCTCAAGGCGCTGCCGATCACTCGCGTCAAGATAGACGGCTCGTTCGTGCGCGACATCCTGACCAATGTTCGCTCGCAGGCCACCGTGCGCGGCATCGTCGAGCTCGCCAGAGGCATGTCGCTCGACACCGTGGCGGAGTATGTGGAGAGCGAGGCGATCGCCGGGCGGATGCGCGAGCTGGGCGTCGACTACGGTCAGGGTTATGCCTTTGGCAAGCCGCAGCCGCTCGAGGCGGTGCTCGAGGAGCTCTCGCGCGAGGAGTCGCGACGGCTGCACCGGCTGTTTCTGGAAACCTGAGGCGACACACGAGTATCGCGACGTTGCCGCCAGCGCGGAGCCGGCGCCGATGGTTTGCGGTCGATGCCGATTGCTGCCCTGATGGGGCGGGATTACGCTGTCGTCGCACCAGGGGCCGATGGCCCGGGGGAGTTCGCGCCCGGGCCGGCGCGCGCCGTTCGGTCCGGCGTCCGGCTGGGTCAGGGCGCCTCGGATGGGATGGCGCTCCGTGCTCTGCGCGCGCTCGGCACTTCGGAGTTGTCCGTGCCGCAGGATGGCGCGGTCGTCGGCTTCGATCATAGGGCAACCGACGCTCATTCCGCGGCTGGCCTGACGGCGGTCCGCCGGCGCCTCGAGCGGGGCGTACGCACCCTGGTCGAGCCGCTCTTCGATCGGATGGAAGGGGCGGCGAGCTCACCGCGAAATCGCTGGACCTCGAGGACGCGACGGGGAGCGCACAAGCGGGGATCTGCGCTCGCCCGGAACGGGCGCGAGCACATTCGGCCAAGATGCCGCACGGTGACCGCGAGGCAACGGGGCGATGAATTCTCGATCACTTTACGGGGCAATCGAGGCCGGCGGCAGCAAGTTCGTCTGCGCTGCAGGCTACGGGCCGCTGGAGGTTGCGGACGGGTGGCGGGAGGTCATCCCGACGAGCACGCCCGAGGCCACCTTGGGGGGCGTCGTCGCGTTCTTCGAGCGCATCCGGAAAGAGGCCGGCACGCTCGCCGGCATCGGGGTGGCGGCCTTCGGGCCGGTAGACATCGATCGGCGCTCGCTCACCTGGGGCTGCCTTCTCGCCACTCCCAAGGCGGGCTGGTCCGGCGTGTCGCTGGTGAAGCCGCTGCAGCGCTTCGGCCCCGTTGCAATCGACACCGATGTCAATGCCGCGGCCTTGGCCGAGGCGCGGCTCGGGGCGGGGAAAGGCATCGAATCTCTCGCCTACGTAACGGTCGGCACCGGTATCGGCGGCGGCCTCATCGCAGGCGGTCGTACCCTGCGCGGCATGCTGCACCCCGAGATGGGTCACATCCAGGTCAGGCGCGATCCGAGGGACGAAGGCTTCGCCGGCGTCTGCCCCTTCCACGGGGACTGCCTGGAGGGGCTCGCCAGCGGTCCGGCGATCCTCGCGCGCTGGAAGGTCGAGCTGCGCTCTCTCCCTGCGACACACCCGGCAATCGGGATCATCGGCGGCTACCTGGGGCAGCTCGCCGCGGCGATTGCACTGATGCTCTCCGCCGAGCGCATCGTCTTCGGGGGAGGGGTGATGAGCGATGAGCGGCTCCTGCCGCACATCCGTGAAACGGCGCGCCGGCAGCTCGCCGGCTACCTGCCGGTGCAGGCGAGGGCCGGAGGCTTCGATCGCCTGATCGTGCCGCCGGCGCTCGGGGATCGGGCCGGTATCGGCGGGGCCCTGCTGCTCGCGCAGCAGGCCGGAAAGCAACGGCCGGAAGATACAACCGGATGATCACCCGCCCGGAGACCTCGGCCCGGCGCGCGCGAGCTGCACCCAAGGGTGCCCGTCCCTGCCCCGACACGCCCGGGTGAGGCTGTGTCAGGCGGCGGCGAACGGGAAGCGGACTGCGCCGAGGCGAGCCCTCAGCGGGGCTTGTCGGGGGCGCGGAAGGCTCCGGTGCCGCCCGGCATATCGAGAGTGTTCGGCCGCAGGGTGTCCTTGTAGGCCTCTGCGAAGGATTCCAGAAAGGCCCGGGGCAGCTGATCGGCAGGCCCCAGCAGGCTCCGGTAGAAAGCGGTGAACTGCTCCCAATACCGCGGTCCGGCCGGGTCCCGGGGGTCGCGGGCCGCGCGGGCGAATCGCGCTTCGAGCTCGGCCGGATCCAGCCGCCGGAGGAACTCCAGGAAGGCGATGCGCGCGGCCTGAGCGAGCGCCTGCTCGCCGGCCTTGATCTCATCGTGACGCTCGCGCAGCCACCGCACCGCGTCCAGGCTGTGCTCATCGTGTTGGCGGATCAGCGCGAGCAACAGCTCCTCGACGGTCGATTGCCCCAGCGTCGGGCCGGCGCCGGGCTCCGGGGGCGCCAGGGTGATGCCGAATTGCGCTCGAAGCTGGCCGTGCGCGCGCTCCACGTCCTTCAGGCCCACCAGCGCCTCGCGCAGCAGCTGGCCCGCCAGGTGCAGCAGGCCCTGGGTCTGCGCCGCGAGCGGCTCGGGCTTGATCCCCGCGCCCCGGCAAAAGGCCCGCAGCGCCGGATCGTGCCGGGAGAGTCCCCTCTCCTCGCCTTCGTGGCCCGACAAGCGAGCCAGACGAGCCATCCGGCGCGCCGCCGTCTCGTCGCTCTGGTCAGCCGGCCGTGTGCGTGGGGCGGAGGAAGGGGCCTGCGATGCGGGACCGGGGGAGCTGTGAGCCGAGGTGCCGCGCGGCGCTGCCGCGGCGGATTCGTGCGACGCGGGCCCCGCAGGCGCTGACTCGGTCTCGGCAGTGCCGAAGGCGCCCCCGGTGGGGTCCACGGCGAGCAGGTCGTCCAGATCGAGGACGGCGCCAATATCGGTCTGGGCCGGGCCGACCGGATGCACCGCCATGATGCTCGAGGGCATCACGGCCGAATCGCCGGCAGGGGCGTCCTGCAGGCAGACGCTGATGCGGTATTCCCCGATGCGCAGCACGTCGCCCTCGCGCAACCGGTAGTGGTTCGATTCCCGCTTGGCGAGCGGCTCGGCCTCGTCGTTGACGTAAACGCCGTTGGTGCTGATGTCCTGCAGGTAGTAGTGTCCATCCTGGAAATTCACCCGCGCGTGGTGGGCCGAGACGTAGCGCCGGGCATCCGGCAGCACCCAGTCATTGTCGGTCGAGCGGCCGATCGAGCCGCCCTCGACCCCGAAGGTCATGGTGTCGCTGCCGGCCGGTGGCCGGTGCTCGCTGATGACGCGCAGGCGAAGCGCCATGGTGTGCGGCTCGAAGTGATGGATCCGGGCGGGTGGCGGCATCGGCGCAGCGACCCGATTCCCGGGCGTCTGCGCCGATACCCCCTATAATGTGCGCCCCAAGCTAGCAGCGGGTCGTGCCCCCTCCATGGCAGCCAGTCACATTTTCCGCATTATGTTCGCCAACCAGGGCAAGGTCTACGAGGTCTATGCCCGCAAGGTGAGCCATGGCGAGCTGTTCGGATTCATCGAGGTCGAGGACCTGGTCTTCGGCGAGCGCTCCTCGGTGGTGCTCGACCCCTCCGAGGAGCGGATCAAGGGGGAATTCGGCGGGGTCAAGCGTACCTTCCTGCCCCTGCACTCGGTGCTGCGCATCGACGAGGTCAAGAAGCAGGGGGTGAGCAAGATCACCGCGCTCGAGGGCGGCGCCACGGTGGCGCAGTTTCCCATGCCGCTTTACTCCGTTCCCCCCGGCGAGAAAAAATAGCCCCCATGACCGGGCCCAGCGTTCTCGCGCTGCCGGGCGCCCCGGCGCTTTCCGGTTTCCGCATCGACAAGCTTCTCGCGCGCCTGCGCCTGCTCGAGCCCGCCGTCGGCGGGGTCAGTGCGCGATTCGTGCATTTCGTGGCGCTGGAGCGCGGGCTCAGCGCGCAAGAGCGGCAGCGGCTCGAGCGGCTGCTCAGCTACGGCCCGCGCCCCTCCGGCGCGCCAAGCGGCGGGGAGGCGCTGTGGGTGGTGCCGCGGGAGGGAACGATCTCGCCCTGGTCGAGCAAGGCCACCGACATCGCCCGCGTCTGCGGGCTCGAGACCGTGCAGAGGATCGAGCGCGGCATCGAGTACCGCCTGGCGGCTGCCGCTGCGCTCGGGAAGCCGACGCTCTCGAGGCTCGCGCCGGCGCTGCTCGATCGCATGACCGAGATGGCGCTGTACGAGGCGGCCGAGGCCGCGCGCCTGTTCGGCCATGCCTCGCCCAGGCCGTGCAGGCGCATTGCCCTCTCGGGCGGCAGGAGCGCGCTCGAGCAGGCGAACCGGGAGATGGGCCTCGCGCTGTCGGCGGATGAGATCGACTATCTGCTCGCGAGCTTCCGGCAGCTCGGCCGCGACCCCACCGACGCCGAGCTGATGATGTTCGCGCAGGCCAACTCCGAGCACTGCCGGCACAAGATCTTCAATGCCCGCTGGATCATCGACGGCGAGGCGCGCGAGGAGTCGCTGTTCGCGATGATCCGCCACTCCCACGCCCGCCATCCGCAGGGAGTGCTTTCCGCCTATCGCGACAACGCCGCGGTGATCGAGGGTGCTCACGGGACGCGCTACTTCCCCGACCCCCGCACCGGGGCCTACCGCGACAGCGCCGAGTTCATCGACATCCTGATGAAGGTCGAGACCCACAACCACCCGACGGCCATCTCGCCTTTCCCCGGCGCCGCGACCGGCTCGGGCGGGGAGATCCGCGACGAGGGTGCCACGGGGCGCGGTGCGAAACCGAAGGCGGGGCTGACCGGCTTCACGGTGTCGAACTTGCGCATCCCGGGATTCGAGCGGCCCTGGGAGCAGCCGTTCGGGGCACCGGCGCGCATCGCCTCGGCGCTCACGATCATGCTCGAGGGGCCGATCGGGGCGGCCTCCTTCAACAACGAGTTCGGCCGTCCGGCGATCTGCGGCTACTTCCGCACCTTCGAGCAGCGCGGTGCGCACGATCCGCCCGGGCGCGTGCGCGGGTACCACAAGCCCATCATGATCGCCGGCGGGCTCGGCAGCATCCGCCGCGGCCATGTCGAGAAATCCGCAGTGCCGGTGGGCGGCAAGCTCATCGTGCTCGGGGGACCGGCGATGCTGATCGGCCTGGGCGGCGGGGCCGCCTCCTCGGTCGGCAGCGGCGCTTCGCATGCGGACCTCGATTTTGCGTCCGTGCAGCGGGGCAACGCCGAGATCCAACGCCGTGCCCAGCAGGTGATCGATGCCTGCTGGGCGCTCGGGGAGGCCAATCCCATCCTGCTCATCCACGATGTGGGGGCGGGAGGGCTGTCGAACGCGGTGCCGGAGGCGGTGGCGCACAGTCACCGCGGCGCAAAGGTGGACTTGCGCGCGATCCCGAGCGCCGAGCCGGGGATGTCCCCGCTCGAGCTGTGGTGCAACGAGGCGCAGGAGCGCTACGTCATCGTGGTCGCCGCGGCGGATCTGGCGGCGTTCAGCGCGATCGCCGGGCGCGAGCGCTGCCCGTTCGCGGTCATCGGCGAGCTCGACGACACGGGCGTGCTCACCGTGCACGATGCGCTGCTCGGCGGCGATCCGGTCGACATGCCGCTCGATGTGCTGCTCGGCAAGCCTCCACGCATGACGCGCGACGTGCGCAGCGTCGTGCCGGCGGCTCGGGCGCTCGACACCGCTTCGATCGATGTCCGTGAGGCGCTTTATCGCGTGCTGCGACTTGCGGCCGTGGCCGACAAGACCTTCCTCATCACCATCGGCGATCGGACCGTGGGCGGACTCGTCAGCCGCGATCCGCTGGTCGGGCCCTGGCAGGTGCCGGTGAGCGATGTGGCGGTGACGCTCGCGGATTATCGCGGCCACGCGGGAGAGGCCATGGCCATGGGCGAGCGTACGCCCGTGGCGGTGCTCGATGCGCCGGCCTCGGGCCGCCTGGCGGTGGCCGAGGCCCTCACCAACATTCTGGCCGCCGACGTCGATTGCCTCGGCAGCATCCGGTTGTCGGCCAATTGGATGGCCGCCTGCGGTGAGCCCGGGGAGGACGCGGCGCTCTACGAGACGGTGCGCGCCGTGGGGCGGCAGCTGTGCCCCGCGCTCGGCATCGCCATCCCCGTGGGCAAGGACTCGCTGTCGATGCGCACCGGCTGGCAGGATGAGCAGGGCGAGAAGTCCGTGGTCGCGCCCGTTTCCCTCATCGTGTCGGCGTTCGCGCCGGTGGGCGATGCGCGCAAGACTCTGACGCCGGAGTTGACCCCGAAGGAGGGTGCGGCGCTGTGGCTGATCGATCTCGCCGCCGGGCAGCGGCGGCTCGGCGGCTCGGCGCTCGCGCAGGTGTACGGACAGCTCGGCGAGCGGCCCGCGGACCTCGATGATCCGCAGCGGCTGGTGCGCCTGGCCGAAGCGCTCGCCGAGCTGCGCCGCGAGAGCCTGGTGCTCGCCTATCACGACCGCTCCGACGGCGGCCTCATCGTCGCGGTCCTGGAGATGGCCTTCGCCGGCCACTGCGGCCTCGACATCGACCTGCCCGCGCAGGGCGGAGCGGCGCTCGCGCAGTTGTTCGCGGAAGAGCCGGGCGTGGTGCTGCAGATCGCAGAGGAGAGCGAGGGCAGGGTTGCGCAGATTCTCGCCCGCCACGGCCTGGCGGAGCTCGCGCTGCGGGTCGGTGCGCCCACGCGCCGGATGCAGGTGAGCGTTCGGGTCGGGGGCGAGCGGGTGTTGGATGAGCCGTGGACCGCGCTGCGCGCCGCCTGGTCGGAGACCTCCTGGCAGATGCGCCGGCTGCGCGACGACCCGCAGTGCGCCGACGAGGAATACGCCGCGCAGGCCTCGGCGGAGGACAGGGGCCTCGCGGTGTCGCTGTCCTTTGATCCGGAGGAGGACATCGCCGCCCCGTACATCGCGCGCGGCATTCGTCCCCGGGTGGCGATCCTGCGCGAGCAGGGTGTCAACAGCCAGACGGAGACGGCGGCGTTCTTCGATCGCGCGGGATTTGCGCCGTACGACGTGCACATGACGGACATCATCACGGGGCGCCACGACCTGGGCGGGTTCGCGGGCCTCGCGGCCTGCGGGGGATTCTCCTACGGCGATGTGCTCGGCGCGGGTGAGGGCTGGGCGAAGTCGATCCTGTTCAACGACAGGCTGCGCGAGCAGTTCCAGGCGTTCTTCGAGCGGCCGGACACCTTCGCCCTCGGCGTGTGCAACGGCTGCCAGATGTTCGCGGCCTTGAAGAGCATCATTCCGGGCACCTCCCACTGGCCGCGGTTCGTGCGCAACCGCAGCGAGCAGTACGAATCGCGCTTCACGCTGGTGCAGGTGCTGCGCTCGCCCTCGGTGCTGCTCGCCGGCATGGAAGGCTCGTTCCTGCCGATTGCCGTGGCGCACGGGGAAGGACGCGCGCAGTTCGAGGACGAGGCGGCCGCCGGGTCCTGCGCCGCGAGCGGGCTCGTCGCCTTCCGCTACGTCGACCATGACCGCAAGGTCGCCACGACCTATCCCGGCAATCCCAACGGCTCGCCCTTCGGCATCGCGGCGCTCTCGAGCGCCGATGGCCGCGTGACCATCACCATGCCTCATCCCGAGCGCTCGAGCCGCTACCTGCAGAACTCGTGGCGGCCGCAAGGCGCGGGCGAGTACAGCGGCTGGATGCGGCTGTTCAGGAACGCGCGCCGATTCGCCGGCTGAGGCCGGCCGCTCGATCCAGCGGCGAACGCCAGGGCGTGCCGAGAGCGATCAGCGCAGCCCTCCCGGCCATGCTTCCTCTCGCCCGCTCAGGCGATCATGTCCACCAGGGCGCTCGCGCCATGGGCCCAGCTTTGCAGCAGCGCAGCCAGGTGCAGCAGGTCGGGACTCGGGATCTGCTGCAGCACCTGGCCGGTGGAGGCGTTCGTGATCTCGGCGACGGTCAAGCCCGTCTGGGGATTGACGCGCAGGATCAGCACGCGGTCGATTTCGGCGAGGCGGGAATTGATTTGCGCGACCGACTGCTCGATGGGATCCGGCGCCGCCGGCGCGTGCGAGCTCGCCTCGGCGGCGGCTTGGGCCGCTTGCGCCGGGCGGGGCGAGCGTTGAGGCGTTGGATTCGCCTCCGCGGAGCGCGAGCCGAAACCCAGGCCCTCCGCGGCGCCCACCGAAATCGAATCATGCTCCTCGTTCATGACTCACCCTGCGCAGAGGCCAGCGGGCCGGGCGGGCTTGCCTTCAGCCCGGGGGCGTCGCCCGCGATCCCTGGCCTCTCACCTGCGGCCCGATCGCGGCCCAGGCCTCGCGGATCTCCCCGAGAAGACCCAACACCTCGCCGATCGCTCCCTTGTCGCCGTTCAGGTTGGCGTGCAGCAGCCGGCGCACCATGTACTCGTACAGCTCGCTCAGGTTCTGCGCCAGCGCGCCCCCCTTTTGCATATCGAGGCTGCCGCGCAGCTCCCCGAGCAGCGTGATCGAGCTGTGCAGCAGGCCCGCCTTGCCGGCGGTCTGCCCCTGCTCGATGCAGGCGCGCGCCGCCGTCAGACGGCCGATGACCGCATCGAACAGGGTCAGCACCAGTCCGTGAGGATCGGCGCTCGCCACGATGCCGTGGGCATTGACGCTGCGGTACGCGGCGACCTTCGATTGCGGGGAGTAGAGGCTCACGTTCTGTCGCTCTGAATCCTGGTATGCACTGTAGCGGCCTCGATTGCCCCGACTTGAGCCGCGCGGGGCTTCATCCGTTGGCGGTTCCCTTGGGGGCGTTCGGCAGGGTGGCGAACGCCTGCGTCAGGTACGAGGAGGTGCTCTGCAGCTGCGAGAGCAGCGCGTTGAGGGCGGAGTACTGCTGGGTGAGGCTCGCCGAGAGCGCGCTCATCTGCGTGCTCAGCTGCTGGCTCTGCTGGGTGAGCGCGTTGTTCTGCTGAACCAGCGACTGGCTGAGCGAGGCGATCGGGCCGTTGCTGCCGAGCTCGCCGCCGAGGATCGTGCTCAGGCTCGAGGCGACGCCGCCCGCGCCGCCGAACAGGTTGCTCACGGCGCTGAAGTCGGAGTTGAGCGCCACCGCCAGCTGCGCCGAGTTGAGGCTCAGGCTGCCGTCGCTGTTGCTCGTGATGCCGATGCTCGCCAGGCTGGTGTAGGTCGAGGAGCCGGTGTCGACGAGGCCGTAGAGCGCCGCCTGAATCTGGCTCTGCGCGTCCGTCAGGGCCGCGTTGCCCATGAGAGGGCCGGCGGTGCCCGTGGTCGCGTCGTAGCCGCCGAGCTGCGAGAAGTTGCTCTCCAGCTTGTTGTAGGCGCTCACGAACGACTGGATGTTGCTCTCGATCGTCGCGGTGTTGTCCGCGACGGTGAGGCTCGCGGCAGACGAGGTGGTGGTCTGAAGATTCAGCGTGACGCCGCTCAGCGCGCCGGTGACGGTGTTGCTCGGGCTGGTGTAGCCGATGCCCGCGATGCTGAAGCTGGCGTCCTGGGCCGCGGTCTGCTGGCTGTAGTTCGTGCTGCCGGAGCTGTAGGTGAGAGCCGAAAGGCCGTTGCCGCTGTCGGTCTCGGCGATCGAGATGGTGTTCGAGGCGCCGGTGAGGGTGGAGGTGAGCACCAGGTGCGCGCCGCTCGTGCCGGTGACGACGCTCGCCTCGATGCCGGGGTTGCCGCTTGCGGAATTGATCGCGGCGGCGATGCCGGAGAGCGTGTCGTTGCCGCTGCCGATGGTGACGGAGAAGCTGCTGGCGCCGAGCGACAGCTCAAGTGTGCCGGTGCCGACCGTGGCGGAGCTGCTGCTGTAGGCGCTGCTCGAGACGATCTGCTGGGCCTGGGCGAGCTGGCTGATCGACACGCTGTAGGAGCCGAGCGTCGCACCCGAATCGACCGTGGCCGTGAAGGCTGCGGTGTTGCTGCTCGTGGCGCTGAGCGAGCCGAAGGCGGCCGGCGTATCGATCGCCGCGAGGGATGATTGGAAAGCGGAGAGAGCGCCTTTCAGCTGCCCGACGGCGGACATTTCCGAGGTGACCGCCTGGGTCTGATTCTTGATGAGGGCCTCCTGCGGAGCCTGGGCGGCGGCGAGCAGCTGCGAGACCAGGGAGGAGACATCGATGACCGAGCCGCCGGCGGCGCCGGCGCTGGTGCCGCTTGCGATCGAGACGGGTGACGTGGACGACATCTCAGAGGCTCCTCGACGGCATCGGCGCACCCGCCGCCCGGGGGCGGCGGCCAGACCCTCGAGGAGCGCAGGCGCACGGGCCCCCGGGGCGGGGCCTTGCGGCGCCCGCCCCGGGGGTCGTCCTTTTTGTTTCTGGGCTCATGTGCTCCCGGGCCCGGGCCTTACGGCAGCTTCTGCAGCAGCGTGAGGATGTTCTGCGGGATGGTGTTCGCCTGAGCCACCATCGCCGTGCCCGCCTGCTGCAGGATCTGCGCCTTGGAGAGGTTCGACGTCGCCTGGGCGTAGTTCGTGTCCACGATCTGGCTCTTGGCCGCGGACAGGTTCTGAGAGTCGGTCTGCAGGCCCGTGACCGCCGCCTGGAAGCGGTTCTGATACGCGCCGAGAGCCGCCCCGCTCGTGGCGAGCTGCTGCAACGCGTTGTCGATGGAGATCAGGGTGAGATTCGAGGAGTCCACCGTTGTGACGTTGACACCGTTCAGATACTGAGTGCCGGAGGAGGCTGTGGCCGTCGTGCCCGCCACTCCGGCAGTCGTGACGGAGGAAGAGGTGCTGCTGAATCCCTGTGAGAAGCTGCCGCTGATGCCCGTCCCAGCGGTAAACGAGTCGCTGTTGACGATGAAAGAGCCGTTCTTGCTGGTGATCGTCAGGTTGCCGGCGCTCGCCGTCACTTTGTAGCCGGCGGCAGTGAAGCTGGTGGCGGAGCCACCGAGCGCGGTCGCGATCGCCGCAGCATCGGCCGTTGCACCCCCTCCGAGGCCGGTCACACTGCCGGAACTATATTGTGTCCCATTGATCGTGACGGTATACGTGCCCGAACCCGTGGTACCGGACGTCGCCTCCGTGATCGTGTCGGTGGCCGTACCGGTCACTCCGTTCGTCGGCAGGGTCGCGCCACTGAAGTACGTGCCGATGACATCCTGGCTGTCGACCCCCAGGTTCTGCAGCGTCGACGAGCCGGCGTTCACGCTGCTGCCGGACGCATTGGTGGCACTTGCGACCGAGAACGTGACCACGTGGCCGGTGCCCGCGGCCGCGGTGCCGTTCATCTGGATCCCGGTGCCCCCGGCGTTCACCGTGGCGACGATTCCGCCGACCGGGCTCACCGCCTGGTTGATCGCGGCGGCGATGCTCTTCAGATCGGTGCTCTGATTGCCGGTGAGCGTGACCGCGTTCGTGGTGTAATTGGTGCCGTCGACATTGACATTCAGCGTCACCGAGCTGCCGCTGACGGCCGTGCCTAGACCGGCGGTGGTGGCGAGCGTGCCGGCATTGTAGCTGCCGGCGGTCGGCGTGCCGGCGCTCGTATAAACAGTGCTTCCGGAGGCCGTCTGCACCGAGGAGTCGGCGACCGCCAGGCTTCCGTTGTAGTAGTTGCCGATGGCCGTGGTGTTGGCGCTCGCGACCGCGCCGACGGTGATCGACTGGCCGGCGTTGGCGCCGACCTGGAAGGTCGCGCCCTGGAAGGTGCCGTCGAGCAGGTTCACGCCGTTGAACGAGGCGGTCTGGGCGACCTGGTTGATGTCGGCGGCGAGCTGCTGGAACTGCTGGTTGAGATCGGCGCGGTCCTGGGCGCTGTTGGTCGCGTTGAGCGACTGCACGGCGAGGTTGCGCATGGTCTGCAGGTCGTTGGTGATCTGCTGCAGCGAGCCCTGGGCGGTCTGCGTGAGCGACACGCCATCGTTGGTGTTGTTGATGGCGGTGTTCAAGCCGTTGATCTGCGAGGTCATGCCCTGCGCGATGGCGTAGCCGGCGGCGTTGTCGGCCGCGCTATTGATCTGCAGGCCGGACGACAACTGCTGCAGGGAGGTCGTCAGCTGATTGCCCGATGCGGTCAAGCTGTTCTGCGCGATCAGCGCGTCGATGTTCGTGTTAAGGACGAGTGACATGGTCTTAAGCTCCTGAAGGTTCGGTCAGGCGCCGGACACCCGTCCGCCGCGCTGGTGGGAGGCGCCGGCTTCGGGCGCGTCCCATTCAGCGTCGTTATCGGGAGCGTCCCGGCGAACTTGAATGCCAGGGGGGCGGGGTTGCGAAAATGCGCCTTGCGTCACAGTCGGGACTCCTCGGGAAGGCGCTCGACCACGGCGCTAGATGTACTTGAACAGCGTCAGGGACATCATCGAGGCGTAGGACGCCTGGGCGGCCTGCAGGGCGAGCTCCTCGGTGGACAGCTGCGTGGTGGCCTTGGCGTAGTCCACGTTCGAGAGCTGTGAGACGGCGGTCTGGTAATCGGTCTGCTGGCTCTGCGCGGCCGTCTGCGCGGTGCTGACCGCATTGATCCGGGCGCCGACCGAGGCCTGCACCAGGTCGAGGTGATTGATCGCGCCGCTGACCTGCTCCAGAGCCTGGTTGAGACGGGTGGCGATCTGCGCCGCACTGAGGGTGGTGGAATTCAAGGTTGAGATCAGCCCCGAGATCGTCGAGAACACGCTGGCCGTGCCGGCGGGGGCCACGGTGAAGGAGTCGCCGCTGTTCGGGGTGCCGCTGAGCGTGACCTGGATGCCGTTGAAAGCAATGGTGCTCGTGGCCCCGGAGCCGCCCGAAAGGGTGCCGGAGGCGACCGGGACGCCGGTCTTCTGGTCGGTGATCGTGTATTGCGTGGCGCTGCTGAATGAGATCGTGTAGGGGTCCGCAACCCACTGGGACGCATCGGTGACGGTGCCGGGACCGATGGAGGCGGTGCCGGTATTGGCGCTCGAGGCCGCCGTGGTGAAGGTGCCGTTGCCGGCCGGGGTGCTCATGAACACCGAGCTGCCGGTGTCGCCGCTGGAGATGCTCTGCTCGGCGCTGAGCTGCACCCGGCTCACTTCGCTCGCGCCCGCATAGGCGACCGAGTTGCCGCTCTGGGAGAACGGCTGCGTGCCGGCGGCATAGCCGCTGAAGAGGTAATTGCCCTGGCCGTCCTGGCTGTTGGCGATGCCGACCAGCTGCTGCAGCTGCTGCTCGAGCTGGGTGGCGATGTTCTGCCGGTCGGTCGCGGTCAGCGCCGAATTGTTGCCCTGGATGGCGGCGTCGCGCACGCTCTGCAGCACGTTGGTTGCGTCGGTGAGCGCCTGCGCCTCGAGGTTGAGGTTCGTGCTCGCCAGGTTTCCGTTCGTGACATATTGCTTGGAGGCGGAAAGATCGGTGTTGAGCGCATCGACCTGGGTCATGGCGACCGGATTGTCGGCGGCGTTCTGCAGCTTCAGGCCCGTGGACAGCTCGGTCTGCGTCTGCGACATCGCCTGCTGCAGCGCGTCCATCTGGTCGGTGGCGTTCATCTGGAACGAGAGCGTGGAGATGGTCACGGCTAGCCTACCGCCTGGATGAGAGAGGTGAACATGGTGTTCGACATGGAAATCACCTGCGCCATGGCCTGGTAGGCCTGCTGGTAGCGCAGCAGGTCCGCCGCCTGCTGGTCGAGGTTCACGCCGGTGGCGTTGCTGCGGGCGGTGGTGGCCTCCTGGTTGACCGTCTTTTGCACGGAGGCGTTGTTCTGCGCGGACTGGGTGAGGACCCCGACCTGGCTCACCAGGTTGTTGGCCGCATCGCTCACCGAGGCGGTGCCGCCATCGAGCGCCTTGGAGGACAGCCCGTTGATCATGGCGAGTACGTTGCTGTTGTCGCCGGTATTGGCGGCGTTGTTGCGGCTCACCGTGAACGTGTCGCCCGCCGCCGGCGTGCCGGTGAGGGTGAGCTGCTGGTTGCCGAAGGTGATCGGGGTGCCGCTCGCGTACGTGCCGGAGGCCACCGGGGTGGTGACGCCGCTCTCCGTGACGGTGTACTGCGTCGGCGTGGTGAAGGTCACCGTGTAGGTGTTACCCTGGTAATTCGCCGGGTTCGTCACAGAGACCGAGCTCACCACCGCACTGCCGGTATTGGATGCGCCGGGGCTCGCCTGCGCCAGGGAAGCCGCGGCCACCTGCGCCGGGTTGGTGAGCAGCATGCTGAAGCCGGCGGTCGCGCCGGCGGTCGGCTCGATGAGAAAGCTGTCGTTGGCGGCCGGCGTGCCGGCCACCGTGAGGGACATGCCGGCCGCCGTGAACGGGCTTGCCGTGGTGCCGTTGCCGAGCATGGCGACCTGCTGGCCGGTGGACAGGTCGGTGAGCTGCCAGCTGCCGCCGGAGTACTTCAGCTCGTAGTTGTCGTTGGTCAACTGACCGAGCGAAGCTCGGCTCGCGCTCACCGCGGCGGTGCCGGTGTTGCCGGAGTCCGGCAGCACCTGCACCCCGCCGACGCTGAACATCGGCTGGCCGGCGGTGCCGGTGAGCGTCATGCCGCTTGTCTGCTGCTGGTTGATCAGGGTCGCGACCGCGACGCTGATGCGCCCGAGTGCGTTCTGAGTCGGATTGAGCACCTGACTGCGTGCGCTCAGCAGGCCGCCGAGCTCGCCGCCGCTCAACTCGCCGGTGAGATTGGTGACTCCCCCGGCGCTCTTGATGCCGACGTCGAGCTGGGTCCGGTCGTAGGCCCCGGGCAGGGTGGTGAGCTGCTGCGCGACGGCGCCCGAGACGAGCGCCTGGCCGCTGCCGATGTAGACGGCCGTCGAGCCGTTTGACTGCGGCACGGTCTGCACCGAGATGTATTGGCTCAGCTGGTCGATGAGCGTGCCGCGCTGGTCGAGGAGCTGATTGGGAGTCTGGCCGTTGGCGCTCGCCGCGGCGATCTGCTGGTTGAGGTTGGCGATATTGGTCGCCAGGGTGTTGATCTGCGAGACGTCGCTGGTGATTTGCGACTCGAGCTGCGAGCCGTACTGGCCGATCTGCGTATCGTAGGAGTTCAGCTGCTGGGCGAGCGCCTGGCCCTGACTGATGAGCGCCTGGCGCGCCGAGGTCGAGGCGGGGGAGGTCGACACCGACTGCAGGGCGTTGGCGAAGCCTTGCAGGCCGGCCGAGAGCCCGGTGGTCGAGTCGCTCAGCATGTTGTCGATCTGCTGAGCCTGGGCGGCGAGCGTATTGTAGCTCGAATAGCTCGATTGCGAGGTGCGCACCTGCTGCGTGAGCTGCGCGCTGTAGGCCCGCGTGACGCTCTGCACCTCGACGCCGCTGCCGATATAGCCCGAGCCGGTGAATTGCCCGGGCTGCTCGGCGAGGTTGGCGGTCTCGACGCTGTAGCCGGTCGTGGCCGCATTGGAGATATTGTTGCTGGTGACGTCGAGGGCCTGCTGGAACGCGAGCAGGCCGGAGACGCTGGTTGAAAGCAGGTCAGCCATGCTTCACGGCCCTCAGAGCGCACTACTACCGGCAGTTATCGGCGCGCCGGGCGCAAGCTTTAGCGGCCCGGGGGCGGCCTGGGCGGCGAGGGTACGGCTCAGCGTGTCGGCGACCGCGGTGAGCTTACGGGCATAATTCGGGTCGGTCGCGTAGCCGGCCTGCTGCAGCGCGGAGGCGAACGCGCCCACATCATTGCCGGTTCCGAGCGCGGCGGCATAGCGGGGGTCGCCGCTGAGCAGCGCCGTGTAGTCCTGGAAGCACTGCCCGCAGCTGCCGTAGGCGCGAAACCTCGCCTGGGTCGCGGTGGCCGCGCCGTTGACATATTCTTGCGTGCCGCTGCGCACGCTCGGACCGCTCCAGCCTCCGCTCGCCTTGATGCCGAATAAATTGTTGCTGCTCGCCCCGCTCGGGGTGCGCGGCGTGCTGCGTCCCCAATCGGTCTCGAGCGCGGCCTGGGCAATGAGACTCACGGGACTCACGCCCAATCGACGCGACGCTCGCTCGGCCTCCGACCACAGCGAGCGGGCGAAGGCGGTCTGCTGCGAAGGACTCACTGCGCCAGCGGCAGTCGCGGTGGCGGCCGATGCGCCCGCCGCCACCGGAGCGGTGGCGTCCCGGGCGGCCGTGGCGGCCGTGGCGGCCGTGGCGGTGCCGGCGGCCCCGATCGCCCCGGAGCGCGCCGGGCCGGAGCCAAAGGCGCCCGCCGCGGCGCCCGTCCACTGCCGGCGCAGCTGCTGCACCAGCATCTCGGCAAGCCCAAAGGTGTGCGTCTTGCTCATCTGCATCGACAGTTGCTGGTCGTAGAGGTCCTGATACAGGCGCTGCTGGGAGGAGCCGAACAGCGGATCCTTGAAGTTCGCCGCCTGGGCGCTCTTCAGCATCATGTCCAGAAACAAGCTCTCGAACTGCTGTGCCGCGGCCCGCAGTGCCTGCGGGTCGTGCGCGGCCGCCTCGCGCTTGAGGTTCGCGAGAGACTGGGCATCGGCGAACAGGCCAGGATCTGCGACAGGCAGGCTCATATGACGATCAGCTGCGCGTGCAGCGCGCCGGCCTCCTTCAGAGCCTCGAGAATGGCCACCAGGTCGCTCGGGGTGGCGCCCACGGAGTTCACCGCCCGCACGATCTGATTGAGATTGACGCCGGCGGGGAACTTGAACATGTGCGCCTTCTGCTGCCGGACGTTGATCGAGCTGTGCGGCAGCACCACGGTGCGGCCCGCCGAGAACGGATTAGGCTGACTGGCGCCGTAACGCTCGGTGATCGTGACCGACAGCGAGCCGCTCGACACCGCCGCGGGCATCACTCTCACCTGCGAGCTGATCACCACCGTGCCGGTGCGGGAATTGATGATCACCCGCGCCGGCGGCGTGCCCGGCTTGACGTTGAGGCTGCGCAGCGCGGCCACGTAAGCGGTGCGCTGACTGGGCTGCATCGGCGCGCGCACGCGCACGGAGACCGCGTTGAGCGCCTCGGCGGTTCCCCTGCCGAAGGTCTTGTTGATGACCTGGGTCAGCCGCGTCGCGGTGGTGAAGCTCGGCGTATCGAGGTTGAGCGTCACGTACGGCCGGCTGTCGAAATCCGTCGGCACGGAGCGCTCCACGGTCGCCCCGTTGGGGATGTTGCCGCTGCTCGGGATGTTGACGGTGACGCTCGAGCCGTCGGCTCCCCGCACGCCGAAGCCGTTCACGAGCACGCTTCCCTGGGCCATCGCGTACACCTGGCCGTCGGCGCCGCGCAGCGGTGTCATGAGCAGGCTGCCGCCGCGCAGGCTGGTGGCGTTGCCGATCGAGGAGACCGTGACGTTGATGGTCTGGCCGGGCTGGGCGAACGGCGGCAGCGTCGCGTGCACCGTGACCGCCGCCACGTTCTTCAGCTGCGGGTTGCTGTTGGGCGGAACCAGCACGCCGAACTTGGCGAGCATGTTCTCGATGCTGGTGATCGTGAACGGGGTCTGCGTAGTCTGATCGCCCGTGCCGTCGAGGCCGACGACCAGGCCGTAGCCGACCAGCTGGTTGCCGCGCACTCCGGCCACGGTGACCAGGTCCTGGACGCGCTCGGCACGCGCCGGGCCGCAGGCGACCAGCAGCGAGAGCAGGCTGAGCAGCAGGTAGGCGGAAAACAGTCGTCGGTGCTCGCTGCGATGCCGCTTGGCTGAAGAATAGCTCACATCTGCTCCTGTCAGAACGGCAGCCAGGAAAAGTTGAAGAAGCGCGACAGCAGGCCGGGCTCGTTGGCGTCGTTGAGCGCTCCGCTCTGCCCATAGGCGATTTGCGCGTCGGCCACCTGCTGCGAGGAGATGGTGTTCTGCGGGGAGATGTCGATCGGGCGGATGACGCCCTGGAGGCGGACATACTCCTCGGCCTGGTTGAGCTGCATCATGGTCTGGCCGCGGACCACGAGATCGCCGTTCGCCAGCCGTTTGATGACCGTGACCTGGATGGCGCCGACCAGACTGTCGCTCTGGCTGCTGCCGCCGGCGCCGCTGAACGTATTGGCGTCGTTGACGTTCGCGCCCAGGACCTGGTTGCCGTGAAAGGTCAACGGGATGCCGAGCAGCGACGGCACGGACAGGGAATCCTTGGTCGCCTTGGAATCGGCGGTCGCCGACTTGTTCTGCGCGGTGGTCGATTCGTCGAGCAGAACCGTGACGGTATCGCCGACGTTGTGCGCGATCGGGTCCCCGAACAGCCCGCCGGAGTCGTATCCGGCGTGATAGATGGCGCCGTTCACCGGCGGCTGCGGCATCGCCGGCACGCTGAAGGCCTGATCGTAGCGCGGCTGGCGCACGCTCGCGCATGCGCCGAGCAGCGCGGCGAGCGGCGCCAACGCCAGGACGCGCAGCCGGATGCGATGCCTTAAGTTCACGCTGTTTCTCACATGTTCTGCGTGGCGTACTGCAGCATCTGCGACACGGTCGAGATCGCCTTGGTGTTCATCTCGTAGGCGCGCTGCGTCTCGATCATGTCCACCAGCGACTCCACCACGTTCACGTTGGACGCCTCGAGCTCTCCCTGGCCGACGGTGCCGAGGCCGTTGGTGCCCGGGGTGCCGGTTTGCGGCGAGCCGCTCGCCGCCGACTGAAGCAGCAGGTTGTTGCCCATGGGCTGCAGGCCCGTCGGGTTGATGAAATTGGCGAGCTGGATCTGCCCGATCTGCGTCGGGGCGGTCTGGCCGGGCAGCGTCACGCTCACGGTGCCGTCGGTGCCGATGGTGACGCTCTGCGCGCCCTGCGGAAGGGTGATCCCGGGTTGCAACACGTAGCCGCTTGCCGTGACCAGCTGGCCCTGGGAGTCGACCTGGAAGGTTCCGTCACGGGTGTACGCCAGGGTGCCGTCGGGCATCTGGATCTGGAAGAACCCCTGGCCCTGAATGGCCATGTCGAGCGGATTGCCCGTCTGGGTGAGGCTTCCCTGGCTGTAGTTCTTCTCGGTGGCGACCAGCCGCACGCCGGTGCCGATCGACAGTCCCGAGGGCGACTGGGTCGACTGGGTGGTGTCGGCCCCCACCTGTCCCCTGTTCTGGTAGAGCAGATCCTCGAAAACGGCGCGATCGCGCTTGAAACCCGTGGTGTTGACGTTCGCCAGGTTGTTGGCGATGATCGACATCTCGGTGTTTTGGGCATCGAGGCCGGTTTTGGCGGCCCACAAAGCTGTGTCCATAAATTTACCCTCGTGCTATCGCCACGTCAGCCGGGCTGCAGCAGCTGGCTGGAGGCGGCGGAATTGGTCTTGTCGGCGTGCATGACCTTCACCTGCAGATCGAAGCTGCGGGCAAGATCGATCATGTTGACCATCGCATCGGCCACATCGACGTTGCTCGACTCGAGCACCCCGGAGGCGAGCCGCACCGAGGCGTCCGCCGGCGCCGCCTTGCCGCTCGCCGTGACGAACAGGCCGTCGGGGGCCCGGATCAGGCTGGAGGCGGGCGGATTGACCAGCTTGATGCGCCCGACGCTCACCAGCGTGTTGGGGGTCTGGCCGAGCGGCACGGCCGAGACCGTGCCGTCCGATCCGATCCTGATCGAGGTGCTCGGCGGCACGCTGATCGGGCCGTTGTCGCCGAGCACCAGCTGCCCGGTGCTGGTCACGAGCATGCCGCTCGCCTCGAGGTGCAGGTCGCCGTTGCGCGTGTAGGCCTCTCCGCCGTTCGGGCCCTGCACGGCGATGAACCCGCGGCCCTGGACGGCCACATCGAGCGGCCGGCCGGTGGTGATCATCGGCCCGGGCGCGCTGTTCCAGCCGGTGGTGTTGCTGGTCGCGTACACCCGCGAGGCATAGCCGCTGCCGTCGACCGCCCGGCTCTGGAAGGCGGACAGCTCGGCCTTGAAGCCGGTGGTGTCGACGTTCGCCAGGTTGAAGTTGTTGACGGCCTGGGCGTTCAGGATCTCCTGAGCGCCGGTCATGGCCACGTACAGCGACTTGTTCACGTGCGTCTCCCGGTCGAGCGCCGCATCAGGCTCTCAGGACGGCCTGCGTGTCCTGATTGGCCGTGGTGATCACCTGGGTGTTCGCCTGGAAGTCGCGGCTCGCGGTGATCATGTTCACCAGCTGCGCGGTCAGGTTGACGTTCGACTGCTCGAGCGCGCCGGACTGGATGGTGCCGAAGCCGGAGCCGCCGGCCACGCCGTGCACCGCCGCGCCGGAGGCGAACGTTTCCTGCCACTGCGTGTTGCCGGTCTGCGCCAGGCCCTGGGGGTTCTCGAAGTTCGCGAGCGCCACCTGTCCCAGGGTCTTTGACTGGCCGTTGGTGAAGTTCGCCTGCACGACGCCGCTCTGGCTGATGCTGACGCCGGTGAGATTGCCGGTGGTGTAGCCGTTCTGCGCGATGGCATTGACGCCGAAGCTGTCGCCGTACTGGGTGGAGGCGCCGAAGTTGAACGCGATGTTCATCTGGGCGGCGCCGGTCGAGGGCGTGTAGGGGCCGAAGTTCACCTGTCCGTTGGCGGGCGAGGTGAGCGTTCCGGAGCTGGAATAGGTCAGGGTCTGCGGCGTGCCGGCCGCATTGCCGTCGACGTACAGGTGCGCGGTCCAGGTGTTCGCCGCCGCGCCCTTGACGAAGTAGATCTGGGCGGTGTGCGCGGCGCCGAGGGAGTCGTACACCGTGAGCGAGGTGGTGTTGTTGTAGCTGGTCGAGTCGGTCGGGCTGAAGGTGGTGGTGGCGGGCTGGGTGGCGTTCGACGGCAGGTTCAAGGTCACGTTCGCCGTGGTGGTGGCCTGGGGGGCCACTTCGGAGGTCGAGAGCTGCAGGTCGGAAAGCCCGCCGGTATTGAATCCGCCGTTGCTGAGCGGCGAGTACCCCTGGACGCGATCGCCGGAGGCGGTGACCAGGTAGCCGTTGGAGTTGACCTGGAAGGCGCCGTTGCGGGTGTAGGCGAGGGAGCCGTTGTTGCTCACGATGAAGAAGCCGTTGCCGCTCAAGGCGAGGTCGAGGTTGTTCGAGGTGGAGTTGATGTTGCCCTGGGAGAACTGCTGGGCGATCTCGGAGGTGGCGACGCCGTTGCCGATGGCGGTCTGCGAGACCCCTTGCTGGGTCTGGGCGAACAGGCTGGAGAATTCGGCGCGCGATTCCTTGAATCCCACGGTGTCCACGTTGGCGATGTTGTTCGCCGTGGTATTCAGGTCGGAATTGGCCGCGTTGATCCCGGACAGGGCGAGTGCGAAAGGCATGGAGGACTCTCCTTACATGACCTGGCTGACGGAGCTCAGAGGCACCGGGCCGCCGTTGGTGTTGAGTGTCAGGCTGTTGCTGGTCGGATCGAACGTCACGCTGTTCACCTGGTAGGCCATCTGCGGGGTGAGCGCCGCCTGGGTTCCGCTGCCGTTGGCGGCCACGGAGAAGTTGTACACCCCGGCCGGCGCCGCGGCGCCGGAGGTCGTGGTGCCGTTCCAGGTAAACGGGGTGGTCGTGCCGGTGGCCGGTACCGAGAACGTGTCGACCAGCTGGCCGCTCGCGTCGGTGACCTGCACGGTGAGCGAGCTGGTTCCGGCCGGCACGCTGACCGCGCCGGTGACGCTGCCGCCGGGGGCGAGGGCGGCGGAGCTGCCGGAGGCGATCACGGTGTGGCCGATGAGGTTGGTGCCGCTCAGCAGCTGCGCCGAGGACATGGAGCCGGTGAGGCTGCCGATCGAGTTGGAGATGTTGGTGATGCCGCTGACCTCGCTCAGGGCGGCGAATTCGTTGACGAACTGGCTGGGATTGGTCGGCTGCGTGGGGTCCTGGTTCTGCAATTGCGTCGTCAGCAGCTGAAGGAAGTCGCTTTGGGTCAGGGCGAGGCCGCTGTTGGCGGCGCCCGCCGAGGAGCTGGAGGCGCTGCTCGCCGCCGCGGCGGCCGCGGCGGCGGTTTGAGCGGCGTATGAGGAGATGGAATTGTATGACATGGAGTATGTCCGGGTGCGTTGGGCGTGGGGGTTATATCTGGCTGAGCTTCAGCGTGTCGATCATCAGGGTCTTGGTGGTGTTCATGACCTGGGCGTCGTTCTGGTAGGAGCGCGAGGCGGAGATCATGTCGACCATCTGCTGCACGACGTTCACGTTGGAGGAGAAGACGTAGCCCTGGGAGTTCGCCATCGGGTTGCCCGGCTCGTAGCGGGCGGTCGGCGCAGCGGTGCTCTGCACGATGCCGTCGACCGCGACCGAGGCGTCCGCGCCCTGCATGGCCGGCGGCTGGCCGGGGTTGAGCGCGGCCTGCACGGCCTGGAACACGGGGTAGCGGGCCTTGTAGGCCGTGCTCGCGCTGCTGCTGACGCTGTCGGCGTTGGCGAGGTTGCTGGCGACGGTGTTCAGGCGTACCGACTCGGCGGACATGCCCGAGCCTGCTATGTCGAAGATATTGAAGAATGCCATGGCGTGCCTGCTTGCGTGGGGTGGTGCGCGGCTTACTGGCCGGTGATGGCGGTTTTGAGCTCGGTGAAGCGCTGCTCGAGGAACGCGAGGGCGGCCTGGAAGCGCACGGTGTTGCCGGCGAACTTGGCTTCCTCGAGCTGCGAGCTCACCGTGTTGCCGTCGAGCGAGGGCGCGAGCGGTATGCGGTATTTGAGGAATTGCGCGGTCGGGAGGGCGCCGCTTGAACCGGGGGCGGTGAGGTCGAGCGGGCTGGTCGTGTCCATCTGCACGGGGCCGGGACCGGGAACGGCGCCGGATGGGGCGCCGGCCGGGTCGGCGGCGGCGAGCGCTGCGCGGAAGTCGATGTCGCGCGCCTGGTATCCGGGGGTGTCGGCGTTGGCGAGGTTGGCCGCGAGCACCTCGGCGCGTTGCGAGTACACCTGCAGGGCATCCGGTTGGATGCCGAGATAGGCGTTGAGGTTGAGCGGCATGTCGGAAAACCGGCGGTAGTTGAGCCTGCCGGGATAGCAGCAAGAGGCGTGCCAGGGCCGCCGTGTGGTGCTTTTCGGGCGCGGCCGGTCCGTGCGGCGGCTGGGAGTGTGAGCCGGATCACGTTGGGACGGCAAGCGGCTGCCGGGCAGCGGCACGGCGGCGGTTGCCGTGAGCGCCCCGCGGCCTGCAAGATCGCTCGCGGCGGCCGCGGGCGCGGCTCAGGAAGGAGAGTGCGCGCCGTGGCCGCGCGGCGGGCCGTGGGTCGCCGCGCTGGCCCGTAAATTGCACGTTTGCTGACATCATGACAGAGCACGCGTCAATAATCCGTCGCTTCCCTGCGGGGAGGGCGCTGGCTGTGTTCGCCACAGCGAGCTTCGCCGCCACTGCGGTCGCCGCCGCCGCCATTCAGCCGCTCGCGTCCATTCGTGCGGCGGCGCAGGCCTTCATACGCGCGCAGATGCCCCCCGGCCAGGGAACGGTCGTCACCGCCGGCAGGCTCGATGCCCGGCTGCGCCTGGCCCGCTGTGCCGGCCCGCTGCAGGCCTCGTTGCTGTCCGGGGAGCGCTTGCAGGCGAACGCGTCGGTGGCTGTCGGCTGCCGGGACGGCGCGGACTGGACGCTCTATGTCCCGGTGAGCGTGCGCTCGCGCATCCAGGTCTGGGTTCTGCGCAAGCCGCAGGCCCAGGGAGCTCGGTTGACCGCGGCGGACCTCGTGCCGCAGACCCGGTTGGTGTCGGGACTCTCGGCAGGCTACCTCACCAATCCGGCCGTGCTCGCTCGCAGCACGCTGCGGCACGCTCTGCCGGCCGGGGCGGCGCTGCACACGGACGATCTGCTGGCCGACTTCCTGGTGCATCAAGGCCAGCAGGTCGTTCTGCTCGCCTCGTTCGGGGGCATCCGGGTCCGTGCCCAGGGGGTGGCGCTGCAGGCGGGTCGGTACGGAGCGCTGATCCGGGTTCAGAACCTCTCCTCTTCCAAGGTCGTCCAGGGCATCGTTGAAAGCCGGTCTGTGGTGGACGTCACACCCTAAAGTTGCGCTCCGCCCGGCCGATATCGAGCCCGAAGGAGCTCCAGGAGATCCGCGATGGCCAGTAAAATCGACAGCTTCAGTGGCGCACCGGCCTCGGTCGAGGCGGGCCATCGCGCGGGAAAGGCTCGCAGTGCGACGGCGGCTGCGACGAGCGAAGCGGCGGCCGGCTCGGCCGGCTCTGCGCCCGGCGATGTCCATATCACCGATTCGGCCAACCTGCTCGCCCGCCTCGCGCAGCAGCTTCACGCCATGCCGGCGGTGAACGAGGCGCGCGTCGCGCAGTTTCGCTCCGCCATCGAAAGCGGCAGCTACACCGTCCAATCCGGGCACGTGGCCGCCCAGCTGATGCAACTCGAGCACTCGCTCGCCCAGATCGTGGGAGGCTGATATGGACCCGGCCGTCTGCCGTGAGCATCTCTCGGCGCTGCTCGGTGACGAGGCGGCGCTGCTCGAGGAGCTCGAAGAGCTGCTGACACGCGAAGCGGACGTTCTGGAGAACTCCGACATCCGGGCGCTGGAGGGCACGACTCGCGCCCGTCAGGAGCGGATGGGCGCGCTCGCCCGCCTGGAGGAGCAGCGTGGCTCGCTCTGCGGCCTGCACGGCTTTGCTGCGGACCGGGCCGGCCTCGAGGCCCTGATGGCCTGGTGCGATCCGCAAGGGGCGCTGATCGAGCGCCTGCGCGACTGTGCCACGCGTGCGATGCGCTGCCGGGATCTCAACGATCGCAATGGCATCCTGGTCAGCGCGCGTCTGAAGAGGGTGCAGAGCATGCTCGGCGCGCTGACCGGCCGCCCGGTCCGTCTGGACACCTACGGCCCGAAGGGCTTTTGCAGCGCAGGCACGTCCTGGGGTCGCTCGCTCGGGGCCGCCTGACCGTTTAGCCTCGTGGCGCCGGCTCCGTGCCTCGTGCCCGCCCCGGCGGCGGGGGCAGGCCCGCGGCCCGACCGGGCAATCGGCGGGCGCTTGAAACCTCAGCCCAGCGCTTCGCGCAGGGCGTTGACTTCCTGGGTTGACTCTTCCAGAAGCATCTGGCAGGCCTGCGGATCCAGCCCCAGACGCTGCAGGGGCTTGGCTGCCCGAACGACTTCCTCGAGCGCCACCGGATCGCCGATATCCGCGAGCAGCGTGCCGGCGAGCAGCACATCGGCGAGCCCCGGCGGGCCGCGCGACTCGCGCTCGTAGTTTTCGGATTCCTGCACGGCGTGCACGATCTCCTCGGCCATGCCCCAGTTCTCCAGCAGCGCCACCGCGATGCTGCGGTGCCACGCGCGCTCGATGGCCTGATAGGCCGCCGCGTCATGGAACAGCGAGCGGTGGCGGCTGGCGCGAGTGAGGATGTACAGGCGCCCGACCCCTTGCAGCAGCCCCGCGAGCAACGCCGTATCGGCGATGACCTGCGTGAGCCGTCTGGCGATGACGAAGCTCAGGCTCGCCACCTGCACGCAGCGCCGCCAGAGCACGCCGAGCTGGGATTCCAGCCCGCGAAGCGTGGGCGCGTTGCGCAGTTGGCGCATTGCGCACGCTATGGTCGCCGTCCGCACGCTATCGAGGCCGACGCGGGTGACGGCCGAGCGCAGGTCTGTGACCGGCACGGCCTGCGGGTTCAGGGCCGCGGAGTTCGCCATGCGCACCAGCTGCGTGGCGAGCACCGGCTCGCCGCCGATGACCCGCACGATGCGGGCGGCGTCGGCCTGCTCGTCGTTGAGGACCCGCTGAATCCGCACGACGATGTGCGGAAATCCCGGCAGCTCGACCCGGCCTCCGGAGAGCTCGGCGGCGAGCGCCTGCACGAAGGTGAAGGCGACGTCGCGCTCGGCTGCGCCGGTGGCGCGGCTTGCGGTCGATTCGAGGAGCTGGACTTGCATGAGTGCTGTGACGGGACCGGGAATCAGACGCCGAGCGCCTCGCGCAGGGCCTTTATTTCGTGCTCGGACTCCTCGATCAGCTTGCGGTAGCCCGCCGCGTCGATCTGCATGCGCCGGCAGGCGGCGGCGTCGTGCATGTTGAGCTCCAGGGTCTCCGGATGGTCCTTGAAAGCGTCGAGCAGGTGGCTCACCGTGAGCACGTCGGTGAGGTCGGGGGCCCGGGCTCCCCTGCGCTCGAGGTCTTCGTACTCGCTCACCGCCTGCACGATTTCCTCGGCCATTTCCCAGTTCTCGAGCAGCGCCTTGGCGATCGCGGCATGCCAGTCGCGCACGATGCAGTTGTAGGCCGCCTCATCGGCGAGCAGTCCCGGGTAGTTGCCGGCGCGCGTCAGGATGTAGAGCTTGCCGATGCCGTGCAGCAGTCCCGCCAGCATGGCCGTGTCGGGATTGATGCGCGAGAAGCGCTTGGCGACCACGTAGGAGGTGGCGGCGACCGCTGCGCTGCGCTGCCAGAGCTGCTCGAGCGGCCGCTCCAGGCCCTTCAGCTCCGAGGATCTCTTCAGCTGCGACATGGCGAAGGCGATGGCCGCCGAGCGCACCATGTTAAATCCCAGCCGCGCGATGGCGCTGCGCAGCTCGCAGATGGCCCGGCCGCTGAAGTTGACGGCCGCGGAGTTTGCGATCTGCAGCAATCGCGCGGCCAGCATCGGCTCGGAGCCGATCACCCGCACGACTTTCTCCTGCGAGACCTCCTCGTCGGAGAGCACCTGCCGGACCCTCAGGGCGATGTCCGGGAAGCTCGGCAAATCCACTTTGCCGCCGGAGAGCTCGGCGGCGAGGGCCTGGACGAAGGCAAACACCTCCGTGCCGGCGTCCGGAGCGGGAATCTCTCTGGCGGGACTGTTCAAGCGGGCGGCCTCGTCGCTGGGTGCGTATCGGCAGCCCGATGTTCGGCCCGATGCCCCGGGCGCGCCAGTACGTGGCTCACGGTTCAGGCTTCTCCCGGCAGGGTCCGCTGCTCGCGGGTGAGGTCCATGGCCTCGGCGAGCTGGCGTATCCGCGCAGCGACACCCTCCAGGGGCACGACGTGCAGGGCGGCGCCGAGCGCCACGGCCTCCCCGGGCATGCCCCACACCACGCTCGTCGCCTCGTCCTGGGCGATGGTGCCGCTGCCGCTGTCGAGCATCTCCTTCAGGCCCCGCGCGCCGTCCTTGCCCATGCCGGTGAGCAGTGCGCCGATGGCGTTGCGGCCGGCGTTCTGCGCCACGGAGCGAAATAGCACGTCCACCGAGGGCTTGTGCCGGTTCACCGGGACACCGTCATCGAGCCGACAGACATAGCGGGCGCCGTCACGCACCACCAGCAGGTGCCGGTCGCCCGGGGCGATGTAGACATGGCCGGCGAGGATCTGCTGGCCGTCCTGCGCCTCGCACACCGAGACGGCGCTGCAGCCATCCATGCGCCGCGCGAACGGGCCGCTGAACGCTTTGGGAATGTGCTGCGCGATCACGACGCCCGGGCAGTCCGGCGGCAGGCGGGTGAGGACTTCCTTGATGGCTTCGGTGCCGCCGGTCGAGGCGCCGATGGCGATGATGCGGTCGGTCGTGCGCAGCTGCCTGGCGCCCGCCGTCTTCGGCAGCACGGCATCGGCGCCGTGGGCCGGCGCCGGGATGCTCGCAGCGCGCTGGGGGGCGAGCGCCCGCACGCTGGCGCAGGCGGCCGTGCGGACCTTCTCGATGAGCTCGTCGCGATAGTCCTGCAGCGTCGCCGCCAGGTCGATTTTGGGCTTGGGCAGGTAATCGACCGCCCCCAGCGAGAGCGCATCGAGCGTCACATCCGCCCCGCGCTCGGTGAGCGAGGAGACCATGACCACCGGCATCGGCCGCAGGCGCATGAGATTGCGCAGAAAGGTGATGCCGTCCATTCTCGGCATCTCCACATCGAGCGTGAGCACATCGGGATTGAGGCGCTTGATCTTCTCGCGCGCGGCATGCGCATCGGCCGCGACGCCCGCCACCTCTATGTCGGCAGCGGAGCCGAGCATCTCGGTGAGCAGGCTGCGCACCAGCGCCGAGTCATCGACGATGAGCACGCGGATGCGCCGCCGGGCGGGGCCGCTCGAGCGCCCGGGGAGCGGACTTGCGCCCTGATCTGTCACGTGAACAGCTCCACCTCGCCTCCGGCCGCCTGTCTGCCGATGCTCTCCATGTAGAGCTGCTCGTGTCGGCTGATGATGCGGTTTTCCACCGGACGCAGCTTGCGCAGCCGCGCCCGGCCGCTCGTCGGAAAGTAAATCACCTTGCGCGGACTCGTGCCGCCGAGGTCCTCGGCGGCCACTTTGTATCCCTCGAGCGCCATGTAGTCGCGGATGAAGCGAATATTGCGGCCGCCGACGTCGGTCATGGCCGAGAGGATCTTCCCGCCGCCGAACAGCTTGATCTCCAGCCGCTCGCGCGCCGCTCCGAGCTTCAGCAGGTCGTTGATCAGGCTTTCCATCGCGTAGGAGCCGTACCGTGTGGCGAGCCCGACGGCAGGATCCAGCCAGTCGTTCTGTCCGAGCGAGGCATCCTCGGGCAGCATGAAATGGTTCATGCCGCCGACCCCGCGCGCCGGATCGCGCACGCAGGCCGACACACATGAGCCGAGCACCGTGCTCACCGCCTCCTCGTAACGGGTGACGTAGTACTCCCCGGGCAGGATCTTGACAGCCCAGCAGTCGTTCTCTCGGTCCCAGTACCGCTGGAAGTGCTCGAAGCCGGACAGGGGCGGTGGCGGATCGGGCGAGGCCCGCTGCGGGCGCTCGTGCCCGGCCAGGCCGTCCCGCTGCCGGCCGGATCCGCCCTCAGACCCGCCGGTAGACCGTTTTGCCAATGAGCCCATAGCTGTCGCAGACCTTGAACAGGCTTTCGGAATGCCCCAGGAACAGCAGATCTCCCGGCCGCTGCAGCCGGCCGATGCGCGCGAACAGGTCGCGCTGAGTGTCCTTGTCGAAGTAGATCACCACGTTGCGGCAAAAAATGACGTCCAATGGTCCTTTCATCGGCAGCGGGTGCATGAGATTGAGCTGCTTGAAGGTGACCAGGGAGGCGAGCTGCGGGGCCACCTGATGGACCGTCGCCCGCCCTTCGGGCCGCTCGATGAAAAATCGCTGCAGACGCTCGCGCGAGAGGTTGGCGGTGCGCTCCGGGGCGTACAGGCCGCGACGGGCGCGCTGCAGCACCTCCGAGTCGAGATCGGTTGCGAGGATGCGCACGTCCCAGCTGCCCGGATGCGGCAGGGTCTCGAGCACGGTCATGGCGATGGAGTAGGGCTCCTCTCCGGTCGAGCAGCCGGCCGACCAGATGCGCAGGCGCCGTCCTGCGCGCGCATTGCCGAGCAGCGGTCCGAGCCACTGCTCGCGCAGATACTGGAAATGGTGCGGCTCGCGGAAGAAGGCGGTGAGATTGGTGGTGATGGCGTTGCACAGCTCGGTGAGCTCGCGCTCCTCGCCGGCGAGCAGCTGCCGATATTGCGCGAAGCTGTTCAGCCCCAGCGCCCGCAGGCGCCGCGTCAGGCGGCCGTACACCAGCTCGCGCTTCTGCTCGGTCAGATTGATGCCGGTGAGGGACTTCACGAGCGAGCGCAATGCCTGGAAGTCCTGCTCGTGGAAGGCGAATTCCCGCTGCCGCGACGAGGCGCCGTCCGGCAAGGAGGCAACGCCCGCGCTCAAAACAGCTCCACGCTGCCCTCGTCGGCGCGCAGCTGGATGTGGCCCTGTCCGGCCTCGCCCGGCATCAGCAGATTGAACAGCAGCCGGTGCGACTCGCAGGTGAAGCGCGAGCGCAGCGCTTCGCGAAGCGCGGGCCAGCCCTGCCGGTCCTGCGGAGCCGGTGCGGCCGCGCCCGCAAGCAGATCGCGCACGTGAGCGAGCTGCTGGATCATGCGGTCGTGGAACTGCAGACTTTCGACGCAGGCCGCGATGTCCGCCGGGAGCGGGCGCTCGCCGGCGGACGTCGCGGCGCAGATGCGCCGCAGCGCTTGCGCGAGCATCTCGACGGGCCGCTGCGATTCGCTGATCGCAAGCTCGATGAGCGCGGCGCAAGTCTCCGCCGAGCGCACCAGCTCACTCGACCCGCCCGATAGGGACGGGGCGCCCGCTGCCGGTTGGTGCATGTATGTGTATCGCGTCATCTCTGGCCATCGCTGCAGGGCCACACGGCGGGGGGCGCGCGTGGCGGACCCTTGGACCTGCCTCCGGGGCGGGCGCTGCCGGGGGCGGATGCGGGCGCCAAGTCGGCGTCCGGGCGGATTGGCGCCTCAGCTGTGCTTGGACTTGAAGATCACGACCTGCTTGTTGAACTCGGCGGCGATGTGTTTCAGCTGGTCGACCGCGGCGTTGTGCAGGCTCACCTGGTCGTTCGGGCTCATCTGGTTCTGGCGCACCTCGAAGTCGAGGCACTTCAGGTAGGTCTGAACGTCGTGGTTGTATTCCTGGATGGTCTGCATGGCCGTGATCATCTGCTGCTTGCTCGCCGTCGCCCCGTCGGGAATCTTGCTGGGCGCGGTCGGCAGGCGGCAGTTCGCGTAAGCCGTCGCGCTCATGGCGCAGGCGATCGCCAGGGTGGCGAGGACTTTCGGTGCTTTCATGGAGGAACCTCGTTGCAAGCGTATGAGGGAAATCGGCAATCAACTGAGCACTTTGGTGACCGTGGCGAGCAGCCGCTCGGGATTGAACGGTTTGACCAGCCAGCCGGTGGCGCCGGCGGCCTTGCCTTGCTGCTTGCGCTCTACGGTGGCCTCGGTGGTCAGCACGAGCAGCGGCACGTACCGGTAACTCGCCCGGGCGCGAAGCTCGCGCACCAGCGTGATGCCGTCCATGTTCGGCATGTTGACGTCGGTGATGACGAGGTCGAACGTCTGCCGCTCGGCGATCTCGAGCGCCTCCACCCCGTCGGCGGCCTGCTGCACCTGGTGGCCGGCGCCAGCGAGGGTGATGCCGACCATCTGGCGCATCGATGCCGAATCGTCTACCGCGAGAATCCGCGCCATCTCCGCGCTCCCAGGTTTGTATCGTGTTCGGACATGATTCAGAATTCCTGCCACTCGGAGTCCTCGGCGGCGGCAGGCTCGGCGCCGCCCGAGGAGACGGCGGCGAGCTTCGGTGCGGCGCGCACCGGCGGCGCGGCGGCCGGCGCAGCGGCCGGCGCAGCCGCCTTACGGTCCGCCCAGGGCCGGTTGGCCTTGCGCCGCTCCGTGCGGGGCGGGGCGGTATTGCGGGCGGCCTTGACCTGGCCGGCACGGGCGGCCGCGCCGCCGGCCGCCGCCGGCGGCAGACCGGCCGGTGCGCGCCCGCTCGCCGTCGTCGGATCCGCCGCGCCCGCCCGCTCGCCAGCGTGCGACTCGCCCACATCGAATTGGCCGAGTATCTCGTTGAGACCGCGCACCTGCTCGACCATGGACTGGGAGGCGGCGGTGGCCTGCTCGACGAGCGCGGCGTTCTGCTGCGTCAGCTCGTCCATCTGCATCACCGCGCGGTTGACCTGCTCGATGCCGGAGGACTGCTCGCGGGAGGCCGCCGCGATCTCGGCCACGATGTCCGAGACCTTCTTCACCGCGGCGACGATCTTCTCCAGGGTCTGGCCGGACTGGTTCACCAGGACCGAGCCGTCCTCGACCCTGCGCACGCTGTCGTGAATGAGGCCCTTGATCTCCTTGGCGGCGGTGGCCGAGCGGCCGGCGAGGTTGCGCACCTCGCTCGCCACCACGGCGAAGCCGCGGCCCTGCTCGCCGGCGCGGGCCGCCTCGACGGCGGCGTTGAGCGCCAGCAGGTTGGTCTGGAAGGCGATCTCGTCGATGACCCCGATGATGTCGGCGATCTTCTTGGAGGCCTGGTTGATATCGGACATCGCCGCCACGGCCTGGCCGACCACCGTGCCGCCCTTCTCGGCCTGCTCGCGGGCGGCAAGCGCCAGCTGGTTTGCCTGGGCGGCGTTGTCGGCGTTCTGCTTGACGGTGGTGGTCATCTGCTCCATGGAGGAGGCGGTCTGCTCGAGCGAGGAGGATTGCTCCTCGGTGCGCTGGGAGAGATTGGCGTTGCCGCAGGAGATCTCATCGGCTCCGCGGTGCACCTCGACGGCAACCTCCTTGACCCGGGAAACAACCTCGGCCATGTTGTCGGCGAGGCGGTTGACTCCGCGGCTCATGACTTCGAAGAAGCCGCTCTTGCCGCCCGTTGCGATGCGCTTGGCGAGCCTGCCGGCGGTCACGGCCGAGAGCATGTCCTGCATTTCCTTCTCGACGGCGACCTCCTGGGTGCGATCCTTCCATTCGACGACCGTGCCGATGCGCCGGCCCTCGCTCTCGACCGGATTGAAGGTGAGCGCGAAGGAATGTCCGCCGAGCACCAGATCGGTGCGGTGCGCGCCGGAGAGCTGCTCGATGAGGCTGCGCTGATGCGCGGGGTCGCGGTGGAAGATCTCCATGCTCGAGCCGCGAATGCTCGCGGCGCTGAATCCGGGCAGATCCCGGCGGATGTCCTGCTCGGCGGCCGTGAGGACGTTGGCGGCCGCCGGGTTGAGGTAGATGATGCTCGAGTCGGCGTCGGCCACCATCACGCCGGCGGAGACGCTGTCGAGCGCCTGGCGGATGCGGACGTTCTCGGTGGCGACGAGCCGCTCGTTCTCGATCTGCGCACGCAGCTTGCCCTGCATCTCATCGAGGGAGCGCAGCACCTGGTTGGCCTCGTCCGATCCGTTGAGCTCGATGCGGTTGTCGTACTGGCCGGCCGAGATGCGCTCGAACACCGTGATCGCCCGCGCGATGAGCGCGGCCAGGGCGGTGGCCATGACCCACGAGAGGGCGACGGCGATCAGCAGAGCCGCCAGGGTCACCCCCAGGGCGAGGGCGCGCGAGGCGGTCAGCCGCGAGAGCCGGTGCTTCACGGCGGCGTCCATGCTCGAGTAGCTGGCGTTCAGCAGCCGCTGCAGGCCGGCGTTGACGGATTGCGAGTTGGCGAACAGCGCCGCGGTGGTGATGGTCATCTTGCGCGCGTTCAGGACGCGCCTGCGGATGAGGCCGAACGAGGCGTTGAACGAGGCGAGCGCCGATCTCAGCATCGGGCGTATCCGGGCGCGGGCCGCATGAGAGGCGCCATTCAGATCGCGTCTCGCGCGGGCGAAATCCTCGAGCACCTGCCGGTGGTAGATCTGGATCGCCCGCGAGTCCCCGCCGCCGAGATATCCCTTGATCGCCGCGCTGGTCGCATACCACTGCACCTCGCCGGAGGCGATCAGCGCATCGGGAACGTCCTGCGTGGCGAGGCGGATCAGGGCGGCGGTCTGCGGGGAGGGATCGACGTTGAGCGCCGAGCGGGCCACCACCCGCCGGCCGAGGCCGACGATGCTCGCGATGAGCGCATCGTGTTGCGCCGCCGCCTGATCGGCGGTCATCTTCGATTCACCGCTCTTCAGCGCCGCCCAGCCGTTTTGCACCGCCTGCCACTGCCGCTTCACACCGAGCTTGCCGCCGACGATGGCATTGACGGCGCCGACTTCGGACAGCAGCTTGTGCATGCGCGCCTCGGAGGCCGCCACGGCGCCGGACTGCGCCGAGTCCCCGGTGAGCAGCGCGAACAGCAGGCTGCGGTGTCGGGACACCTCGGCCAGCACGGCG
Source organism: Pseudomonadota bacterium (assembly GCA_021792755.1). Lineage (GTDB taxonomy): Bacteria > Pseudomonadota > Gammaproteobacteria > Steroidobacterales > Steroidobacteraceae > 13-2-20CM-66-19. The sequence goes on from JAJYUA010000013.1 coordinate 43,358, forward strand.
CCGAGACGATGCGCGTAGTGGGCGCCGTCGAGCTCGTTGCGCGCCTGGGACACCTCGTGGTTCGCCGCGCTCAGGTAGAACGAGCCGAGCAAGGCGGTGGGCACCGCCATGGCCACCACCAGCAGTCCGAGCTTCTGCCAGAGCTTCAGACGGTTTAGAAGTTGCATGGTCTCGTGTCCTGATGCTGATGATTCTTGGGGCGGCCCGTGCGCTCGCGCGCACTCATCGGCTCTCGCCGGCGGCGAGCTTGGGCGCCTCGCGGTCCGCCTCGGCGGGCTGGCGCCCGCCGCGCTCCGCGCTGCGCGCGCCCTCGCCGAGCTTGAAGCGAGCGAGCGTGTCGTTGAGATCGCGCACCTGCCCGGTCATGACCTGCGAAGAGGCGATCGTCTCCTGCACCAGCGCGGCGTTCTGCTGGGTGATCTGATCCATCTGCATCACCGCGCGGTTGACCTGCTCGATGCCCGAGGACTGCTCGCGCGAGGCCGCCGCGATCTCGGCGACGATGTCGGAGACCTTCTTGACGGAGGAGACGATCTCGCCCAGGGTGTCGCCGGAATCGGTGACCAGACGCGATCCGTCGGAGACCTTCTTGACGCTGTCCTGGATGAGGGACTTGATCTGCCTGGCGGCGGTGGCCGAGCGGCCGGCGAGGTTGCGCACCTCGCTCGCCACCACGGCGAAGCCGCGGCCCTGCTCCCCGGCGCGGGCCGCCTCGACGGCGGCGTTGAGCGCCAGCAGGTTGGTCTGGAAGGCGATCTCGTCGATGACGCCGATGATGTCGGCGATCCGCTGTGCCGACTCGTCGATGCCGGTCATCGCCTGCACGGCCTTGCCGACCACCGCCACGCCCTGCTCGGCCTGGTCGCGGGCGGCGAGCGCGAGCTGATTGGCCTGGGCGGCGTTGTCGGCGTTCTGCTTGACGGTGGTGGTCATCTGCTCCATGGAGGAGGCGGTCTCCTCGAGCGATGAAGCCTGCTCCTCGGTCCGGGTCGAGAGGTTCGAGTTGCCGGTGGTGATCTCCTCGGCGCCGAGCAGAATCTCGCGCGCGGCCCCCTTCACCCGGGCGACGATCTCGGCCAGGTTGTCGGCGAGGCGGTTGACCCCCGCGCCGAGCGCGGCGAAGAATCCGGACTTGTTGTCGAGCCCGATGCGCCGCGTGAGATCATCGCCGTTGACCGCGGCGAGCACCACTTGCAGCTCCTGCTCCACCCGCATCTCCTGCGTCCGCTCGGTCCACTCCATCACCGTGCCGAGCCGCTCGCCCCGCTCGCCGGTCACCGCGCTGGTGATGACGCGGAAATTCAGGGCTCCGAATGCGCGCTCCTCGGTGCGTGGGGCGTGCAGGCCGTCGAGCACGCGCCGCTCCTGCGCCGGGGAGCTAGAGAGCGCCTCGAGGCTCGAGCCGCGCAGCCTCGCCGGATCGAATCCGGCGAGGCTGCGGCGCAGCTCGGCGGCGTGGCGGGTGAAGCCGGTCTCGGCGGCTTCGTTGACGTAGATGATCCGGTGCTGCGCGTCCGCGAGCAGCACGCCCGTGGAGGCCTTGTCGAGCGCCTGGCGTATGCGCGAGTTCTCGGCGGCAACGGCGCGCTCGTTCTCGATCTGCGCCCGCAGCTTCAGCTGCATGGCGGCGAGCGCCTTGAGGACCTGCCCGAGCTCATCCGCGCGGTCCGCCTCGACTTCGCTGTCGTAATGCCCGGCGGAGATGCGCCCGAATATCGCGACCACCCGCTTCATCGGGCTCGTGAGCGAGCGCTCAGTCACCCAGGTGAGAGCGTGGATCAGGACGATGGCGAGCAGCACGAGCGCCAGGTTCAGGTCGCGTTCCCTGCTCAGGGCGGCAACGCGGGCCTTGGCCGCGGCGGCGGCGGCCGCGCCGCTTGCGCCGAGCAGGCCGCTCAATGCGCCGCGGGCGCCCCGGCCCGCCTCGTGCAGCGCCTCGACGCTGATCTTGAGGGTGCTGGCGTTGAGGACTTGCGCCTCGACGGTGGCAAAGTAGGCGTGTGCCTGGCGGCGCGCGCTGCGCAGCGCAGCCGACAGCGGGCGCGCGATCTTCGGCCGAACCTGCCCGAGCGCCGTGCGGATCTTCTCGAGGTCGGTCAGAAGGCGGCCGTGGGCGATGCGGATGCCCATCCCGTCGTCTCCGCCGAGGTATCCCTTGGCGGCCGCGTCCTCCGCGTAGCGGCGCAGCGCCGCTTCATCCGCGAGCGCTGCGGGCGCATCATGGGACACGATCTGCACCAGACTGCGCGTCTGCTGGTCCGGATCGGAGGTGGCGCGCGAGCCGGCGGCGACCGCATCGCTCAAGCGCCCGAGACGGCCAAGGAGCGCGGCGCTCGACGCGGCTACCTGCCGGGCCGGCCGGGTGACGCCCTCGATGGCGGCCCACTGCTGTTGAACGGCGCGCATATCGCGCCTGACCCCGTAGCGCTCGCCCAGCCTGGCGTTGATGCCGGCCAGGCGGCGCAGCGCCTCGGTGACGTGCCGTTGCGCGGCCGACACCGCCGGCTTGGCCGCGGCATCACCGCTCGCCAGCGCGAACGCGCGGCCTTCCCGGGTCAGAAGCGCCGCCTCGAGCGATCCGATACCGCTCAGATAGCGGATGCCTGCAAGCTCGTCGCGGGCCTGGCGCAGCGTGCCGCCGGCGGAATACCAATAGAAGAGTCCGACCAGCGTGGCCGGCAGGCTCATCGCCAGCACCAGCACGGTGAGCTTCTGCCAAAGTCTGAGGTGGTTGAGCGTGAGTTTGGACATCTCGATCAACCCCCGGCGGCGGCGCGGCGCCACGTGTGCGTGCCGGCATCGCCCGCGGCCGGGTGATGCTGCTGTGCGAGCCGGTAGCGCGACATGCTGTGATTGAGGCTCTGGGTGAGGCCGGTCATGTTGCGCGCCGCGCCCGTGGCCTGCTCGACGAGCGTGGCGTTCTGCTGCGTGAGCTCGTCCATCTGCAGCACCGCGCGGTTGACCTGCTCGATGCCGGAGGACTGCTCGCGCGAGGCCGCCGCGATCTCGGCGACGATGTCGGAGACTTTCTTGACGGAGGCGACGATCTGCTCGAGCGTCTGGCCGGACTGGGTGACTCGCGCCGAGCCGTCCTCGACCTTGCGCACGCTGTCTTGAATGAGGCCCTTGATCTCCTTGGCGGCGGTGGCCGAGCGGCCCGCGAGGCTGCGCACCTCGCTCGCCACCACGGCGAAGCCGCGGCCCTGCTCGCCGGCGCGGGCCGCCTCGACGGCGGCGTTGAGCGCCAGCAGGTTGGTCTGGAAGGCGATCTCGTCGATGACGCCGATGATGTCGGCGATCTTCCTTGAAGCCTGGTTGATCTCGGACATCGCGGTGATCGCCTGATTGACGATCACGCCGCCTTTCTCCGCCTGCTCGCGCGCGGCGAGCGCCAGCTGGTTCGCTTGCGAGGCGTTGTCGGCGTTCTGCTTGACGGTGGTGGTCATCTGCTCCATGGACGAGGCGGTCTCCTCGAGCGAGGAGGACTGTTCCTCGGTGCGCTGCGAGAGATTCTCGTTGCCGGTGGAGATCTCATCGGCGGCGCGCTCGACCTGCTCGGACGTCGTCTTGATCTCGCGCACCATGGCCGACATGCTCTCGAGCAGGGAGTTGACGCCCTCGGCCAGGCAGCGCAGCTCGGGGCTGTCGAGCCCGGTGTCGAGGCGGCGGCTCAAGTCCCCTTGCGCCGCAGCTTCGATGGCGTCCCGGGCCGCCGCCACCGCGAGCCGCAACTGCTCGGCGAGGCCAGGCTGCGAGGCGGCGCTCTGCGCCGAGAGTGCGGGCGCCTCGAGCGGTGCGGCCGGCCGCGCGCGCTGCGCGGCGGCCTCATCCCTCTGTGCGCACAGCGTGCCGCGCAGCGCCTCGAGGGCGCTCGCGAGCGCGGCAAACCCGCCAGTGCCCGCGCGCGCCACCGGCGCATCGATCCGTCCTTCGCTCAGGGACTGCACGGCGGCCGTCGCGCGCTGCAGCGCGGCATCGGCCGACCGTGCGGTGAGCACGGCGAGCGCGCCGCCGCACAACACCGCCGCCGCGGTCAATCCCAGGGCGAGCCCGCAGCTGCCGAGCAGCGTCGCCGCGCCGAGCACGCATGCCGGCACGGCGAAGACCAGCAGCATCTTCGAGGCCAGCGAGAGATTCTTCGGACTGTTCATCTTTGCCCCCCATCAGGCCGCGTTGGCGGCGAGCGAGCCCGCATCGGCGCCGTCGGCGGCGTGCTCGTCGTGCGATTCGTCCGCGGCGGCCGGTGTCACGGTCAGGTCCCGGCCGATCAGCCGGTCGATGTCCAGCAGCACCACCATGCGCTCGGCGATCGACACCAGCCCGAGCAGGTAATCGGTTGCGGCGCGCGTACCGAGCTCCGGCGCCGGCTTGATCTCCGCGGAATTGACGTCGACCACGTCGGAGACCCCGTCGACGACCACGCCGAAGTCCCTGCGTCCGGATGGGGTGACGACCGACATCACGATGATCACCGTGACGGCGGTGTATTCGGCGCGCTCGAGGGCGAAGCGCATGCGCAGGTCGACGATCGGCACGATCGAGCCGCGCAGGTTGAGTACGCCGAGCACGTGCGCCGGCGCGTGCGGAATCTTGGTCACCGCCGTCCAGCCGCGGATCTCCTGCACGCGCAGGATGTCGACTCCGTAGGTCTCGTTGCCGAGCACGAAGGTCAGGACCTGGGAGCTCTCACCGGCTCTCTGCTGCTGTTCGGACGCCGTTTTTGTCGACATGAGATTGACTCCTGGCCGTTAGGCCTTCAGGCTGCCGCGCGCACGGAAGCGACGCGGATCAGGCCGGGGACATCCAGGATGAGCGCCACCGAGCCGTCACCGAGGATGGTTGCGCCGGAGATGCCTTCGATGTGGCCGCAATTGGCTTCCAGGGACTTGATGACCACCTGCTGCTGGCCGAGCAGATCATCGACGAACAGCCCCACCCGCCGGCCGGCGCCCTCGGCCACCACCACCAGCCCTTCGTCCAGGGCGCGGGTGTGCGGCTCGACGCCGAACAGCTCGTGCAGGCGCAGGATGGGCAGGTAATCGCCCCGGAAGGAGAACACCTCGCCCTGGCCGGACAGCCGGTTGACCCCCGCCGGCTTCAGCTGCATCGACTCGACGATGGAGATGAGCGGCACGATGTAGGTTTCGCTGCCGACCGCCACCGACTGGCCGTCGACGATGGCGAGCGTCAGCGGCAGGGTGATGGTGAAGCGCGATCCGCGTCCGGGCTCGCTCACCAGCTCGATCTTGCCGCCGAGCTCCTTGACGTTGCGGCGCACGACATCCATGCCGACGCCCCGGCCCGACAGGTCGGTGGTCTTCTCGGCGGTGGAGAAGCCGGGCAGGAAGATGAGCTGATGGATCTCGGAGTCGCACAGCGTTTCGGTGGCGCCGATCAGGCCGCGCGAGCGCGCCTTGGCGAGGATGCGAGCCTTGTCGAGACCGCCGCCGTCGTCGCTGACCTCCACGGAGATGTTGCCGCCGCGGTGACTGGCGTCCAGGTGAACCGTGCCGGCGGCGGGCTTGCCGGCGGCGATGCGCACCTCGGGAGATTCGATGCCGTGATCGATGCAGTTGCGCACCAGGTGCACCAGCGGATCGCCGATCTTCTCCAGCACCGTCTTGTCGAGCTCGGTCTGCTCGCCGGTGAGCTTCAGCTCGATCTGCTTGCCGAGACGATGCGCCAGGTCACGCACCATGCGCGGAAATCTGCTGAACACGAAGCTGATCGGCAGCATGCGCACGCGCATGACGCTCTCCTGCAGCTCGCGCATGTTGCGATCGAGTTGCGCCAGGCCGGCGCGCAGCCGCTCGGCGAGCGCCCCCTCGATCTGCGCGCCGAGCTGACTCAGCATCGCCTGGGTGATCACCAGCTCACCGACGGTGTTCATCAGCTCGTCGATCTTCTCTACGCTGACGCGGATCGAGCCGGAGTCCCCGAGCGCGCTCACCGTGGCCTCGGTGCGCGGCTGCGCGGCGGGCGCCGGTGCCGCACCCGCCGGTGCCGCACCCACCGGCGCAGGCCCGGCCGGCCCGGGCGCGGCCTCTGGCGGCGCAGGCGAGGCGGGACCGCCGGCGCCATCCTGCGCGCCCGCGGTCTCGGGGACCGCCTCGTGCGCCGCCGGCGCCGGCGAGGGCACGCGCTCTATGGCGAGCTCGCAGTCGCCCTCGGCCCATTCGAACACCTGGCGGATCGCCTCTTCCGCAACGGTGCCGGGAAGCTCGAGCGTCCAGGAGAGATGGCAGTCCTGGGGATTGATGTCAACGAGGGACGGCAGAGCCTGGGTGTCGATCCGTACGGCGAGCTCGCCGAGCTCGGCGAGCTCGCGCAGCATGCGCACCGGGTCGTTGCCGCGCACCAGCAGCTCTCGAAAGGGCCGGAAGCGCATCCGCCAGCGCTCCGCTGCGGCCGGCGGTTCGTCGCCGTGCGCCTCGCCCGGGGGGACGGGCAGGGCGGGGGGCTGCGCTCGGGCGGTCTCGGCCGGGGCGGTCTTGCTCCTGCGCGCGATCGCCACTTCCAGGTCGAACTGAAGGTCCGAGACGCGCTGGGCATCGATGGGCTGTTTGCTCTGCACGGCGCGCAGCATGGCGCGCATCGTGTCGACCGATTTCAGCAGCAGATCGGAGCTCTCCACCGTCACCGGCATGCCGCCGCTGCGCAGCTCATCGAGCAGCGTCTCGAGGCTGTGGGTGAAGGAGGCGATGTCGCTGAAGCCGAAAGTGGCGCTGCCCCCTTTGATCGAATGCGCCACGCGGAAAATCGTGTTGATCAGCTCCGAGTCCGGGGCGCCGATGTCGAGCTTCAGCAGCGCCGCCTCCATGGTATCGAGCGCCTCGAAGCTCTCCTCGAAGAAGGCATCGTGAAATTGCGTCAGGTCGACGGTCATCGGCTCTCTCCGGGCAGCTCGAGCATGCCGTCCATGCCGAGCAGCCGCGCCGCGGGCTCCAAGGTCGGTTCCGCGCCCCGCCATCGGGTGTCGTGTCCGAGCAGGCGCCGGTCCCGCACGAAGGCCGCCAGCAGTTGCAGCGCCGCGGTGTCGATGCGCTGCAGCGAGCCGGCATCCAGCGTGACGGCCTGCGGCTCATCGAGCAAAGCGGCGAGCGCGGCCTTCAGCAGCTCCGCCTCCGCCAGCGTGCACTCGGCGCTCAGCGCGAGCTCGCCGGACTTGGGCGCTGGGCCGGCGGGCGGCGAAGCGGCGCGCGCAGCGCGGCCGCGCCCGGATTTGCGAACCGGGGTCGATCGGGTGCGGGATTTCATGATCGAGTGAGCTATCGGCGTGCGCCGGATGCTCTTGAGGCGTGTGTCACGAAACTTGACGCAGTTCCGGCCGCGACGGCCCGTGCAGGCGCCGCACCAGCTCCGCCTCCGCCCGCGTGAGGCCGCAGCCGCAGATCAGCTCCTCGCTGCTCGCCCCGCCGCGCGCCAGCCGGATCGCGATCTGGTAGCCGGGCGAGGCGCCTGCGGAAGGGGCGGCGAGCGTCGTCGGATGCTCGATCCGCTCCGCGAGCTGCGTCACGGAATGGGCGGTGGCCTGCAGGGTGCTTCTGATGCCGGCGAGCTCATCGAGCAGCAGCCGGCCCTGGCAGAGCACCTGCTCGGTCTGGGCGCGTGTGGCGCGCCGCCACGCGGTGAAGGTCGTGGCGGCGAGGGCGAACGAGAAGACCAGGAACACCGCCCGCCCCAGGATGAGCAGGAAATCGATGTTCGACACATTCATGAGATTCGCGGCGGCCATGGGGCGGCCTCCTGTGATGTCGGTCACACAACGAGCGGCCGCGGCGGGCGTCGGCGACGGTTTCCCGGCGCGGCGGCATCGATCCAACAGGGAAGGTGCAGAAACCGTGCCAGGGAGCCGGGAGCGGCCAGCCCGGATGAGGCGAGCGGCCGCCGGATCACCCTGCGGTGCTGCGGTCGCGCTCCGGCCCCGCAGTGCCTCCCCCAGCCCGCCTGCTCGGGTTGCCTACTGGCCGGCGCCGGGAACCCAGGCCGGATCGGCGTGGCGGGCGAGCTTGGTCGAGAGGATGAGCACGACCACCCGGCGGTTGGCCCGCCGGCCCGCGGCGGTGGCGTTGCTCGCGATCGGGCGTTGAGCGCCGAAGCCGATGACCGCCAGGCGCCCGGGCGCGACTCCCCGGCTCTGCAGCACGTGCACGACGCTGCCGGCCCGGGCGGCCGACAGCTCCCAGTTGGAGTGAAACTGCATGGTCCGGATCGGCACGTTGTCGGTGAAGCCCTCCACCCGCACGGGGTTGGGAAATCCCACCAGCACCGCGGCGAGCTTGCGGATGGCGGTGAGGGCATTGCCCGAGAGCCGCGCGCTGCCGCTCGGGAACAGGATGTCGCTGCGGAACCGCACCTCGATCCGGCCGGGCTTGCGCTGCACCACGACTTGGCGGTCGCTGATGAGCTGCGCCAACGCCCGATCGACGTTGGCGGCCACACGCGGCAGCATGGCATCGCCGGCGCCGGCCGCGGGGATGGCGGCGGCGGGTTTGGCGGGCAGGACCGGCAGCGGCGTCAGGTACGCCCTGGGCTGGTTCTTGAGCATCTGCTGACGGACGATGCTGATGCGGAGGTCGGCGCCCGACCCGAGCCGCTTGTGCCCGACCTCGACCGGATCGAGGGTGCGCGGCTGGCCGCGGAAGGCGGCGTACAGGGAGTTTGACAGCACGCGGTATTTGCCCGCGTTGACCGAGGAGATCGAGTACATCACCACGAAGAACGCGAGCAGCAGCGTGAGCAGATCCCCGTACGGGATCGCCCAGCGCTCGTGGTTCATGTGCTCTTCGGGTTGTCTGCGGATTCTGCGCATCGCGCCCCCTAGTGCAGGTAGCCCTGCAGTCTCGATTCTATGGAGCGGGGGTTCTCGCCCTGGGCGATCGCCATCATTCCGTCGATGATCAACTCGCGGAACTGGGTCTGGCGGTGGATGATGCCCTTGAGCTTGGCGGAGACCGGCAGGAAGAACAGATTGGCGAAGCTGATGCCGTACACGGTGGCCGTGAAGGCGGCGGCGATGCCGTGGCCGAGCTGGGTCGGATCGGCGAGGTTCTGCAGCACCGCCATCAACCCGAGCACCGCGCCGATGATGCCGAGCGTCGGGGAGTAGGTGCCGGCGCTCTCGAACACTCTCGCGGCTGTGATGTCGGCGTGCTCGCGCATGTTCATGTCGACGGCGAGCGTATTGCTGATGTGCTCCGGCTCGTGGCCGTCGACCACCAGCTGCAGCGCCTTTCTGGTGAACTCGTCGTGCTCGCCGTCGATCAGCGGCTCGAGGCCGAGCAGCCCGCGCTTGCGCGCGGTGTTGCTCCACTCGATGATCTTGGCGATCAGGTGCCGGCCGTCGCGCGGCGGCGGCCGGAGGACCCAGGGGAAAAGTCCGAGCGCGCGGCGCATCACAGGCAGGGGCGTCTGCACGCAGACCGCGGCGATCGTTCCTCCGCCGACGACCACGAACGCCTCGAACGAGATCAGTGCCATGACGCCCGCGCCGCGCAACATCGCCCCGACCAGCACGGCGTTGACCGCGAGCACCATTCCGATGATGCTCAGGATGTCCATCAGTTACATGCCGAGGCCCGACAGCAGCGCATCCACGTCGGTCTGGGCGGAAGCAACCTCGCCCTGGGTGACCCCGGGGACCACCGGCCCGTGTCCGCTGCCCGGATTCTCGCCCAGGCTGGCGTGCTCGACCAGGCCTCCGGAGAGGCGCGTGAGGTTGCCGAGCGCATTCTCGAGCTCCCCGACCAGCTTGATGACGCTGCGGATGATCTGCCCGGTGAGATCCTGATAGCCCTGGGCGAGCAGCACCTCGGCGAGGTTGCGGCGGATCTGCTCGGAGTCGGCGCGCACCGACGGCAGGAACGCCTCGAGCGCGCGCACCACCGGCAGGAACGCCTCCACGGAGCGGGCAATCCCTTCGAAGCCGCTGCCGGGGACGCGCTCGCGGAAGGCGGCGAGCGCATCGAGCAGCACGCCCGCTTCGCGCGCGGTGCGCTCGGCGAGCGGCCCGGACCGTTCGACCAGATCGAGCGTGCGGTGCGCGGCTTCGTCGGTCATGTTGATGACATGGGTCAGGCGCGCGCGGGCATTGGGGATTTCGTGCTCGGCGATGTCCGCGAGGCGCGACTCTATGCTGAAGCGGTCGAGCGCCTTTTGCAGATCGCCGGTGAGCTTGCGGATCTCGGCGAGCATCTTCGGCTCGCGCATGTGCACGATGTGGTCGATCGCGGCGAAGAACCCGGACTCGTCGTCGTGGTCGAGGGCCTCGCTCAAGGCCTCGACGTAGGCGCCGTACTCGCCCTTCAAGATTGAGAAATTCGACATCAGGGCCTCACTTTCCGGCGCCGAGAATTTTGTCGAGCTTTTCCTTGAGCGTCTCGGCCGTGAACGGTTTGATGACATAACCGTTGACACCCGCCTGGGCCGCCTCGATGATCTGCTCGCGCTTGGCCTCGGCGGTCAGCATCAACACCGGCATCTTGGCGAGTTTCGCGTCGGCCCTGACCGCCTTGATCAGATCGAGTCCGGGCATGCCGGGCATGTTCCAGTCGGTGATCAGCAAATCGAAGCTCCCGGCCTGCAGCATCGGCAGCGCCGTCTTGCCATCGTCGGCCTCGGTGACGTTCGAGTAGCCGAGGTCGTGCAGCAGGTTCTTGATGATGCGGCGCATGGTGGAGAAGTCATCGACCACCAGAAATTTCAGATCTTTACTCACTGCATGCCTCGTATGGTCTGACGCGCCGGATTGCGGCCTGCCCCGGGCCGGCGCCTTGTCGGGCAAACCACGCCGTCTTCGCCGCCGCCTGCACCGGGCCGCGCCGCCGCGGCGCGCGCAAGCCCACTGTGGTGCCGCTCCCGGCCGCCCGCGCGGCGCTGCGGGGCGGTGCTTTGCCGAACGGCACAGCCTCGCTGCGCGCCGGCGGGCCCAGGGGCGTCGCTACGCTTGCCGCTTGGCCGCGCCATCGAGGTCCCCGCGCCACTGCGCCAGCCGCGCCTTGAGCCGCACGAGCGCCTGCCCGTGCAGCTGGCAGGCGCGCGACTCGGTCACCTTCAGCACCGCGCCGATCTCCTTGAGATTCAAGCCCTCGCTGTAGTACAGCGACATCACCAGTTTCTCCCTCTCGGGCAGGCCTTCGATGGCCCGCGCCAGAGCCTGTTTGAACTCCTCATCGGCGGTCTCGCGGAAAGGGTCCGCCTCGCCCTCCACGACCACCGCCGCATCGTCGAGCGCCGCCAGGCGGCAGCTCGCCGCGTCCTGCACGATGGCGTGATATTCCTCGAGCGGCACACCCAGCCGCTCCGCGATTTCCGTATCGCGCGCGTCGCGTCCCGTGCGCCGCTCGATCTCCTGCACCGCCGCGGCCACCGCCCGCGCCTTGCGGTGCACCGAGCGCGGCGCCCAGTCGAGCTTGCGCAGCGCGTCGATCATCGCCCCGCGGACGCGGATGCCCGCGTAGGTCTCGAAGCTCGCGCCCCGGTCGGCGGCGTAGTTCGAGGCCGCCTCGAGCAGCCCGAGCATCCCTGCCTGCATCAGATCATCGATCTCCACCGACGGCGGCAGGCGGCCCGCCAGATGGTAGGCGATGCGCTTGACGAGCTCCGCGTGCCGCGTCACGAGTTCGGTCGCATTGCCGGCCTCCCAGGGCGGGCGGGCGGTCCCGTATGCGCTCGTGGCGTTCATGGCACGGCCGCCAGCTGCGCGGGGTTGCGCCGCACCAGCCGCTCCACGAAGAATTCGATGTTCCCCCGCGGACCGGGCGGTACTGGCCATGTATCGGCCACCTCCGCCAGTTTCTTGAACGCCCGGGCCGAGGGGCTTGCGGGATACAGTTCACAGACCGGACGCTGCTCGCGTACGGAGCGCTGCAGGTACTCGTCCTCGGGAACCTCGCCGGCGAACTCGAGCACCACGTCAAGAAAGCGCGTCGTGACCCGCTCGAAACGCTCGAACAGCTCGCGCCCCGCGCCGGGGCCGCGCGCGCGGTTGGCGAGCACGCGGAAGCGACTGACGCCATGGTGGCGGCTCAACACCTTGATGAGCGCGTAGCCGTCGGTGAGCGAGGCCGGCTCGTCGCAGATCACCACCAGGACGTGCTGGGCCGCCTGCGAGAACTGCTGCACGCCCTGGGCGATGCCGGCGGCGGTGTCGACGATGAGCACCTCGATCTGCGCGGCGAGGGAGCTGAATGCGCGCACCAGCCCCAGGTGCTCGGCGGCGCCCATGCCGGCGAGGTTCGCCGCGCCGGAGGCGGCCGGCACCACCTGAAAGCCCTGGGGGGCCCGGATCAGCACCTCGTCGATGGTGCGCTCGCCCGAGATGACGTGAGCGAGCGTATAGCGCGGCGAGAGGCCGAGAAACACGTCGGCGTTGGCGAGTCCGAGGTCCCCGTCGAGCAGCACCACCCGCTTGCGTGCGGCGAGCGCCGTGGCGAGGTTGACCGAGACGCTCGTCTTGCCGACCCCTCCCTTGCCGCCGGTGACGGCGATCACCTGTACCGGCTGGGCGAGGGCCTCGAGTTTGGCGTTATTGATCAGGCTGAGGTCAGGTGTTGGCATGAGAGGGCCTTCCGAATCGGCGTCGCAGGAGATCTTCGTCGGCGGCCGCGCCGCTCGCCCTGGCGAGCCGCACGGCCTGGGTGATCAGCTCGAGCGAGCGCGCCGGGCAGAGGTCCTCGGGCACCCGCTGCCCCTCGCTTACGTAGGAGACCGGCAGGCGCGCGCGGATGAGCGCCGACAGCACCCCGCCCAGGCTCGCCGCCTCATCGAGCTTGGTGAGCAGGCACGAGGCGGGTTTGAGCGGTGAGAAGCGCTTGACGGTCTCCTCGATCGCGCCGGCCTGGGTGCTGGCGGCGAGCACCAGCGCCGATTCGATCTGCGCTTCGCACTCGGCGAGCACGGCGAGCCGCGCGGTGAGCTGCGCGTCGCGTACGCTGGTGCCCGGTGTGTCGATCAGGACCAGCCGGTAACGGCCGAGGCGCGCGAGCAGCTCGGGCAGGGCCTCGAAGCGCTCCGGCACGTGCACCGGCACGCCAAGCAGCTGCCCGAGCGAGAGCATCTGGTCCTGCGCGCCGATGCGCACGGTGTCGGATGCGAGCAGCGCCAGCTCTTTCGGTCCGTGGCGCAGAATCCAGCGCACCGCGAGCTTGGCGAGCATCGTGGTCTTGCCCACCCCGGTGGCGCCGACGAAAGCGATGCGCCCGCCGTTGTCGAGCCAGCGATCGCCGGTCACCCTGAGGTATTGCGACAGTCCCGTGATGAGGGTGCGGCGGCCCTGGGAGAGATCGACCTGCGCGGGGAGTTGCCCGACCAGGTGATCGGCCAGATCCCGCGTGATGCCGATCTCGGTCAGCTCGCGCAGCAGCTCGGTGTGCACCGGATGGCGCCGGGTGCGCTCGCTCCAGGCGAGCTGCGCGAGCTGGGTCTCGAGCATGCGGCGCAGCGTCTTCAGCTCGCTGCCCATCTCCCCGGCCGCCGGCTGCGAGGGCGCCGGCGGCGCCTCGGGCGCGTGGCCGGCGGCCGCTTCGAGGCGCGCGGCGTCAAAGTCCACCGCGGCGGTGACCTCGACACCCTGCGCGGTGCGCCGGGAGGAAAGAATGACGGCCTCATCGCCGAGCTGCTCGCGCACGGCGCGCAGCGCCTGGCGCATGTCCGCAGCGGTGTGTCGTGTGATTTTCATGGTTTACCTGCCGACCGCGGCGACGACGCGGACCTTGCGGTTGTCGGGGATCTCGTTCCAGGCGAGCACGTGCAGATGCGGCAGGCCCGCGCGCAGGAACTTCGCCATCGAAGGGCGCAGCGCCGGGGGCACCAGCAGCACCGGCGCATTGCCCGCGGCCTCCTGGCGCTGCGCGGTGTCGCTCATCTGCTGCTGCAGCCGCTCGGCGAGGCCCGGCTCGAGGCCCGCGCCGGTGGCGCCGGCGCAAAGCGAGCTCTGCAGCAGCCGCTCCAGATCGGGCTCGAAGGTGATCACCGGCAGCTCGGCGGACACCCCGGCGATGTCCTGAACGATCTGTCTGCCGAGCGCGGTGCGCACCTGCGAGAGCAGCACCGCGGGGTCCTGCGAGCGCGGCGCGTGCTCGGCGAGGGTCTCCATGATGGTGCGCATGTTGCGGATGGGAATGCGCTCGCCGAGCAGGCCCTGCAGCACCCGGACCAGCACCGACAGCGGCAGCACCTTCGGCACCAGATCCTCCACGAGCTTGGGCGCGCCTTTCGCCAGGGCGTTGAGCAGCTGCTGCACCTCTTCGTGGCCGAGGATCTCGTTGGCGTGCGATTGCAGGAGGAAGGAGAGGTGTGTGGCGATCACCGTGCTCGGATCGACGACGGTGTAGCCGAGAGCCTGGGCGTGATCGCGGCTCGAGGGCTCGATCCACACCGCCTCCATGCCGAAGGCCGGATCGCGTGCGGCGATGCCCTGCAGGGGGCCGAATACGCGACCGGCGTTGATCGCCAGATCCCGGTCCGGATAGACGCTGCTCTCCCCGAGCGGTACGCCATTGAAGTTGATGCGATAGACGTTCGGGGCGAGATCGAGGTTGTCGCGGATGTGCACGGCGGGCAGCAGGAAGCCGAGCTCCTGCGAGAGCTTGCGGCGCACGCCGCGCACGCGCCCGAGAAGGTCCGCGCCCTGTCCCTTGCTGTCCACCAGCGGCACCAGCCGATAGCCGACCTCCAGGCCCACCGGATCGACCGGGCGGACATCCTCCCAGGACAACTCACGGGTTTCCGGCGCGGCGGGCGCCGGTTGCGGCGCCGGGGCGAGCCTGGCCGCCGCGCGGCGGCGGTGGATCAGCAGCGCCGCCGTGCCGCACACCGCCGCCATCAGCAGGAACGGCACATTCGGCATGCCCGGGATCAGGCCCATCACCCCGAGCAGCCCGCCGGCGACGGCGATGGTCTTCGGATTGCCGAACAGCTGCCGGCCGAGCTCCCCGCCCATGTCCTGCGGCCGCGACATGCGCGTCACGATGAGCGCCACCGCGGTCGAGAGCAGCAGGGCCGGGATCTGCGCCACCAGCCCGTCGCCGATGGTGAGCAGCGTGTAGGTGTGCAGCGCGGCGCTGAGGGCCATGCCGTGACCGATGGTGCCGATCGCGAGCCCGCCGATGATGTTGATGAGCAGGATCAGGATGCCGGCGATCGCATCGCCGCGAACGAACTTGCTGGCGCCGTCCATCGCTCCGTAGAAGTCGGCTTCGGCGCGCACCTCCGCCCGGCGCGTGCGCGCCTCCTCCTGGGTGATGAGGCCGGCGCCGAGGTCGGCGTCGATGGCCATCTGCTTGCCCGGCATGGCATCCAGGGTGAAGCGGGCGCTGACTTCCGAGACGCGTCCGGCGCCCTTGGTGATCACGGTGAAGTTGATGATGGTGAGAATGATGAACACCACCACTCCGACGGCGAAGTTGCCGCCCACCACGAACTGGCCGAACGACTCGATGACCCGGCCCGCCGCGCCCACTCCGGCATACCCGTGCAGCAGCACCACGCGGGCGGATGCGACGTTGAGCGCCAGGCGCAGCAGTGTCGCCAGCAGCAGCGCCGTAGGGAACACGCCGAACTCGATCGGCCGCGCCACGTAGAACACGCTCATCAGAACGATGATCGAGAGGGCGATGTTGAAGGTGAACAGCACATCGAGCGCCATCGGCGGCAGCGGCAGGATCACCATGGCGAGCACGCCGAGCACGCCGGCCGGAACGCCGATGCCGATGCGCAGCAGATCCCGCAGGGACGGAAGCGGGCCGGAACGGGCGGCGGAAGGGGCGGTCGCCGTGGTCATGGTCGCTGCCGTGTGGTCTCGATCGAGGGGTCGATCACGGGCGGCTCGGGCGGCGGGCCTCCGGAGACCCGTGCCGACTTCAGCCGATAGATGTAGGTGAGAACCTGTGCGACGGCGGCGTAGAGCGCCGCTGGGATCTCCGCGCCGATCTCGACATTGTGATAAAGCGCGCGCGCGAGCGGCGGGGCCTCGAAGACCGGCACCGAGTGCTCGGTGGCGATCTCGCGGATCCGGGCCGCGATGAGATCGGCGCCCTTGGCGATGACGCGCGGGGCGCGCATGCGGCTCTCCTCGTAGCGCAGCGCCACGGCGAAGTGCGTCGGGTTGGTGACGACGACGTCGGCTTTGGGTACCGCGTGCATCATGCGCCGCTTGAGCAGCTCGCGCTGTGCGCGGCGCACGCGCGAACGGTTCTCCGGCGAGCCTTCGCTGTCCCTCATTTCCTCGCGGATTTCCTGGCGCGACATGCGCAGCTGCTTGTGGTGCTGAAAGAGCTGCCAGGGCACATCGATCGCGGCGATGAGGCCCAGGGGCGCCGCCATGAGCAGCAGCGCGTGGGCGAGCAGGCCGGCGGCCTGGGCGATGGCCGCCGCGAGCGGCTCGCCGCCGAGGCTAAGGAATCTCGAGGCCTCCTCGCGCAGCACGAGCACGGCGACCCCGGCCACCAGCACGAACTTCGCGAAGGCCTTGCCGAGCTCGACGGCGCCGCGCAACGACAGCAGGCGCTTGAATCCCTCGATCGGGTTGAGGCGCGTGAAATCCGGAGCGAGCGCCTCGAAACTGAGGTTCCAGCCCCCGAGCGCGAGCGGCGCGGCGAGTGCCGCCACCACGGTGAGGCCGAATACCGGCGCACAGGCGATGAATGCGTGCAGCACGGCCGCGCCCGCGGCGGGCAGGGCGAGCTGCGGGTCGAGGGACCGATCGGTGCTCAAGGTGAGCCCCGAGCGCATCAGGCCGGCGAGCGCGGTGGCGGCCGCGGCGCCGAACATGCGCAGCGCCCCGCCCGCAACCAGCAGCACCGCCGCGGTGCTGAGCTCCATCGAGCGTGGAACCCGGCCTTCCTTGCGCGCCTCCTCCAGGCGCTTGGCTGTCGGTTGCTCGCTGCGTTCCTGATCGTTGTCGGTCTCGGCCATGCGCTCAGGCCCCGCTCAGGTGACGCAACAGGATCAGCGTCTCGGCGAGCAGCCGGGTAAAGCCGCTCTCGAGCGCCGGCAGGCCGGCGATGATCACTCCCAGGCCGAACAGCAGCGAAATCGGCAGGCCCACGGCGAACAGGTTCATGCTCGGGGCGGCGCGGCTCACCACTCCGAAGGCGAGGTTGGCCACCAGCAGCGCCGTGACTCCGGGCAGCGCGACCGCGAGCGCCCCGGAAAAGAGCATCGAGCCCCAGCTCACCACCGTCCAGATCCCCCTCGCCCCGAGTCCGGCGGTGCCGATCGGCAGGGTGCGAAAGCCCTGCACCAGAACCCGGATCAGCGCCAGATCGCCGTGCAGCAGCAGGAAGAGCAGGGTCGCGAGCACGGTGTAGAGCTGCCCGAGGGCCGGGGTCGCCGCTCCCTGCAGCGGATCGAGGTTGAAGGCGAGCGACAGACCCATGCCGTTGGCGATCAGCTGGCCGCTGAGGGAGATCGCCGCGAACAGGATCTGCAGGCAAAAGCCGAGCGCGATGCCGATGATCGCCTGCTGCACGGTGATCAGCACCCCGGCGGCCGAGAGCGCGCTCACCCGCGCAGGCTCGGGGATGAGCGGCGCGATGAGCAGCGCGATCGCCCCCGCCAGCACGATGCGCAGCTGCGCGGGCACCGATACCGCGCCGAACACCGGGGCCACCATGAAGCACGAGCCGATGCGCACGAACGGCCAGAAGACCGAATCGACGGCGGTGTCGAGCTGCGTGGCGGTGACCGTGATCATCGGGGCGGTGCGGATCTCAGTTGAGCAGGCCCGGGATGCTCAGGATGAGCTCGCGGGTGTAGCCGACCAGCGTCTTCAGCATCCAGGGACCGGCGATCACCAGCACCAGCGTCATCACGAGCAGCTTGGGGATGAAGGACAGCGTCATTTCGTTGATCTGCGTGGCGGCCTGGAAGGCGCCGACCACCACGCCGGTGATGAGCGCGGCGAGCAGCAGCGGCGCGGCGAGCGCAAGGGCGACCTCGAGCGCGCCTCTGCCTATGGTCATGACGGAATCCGGAGTCACCTGTCCTCCTCGTTAGTGATAGAAGCTCGCGGCGAGCGAGCCCATGACGAGCGACCAGCCGTTGACCAGAACGAACAGCATCAGCTTGAAGGGCAGCGAGATCAGCGTCGGGGTGACCATCATCATGCCCATCGACATCAGCACGCTCGCCACCACCAGATCGATGATCACGAACGGGATGAACAGCAGAAATCCGATGAGGAAGGAGGTCTTCAGCTCGCTGGTGACGAAGGCCGGCACGAGCACCGACAGCGGTACGTCGAGCGGCGCGGCATAGCCCTTACCGCCGGCGATGTGCACGAAGGTGGCGATGTCGTTCTCGCGGGTCTGGTGGAGCATGAACTCCTTCAGCGGCACTTCGGCCCGATCGAGCGCGGCCTGCGCGCCGATGGCGCCGGCGGCGTAGGGCCGATAGGCGACCTGATCGATCTGCCGGATGACCGGCGACATCACGAAGAAGGTCAGAAACAGCGCCAGACCGAGCAGCACCTGATTGGGCGGGGTCTGGCCGGCGCCGAGCGCCTGGCGAAGGATCCCGAGGACGATGACGATGCGGGTGAAGGCCGTCATCATCAGCAGCAGCGCCGGCAGCAGGCTGAGCGCGGTCATCAGCGCCAGCACCTGCAGGGTGAGCGTGTAGGTCTGCGTGCCGCCGTGAGTCTGGACGCTGAAAGCGGGGATGCCCGGGGCGGCGCAGGCGGCCATCGGCACGAGCGCGAGCAGCACGAGCGGCCAGGCCTTGCGCAATCGAGTCATTTCCCCAGGCTCCGCTTCAGAAGCTGCGAGAAGCCGGGCCGGGCGGGCTCTGCTGCGGGGGCGGCGGGCTTGCCGACTTCGATCGGCTGCTCGAGCACGTGCAGCGCGGTGACCCGTCCGGGGGCGACGCCGAGCAGGATCTGGGCGGCGCCCACCTTGAGCAGCACCGCGCGCTCCTTCGGCCCCAGCGGCAGGTTGGCCAGCACCTCGAGCGCGCCGGCGGCGCGATTGCCGAAGGTGCGCACCCTGCGGGTGAGCCAGGCGAGGGCGAAGATGGCTGCGAGAACCGCAAGCAGCGCCAGGGTGACCGACAGCAGACCGCCGGCGCCGGTCTGCGGCGCGTGCGCGGCGGCGGCGGGGGCGGCGAACAAACGGCTCATCTGAGCTTGCGCAGCCGCTCGGCCGGGCTGATCACGTCGGTGAGACGGATGCCGAATCTTTCGTTGACGACGACCACCTCGCCGTGGGCCACCAGCGTGCCGTTGACGTAGACATCGAGCGGCTCGCCGGCGGTGCGGTCGAGCTCGACGACCGAGCCCTGGTTGAGCTGCAGGAAGTTGCGGATCGGGATGCGCGTGCGCCCGACCTCCATCGACAAAGTCACGGGGACATCGAGGATCACCTCGATGTTGACGTCGCCGGTGCTCTTACCGGGCGCCTCTTCGGTCAGGTCGCTGAATTCGGCGGGTTGGGGCTCGATCTTGGCGTTCATGATGACACTCACTTGGTCTGGACCGCCTCGGAGGCGGCTTTGGTGCGGCGGATGCGCTCCTCGATCTTCACCGCCTGGTGGCCGTGGGAGACGCCGAAGCTGCCGCGAAACACCGGCACGTCCTCGGCGATGAGGGTGACCTTGCCGTTGAAGTCGCACGGCACCACATCGCCGGGCTTGAGGTTCACGAGCTCGGCGAGGCTGAGCGAGGAGCGGCCGAGGAGCGTGCTGATCTCGAGCTCCGCGTCCTCCATCTCCTCGCGCAACGACTGCATCCAACGCTCGTCCTTTTCCATGCGGTCGCTCGCCACGCCGGCGTCCAGCACTTCGCGCAGCGGCTCGATCATGGCGTAGGGCAGGGCGATGTGCAGGTTCCCGCCCGTGCCGTCGAGCTCGATGTGAAACGAGCTCACCACCACGATCTCCGAGGGCGAGACGATGTTGGCAAAATGGGGGTTGATTTCCGACTGCAGGTACTCGAGCTCGATCGAGGCGACGTGCGACCAGGCCTCGCGCATGTCCGCGAACACGCCGCGCAGCACCAGGTGGATGATGCGCTGCTCGGTGGCGGTGAATTCGCGTCCTTCGATCTTGGCATGCCGGCCGGTGCCGCCGAAGAAGTTGTCGACCACCGCGAACACGAGCTTCGGGTCGAGAACGACGAGCGCCGTGCCGCGCAGCGGGTTGATCTTGATGAGGTTCAGGCTCGTCGGCACGTGCAGGGTGTGCACGAACTCGCTGAACTTCTTGATCTGCACGGGGCCGACGGCGACCTCGGGGGAGCGGCGCAGCAGGTTGTACAGGTTGATCCGATGCAGCCGCGCGAACCGCTCGTTGATCATCTCGAGCGTGGGCATGCGCCCGCGCACGATGCGCATCTGATTGGCGAGGTCGTACGAGCGGACCTCGTCCGGGGACGGGGGCGCCTCGGTGCTCACCGCGCCGGTGTCGACGCCGTGCAACAGCGCGTCGATTTCGGCCTGGTCGAGTATCTTCTCGTTGCTCATGGCGTCGGCCCGGGGCGGCGGCTACTGCATCACGAAGCTGGTGAAATAAACGGCCTCGATGCGCGCGGGCCTGCCGCCGTTCTGCGCGGCCACCTTGCGAATCGCGGCGAGCACCTCGGCGCGCAGCTTCTGCTTGCCCGCCTCGGTCTCGAGCGTGCTCGCCCTCTGGCTGCCGAGCAGCAGCAGCAGGCTGTTGCGCACCATCGGATCGTTCTGCTTGAGAAGCTCGATGGTCTTGCGGTCGCGCGAGGCCACCTCCACGGTCACCTGCAGGAAGCGCACCAGCTGGCCGGCCTGGAAGTTGACGACGAAGGGCTTGAGCGGCAGGTAGATCGGCGGACCGGATGGCGCCTTCGAGCTGCCGTGGCGTGCCGCGCCGGACCCGAACAGATGCAGCGCCATGGCGCCGCCGACACCTGCGCCGAGCACCACCGTTGCCATGACGATGAGCAGCCACAGGGGCGGCAGGCGTTTCTTCTGCGGCGCCGGTGCGGTCTCGGCGGCGGGTGCGGTGGCCATCGGTGTTGCGACTCCCGTGCGGTGTCAGGTATTGCGCCGGTAAGGAGTGCAATGCCCGTGCCAGTCGTGTTTTCGATATTCCAACTACATGATCGGAAAAAGAATTGTGCTCGCGGCCCGGTGTGAGGCGCGTCACAGCGGCGCGCCGGTGACGAACTTCCGGCGCTGCCTGCCCGGCGGGCGCCCGGGGCGCGGCGGCCGGCGAGCGAGGCCGCCATGTTGTCGCCGATTGTGGACAATCTGGAGACCGGTCACAGATTCCCGTTCAGCTGCCGCGCACCATTGCGCCGTGGGCTCACGAGAATCCGGACAACCGGCGCAAGCCCCGCCCGTAAGAAGAGCCGCCAAGAAGAGAGTGAAGCTGTCATGCTGGCAACCGAAAGTGTCTCCGAGCTCGCTTCCCCCGGGGAAAGAAGACAGCCGGATGCGTGCGCCGCAGCGCTTGCCGCGGCTCGGGCGGTGCGCCTGCCGACCGGCGGCTCGGACGCCATCCGCCACGTGATCAGCCTCATCCGCCAGGTGGCGGTATATGACTCGACGGTGCTCGTGCTCGGGGAGTCCGGCACGGGCAAGGAAGTCGCCGCCCGCGCCGTGCACGACCTCAGCCCGCGCCGCAACCGGCCGTTCGTGGCCGTCAACTGCGGCGCCATCCCGGCCGAGCTGCTGGAATCGGAGCTGTTCGGTCACGAGAAGGGCTCGTTCACCGGCGCGATCGCGGCCCGCAAGGGCCGCTTCGAGATCGCCGAGGGCGGCACGCTGTTCCTCGACGAGATCGGCGACATGAGCCCCTCGATGCAGGTGAAGCTGCTGCGCGTCCTGCAGGAGCGCGTGTTCGAGCGGGTTGGAAACCATACCCCCGTGCGCTGCAACGTGCGCATCATCGCGGCCACCCATCGGGATCTGGAGGCGGCGATCGGGCGGGGCGGGTTTCGCGAGGACCTCTTTCACCGCCTGAACGTCTTTCCGATCGAGATGCCCCCGCTGCGCGCCCGCACCGAGGATCTGCCCGCGCTCGTGCGCGAGTTCGTGGCGCGCAACGAGGCCGAGGGACGCGGCCGGGTGCAGTTCTCCCCGCGGGCGCTCGCGGCGCTGGCGCGGCACCCGTGGACCGGCAACGTGCGCGAGCTCGCCAATCTCATCGAGCGGCTCTCCATCATCGCCGCGGGTGCGGCGGTCGATGTCATCGACCTGCCGCCGAAGTATCGCCCGCCCGAGGATTGGCGGTTCGAGGAGCCGCTTGCCGCACCGGCGCCGATGGAGGATCCGTGCGGGCCGCGGGAGTGCCTCACCGGACAGGCTGCGCTGGCGCTGCTCGAGCGCGGTGCGGCGTGCGCCGAGCCGCGCGAGGGCGCGTGCGCCGAGATTTCCACGCTCCCGGCCGAAGGGCTCGATCTGCGCGAGCACCTGCAGTCGATCGAGCGCGCGCTCGTCGAACAGGCGCTGGCGCGCGCCAACGGCGTCGTGGCGCACGCGGCCCGGCTGCTGAGTCTGCGCCGCACGACCCTCGTCGAGAGGCTGCGCAAGCTCGGCCTCGTCGAGGCGATCAGCGCGGGCGCGACGGAAGTTTGACGCCGCGAGGCGCGCGGCCGGCCGCGCCCGTGACTGCCGTCACGCTTTGCAGCCGTTTGCCGCCCGGCACGGCATTTGCATTCCTCCCCCGGTGAAGCGTCCCGGTGTTTGGAGGGAGCGATGGCAGAGAATTCAGATCCAGCAACTTTCCGAGCCAACCCCGCGCACGGCGGACCGGAGCCGGTGGCCTGCGCCGCCCACTCGCAGCGTCTGCTCGAGCTTGCGCGCCGCGTGGCGGTCGCGGACTGCACCGTGCTCATCTGCGGGGAGTCCGGCACGGGCAAGGAAGTCCTTTCCCGTTACGTTCACCGCCGTTCGCGACGCGCCAAGGGGCCCTTCGTGGCCGTCAACTGCGCGGCGATTCCCGAGAACATGCTCGAGGCGATGCTGTTCGGCTACGAGCGCGGCAGCTTCACCGGCGCGCACGCCACCCATCCGGGCAAGTTCGAGCAGGCGCAGGGCGGCACGCTGCTGCTCGATGAGGTGAGCGAGATGCCGCTCGGCCTGCAGGCGAAGCTGCTGCGCGTGCTGCAGGAGAAGGAGGTCGAGCGGCTCGGCGGCCGCGATGCCATCAGCCTCGACGTGCGCGTCGTCGCGACCACCAACCGCACGCTGCGCGAGCAGGTGGCCTGCGGGGGCTTTCGCGAGGATCTGTACTACCGGCTG
This sequence comes from Pseudomonadota bacterium, assembly GCA_021792755.1. Taxonomy (GTDB): domain Bacteria; phylum Pseudomonadota; class Gammaproteobacteria; order Steroidobacterales; family Steroidobacteraceae; genus 13-2-20CM-66-19. The sequence goes on from JAJYUA010000013.1 coordinate 66,568, forward strand.
AACGTGTTTCCGCTCGCCATCGCGCCGCTGCGGCAACGCCGCGACGACGTGTTGCCGCTGGCCATGCAATTGCTGACCGCCCATTGCCGCCCGGGCACGAGCATCCCGGCGCTGAGCGCCGAGGCGGCGCATCGGCTCCTCACCTATCCCTGGCCCGGCAACGTGCGCGAGCTCGACAATCTGCTGCAGCGGGCGCTCATCCTGGTCAATGGTCCGGTGATCGGACCGGAGCACATCCTGTTCGAGGCCGCGAACCTCGCCCCGGGCGGGGAGCCGCACCGCGGCGAGCGAGGCCCGATGCCGGGCGGGCAGCCAAGCCCGTTCGCTGCCGACCGGGCGGGGCGGGCTTTCGGGCTCGAATCCGCCGCGCCTTCCTCGCAGGCGGTCTCATCGGTCGGCTCGCTGGCCGGCTCGCTCATCGAGGCCGAGCGCGATCTCATCCTCGATGCGCTCAAGTGCGGCCAGGGCAGCCGGCGCGAGGCGGCCGAGCGGCTGGGCATCAGCCCGCGCACATTGCGCTACAAGCTCGCACGCCTGCGCGAGGCGGGCGTCGAAGTGCCGGCGGCCTGAGGCGCACCCCATGAGTCAGATGGGCATCGATCAGGTGCTGGCACAGATCCGCTCGCTCTCGGGGCAGGTGCGCCTCGATGCGCCCCGGCCGCCCGGGGCCCCGAGCATCGGCGCCCCGGGCGTGCGGGAGGGGACCGCGAACGGCGCGCCGAGCGAGTTCGCCACGCTGCTCAAGCGCGGAATCGACGCGGTGAACCGCAGCGAGCAGAGCGCCAACGCGCTGGCGGATGCCTTTTCGCGGGGCGTTCCGGGCGTGTCGCTGCCTCAGGTGATGGTGCAGATGGACAAGGCGAGCGTGTCCTTTCAGGCCCTGACCGAGGTGCGCAACCGCCTCATCACCGCCTACCAAGACATCATGAACATGCAGATGTAGTGAGCCCACATGGCCGCCGAATCCACTGCCCTGCCGGCGATGCCGGCACTGCCCGCGAGCCTGCGTCCTTTGCTGCTGCTGGTCGGCATCGCCGCGGCGGTGGCCGCCGGCGTCTGGATCGTGCTGTGGTCGCGGGGCCCGACCTACAGCCTGCTGTACGCGAACCTCCCGCCGCAGCAGGAGTCGCAGGTCGTGCAGGCGCTGCAGGGGGCGCAGATTCCCTATCGGCTCGATCCGGCGACCAATGGCGTCGAGGTGCCCGCCCAGCAGCTCGATGCGGCGCGGCTGAAGCTCGCCGGCCAGGGCGTCGCCGGCGGCGACAGCTTCGCGCAGTTCGACAAGGACTCGGGCTTCGGTGTGAGCCAGTTCATCGAGAACATCCGCTACCAGCACGTGCTCGAGTCGGAGCTGGCGCACACCATCGCGAGCCTGCAGCAGGTGGCCTCCGCGCGCGTGAACCTCGCCGTGCCGCGCCAGTCCGTGTTCATCAGCGACCAGACCCCCGCCAGCGCCTCGGTATTCGTGCAGCTGCGCGACGGCGGCACGCTCGGGCCCGAGGAAGTGCAGGCGATCGTGAATCTGGTCGCCTCGAGCGTGCCCGATCTGTCCGCCTCGCACGTGACGGTGGTCGACCAGAACGGCCAGCTGCTCTCGAGCCCGCAGGGCGACAGCCCCTATGCGCTCGACGAGCAGGGCTTCAACCTGGTGCACCGCCTGGAAAGCGAGGACCGGCGGCGCATCGTGGCGCTGCTCACCCCCCTGGTCGGTCCCGGGCTGGTGCACGCCGATGTGGTCGCGCAGCTCGATACGGGCACCAGCGAGCAGGCCCGGGAGCTCTACAAGCCCGGCAGTCAGATCGTGCGCAGCGAGCAGATCTCCGAGCAAAGCGCCGCTGGCGGCCCCGGCGGGGTACCGGGCTCGCTCTCGAACGAGCCGCCCGTGCCGGGCTCCCTGGCGCCGCCCGCGAGCGCCAAACCCGCAGCCTCGCGCGGCGGCCCGGGCGCCTCTTCCTCCCCGAAGGCGCCTTCCGCCTCGCCGGGGGCGGCGGCTGCGTCCCGCTCGAGCGGCGCGAAAGGCGCGTTGGAGGCGGTGGGAGCGCCCGCGGGCGCCGGCGGCGTGCTCTCGAGCAACATCACGCGCAATTACGAGATCGACCGCACGCTCGATTACTCGCGCAAGCCGCCGGGGCGGATCCGCCGCCTCAGCGTCGCGGTGCTCATCGGCTATCGGCCCGTCAAGGGCGCCAACGGCAAGGTCACCGAGGTGCCGCTGTCTGCCCGGGAGCTCGCCCGCGTCACCCAGCTGGTGAAGGACGCGGTGGGTTTCGATCCGGCGAGGGGTGACAGCGTGAGCGTGGTCAACGAGCCGCTCGACCTGCCCGCGGCCGCCGCCGCAGGCGGACGATACGTGGGGCCGTCGCTGTGGCAGCGGCCGATGTTCTGGAGCCTGGTGAAGATCATCGCCGGACTGATCGCGGTGCTGGCGCTGGCGCTGGTCGTGTTGCGTCCGATGGTGCGGATGCTCCTTGCGCCCGCGGCGCCCGCCTCCCTCGGGGCCCCGGCGCAGCTCGCGGTGCAGGCCGACGGTACGGCGATGCCGCAGGCGCAGAAGGAGGCGGTGGTCAAGGCGCTCTCGCACGAGCAGCAGCTCGCGAACGCGCGCGCGCTGGTGAGCCAGGATCCGAAGCGGGTCGCGCAGATGGTGCGCGGCTGGGTGGGCAACGATGAATGACCGCGGCAAAGCGGTCTCCCGCAGCGGCACAGAGCGCGCGGCGATCCTGCTGCTCACGCTGGGGGAGACCGAAGCGGCGCAGGTGCTGAAGCACATGGGCGCCAAGGAGGTGCAGCGCATCGGCGCGGCCATGGCCAAGCTCGCCAACGTCTCGAAGGAGGAGGTGCAAGGCATCCTCTCCGATTTCCACACCACGGTGGAGAGTCAGACTTCCGTCGGGGTGGGCGCGGATGAGTTTCTGCGCAAGGTCCTGGTCGATGCGCTCGGCAGCGACAAGGCCGAGAGCATCATCGACCGGATCAACATCGGGCGCGGCACCAAGGGTCTGGAGGCCCTCAAGTGGATGGACCCGCGCGCCGTGGCCGAGCTGATCCGCCTCGAGCATCCGCAGATCATCGCCATCGTGCTCGCCTATCTCGATGCGGACCAGGCGGCCGACGTGCTGCAGCTGCTGCCGATGCCGGTGCGCTCCGATGTCATCGCGCGCATCGCGCTGCTCGATGGGGTGCAGCCAAGCGCGCTGAGCGAGCTCGACGAGATCATGGAGAAGCAGTTCGCCGGCAAGTCCACCGGCAAGACTTCCGTGCTGGGCGGCGCCAAGGCCGCCGCCAACATCATCAACTTCCTCGAGCCCAGCCAGGAAAGCGCCCTCATGGAGCAGGTCGCCAAGAGCGACGAGGCGCTTGCCGCGCGCATCGAGGAGCTGGTGTTCGTGTTCGATAACCTGCTCGATCTCGATGACCGCGGCATGCAGGAGCTGCTGCGCAACGTGCAGTCGGATCAGCTGCTGCTCGCCTTGAAGGGCGCCGACGAGGGTATGAAGGAGAAGATCTTCAAGAACATGTCGCAGCGGGCCGGCGAGACGCTCAAGGAGGACCTGGAGGCGAAGGGGCCGGTGCGAGTCTCGGAGGTGGAGAACGCGCAGAAGGAGATCTTGAAGATCGCGCGCAAGCTCGCCGAGAGCGGCGCGATCAGCCTCGGGGGCAAGGGGGATCAGTATGTTTGAGTCACGGCAGGGCGGCACGGATCGTCCGGACGGCGCGCCCGCGCGATCGGCGCGCCGCGACTCGCCCGCGGCGGTGGAGCGCTGGCGGCTGCCGCAGGTCGAGGGGCCGGTCGTCGGCCTGGGCGATGCGCGGCGGGGCCAGGAGCTCGCTGCGCTCGAGGCGCAGCAGCGGGCCGAGACCCGCGGCTACGAGGCCGGGCTCGCCCGCGCACAGGCCGAGATGCGGTCGCGATCCGCGGCGCTCGATGAGCGGGTGAGGCGCCTCGATGAGGCGCTCGGGCTGCTTGCGCGGCCGCTGGCGCAGCTCGATGCCGAGGTGGAGCGGGATCTGGTGCAGCTGGCTCTCGCGGTCGGCAAGCAGCTCGCCCGCCGCGAGCTCTCGGCCGATCCGGCGCAGGTGATCGCCATCGTGCGCGAGGCGCTCGCGCAGCTGCCGGTGGCGGCGCGCGAGGTGAGGGTACACCTGCATCCTGAGGAGGCCGCGACGGTGCGTGAGCGCTTGAGCGCCTGCTCGCAGCGCGCCTGGACCGTGGTCGAGGACCCGACGCTCTCGCGCGGCGGCTGTCTGGTGCAGAGCGAGTCCTCGCGCATCGATGCGCGATTCGAGAGCCGCGTCGCCGCCATCGCCGCCGGTGCGCTGGGCGATGAGCGCAGTGCCGCGCGGGAGGCGCAATGAGTGCGCTGCAGTTGCCGCGCGCGCGGCGCTGGAGCGAGAGCCTGCGGCGCAGCCGCCTCGCCGTGGAGCAGACCGCGCCGCCGCCCGTGCAAGGCTCGCTGACGCGCATGATCGGCCTGACGCTCGAGGCGAGCGGGTGCCTCGCCGCGGTCGGTGACTGCTGCGATGTCATCGCCGGCGACGGCTCGCGGATCGAATCGGAGGTGGTGGGATTCTCCGGCGACAGGCTGTTCCTCATGCCCTCGGGGGACGCGCACGGCCTGGGGCCGAACGCTCGGGTCATCCCGCGCCAGGGGGCCGGCAGCGTGCGCGTCGGCCCGCAGCTGCTCGGGCGGATCATCGACGGCGGCGCGCAGCCGCTCGATGGTCTCGGCGCGCTCTCGTGCGCCGAGACCGTGCGCCTCACCGGCAGACCCATCAATCCGCTCGCCCGCCAGCCGATCAGCGAGCCGCTCGATGTCGGCATTCGCGCCATCAACGCGCTGGCGACGGTGGGCCGCGGGCAGCGCGTCGGATTGTTCGCCGGCAGCGGTGTCGGCAAGAGCGTGCTGCTTGGCATGATGGCCCGCTACACGAGCGCGCAGGTCATCGTGGTGGGACTGATCGGCGAGCGCGGCCGCGAAGTGAAGGAGTTCGTCGAGCGCATTCTCGGGCCCGAGGACCGCACCCGGGCGGTGGTCATCGCCGCTCCGGCGGACGCCCCGCCGCTGATGCGCCTGCACGGGGCGTGGCTCGCCACCGCCATCGCCGAGTACTTCCGCGACCAGGGCGCGAGCGTGCTGCTGCTGATGGACTCGCTCACCCGCTTCGCGCAGGCGCAGCGCGAGATCTCGCTGGCGATCGGCGAGGCGCCGGCCACCAAGGGCTATCCGCCCTCGGTGTTTGCGCGGCTGCCGCAGCTGGTCGAGCGCGCGGGCAACGGCGCGGAAGGGGCGGGCTCCATCACCGCCTTCTACACCGTGCTGACCGAAGGCGACGATCACAACGATCCGATCGCCGATGCCGCCCGCGCCATCCTCGACGGGCACGTGGTGCTCTCGCGCCGGATCGCCGAGAGCGGCCAGTACCCGGCCATCGACATCGAGGCCTCCGTCAGCCGCGCGATGCACGAGATCGCCTCGCCGGAGCATTTCGCGCGGGCGCGGCAATTCCGCCAGATCCTCTCCACGTATCAGCAGCACCGCGATCTGATTGCGATCGGCGCCTATCAGAAGGGCAATGACCCGCGGGTTGATCAGGCACTCGAGCTCTGGCCGCGCATGCAGCGCTTCCTGCAGCAGGACATGCGCGAGCAGGTCGACCTCACGGCGAGTCTCGCGGCGCTGCATGAGGTGCTCGGCGGCGGTGCGGCATGAAGAAAAGCGAGCGGATCGACAGGGTGCGGCGGGCGGTCGATGAGTTCGAGCGGCGCAAGGCCGAGGCGCTCGCCCGGTGCGAGCGGCGCGTCCTCGAGGCCGAGAGCCGGCTCGGGGAGCTCGAGCGCTACCGCGCGGCCTACGCGCAGGACTTCAACCGGCGCGCGCAGGCGGGCCTCGACGGCGCCGGCGTGCGCGAATACCAGGTCTTTCTCGGGCGCCTCGAGGAGGCGGTGCGCCATCAGGATCAGATCGTGGTTCAGATCCGCTCGCAGCGCAGCGCCGAGCTCGAGAGCTGGCGCCTCGCCGCCCGCCGCGCCGCCGCGGTCGATACCCTGGCCGAGCATTGGCGGGCCGAGGAGCGGCGCACCGAGGACAAACGCGAGCAGCACGAGACCGACGAGCGCTCGCAGCAGATCTGGAGCCGCAGGAGTCATACCCGTGTCACTTGAGTCGATGCGCTTCGCCACGGCGAGCGCCGCGCCCGGCACGCCGCAGCCGCCGGCCGGGCCGGCCCCGGCCGGCGCAGGCCGCGCCGATGCGAACCTCCCTGCCGGCGCCGATACCCGCCCGGCCGATGGCGCCGGTGCCGCGGCGGCGCCCGGGCCGAGCGCGCAGAACACTCCGGCATCGCAACCGGCCCGGCCCGAAGCGGCCCGCTCCGCCGGCCGCCACAGCGCCGCGGACCCGGGCCGCGCCGCGTCCAAGGCTGCCCGCGCCGCCGGCGCCGGCCCCGGCCCGAGGGGTGAGCCGGTGAGCCCGAGCGGCAGTTTCTCCCAGGCGCTCGCCCAGTCACAGGCCGCATCCGGCCGCGGCGTGCGCCACGGCGCCACCCGCGGCCACGGCCTTCACCCCGACGGCGCCGCCGGCCAGACGCCGGCCAAGGAGGGCAAACCCGACCCGGTCGGGACCGCCCTGGCGCTCGTCTCGCAAGCCTCGCCCGTGGGGGGGGCGGCCGGCGGCGGCGCAGGCGCGGGGAAGGCTGCGCAGAGCACGGCGGCGTCCGCGTCGACCTCGGCGGCCGCCAGGGGCGCCGAGCACACCGCCCAGGCGCTGCTCGCGCGCGCGGCGGTGCAGGATCTGAGGGCGTCCGGTCCGGCTGCGGCTCCCACGGCCGCCTCGCCCGCAACGACCTCGATCAGCAGCGCCGCAGCGGCCCTGGGCGGCGCCCAGGCCGGCCTCGCAGCCCGCTCCGCGACCCCGGTGCACGCCGCGGCAAGCCCGGCCGCCCGGCTGAGTGCGCCTGTCGGAACCGACGGCTGGACCGAGGAACTCGGCGCGCGGCTCACCTGGATGACGCACCAGGGCGTGCAGTCGGCCACGCTGCAACTCTCGCCCGAGCACCTCGGGCCGCTGCAGGTGAGCATCTCGGTGCAACACGGCGAGGCGAGCGTGTGGTTCGGCGCGGCCCACCCCGACACCCGCCAGGCCCTCGAGCAGGCCATGCCGCAGCTGCGGCAGATGCTCTCGGGCCAGGGGCTGACGCTGACCGATTCGGGCGTGTCGCGGGACCCTCCGCGCGAGCAGGCGCCTCGCAAGGCATCGGAGCCCCCTGCCGGCGCCGGCGCGGAGGCATCCTCCGCGGCGCTATCCGGTCCCTCGCGGGCACCCCTCGGGATGGTCGACGCCTACGCCTGAGCGGGTGAGCCGCGCGGGCCCGGGGCCTTGCAAGCTCGGCGCAGCGCGCCCGCGCCGTCCCGTCGTTGGACATTCATCCCGCAGGCGCGCGCGGCGGACCGAGCCGGCCGGCGATCTGGCGTCGGTGGCGGCGGAAGGCGACCTTGGCGATCAGAGCGGCGACGGCGTCCTCCAGGGGCAGAAAGCGCACCGTGACGCTGCCCGCGTCGGTCACTTCGGTCACGCGGCCCGCGAAGCGCAGCGGCTGAGCGACGCACTCGTGCAGGTAGATCTCCAGCGCTCCCGCGGCCCCGGCCGCGGGCGGCGGCTCCGGGGCACGCCAGACGGCGCCGAGGGCGTTGAAGCACACCGGCACAGGCGCCGGACGGGGGCGGTTGGTCGCGAGGATCTGTCCGACCAGATCGAGCAGCAGCGTGAGCTTGCGATCCAGGCGCTGCAACTCCGTCGACAGAGGCGAGTTCTCCTCCGGCTCGACCCGGCTTTGATCGGTGAGCGCCTCCCAGGTCTGCAGGATCTGCAGATTACGTTCCGACAGACTGGCGAGGGCTTGCGGCCCGGGCGCCGCCTGCGCCGGCCGCCACAGCACCGGCAACACATCCTGGAACGCGAGCTCCTCGTAGAGAACGACGGTGTCGGCGCTGTCGGGCATGTGCTCGTTGGCGACCTGAGGGCGGCGCTCTCAGGAGCGGGCGCTGGGCAGCGTCGTGACGTTGGTGCCGGCCTTGGCCTCTTCGTGAAAGAAGCGGCGCACCAGCATTGCCTGCTCCAACCGGCCCCGCCGCACATAGGTCTGGTAGAGCAGGTCTTTCATCACCTCCAGAAGGATGCCGGCCTCATGGCTGTCGAGCAGCGGAATGCCGGGACGCGGATCGGAGGCGATGCCGAACAGGACGCTTCTGACTTTGTTGAAGATCTCCGGCGTCAGCGCCGCGAGCTCGCGCACCTCGTTGAGGGCGTCGAAGAACTGCAGCTTGCCCGCCTCGCCGAGATCGGCGAACGCCGCGCGTGCGGTCCGGCGGCACATGGAGGCGAAGGCGTTGCAGGCGCCGGCGCTGAAGCACTCGAGCGCCTCCTTGAACAACAGCGCCACCTCCTCGGGCAGGTGCGTGAAGTCGAATCGCTCCCGCGCCCGCTCGAGCTCGGTGAACCGCGGCGAGAGCTCGACCCTCGTCGGCCCATATGCGCGCGCCGTGAAGCGCAGGAACACCGGCGCCTGGCAGGCGTCGCAGCGAAACACCATGCCGAGCTGGGTCGGCCGGCTCGCCTGCAGCTCCTCGAAGCGCGGCACGGCGACGGGGGTGATGTGGGCCAAGACCTGGCAGTGTGGGCAGGTGAGTGCCAGAGCCCTGCCCGGTTCGAGAATCAGACGGCTTTCCGGGTCGATGTAAGCCATGGTGCGGCGATTGTTGCTGGTGTATGCCCACCCCGGCCTGCCACTATAGCGGATTTTCAAGCCGCCCTCGCGCCTATCCGCCGGCGGCGCGCCGCTCAGCGGGTCAGGGGTTTATAGCGGATGCGGTGCGGTTGTGCGGCCGCCTCGCCCCTGCGGCCCTTGAAGTCCTCGACGTATTCCTGGTAGTTCCCCTCGAACCACACCACCTGAGAATCGCCCTCGAATGCCAGGATGTGGGTGGCGATGCGGTCGAGAAACCAGCGGTCGTGAGAGATCACCACCGCACAGCCGGGAAAGCTGAGCAGGGCTTCCTCCAGCGCACGGAGGGTCTCGACGTCGAGGTCGTTGGTCGGCTCATCGAGCAGCAGCACGTTGCCGCCGGACTTCAGCACTTTGGCAAGATGCACGCGGTTGCGCTCTCCGCCGGAGAGCTCGCCGATCGCCTGCTGCTGCTGCGCGCCTCTGAAGTTGAACCGGCCGACGTAGCCGCGCGAGGCGGTCTCGTAGTTGCCCACCGTGATCAGGTCGAGGCCGCCGGAGATTTCCTCCCAGACGCTCTTGCGGTCATCGAGCGTCTGGCGAGACTGGTCGACGTATGCCAGCTTCACCGTCGGGCCGACGCGGATCTCGCCGGCGTCGGGCTTCTCTGCGCCCGTGAGCATCCTGAACAGCGTCGTCTTTCCCGCGCCATTGGGACCGACGATGCCGACGATGCCGCCGCGCGGCAGGCTGAAGGACAGGTTGTCGATGAGCAGACGCTCGCCGAAGCCTTTGCGCAGGCCTCGGGCCTCGATCACGAGCTCGCCCAGGCGCTCGCCCGGGGGAATGTAGATCTCGTTGGTCTCGTTGCGCTGCTGGAATTCGCGCGAGGCCAGCTCTTCGTAGCGCTGCAGGCGGGCCTTGCTCTTCGCCTGGCGCGCCTTGGGGTTCTGGCGCACCCACTCGAGCTCGTGCTCGAGGGCCTTGCGCAGGGCCTCTTGCTCACGCTCCTCGAGCGCCAGACGCTGCTCTTTCTGCTCGAGCCAGGAGGAATAGTTGCCGTGCCAGGGAATGCCGTGGCCACGATCGAGCTCGAGGATCCACTCGGCCACGTTGTCGAGGAAGTAGCGGTCGTGGGTCACGGCGATGACCGTGCCGGGGTACTCCTCGAGATAGCGCTCGAGCCAGGCGATGGACTCGGCGTCCAGGTGGTTGGTCGGCTCATCGAGCAGCAGCATGTCCGGGGCCGACAGCAGCAGCCGGCACAGGGCCACGCGGCGCTTCTCGCCCCCGGAGAGGGTATCGACCCGTGCCTCCCAGGGCGGCAGGCGCAGCGCATCGGCGGCGATTTCCAGCTTGCGCTCGAGCTCCCAGCCGCCGGCGGCGTCGATGGCGTCCTGGAGCGTCGCCTGCCGGGCGAGCAGGGTGTTCATTTCATCATCGCTCATCGGCTCGGCGAACCGGTCGCTCACTCGATTGAATTCCTCGATCAGCCCCATGGTGTCTGCAACGCCCTCCATGACGGTGGTGCGGACATCGCTTTGCGGGTTCAGCTTCGGCTCCTGGGGCAGGTGACCGATGCGGATCCCGCTTTGCGGGCGGGCCTCGCCGTCGATCTCCTTATCCAGGCCGGCCATGATTCTGAGCAGGGTGGATTTGCCGGAGCCGTTCAAGCCGAGCACGCCGATCTTGGCGCCGGGGAAGAAGGACAGGCTGATGTCGCGAAGGATGACGCGCTTCGGCGGCACGACCTTGCCGACCTTCTGCATGGTATAGATGTATTGAGCCATAATCTCATTGAGCCGCGACTGAGGCCGCGGCGCGCGCCGCGGGGAAAGGCACGCGATCAATCGCGTGTCGAACGTGGCGCCACCCCCTCAAAGGGGCCGGGACGTTGCGCAACCGGGGCTGGCGGCCATTGCGTGCATTATCGTCGAGTCGATGCCCCTTGGGCGAGAGGGCGGCCGCGCGGCCTTGGCCGACCCCGAGTGCCGGTCGAGATTCTGCTCGCCGGCGGACGCTTCGGTACAATTACCCCTCTCATCCCGCCCGGTACAATCCGCGCCCCCCAACGCCCCTCGGAGGCCCCGCATGCTGTCAAACACCCAGGACATTGGACGCTTCGACCCGGAGCTCGCTCGGGCGATCGAGGGCGAGCGGCGCCGGCAGGAGGAGCACATCGAGCTCATCGCCTCGGAGAATTACGCGAGTCCCCGCGTGCTCGAGGCACAGGGCTCGGTGCTCACCAACAAATATGCGGAAGGCTACCCGGGCAGGCGCTACTACGGCGGCTGCGAGTTCGTCGATATCGCCGAGCAGCTGGCCATCGATCGGGCGAAGAAGCTCTTCGGCGCCGCCTACGCCAATGTGCAGCCGCACTCCGGCTCGCAGGCCAATGCGGCCGCCTACTTCGCGCTGGTGCAGCCGGGCGACCCCATCCTCGGCATGAGCCTCGACCACGGCGGGCACCTCACCCATGGCGCGCGGGTCAATTTCTCGGGCAAGTTCTTCCGGGCCGCGCAGTACGGCATCCGTCCGGACACCGGTGAGATCGACTACGAGCAGGTCGAGCGCCTGGCCCGGGAGCACCGGCCGAAGATGATCATTGCGGGCTTCTCGGCCTACTCGCGCGTCGTCGACTGGGCGCGCTTCGCGCAGATCGCCGAGAGCGTCGGCGCGTATTTCGTGGTCGATATGGCGCACGTGGCCGGCCTGGTCGCGACGGGCCTCTACCCGAGCCCCTTGCCCTATGCCGACGTCGTCACCACCACGACTCACAAAACGCTGCGCGGGCCGCGGGGCGGAATGATTCTCGCGCGCGACAACCCGGAGATTCACAAGAGGCTCAACTCGCTCGTCTTCCCCGGCACCCAGGGCGGGCCCCTGATGCACGTGATTGCGGCCAAGGCCGTCGCCCTGCTCGAGGCGCTGCAGCCGCAGTTCACGGACTACCAGCGCCAGGTGCGCGCCAACGCACGTGCGATGGCTGCGCGGCTCGTGCGCCGCGGCTACGAGGTCGTATCCGGCGGCACCGACAACCACCTGTTCCTGCTGAGCCTGATCGGCCGCGAGATCACGGGCAAGGAGGCCGACGCCGCGCTCGGGCAGGCCAATATCACGGTCAACAAGAACGCCGTGCCGAACGATCCCCGGCCGCCCGCGATCAGCAGCGGCCTGCGCATCGGCACGCCGGCGGCCACGACGCGCGGCTTCAAGCAGGCCGAGGTCGAGCGGGTCGCGGACCTCATCGCCGATGTGCTCGATGCCGGCGGCGCACCGCAGGCGATCGGGCGCGCGCGCGCGGAGGCGCTCGAGCTCTGCCGCCGCTTCCCGGTGTACCCGGCCTCGTAAGAGGGCCGGGGCCGCGGGCCGACCATGCAGTGCCCGTTCTGCGGTCACCTCGAGACGAAGGTCACGGATTCGCGGCTGGCCGGCGAGGGCCGTCAGATCCGCCGCCGCCGCGAGTGCCTGGCCTGCGGTGAGCGGTTTACGACCTTCGAGACCGCCGAGCTCGTGATGCCCATGGTCGTCAAGGGTGATCGGCGCCGCGAGCCCTTCGAGGAGGCGAAGCTGCGCGCCGGCATGGAAAAGGCGCTGGAGAAGCGCCCGGTGCCGCGCGAAGCGCTCGACGAGGCGGTCAGCCGCGTCGTGCACCGGGCCCGTACCCTCGGTGAGCGGGAGATCTCCTCGGCTGCGATCGGTGAGCTGGTCATGGAGGAGCTGCGCCAGCTCGACGAGGTGGCCTACGTCCGCTTCGCCTCCGTGTACCGGCATTTCGAGGATGTCGAGGCCTTCCATGACGAGATCCGCAAGCTGCGCAACCGCCGTGACGGGCGGCCGCGCGCGCATCGGACGGCCGCCGGGCCCGCGGCCGATCGCGGCCAGCTCTCGCTGCTGCCGGCCGAGCCCTCAGGCAAGCCGCCCGGGCGCAACGAGGGAGGAGACCCGTGACCTGCGGGCCGTTCACGGAGTTCGACCGCGCGGCGATGGCGCGTGCGGTGGCGTTGGCCGGCAAGGGCCTGACGACGACTCATCCGAACCCCCGGGTGGGCTGTGTGATCGCGCGCGGAGAGCGGATCGTGGGCGAGGGCTGGCACGAGCGCGCCGGCGAGCCGCATGCGGAAATCCATGCGCTGCGCGCCGCCGGGGCCGAGGCGTCCGGGGCAACGGCGTACGTGACGCTGGAGCCGTGCAGCCATCAGGGCCGGACCGGGCCGTGCGCGGAGGCGCTGATTGCCGCGCACGTGGCGCGTGTCGTGTTCGCCGTCCCGGATCCCGATCCGAGGGTCAACGGGCGAGGCGCGCAAATGCTGCGCAACGCCGGAATAGAAGTGGCCTGCGGCCTGCTCGAACGGCAGGCCACCGAGCTCAACCCGGGCTTTCTCAAGCGCATGCGCACCGGCAGGCCCTGGGTCCGGGTGAAGCTCGCCATGAGCCTCGATGGCCGCACGGCGCTCGCCGGCGGGGCCAGTCGGTGGATTACCGGCGAGGCAGCGCGGGAAGACGTGCAGCACTGGAGAGCGCGCAGCTCGGCCCTCCTGACCGGCATCGGTACGATGCTGGCGGACGATCCCCGGCTCGATGTGCGCCTGCCCGCCGCGCCTGCGGGTCCGCGGCCCGAGCCTTTGCGGGTGGTGCTCGATTCGAGACTGAAAACGCCGCCGGATGCGCGGATATTCTGCACCGGCGGCGCCGTGCTGATCCTGGCGTCGCAGACTGCCGCCGGCCGTGACGGCGATTTCGACCTCAGGCGCGCACGCCTCGTGCAGCATGCGGCAGTGGAGGTGCTGGCGGCGGATGGCCGCGGCAGGCCGCGGCTGTCCGATGTGCTGGACCTGCTCGGTCGCCAGGAGGTCAACGAGCTGTGGGTCGAGGCGGGGGCGAGGCTCGCCGGCGCGTTCCTTGAGCACTGCCTGGCCGATGAGCTGCTGTTGTACGTCGCGCCGAAGGTGCTCGGCCCGCAGGCGCGGCCGCTCCTCGAGCTGCAGGAAATCCGCGAGCTGCGCGAGGCGCCGGGGTTTGCCATCGTGGAGGTCAGCCGGATCGGTGAGGACGTGCGGCTGCGGCTGCGGCCGAGTCACGAAAACGGCGTCCCGGCTGGGTAAGGTGCGGCCCGCCACGGGCGCGGGCCGCAGGAGGATCGGATGTTCACGGGTATCGTTCAAGACGTCGGCCGGCTGACCTCCAGCGAGGCGCGCGGTGGCGATGTGCGCCTGGTGTTCGCCTTCGACCGGCTCGACCCGGCCGGGATGCGCCTCGGCGACAGCATCTGCGTGCAGGGCTGTTGCCTGACCGTGGTGCACTGGCACGAGCGCGGATTTGCGGCGGACGTGTCGCGCGAGACGCTCTCGCTCACCACGCTCGGTGAGCTCAGGCCCGGCTCGCGAGTCAATCTGGAGCCCTCGCTCAGAGTCGGCGACCCGCTGGGCGGGCATCTGGTCTCGGGCCACGTCGACGGCGTCGGTCAGGTCAGCGGGATTCGCGAGGACGCTCGCTCGAGCCGCATCGAGCTGACCGTTCCGGCGCAGCTCGCGCGCTACATCGCCCGAAAAGGCTCCGTGGCGGTCGATGGGGTCAGCCTGACCGTCAACGAGGCGCGCGATGAGCTCTTCGGCGTCAACCTCATCCCGCACACGCAGCAGGTGACGACGCTCGGCGCGCTAGCCGTGGGCACGCGCGTCAACATCGAGGTCGATCAGATGGCGCGTTACGCCGAGCGGCTGCTGTGCGCCGACGGCACGATCCGGCGCAGCTGAGGGCCGCGGCGCCGGCGCGCAAGCCCGGGCAGCGATGTCCGGGCAAGCCCCGGTATACTCATGGGCCCCACGACGCACCAGGCGCCCGTTCATGTCCAAAGTGCTTCCCCTCTCCGGCAAGGCTTCGCCGGAATGCCCCACGGGCCTGAACACCGTCGAAGAGATTCTCCAGGATCTCAAGGCCGGCCGGATGGTCGTCATCATGGATGACGAGGACCGCGAGAACGAGGGCGACCTGATCATGGCCGCCGAGCTCGCCACGCCCGAGACCGTGGCCTTCATGATCCGCCATGCCAGCGGCATCATCTGTGTGCCCATGGAAGAAGATCGGCTTTTGAGTCTCGATCTGCCACAAATGGTCGCGAACAACAGCGAAGCGCATCGCACTGCGTTCACCGTGTCGGTCGATCTGATCGCCGGAACCACCACCGGGGTGTCCTCGCAGGATCGGGCCGCGACCATCCGCGCGCTGGCCGGTCCGAGCGCCAAGCCTGCCGACTTCGCGCGCCCCGGCCATATCTTTCCGCTTCGCTCGCGCCCCGGCGGAGTCCTGGTGCGTACCGGTCACACCGAGGCCGCCGTGGACCTCTGCCGGCTCGCCGGACTGGCGGCTGTCGGTGTGATCTGCGAGGTCATGAACGATGACGGCACGATGGCCCGCCGGACCGAGCTCCAGGCCTTCGCCGCCCGGCACGGGCTGAAGATCGGCACCATCGCCGATCTGATCCGCTATCGGCTGCGCAACGAGCGCTCGGTCGAGCGCGTCAGCGAGCAGCCCGTGCACACCGAGCTCGGCGAGTTTCGTCTCTACTCCTATCAGGACCGGGTGAGCCAGGAGGTGCATCTGGCGCTCGTCAAGGGAAGTCTCGCCGGAGGGGAGCCGCCGCTCGTCCGGGTGCACGTGGCGGACCCGCTGCGCGATCTGCTCGGCATCCGGGCCGATCCCCTGGCCTGGACCCTGCGCGCCGCCATGGAGCGGGTCGCGAGCGCCGGCAGCGGCGTGATCGTGCTGCTGCGCGACCGGGAGTCTCCGGAGGACTTGCTCGACACCGTGCGCGGACTGTCGCTGCCGGCCGAACCCGATGGCGGCCTCGCCCGGCCGGCACGGCGCGATGGCGAGGTGCTCAAGACCTTCGGCATCGGCGCGCAGATCCTGAAGGACCTGGGTGTCCAGCGCATGCGGGTGTTGTCCGCCCCCAAGCAGATTCACGGGATCGCCGCCTTCGGCCTGGAGATCCACAGCTACGTTGGAGAGAATGCTTGAGCGCACCGCGCGTGGTGGAAGGAGAGGTTGCCGCCGGTTCCCGCAAAGTCGCGATCGTCGCGGCACGGTTCAACGATTTCATCGTCTCGAGCCTCCTCAAGGGCGCGACGAGTGCCTGGCTGCAGCGGGGCGGGGCGGCGGCGGACCTGCTGGTCGCGCGCGTTCCGGGCGCCTTCGAGCTGCCCGTGGCCGCCCGCAAGCTCGCCGCCTGCGGCCGCTACGATGCGGTGATCGCGCTCGGTTGCGTGATTCGCGGCGGCACGCCGCACTTCGAGTATGTCGCGGGCGAGTGCGCGCGGGGACTGCAGCAGGCGGGCCTCGAGACCGGCGTGCCGGTCATCTTCGGCGTGCTCACCGTGGACACCGTCGAGCAGGCGATCGAGCGCGCGGCGGTGAGCGCCGGCAACAAAGGAGGCGAGGCGATGGAGGCGGCGCTCGAGATGGCCGCTCTCATGGCGCGGCTCGGGCCCTGATGGGCGCGCACCCCTCCCTTCGCCAGCTCTCGCGCCAGAGATCCGTGACGCGCAAGCTCGCGCTGCAGGCGCTGTATCGCTGGCAGATCAACGAATGTCCCTGGCAGGACCTGGTGCAGGAGTTCGCGGGCGCCGAGGACATGCCGCGCGCCGACCAGGAGTATTTTCGCGAGCTGCTCGAGGCCATCTCGCGCTCGCACGCGGCGCTCGATGCGCAGCTCGCTGCCTGGATCGACCGTCCCCCCGCACAGCTCGATCCGATCGAGCATGCCGTCCTGCTGATCGGCCTGTACGAGCTCTCCGCTCGCCCGGATGTGCCGTACCGCGTCGCGATCAACGAAGCGGTCTCGCTGACCAAGCGCTTCGGCGCGACCGACGGCCACAAATACGTCAACGCGGTATTGGACCGTGCGGCGCGCGAGCTCAGGTCCGCGGAGCGCTGAGGGCGCGAGGCCGCTCAAAGGCTGGAGGCACGCTGCCATGTCGCTGTCGGAGTTCGGCTTGATCGAGCGGTATTTCCGCCACTGCGGCGTCGCGCGGGAAGACGTGCGTGTCGGCGTGGGCGATGATGCCGCCGTGCTCGAGTGTCCGCCGGGACAACACCTGGTGGCGGCCATGGATACCCTGGTGGACGGGGTGCACTTTCCGCACGGCGCGCCGCCGGACTCGATCGGCTATCGGGCGCTCGCCGTCAACCTGAGCGATCTGGCCGCCATGGGGGCGCGGGCCGCCTGGGCGCTGCTCGCCCTGACCTTGCCCGAGGCCGACGAGGGGTGGCTGTCGCAGTTCGCCGCCGGTTTCGCCAAGCTGGCCCGCCTTCACAATCTCGCCCTGGTGGGCGGGGATACGACGCGCGGGCCGCTCTGTGTCACGGTGCAGGTTCTCGGCCATGTGTCGGGCTCGGCCATGCTGCGGTCGGGCGGCAGACCCGGGGATGCGCTGTTCGTCTCGGGGACGCCCGGCGATGCGGCGGCGGGCCTCGCCCTCGAGCAGGGACGCTGGCCTGAGTCCGGCGGGACGCAGTACCTGCGCGAGCGGTTTCTGTTTCCCACCCCCCGGATGGAGCTGGGCGAGCGGCTGCGTGAGTACGCGAGCGCGTGCATCGACGTATCGGACGGCCTGCTGGGGGATGCCGGCAAGCTCGCCGCGGCCAGCGGGTGCGGCGCTGAGATCGTCTATGCCGATCTGCCGCTCTCGGAGCCATTGGTGCGGGTGGCGGGCGCCGAGCGCGCCCATGAGCTCGCGTTGACCGGCGGCGATGATTACGAGCTGTGCTTCAGCGTCGGCCCGGGGCAACTCGCGCAGCTGTTGGCGCAAATGCCGCCCGAGCGCTGGGGCTACAGGCGCATCGGCAGCTTGCGGCAGGCGCCGGGCATCGATCTGGTGCGCGATGGCGCGGCCGTGAGACTGCCCCCGTCGGGATACGATCACTTCGCAGGCACGGGCCGATAGGGCGTTATGTGAAACCGCGCCGCTTGCCGGGCGCGGCCAATTCTAGGGGCGTATCACAGCTGCGCCGCTCGCGCCGAGCGTATGCTGCGGCCCACCCTGTCATGGCCTGCGAGACATGTCTGAAGCCTCAAGATCGGCCGTCTCTCCCGAAGAGCGCGTGCGCGCTGTCCCGGCGCGAATCGGCAAGTACGAGGTGATCAAGGAGGTGGGCCGCGGCAGTACCGGCGTGGTTTACCTGTCGCACGATGCCTACTACGGGCGGGACGTCGCGATCAAGGTCTACAACATGGACGCCGGCGCGGACGCTCAGCGCCTGCGCTCGGCGCGCAAGATGTTCCTTTCCGAAGCGCACCTCGTGGGCATGTTGCAGCATCCCTACGTGCTGCCCATCTTCGATGCCGGCGAGGAGAACGGCCGCTGCTATATCGTCACGGAGTACGTGCACAACGCCCGGACGCTGGCGACGTACTGTCGCCCCGACAACCTGCTGCCTCTCGATGACATCATCGAGATCGTCTTCAAGTGCGCCAAGGCGCTGCACTACGCGCACACGCGCGGCGTGATCCATCGGGACATCAAGCCCTCGAACATCCTGCTGACGCAGGACGGGGAGGTGCGCATCATCGACTTCGGCATCGCGCTCGTCTCGGACGCGGATATCTCACGGATCGAAGGCATTGCCGGCAGTCCGTCCTACATGTCCCCGGAGCAGGTGCAGAGCCTGGAGCTCACTGCGCGCTCGGACATCTACTCCCTCGGCGCGGTCATGTACGAGCTGCTCACCGGTGCCCGTCCCTTCCGCGCCGGCAACCTGCAGAAGCTCCTGCACCAGATCGTCTACGCCACCCCGCCGCCCATCCACAAGCTGCGCCGGGAGGTGTCCGAGGAGCTCGAGACCGTGGTGGTCGCGGCGCTGCAGAAGGAGCCGGCGAAGCGCCAGAGGAGCGGCCTGGAGCTCGCCGCCGACCTCGCCCGGGTGCACCAGCGGCTGCGCCAGAGCAATACCCGCATCGATCTTCAGGAGCAGTTCGGAGTGCTGCGGCGGCTGAAGTTCTTCCACGAGTTCTCGCACGTCGAAGTGCGCGAGGTGTTGCGGGCGAGCGCCTGGCAGCACTATGCCGAAGGCGAGGAGATCGTGCGGGAGGGGGAGCTCGACGATCGGTTCTACATCCAGGTCTCGGGCCACTGTGTCGTCGAGCGCCACGGGCGGCGGATCGCCGTGCTCGGCACGGGTGACTGCTTCGGTGAGGCGAGCTACGTCCCGGGGGCCAAACGCACCGCCACGGTCCGCGCCGCCAGCGCGGTGACGGTGCTCAAGGTGAGCGCCACGCAGCTCGAGCAGGTGTCGATCTCCTGCCAGCTGCGCTTCATCCGCGTGTTTCTGCGCACCCTGATCGGCCGGCTGCAAAGCGCCGAATGACCCGGGCGGCGCGCCCCGCGCCGGCGAGCGGGGGAGCCGGGCGCCTGCCGCGGGGAGGATCGCGGCGCACGCCGGGCGTAGCGAGCGGCGCGCCGCAATGGCCGCGCTACTCGCCCCTGCGTGCAGGCTGCGGCTGCTGTACCCTTGCCCGCCGTGCGCATCCTGCTCATAGAGGACGACCTCGAAGCGGCCAGGTTTCTCGTCAAGGGACTTCGCGAGAGCGGCTATTCGGTCGACCACGCCGCCTCCGGTCGCGACGGGCTGGCGCGTGCCCTCGGCGGCAGATTCGAGCTGATCGTCACCGACCGGATGTTGCCGCACCTCGATGGGCTGACGATCATTCGACACCTGCGCGAGGCCGGCCTCACCACCCCGGTGCTGGTGCTGAGCGCGCTCGGCACGGTCGATGACCGCATCCGAGGCTTGAAGGCCGGCGGTGATGATTACCTCACCAAGCCCTTCGCCTTCGATGAGCTGCTGGCGCGCATCGAGGCGCTGCTGCGCCGCCATGCGAGCGGCGCCGGGGCGACCTGCCTGAAGGTGGCGGACCTGCAGTTCGATCTGCTCAAGCGGCGCGTCACCCGCGGCGCACGGGAGATCGTGCTCACCTCGCGCGAGCAGAAGCTGCTCGAGTTCCTGATGCGTCGGGCCGGGCAGGTGATCACCCGCACCATGCTGCTCGAGGGGGTGTGGGACCTGCATTTCGACCCCCAGAGCAACCTGGTCGATGTGCACATCAGCCGGCTGCGCCAGGCGATCGACCGCGGCTCGGACCGCCCCCTCATCCACACGGTGCGCGGCTCGGGGTACGTGCTGGGGGAGGAGCCATGAGCAAGGCGTGGGGGAGGAACCTCCTTCACACCACGGCGTTTCGCATGTCGATGGGCTACACCTTGCTGGTCACAGTGGCGGTGGGATTGACGCTGGCCAGCACCTACCTGCTCACTCAGCGCATCATCCGGGGCAACACCGATCTGATCATCGACACCGAGCTCGACAGCCTCGAGAACCAGTACGTCCTGCGAGGCCTGCCGGGGGTGACCCGGGAGATCAACGTGCGCATCGACAGCTGGGGCCGGATCGGCGCGGTGTACATGCTGGCGAGCCCCACGTTCAACCGGCTCGCGGGCAATGTCACCAACTGGCCGTTTGACGGAGCCCCGCCCAGGCGCTGGAGCGAGTTTCGCATCGAGTCCATCGAGTCCGGGCCGCGCTCGGTGCATCCGGTGCGGGCCGCGGTGCGCCGGCTGCCAAACGGCGACTGGCTGCTCGTCGGTACCGACATGTCGCAGGATCGGCGCTACTCGAGGACGTTTCGGACCGCCACGCTGTGGGGAATCGGCCTGTCGGTGCTGGGGGCCGCCGTGACCGGTTTCGCCTTCAGCTTCCGTCTGACGAGACGGGTGAGCGGGGTCACGGACACCTGCGTGCGGATCATGGCGGGGGAGCTCGGGCACCGCCTGCCGGTCGGTGGGGCGAGCGACGAGTTCGATGCGCTGGCCATGTCGGTCAACCGCGTGCTCGACAGGCTGGAGGAGCAGACACGCACGCTGCGTGCGACCTTCGACAGCGTGGCGCACGATCTGCGCGCGCCCCTGCACCGGCTGCGGGCGCGGATGGATGCGGCGCTGCGCCTGCCCGGCCTCGCGCCGGCCGTGCGCGAGCCGATGGAGGCGTCGCTGAAGGAGGTCGACCGCCTGCAGCGTACGCTCGCGACCCTGTTGCAGATCGCACTGGCCGAGTCGGGCGCGCCGCTCGCCGCAGTGCTGCCCGTGGACCTCTCGGAGCTTGCCGGCGAGCTGGTGGAGCTGTTCGAGCCGGTGGCGCGCGAACAGGGTCAGACGCTCGCCGGGCGCACCGAGCCGGGCGTCACCGTCGAGGGCAATCGGCAGCTGCTCGCGCAGCTCATCACCAACCTGGTGGAGAACGCCTTGAAGTTCGCGCCGGCGGGCGGTCGGATCGAGGTCGACGTGCATCGGCGGGGCGCACTGGCGCGACTGACCGTCAGCGACAACGGTCCGGGCATGCCGCCTGCGCAGCGCGCGCGGGCCGGAGAGCCGTTTGCGCGTGTCGGTCACCGGGCCGGCGGGGAGGGCGGCGGGCTGGGTCTGTCGCTCGTATCGGCCATCGCCCGGCTGCATCGCGCCGAGCTCAAGCTCGAGAGCAATGAGCCGGGCTTGCGCGCGGTGATGGACTTTCCGTTGGCCGCCGGTTAGGCGCTCTTGTCGCGCTCGATGAGCGCGTACGCGGAATGGTTATGAATGGACTCGAAGTTTTCCGATTCCACCACGTAGGCGGCGATCCGATCGTCGGCATTGAGCCGCGTCGCGACGTCGCGCACCATGTCCTCGACGAACTTCGGATTATCGTAGGCGCGCTCGGTGACGTATTTCTCGTCGGGGCGCTTGAGGATGCCATACAGCTCGCAAGAGGCCTCGCTCTCGGCGATCTCGATGAGTTCCTCGATCCAGATGTGGTGGCGGAGCTTGGCCGTGATCGTCACGTGTGACCGCTGGTTGTGGGCCCCGTAGGAGGAGATTTTCTTCGAGCAGGGGCAGAGGCTGGTCACCGGCACCACGACCCGGATCCACATGTCCGTGTGGCCGTCGCGCCGCTCGCCGGTCAGGCTGGCCTGGTAGTCCATGAGGCTTTCCACGCCCGTGATCGGCGCGCGCTTCATGATGAAGAACGGGAAGGTCATCTCGATGTGGCCGGCGTCCGCCTCGAGCCGCCCGGTCATGCTCTCGAGCATGCCGCGGAACGACTCGACGGAGATCTCACGCTCGGCGTGCAGGATCTCGACGAAGCGCGACATGTGCGTCCCCTTGAAGTTATGGGGGAGGCTGACGTACATGTTGAACGTCGCGATGGTGTGCTGTTCGCCCGCCGAGCGGTCTTTCACCCGCACGGGATGGCTGATGTTCTTGATGCCGACCCGGTTGATCGGCAGATGGCGGGTGTCGGAGCGCGCCTGCACGTCCTCGACTTCGGCGAGAACCGTGCGCGCCGTCTTGGCCGTGCTGGAAGAGGAGCTCATGGCGCTAAGGCTACAGGATTGCGGGGCGGATCACCTATATCGAACGGGGGAATGAGCTTACATCCGTTTAACCGAGCCCGCGGCCGGTCGGATCCGCGCAGGCTAGGCGCTGCCGACCGAGCGGATGCGATCGCGGACCTGCAAGCCCCACCAGTGCTCGACCGTTGCGGTGAGACTGGCGGTGTCGAGACCCGCGGCGGCGAGGCAGGACTCGCGCGAGCCGTGCTCGATGAATCGGTCCGGAATGCCGATCTGCAGCAGCGACGGCGTCAACCCCTCGGCGCAGAGCACCTCGGCGATGGCCGAGCCCGCCCCGCCGGCGACGGAGTTCTCCTCCAGCGTGACGAGGGCCCGATGCCGGGCGGCCAGCTCGATCACGAGCGACTCGTCGAGGGGTTTCACGAAGCGCATGTTGACGACCGTGGCATCCAGCCGCTCGCCGATGCGCAGCGCGCTTTCCAGCATGGGCCCGAAGGCGAGCAGCGCCAGGCCGCTGCGCCCCTCGCGCCGGATCTGCGCTTTGCCGATCGGCAGCGCGTTGAATTCCTTCTCGAGCGCCACGCCCGGGCCGCTGCCTCGGGGATAGCGCACCGCGGCCGGTCCGTCCACCGTGGTGGCGGTGTAGAGCATCTGGCGGCATTCGTTCTCGTCGGCCGGCGCCATGATGAGCATGTTCGGGACGCAGCGCAGATACGACAGATCGTAGCTGCCCTGGTGAGTCGCGCCATCCGAGCCGACCAGTCCCGCCCGGTCGATGGCGAATACCACCGGCAGGTTCTGCAGCGCCACGTCGTGGATCAGCTGATCGTAGGCGCGCTGCAGGAAGGTCGAGTAGATCGCGACGACCGGCCTCAGCCCCTCGGCCGCCAGGCCCGCGGCGAGCGTCACGGCGTGCTGCTCGGCGATGGCGACATCGAAGTAGCGGTCCGGGAAGCGCTTGGAGAACTCGACCAGGTCCGAGCCCTCGCGCATCGCCGGGGTGATGCCGATGATGCGCGGATCCTGCTCTGCGATCTCGCACAGCCACTGGCCGAAGATCTTCGAATAGGCGGGGCCGGAGGGGGCGCCCTTGAAGATGGTGCCGCTCGCCGGATCGAACGGACCCGGACCGTGCCACTTGATCGGGTCGGCCTCGGCAGGGGCGTAGCCCTTGCCCTTGCGCGTCACCACGTGCAGGAATTGCGGGCCGCGCAGTTTGCGTACGTTGCGCAGCGTGCCAACGAGCGCGCGCACGTCGTGGCCGTCCAGGGGCCCGATGTAGTTGAAGCCCAGCTCTTCGAACAATGTTCCGGGCAGCACCATGCCTTTGAGATGCTCCTCGGAGCGGCGCGCGAGCTCCCACACGGTGGGCATCTGGCGCAGGACTTTCTTGCCGCCCTCGCGCAAATGCGCGTACAGGCGCCCCGAGAGCGCCGAGGCGAAGTAGTTCGAGAGCGCCCCGACGTTCTCCGAGATCGACATGTCATTGTCGTTGAGGATCACGAGCAGATCCGTCGGCAGCGAGCCCGCGTGATTCAGCGCCTCGAACGCCATGCCGGCGGTCATGGCGCCGTCGCCGATGACGGCCACCACGCGGCGTTCGGAGCCCTGGTGCGCCGCGGCGATGGCCATTCCCAGCGCGGCGCTGATGGAGGTGCTGGAGTGGCCGACGCCGAAGGTGTCGTACTCGCTCTCGGCGCGGTTGGGAAACGGCGCGAGGCCGCCGTGCTGCTTGATGGTGTGAAGCCGGTCGCGCCGGCCCGTGAGCACCTTGTGGGGATAGGCTTGGTGGCCGACGTCCCAGACCAGCCGGTCATGGGGCGTGTCGAACACATAATGCAGGGCGATCGTCAGCTCCACCGTGCCGAGGCCGGCGGCAAAATGCCCGCCCCGCGTGCTGACGGTCTGGATGAGGAACTGCCGCAGCTCCTTCGCCAGGGCCGGCAGCCGCGTCTCCGGGAGCTTGCGCAGGTCGGCCGGGGAATCGATGGTCTCGAGCAGGGGATAGGTGTTGGAGTCGCTCATCGGAGCCAGTGTACACTGCAAGGAGAGTGACGATCCCTTCTGTTGTGCGTCAGCAACAAAGGGCTCGGGTCTGTTACGGCGGAGCGGTGACGGCAGGCTCGGGTCCTTCAGCGACGGCGAAGGGCTCGGTTTGCGGCCGGCCATTGCGCTTCAGAAGGATTTCCACCCGCTGCTGCGCCGCCTTGAGCGAATTCTGGCAGCGTCGCGTGAGATCCACTCCCCGCTCGAAAGTGCTCAGCGCCTCCTCGAGGGGCAGATCGCCGCGCTCGAGCCGCTCGACCAGGGACTCGAGTTCCGCAAGCGCTCGCTCGAACTCGGGGGGCTGTGGGTCTTCAGCCAAGATACTCCTCACGACCTGCGGCCGGTTCAAGGGCCCACCGAGCGAGCCTCGTACACGCACTGGCGCGAAGCGCCGGCAAAGCGGCTTGAGTTTGAGGCCTTCCGCGCAAGCGCGCAATACGCTCAATTACCGTTGACGGGTTGCGAGCATGAGCTTAAAGTCGTGCACGTGGTTAGAACCAGTCTAAATCGGAGAGTGGCATGAATCTCAAAGGCAGCAAGACCGAGCGGAACCTGAAGGACGCATTCTCGGGAGAGTCCCAGGCCAATCGCCGGTACCTGTATTTCGCCTCCAAGGCGGACGTAGAGGGTTTCAACGATGTCTCGTCGGTGTTCCGCTCCACGGCCGAAGGGGAGACGGGTCATGCGCATGGGCACCTCGAGTACCTCGAGGCCGTGGGCGATCCGGCCACGGGGCTGCCGATCGGCGACACCAAGCTCAATCTGAAGGCGGCGATCGCAGGCGAGACCCACGAGTACACCGACATGTACCCGGGCATGGCCAAGACGGCGCGCGAGGAGGGGTTCGGCGAGATCGCCGATTGGTTCGAGACGCTCGCCAAGGCCGAACGCTCGCACGCCAATCGCTTCCAGAAGGCGCTGGATAATCTGTAAGGCGCCGGGCGCGGCTTCGGATACGGAGCCGCGCCCCTCTCGCACGGGCGAGTCCCCGAAACCCTGCCCGGCCATCCGGCACGGACGCGGTGCGGCAGGGACGAGGCCGAGGGACGCGCTGCGCGACCCGCAGCCGCGAAGGCGCAAGGGCCGGCGGACAGGGGCTGCGAGGGGCCGGTCTTTGCGATACGCACAGCCTCAGGGAACGAGCGCATGACACCCCGCCGCGCCTTGCGCGCGAGCGCAGCGGCGGGCGGCACCCGCCGACGGATGCGAGCGGCGGGTCCGAGGGCCGTTTGACACGATTGGATTGCGACCTCGCCATGAGCACCTCTGCAGACTCGAGCGTACCCGGCACCCCCGCCCGTGAGGGCAGCCTCGAGGCGCCCACGCGCCACCGCATCGATTGGCGCTCGGCGGCCTTCCATGACGAGGCGGCGCTGGAGAAGGAGCTCACGCGCGTGTTCGAGATCTGCCAGGGCTGCCGGCGCTGCTTCAGCCTCTGCAACGCCTTCCCGACGCTGTTCGACGCGATCGACGCCACGGCAACCGGCGAGCTCGAAGCGGTAGAGAAGAAAGTCTACTGGCAGGTCGTCGACCACTGCTATCTCTGCGACATGTGCTTCATGACGAAGTGCCCCTACGTTCCGCCGCACCCGTGGAGCGTGGATTTCCCGCACCTGATGTTGCGCGCCAAGGCGGTGCGGACCCGCAAGGAGGGCATCAGCTTGCGCAACCGCGCCCTGGCTGCGACGGACACGGTCGGCAGCATCGCGGGCATACCCGTGGTCGCGCAGATCGTCAACGCCGTCAACCGTTCCAAGCCCGGCCGCGCGTTGCTGGAAAGAGCGCTGGGCGTGGACGCCACGGCCCCGTTGCCGAGGTATCATTCGCGCACCGCGCGCAAGCGCCTGCGCCGCCTGGGGACCGTCGCGGCGCCCCGGGCCGCGGCGGCCGTGACCGCCACTGCCGAGACCACGGGCAAGGTGGCGCTGTTCACCACCTGCTACGGCAATCGCAACGAGCCGGAGCTCGACGAGGATCTCGCCGCCGTATTCGAGCACAACGGCATCCCGGTCGCGCTGCTTCAGCAGGAGCGCTGCTGCGGCATGCCCCGGCTCGAGCTCGGCGACCTCGAAGGCGTCGGCCGGCTCAAGGACCACAACATTGCGCAACTGATCGGCGCGATCGATGCCGGCTACGACATCGTCGCGCCGATCCCTTCCTGCGTGCTGATGTTCAAGCAGGAGCTGCCGCTGCTGTTTGCGGATGAGCCCGACGTGCGGCGCGTCGCCCGAGGGATCTTCGACCCGTTCGAATACCTGATGCTGCGCCATCGCGCAGGGCTGCTGCGCACCGACTTCAAGACCTCGCTCGGCAAGGTGAGCTATCACGTGCCTTGTCATCTGCGGGTTCAGAACATCGGCCTGAAGACGCGCGAGGTGCTGCGGCTGATCCCCGACACCACGGTCGAAGCCATCGAGCGCTGCTCGGGGCACGACGGCACCTATGGCGTGAAGAAGGAGTTTCGCGACGCCTCGGTGAGGATCGGCCGCCCGGTGGCCGAGCGCATCGGCAGCGGTGGCGCCGATCACTACAGCAGCGATTGCCCGATGGCCGGACACCAGATCGAAAGCGGCCTGCAGGGCGGGCGCGAGCCCGAGCATCCTCTGCGGCTGCTGCGGCTCGCCTACGGGCTGTGAGCGCCGCCGGATTGTTAAGGAGAGCGCCGTGCAGAAGCTGACCGCCAAAGACCTGATGAGCCTCGAGCAGTACGCCCGCGAGCGCGAGGCATTTCGCGCCCGGGTGCTCGGGCACAAGCGCCATCGCCGCCTCGCGGTGGGACCCAACATGACCTGGTGCTTCGAGGATCGTCTCACCATCCAGTACCAGATCCAGGAGATGCTGCGCGCCGAGCGCATCTTCGAGCCCGAGGGCATCCGCGAGGAGCTCGAGGTCTACAATCCGCTGATTCCCGACGGCAGCAACTGGAAAGCGACGCTGCTCATCGAGTTTGCCGAGGTGGCCGAGCGACAGCGGCAGCTGGCGCAGCTGCAGGCGGTCGAGCGCCGGTGCTGGGTCGAGGTGCGGGGGCACGCGCCGGCCTACGCGATCGCCGACGAGGACATGGAGCGGCAGAACGCGGAGAAGACCTCCGCGGTGCACTTTCTGCGCTTCGAGCTCGCCCCTGAGATGATCGGCGCTCTGCGCTCGGGGGCGGTGCTCGCCGCCGGGGTGGATCACGAGCACTACCGCCATTGGGTGGACCCGGTGCCCGAGCCGGTCAAGACCGCTCTGCTGGCAGATCTGGACTGGCTCGAAAGCAAAACCGGGTAAGATTCGCCGCTTCGAGCCCCGGGCCGAGCAGCCCTGGGCGGCCAGCGCGAGATCTTCGACCCAGACGATGAGCACTTCCTATACCGCCTCCGACATCGAGGTCCTGAGCGGCCTCGAGCCCGTACGGCGCCGCCCGGGCATGTACACCCACATCTCGCGGCCCAATCACCTGGCCCACGAGGTCATCGACAACAGCGTCGATGAGGCGATCGCCGGGTATTGCAAGCAGATCGACGTGACGCTCTACAAGGACGGCTCGCTGCAGGTGGCCGACGATGGCCGTGGCATGCCGGTCGACATCCACCCCAAGGAGAAGGTGAGCGGCGTCGAGCTGATCCTCACCCGGCTGCACGCCGGCGGCAAGTTCTCCGACAAGACCTACAGGTTCTCCGGCGGCCTGCACGGCGTCGGGGTCTCGGTGGTGAACGCGCTCTCGAAGCATCTCGATTGCCGGGTCAGGCGAGGCGGCAAGGAATACAACATCAGCTTCAAGGACGGCAAGGTGCACTCGAAGCTCGCGGTGGTGGGCACGGTCGGCCAGCGCAACTCCGGCACCACGGTGCGCTTCTGGCCGGACCCGCAGTTCTTCGACACCGAGAAGTTCTCGGTGCCTCAGCTCAAACACACGCTCAAGGCCAAAGCCGTGCTCTGCGCGGGGCTGCGCATCACCTTCACCAACGAGGCGACCGGCGAGAAGGACGAGTGGTTCTACACCGGCGATCTCGGCGCGTACCTGCTCGAGGAGCTCGCCGACAGCGAGCGGCTGCCCAACGAGCCGATCACCGCCGCCCGCGAGGCCGAGAGCGATGCGGTGAGCTACGCGCTCGTGTGGGCGCCGGGGGCCGAGACCGCCCTCGGGGAGAGCTACGTCAACCTGATTCCGACGCCCGAGGGCGGCACGCACGTCAACGGTCTGCGCTCCGGCGTCGCGCAGGCGGTGCGCGAGTTCTGCGAGTTCCGCAATCTCGTGCCGCGCGGCATCAAGCTCGCCGCGGAAGATGTCTGGGACAAGGCGAACTTCGTATTGTCGGTGAAGATCCACGAGCCGCAGTTCGCCGGTCAGATGAAGGAGCGGCTCGCCTCGCGCGACGCCGCCGGGACGGTGGAGTCCTTCGTGCGCGACTCCATGGCGCTGTGGCTGAACCGCCATCCGGACGCCGGCGAGCGGATCGCCCAGTTCGCCATCGCCAACGCCCAGGAGCGCGCCAAGGCCGCCCAGCGGGTGGTGCGCAAGCGCATCGCGGGCGGACCGGCGCTGCCGGGAAAGCTTGCCGATTGCGCGAGCCAGGACCCGCGCCGCTCGGAGCTGTTTCTGGTGGAAGGGGACTCGGCGGGCGGCTCGGCCAAGCAGGCGCGCGACAAGGATTTTCAGGCCATCATGCCGCTGCGCGGCAAGATTCTGAACACCTGGGAGCTCGAGCCCGGGCAGATCGGCGCCTCGCAGGAGGTGCACGACATCAGCGTGGCGCTCGGCGTGGACCCGGGCGCGCACGACCTCAGCCAGCTGCGCTACCACAAGATCTGCATCCTCGCGGACGCCGATTCCGACGGGCAGCACATCGCGACGCTGCTGTGCGCGCTGTTCCTGCGCCACTTTCGCCCGTTGGTGACCAACGGTCACGTATACGTGGCCATGCCGCCGCTGTATCGCATCGATGCCGGCAAACAGGTGCACTACGCGCTCGATGACGGCGAGCGCGATCAGATCCTCAAGCGCATCGAGAAGGACAACCCCCGCGCCAAGCCCACGGTGACCCGCTTCAAGGGCCTGGGAGAGATGAACCCGGGGCAGCTGCGCGAGACCACCATCGATCCGCGCACCCGCCGCCTGGTGCAGCTCACCGTCGAGGGTGAGGACGAGACCGACAAGCTGATGGACATGCTGCTTGCCAAGAAGCGCGCCGCCGACCGGCGCGAGTGGCTGGAGAAGAAGGGCAATCTCGCCGAAGTGCAGGTATGAGGCGGCTCTCCTCGGCGCGCGCAATTCGCCGGCCGCGAATCGCGCCCCCATGTGCCGGCCCCGAAGGGGCGAGGCCGGGGATGGGCCGAGCCGGCGCCGCTGCACGTTCGGGGGCCGTGCGGCACGCTCCCGTTGAATTCTGGCCGGAGGCCATGACATGCAAGAGCAGGAACTGAATTTCGAGGGCGTCGAGCGCCAGCCGCTGCGCGCCTTCACCGAGAAGGCGTACCTCGATTACTCGATGTACGTCATCCTCGATCGGGCGCTGCCCTCGATCGGCGACGGGCTGAAGCCCGTGCAGCGGCGCATCATCTACGCGATGAGCGAGCTCGGCCTCTCGGCCGCCTCCAAGCACAAGAAGTCCGCTCGCACCGTGGGCGATGTCATCGGCAAGTTCCATCCGCACGGCGATTCGGCCTGTTACGAGGCGATGGTGCTGATGGCGCAGCCATTCGCGTACCGCTACCCCATCGTGGACGGACAGGGCAACTGGGGCTCGCAGGACGACCCGAAGTCCTTCGCCGCCATGCGCTACACCGAAGCGAAGCTCACCGCCTATGCGGAAGTGCTGCTCGGGGAGCTGGCGCACGGGACGGCCGACTGGACGGCGAACTTCGACGGCACGCTCGAGGAGCCGCTGATCCTGCCGGCGCGTCTGCCGAATCTGCTGCTCAACGGTACCTCCGGCATCGCCGTCGGGATGGCCACCGACATCCCGCCGCACAATCTGCGGGAGGTGGCCAACGCCTGCATCCAGCTGCTGGAGGAGCCGGAATCGAGCACGGCCGCTTTGATGAAGCACGTGAAGGGGCCGGATCTGCCCACCGGCGCGGAGATCATCTCGCCGCGCTCGGAACTGAAGGAAATCTACGAGACGGGCATCGGGTCCTTCAAAGCGCGCGCGACCTACGAGGTCGAGGACGGCGCTGTGGTCATCACCGCTTTCCCGCACCAGGTTTCCCCGACCAGGGTGCAGGAGCAGATCGCCGAGCAGATGCGCGCCAAGAAGCTGCCGATGATCGAGGACGTGCGCGATGAGTCCGATCACGAGCACCCGGTGCGCCTGGTGCTCGTGCCGCGCTCGAGCCGCGTGGA
>JAJYUA010000055.1 GCA_021792755.1 Pseudomonadota bacterium
GCGCGGCGGGTACGCGGGGGGCGGTGGGTGCAGCGGCGGCCATCAGTTCCACTCCTCAAGTGACTCGGTGCAGGTGTCATCCGGCGCCGGATCGCCCTGGCGGTGGATTTCAACGGTCAGCTCATCGCCGGACGTGGTGCGCATCGTGAACTCGACGGGCGCCTCGGTGCCGGGCGCGGGTTTGGTCGGGGTCATTCGGTTGCCTCGCTGCATGACGGTTCGCCGGGGGGCCGCGTGCCTTGAGGCACGATGATGATTTCGAGGCGCCCCTCGCTGGCGACCTCGATCGGGCGCGGAAGCATTCGAGCGATCATCGCGTAGAAGGCGCCTTGATTGTCGCTATCCTTCCGCGCCCATTCGACCAGGCCGTCGACGCCGCCCAGCCGGTCGAACGCCTCGAGCATCTCGTCGCGCAGCTTGGTGAAGCGGTTGGCGGCCCCCTTGGGGCGCCCAGGATTGCCGGGCTTGAACTTCGTGTCTGCCATCGTTTCGGGCTCGATGTTTACGGCGCCTTCAATTCGGCACGAGCCCGTCGGTCGGCGCAGCATCCAGCCAGTTGAGCACACCAAACGCCTCGGCCTGCGGCAAGCCCTGGGCGCGAATCTTGGCGATGAGCGGCGCGACCTCATTGAAGACGCCCATGCCGAGCTGCGCGAGGATGAGGTCGCAGTCCGCGGGCGTCAGGGTCAGGTGAATGACCGGCTCGGGTGAGGGCGCAAGCGCCTCGAAATCGGGGGGCAGATTCTCGGTGCTCATGCGGCTACCTCGGCGGGTCGGGTGAGGCGCGCCAGTTCGTCGGCCGGGATGCGCTGCCGTGCCCCGACGCGAACCGCGCGAAGTTCGCCGCGGGCGAGCATTCGGTACACGGTGCGCCGATCCACGGCCAGCAGCTCGGCCGCTTCGTTGATCGGGTGCGCCATACGGCGCGGGTGCTGTTGTGGTGTGTCCATGCGTGTCATGTTGAGACGCCTCGGGGCCTTGTTCAATCATTCCGCTGTCAACGCGGCGGCATTGACGCCTGCGGCATGCTCGCGCCGGATTTCGCGCATGTGCCAGCCGATGGTGGTCGGCTCGCGCACTTCCTCGGTCGACCATCCCGAGCGCAACAGCTCGCGCAGGACTTCCTTGCGTGTCATGGGGCGGGCACCGTGGTGAGAGCCCAGGACGGCCCGGATCGCCTCGCGCAGCCGCTCACCGCCAGCCTGGCGCGCCCGGTTGTGCTCGCTGAGCGCCTCCGGCTGCGCCGATCGGTCGGCGAGCTGGCGGCGTAGCTCGCGGTTCTCGGCCTGAAGTTCGAGCACCAGCGCCTGCAGGTCGGCGCTGGGCGGCGCGTAAGCCAACGCGTACCGCTGCCCATCGATGATCGCGAGACGCCGGCTCATGGGACGGCCTTGCCGCTCGGCAGCCGCGTCACGAACCGATCGAGCCAGCGGTCAATTTCCTCGACGTGCCCGCGGGCAATGTCCGGGTCGTGGCAGGCCAGCGCTATCGCCGCGGCGTCGTTCGTGCCACAGAAGGCCGCCAGCTCGCGCAGGAGTCCGAGCGCGCGGGAGGCGATCGCTGGACGGGCCGGCTGCACTTCCGGCTCGGGATCTGGCGGCTTGCTCGAGGTGCCCATGCGCGCGAGTTCGGTCACGGTCGGCGGTTCGGGGCTTTCGACGGCGGCGGTGAATGCCGGCTCGGGGACGCTGACGACGCGCATCGCCGTTTTGCGCTGATGGTCCGAGAGGCCCGCACCCCGGGCCGCTTGGGTGCGTGTCTCACCAATGGGTGGGCGCCCGCCCGTTGGTCCGCCTCGATCGCCGCCGCGCTGTTCGGGGATCTGCTTCAGCAGCTCCCCCATGCGCCGCTGCGCCCGCGCCTGGATGCGCAGCGCCAAGTTGTGCAGGGTGTTGTCCTTGGCCTGGCGGGCGTAGCTGGCGAGCGCGGCAGCCTTATCGGACCAGTCCTTGCACTCGTCGACGCGGGAGCATTCGGCAAGCGCCGTCTGTGCAGCTTCGTAGGTGACGGGCAGCCGGGCATCAGTCACGGCGGGGAGATTCTGGGTAGTCTCAGACATGGGACACCTCGCCGCGGTGGCGGCTCAGAAGGTCGTTGAAATCTTTTGCCGGCGCCGGGGGCGTTTTGAGCTCGACCCGGACGCGGCCCTGCAGGCGCTCCATCAGGTGGGCGGCGGCAAGCAGGCCCGGCTCATCGCGGTCCGCGTAGATCCGAAGCGTGCGCACGGTGGCGGGCGGCTCGAATTTCCCGAGCAGGGAGGTGTTGAG
Organism: Pseudomonadota bacterium; assembly: GCA_021792755.1. Lineage (GTDB taxonomy): Bacteria > Pseudomonadota > Gammaproteobacteria > Steroidobacterales > Steroidobacteraceae > 13-2-20CM-66-19. The sequence continues at coordinate 2,268 of JAJYUA010000055.1, forward strand.
CGCCGCCCACACGGGCACGCCATCGAGCGCCGCGGCTGATAGCGCCGTCTCAAGGCCCTCGGCGATTCCGAGCAGCTCGCCCGCTGGCATCAGGCGTACAGCACAACCCTCGCGACCGGTGAGCGGACCGAGTAACTTGCGCGGCTCGTGGCCCTCGAGCTTGCGGCCGTCGCGCAGGTATGTGACATGCGCCGTCACCAGCGCCCCGGCGTGGTCGCGCACCTCGGCGACCAGCGCGGCAAACTTCCCGACGCGCTGCCCCTGGTCGAAATAATCGACGGCGACATGCGCACGCAGCCCGCAGTTGGGCGGCAGCGGCCAGAGTCCGCGGGTCCCCAGATACTCGACGGCATCGGGACAATCGGCCACGGCGCACGTGGAGCGCGTCAGCGAGCGCACACGGGCCGGAGGGGTGGCAACGGTAGGCTCCGGTGCGTGCGCCGCTCCTGGCGCAATAGGCGCGGTTTGGTGGGGTGTTGATTCGTCGCGACCGTCGAGCCCGGCGGCCTCCATGACGCGGCGCCGAGCTTCGGCGAATCCCCACCCGTAGACGCGCATCAGGAGGGCGAAGCCGTCCCCAGCACCGCAGCCCCGGCAGAAGAAATCTCCACGCAGCTTGCGATTGTCGAACACGAACCGATCGCGCCCCCCGCAGGCCGGGCACGGGCCCGGCTTTTTCGGGCGCAGCGCCTCCTCGGGGATACCGAGCTGCGCGAGGATCGCCGGCCACGAGGGGCCGAGCTGCGCGTGAAGGTCAGCGGCGCGCAGCATCACGCCACCCTCGAGCGTGCGCGGGCGTACTTGATGCGCCGATGGGTGAGCCATCCGGCGACCTGCGCACTCGGGGTCGCTGGCTGCATCGACCAGTACCGGCTCGGGATCTTCTGCTCGGGCAGCCCGAACTTCTCGCGCATCGCGTGCCACGCCGCGGCCCGGCACTTGTTGGGCGTGCTTGCCCACTTCACCGGATCACGTCGGGCGGCATCGCCGAGCGCCTCGCGGAAGAACTGCTCGGCCGCGGGCGAGTGCGCGGTGACCGTCTCCTCGCCGTCGACGTCGAGCTCGGCGAGCGCAGCGTCCTGCACGGCGATCGCCTTGGCGCTCGGAGCCGGTGCCCAGCCGCAGAGCTTGCAGGCGCTGCCGTCCTCGCTCACGAGCCAGGCGTGATGACACTCCGGGCACGTGCG
>JAJYUA010000056.1 GCA_021792755.1 Pseudomonadota bacterium
AGCGAGACAACTATCACTGCACCTACTGCGGAAAGCAGTTAACTCGCTTCACTGCCACACTCGACCATGTCACTCCAGTGAGTGAGGGTGGCGACAATAGCGCCGAGAATCTCAAGACTGCGTGCCTTCAGTGTAATTCTCGGAAGACTGCGCGGCCCCTTAGCGACTTCCTTGTAGTCAAGGATTCGGTTTAACGGTTGATGGCGGAGGGGGTGGGATTCGGACCCACGAGCCGCCGGAGGCGGCTACCGAGGTTCAGGCTCGGCGCAATAGACCGCTCTGCCACCCCTCCGTGTTTGTCAGTTTGAGGCGTTCGGCCGGCGCGGAACGTCCCGGAGGTGCCGCGCCTCGATGATCGGCAGGCCAACGTATCCCGCGCTCCGCGCGGCTGCGATCATACCTTCCCGGCCGAGGAGTTCGGGCACGGCTTCCTTGGCGCTCCACAGCCAGCGTCCAGTTTCATCGACGACAGCGGCCCACCACTGTCCGTCAGCGGTCCAGACGTAGAGGCGCGGCCAGACGGGTTCCTCAATGTTGGGGGTCATACTCATACTCTTGCCTCAGATGAATCCGATCCGCCGCCGGCCTCCACCGGCCGGCGGCTCAGGGAGCAGCACGCGGTCGGACCCGGCTGCGAGCGCGCGCGCGAAGCCGACCCGGAGCATGCGCAGCATGGTACGCACGTCGAGGGCCTCGGTCTCGATCAGGCGCTGCGCAGTGGAATCGTCCAGCTTCAATCCCGTGTCACAGCGATGGCCTTCATACAGCCGCCAGAATTCCTCTTCCAGGATCAGGCGCCGCTGCTCGATGCGTGGTGCACCGATCGTGAACTCGGTGAGCCGAGCCAGCAGCGGTGCGGGAATCGCATCACGCTCGTTGGCCGTGCAGACAATGATCATTCGGCTCGCATTCATGTGCACCGGAAGCGAGAGTTCCCGATATCGGCGCGCGGAGAGCGGCTCGAGCAGATCGAGCAGCGTGTTGATCGGCGTGTCTCGGCGGCCCACCGAGTACGCCGGGATCTTGTCCAGTTCGTCCACGACCAGCACGGGCGCGGCGGAGTCGCCGCGGGCGAGCAGGTCAAACACCAGTCCGGTACGGGCGTTCGACCACCCCGCATCCGTGCCGCAGAGCTGGAATGCATCTTGCGCGGTGCCCGCGGAGTACACCTCCATCCGTGTCCCGATGGCCTCCGCCAGCGCGCGGGCAAAGTAGGTCTTGCCCACGCCCGGTGGCCCGAGGAGCAGGACCGGGTCGATACGTGCATCGGCCGGATGTTCCGCCCGCGTAGCGCAGGTCCACTGAACCTGTAGATGCTCGATCACCTCGGCGAAATTGGCGAGTTTGGAACCGAACACTGCAAACGGATCCCGGCTGGCGGACCACGGCACAGGCCGATAGCCGCCGTTGCGGGCGGCGCGCGCGAGTGCGAGTTTCACCCGCTCCTGGTCGTGGTCTTTCAATCCCTTGATGGATTCCTCCACTTCATGGAGCTCGTAGGCGTCAAACACCCGTACCTGGTTGTCCGCATCGGCGGGGATCACAGTGACCGATACGGCGACGGTGGACGCCGGCTTGACGGCCTCGTCGGCTGCCGCCCCTGCGCCCGTCGCGGACGGGTCCGGGGACACCTTCTCGGCCTCTCGCGCCGCCTGCTCGTACTCTTCCTCATCAACCTGCCAGGCGCGTTTGCGCGCCTGGGCGCGCTCCAGGTCGATCAGCAGGTGCTCGTGTTGCAACGCGATGCGATCCATCGGGTTCAGCAGTGCCCGCGCGCTTCGCTGGTCCCGCAAGGTGCAGCCTCGGCGGAGTATCTGGTATGGACTCGTGCTCACTCTCCCTCTCCCTCAATTCCCGCTTCGCGGGATATGCCCGACACACCATCAGTCCGCAATTCCCGCGCACCGGGATAGGACGCCGGGCCGGCGGGCAAGCGGCCCGGCACTTCTCTGCCCTACTGGATCACGCGCCAACCATTGTCCTGCGACACGAGCATGGCGCTGTTCTCATGCGGGGCCGCGAGATCGTGCGCCAACGCGGGAAACGCCGAACGTACAGCGGGACTACGAGCCCACGCCGGAACACCCGTGATGTGGTAGGTGTACAGGACCGTAGAAACCGTCATCCCCTCCTCGGCGGTCGGCGTGGTATATCGGAGCACGTGATCGACGGTCTCATGGCCTGCGCAAAACGCGAGAGACCCGCCGGCTGCTCGTTCCAGATATTTCCTCCCGACAGCGGTCAGCGAGTAGACTCTGGCTGGCTCCTGACCGTAGACGATCCTTGCGCCTTCGAAGTAACCCTTGATCGTCGTCTCCCGCCGGGCCAGCAAGCCCGCTTTGACCAGCGCGTCGAGCTGGACAAATTCGTTGGTCTTGCCTGCCTCCGCAGCCGCTTTGGCTGCGGCCTGCTGCGCAGCATTGGCCCAATTTTGAGCGTACGGGACTGTCAGCGGATAGGATTCTCCGAGGGACAGGCCGGTACTGGGCTCGATCGCGAAGCAGGATCGCGCGAGGGATGCATTGATGTCCCGGGCGAAGTTGGTCTTGTTTGCGGCAGTCGGCGAGCTGCACCCCGCCAGGGCGGCGACGGCGATCGTGGCGGCGAGAAGGAGGCTGATGCGTTTCATGTGGGTCTCCCGCCGAGGCGGCTCGCGCCGCCCCGGCTCTGTGGTTACTGCCAGGTGGTGCCGTTGGTTACCGCGAGCGGGGTGGCGACCTGCTCGTTACCGAGCATCACGGCGATCACGTACATGCCCTTGAAAGGCGTGCTGGATGCCGTGACGGTGAACTCGATGATGTCGCCGTTGTTGACCCCGCTCGCGTTCGGTCGCGTGACGTTCTTGACCGCCGAGACCGAGATGAGCGGCGCGCTGGAACACGCCCAGGGCTGCACCCCGCCCGGCGAGCCGAACGAGCAGCCTCCCGTGTCGAGCCCGCTGATGTAGGACAGCACACCGGCTCGGACGGGCATGTCCTGCACAGCCGCAGTTGCGAACACCTGCGCCTGCACGGTGACCGACTGTCCGGGCGTTATGACGATCGCCTGATCGGTCCGCGAGATACCGCCCAGGGTGCCGGTGACGGCCGTCGTGCCCTGTGCCACCACACCGACGAATGGTGTGTTGGAATCGGATAGCGTGACGGTCGGGTTGGACTGCGTGGTGTCGTAGTAGTCTGCATTCGGCTGGCAGGGGTTGCGGCCGGCGTTCGCGTCCGTCTGAGACCAGATGGGCACGATGTCGCCCGTGGCGATGTCGGGGGCCTGAAGCGGCCCTGCGCCATCGCCGCTCATGCACAGCGTGCCGATTCCGACAGTCGTGGCATCGTTCTCGAAGGCCGTGTCCTGCAGAGTGACACTAGTTCCGAGCCAGAGGTCC
>JAJYUA010000014.1 GCA_021792755.1 Pseudomonadota bacterium
CTCTGGAGATATCACGGCGAGTCATATGGTTCGAGGAGCCGCAAAGGGCACTCGCGGACCCGATCCGATTCATGGCCTATGCGATGACCTACGCTCGGCACGAGGATATGCGGGTGTTGCGGCGGTATGTCTCTGACGAGGAGTTCCGGCAGGCACTCGATCATGCGCCACCGGGAATCATCGATCCGCGCTCATGGGCCTACTGGAACCTCAAAATGGGCCGATTCCCGCCACCGCCCATGCCGAAAAGAGGCTTTCACGATGCCCCGGCGCCTCGCTCGACCGCCGGAATGTCGCTCGAGTAGCGCCAAAAAGCCGCCGTCGAAGGACGGCTCAAGCCACGTGCTCAGCAGCCACCCAATGACACGGAGAAGATGTGCCGCCGCGCGGTCGACGACTGGCGCGCAAGATACGGTCGCGACAGAAAGCCGTAGTACCGCGCTATCGGCGCATCCAGGCCTCGAAGCCGATGGCCTGGACCTCGATGCGGACCTGCCTCCAGCCTGCCTCCGCCGCCATGCGGCGGATCTGATCGACCGTGTACGCGCGCTTCAGGAGCATCCAGCGGAACGTCGCCATCATGACGGCCCGGTTGAGGGGGCCCACGCCGAGCGTGTCCACGAAACGCCTGATCTCGGGCAGCGAGGCGTCGCGCCGCAGATCGACGAAGGTCCTGCTGATATCTACGCCGAGCACGTCGAATCCGAGGCGCGCGACGCGCAAGGCGCAGGAATGACCCGAGCTCGGGGAGCGTCACGCCGCCGGATGATTCACGATCAGCCGGGATCTCACCGCAACGAGAACCGCCCGTTCGCGAGAAACAACCCCGTCTCCTGCGCCACCCGCGCCGAGACCAACATGCCGAGGTGGCTGACGGGCAGCACGATGTGATCCGTGGCTCCCGGCAGGCGAGTCTCGCTCACCGCCACCGTGCCGTCGCTGTCCTCTTCGAATCCCGCCAGGAACTGTCCGAACCCGAACGAGTACGAGCCGGCGATGATCCCGAGCGGCCGGCCGAAGCTCCAGCGCCGCTCGCGCGGCCTCAACAGCTCCTCGGCCACCGGGCGGCCCATGAGCGCGGTCATGAAACGGGAATGCCCCGCCTGCACCGCCGCCTTGCTCGCCACGCACGGCGAGCCCAGGAACACCACCCGGCCCGGCGGCTGGCGCTGAAAGCGCTCGAGGAAGCGGTAGATGACCAGGCCGCCGAGACTGTGCCCGACGAAGTGCACCGTTGCCGGGTCGAGCCCTAGCACGAAGTCCTCGAGCTGCGCGGCGATCTGCTCCATTCCGTGCGCCACGGCGTTGTAGGAAAACGCGTGCACCGGGCAACCGAGCTCGCGCGAGAGCCGGTGGCGCAGCAACAGGCCCTCGCCTCCGGACATCCAGAGGCCGTGGACGTAGATGACGTGCTGTCCGGCGCTCATCAGTCATATACCCTGAAGCCCGAGGCGGCCTCCGGGAGGGCGATTCCCGAGGCACGGGAAAACGGGATGTTTTTCCGCGAGGCCCCGGGGAAAGCGCTCACCGCGTCCCGGGCAAACCCTTCCGGCCGAGGCTCCGGGCCATTGAGACATCACACCTGCGGCGGCGTGCGCACCCGGATGTGCAGCTCCCTCAGCTGGGCCTCGCCGACCTCGGTCGGCGCATCCGTGAGCGGGTCCGCCGCGGTCTGCGTCTTGGGGAACGCGATGACCTCGCGGATGCTGTCGGCGCCGGTCATGAGCATGGCGAGCCGGTCGAGCCCGAAGGCGATGCCCCCGTGGGGCGGGGCGCCGAACTTCAGCGCATCGAGCAGGAAGCCAAACTTCCTGCGCGCCTCCTCGGCCTCGATGCCGAGCAGATCGAACACCGTCGACTGCATCTCCTCGCGATGGATACGCACCGAGCCGCCGCCGATCTCCGAGCCGTTGAGCACCAGGTCATAGGCCTTGGCGAGGGCGTTGGCCGGGTCGGCGCGCAGCGCCGCCGGATCGCTCTCCCTCGGCGAGGTGAAGGGATGGTGCATGGCGAGCCAGCGCCGCTCCTCGGCATCCCATTCGAACATCGGAAAGTCGACCACCCACAGCGGCCGCCAGCCGGTCTGAACGATCCCGAGGTCCTGACCGAGCTTCAGGCGCAGCGCGCCGAGGGCATCGCACACCACCTTGGCCGTGTCCGCACCGAAGAAGATGAGGTCGTTGTCCTTCGCCCCGGTGCGCTCGAGGAGCCCGGCGAGCGCCTGATCGCTCAGGAACTTGACGATGGGCGACTGCAGGCCGTCCCGCCCGCGGGCGCGATCGTTCACCTTGATGTAGGCCAGGCCCCTGGCCCCGAAGCGCGCCACGTATTCGGTGTAGGCATCGATCTGCGACCGTGTCATGTCGCCTGCGCCCGGCACGCGCAGTGCCGCCACGCGGCCCTTGGGATCGTTCGCCGGAGCCGAGAACACCTTGAAGTCGCAGTTGCGCACCAGGTCGGCGAGGTCGGTGAGCTCGAGCGCGATGCGCAGATCCGGCTTGTCCGAGCCATAGCGGCGCATCGCCTCGGCGAAGGTGATGCGCGGGAAGGGATCGGGCAGCGCCTCGCCGAGCACCTCCCGGAACAGATGCCGCGCCAGCCCTTCCATGAGCGTCATGATCTCCTCCTGCGTGAGGAAGGAGGTCTCGATGTCGAGCTGCGTGAACTCCGGCTGCCGGTCGGCGCGCAGGTCCTCGTCGCGGAAGCAGCGCACGATCTGGTAATAGCGGTCGAAGCCGGCCACCATCAGCAGCTGTTTGAAGATCTGCGGCGACTGCGGCAGCGCGAAGAACTTGCCCGGATGGGTACGGCTCGGCACCAGGTAATCGCGCGCCCCCTCGGGGGTCGCCTTGGTGAGCATCGGCGTCTCGAGGTCGATGAAGCCGTGCTCGTCGAGATAGGCGCGCATGGCGCGGGTGATGCGGTGGCGCAGCCGCAGCCGCCGGCTCATCACCTCGCGGCGCAGATCGAGGTAGCGGTAGCGCAGGCGCACCTCCTCGCCCACCGTCTCATCGAGCTGGAACGGCAGGGGCTCGCAGCGGTTGAGCAGCTCGAGCTCGCCGGCGAGCAGCTCCACCCGGCCCGAGGCGAGATGGGTGTTCACGGTGCCTTCGGGACGGGCGCGGACGCGGCCCTTGATGCGCACGACGAACTCGTTGCGCAGCCGCTCGGCGTCCTTGAAGAGCCCCGGGGAGTCCGGGTCGAAGACGATCTGCAGCAGACCCTCCCGGTCGCGCAAGTCGATGAAGATGATGCCGCCGTGGTCGCGCCGCCGGTGCACCCAGCCGGCCACCTCGACCGTCTGTCCGATGAGCCGCTCGTCGACCTGTCCGCAGTAATGTGAGCGCATAAGGGTCGCGATGGTACGAAGCCCGCATGCGCCCCGCAACTTTGTCTATGGGCGAAAATCGTCGAGACGATTTTCGCAAGGCCCTGCACAGAGACTGCGGGCTTGGGAGCGGCCCGGCGCCCGCGGCGCAATGCCACATCGACGGCTCTCGGGCTAATCTCGGCTATGGGCGTCTATGGGCGAAAATCGTCGAGACGATTTTCGCAAGGCCCTGCACAAAGACCGCGCTCAAGCGATCTGCAGCACCGCCGCGCCCTGCACCGTCCCGCGGCGCAGGCTCTCGAGAGCCGCATTGGCCTCCCCAAGCGGGAAGCGCTGCACGGTCGCGCGCAGGCCCAGCCGGACGGCCAAGCGCATGAACGCCGCGCCGTCCGCGCGGGTGAGGTTGGCCACCGATTGCACCGAGCGCTCGCCCCAGAGCAGCGCGTAAGGAAAGGCGGGAATGTCGCTCATGTGAATTCCGGCGCAGACCACCCGCCCGCCCCGGCGCACGGCCGAGAGCGCGGCCGGCACCAGCGCGCCGACCGGCGCGAACAGGATCGCCGCATCCAGAGGCTCCGGCGGCGCCTCATCGGACGCGCCCGCCCACCGAACGCCGAGCTGCCGGGCGAACGCCTGGCTCGCCTCATCCCCCGGCCGGGTGAAGGCGAACACCGCACGGCCCTCGGCCTGCGCCACCTGCGCGAGCAAGTGGGCGGCGGCACCGAAGCCGTACAACCCCAGGTTTGCCGCCGGCCCCGCCATGCGATACGCCCGATAGCCGATGAGACCGGCACACAGAAGGGGCGCGAGCTCGGCGGCGGGCGCCTCGGCAGGCAGCGCGAGGCAGTAGCGCTCGTCGGCGAGCAGCTGCTCGGCGTAGCCGCCATCGAGGGTGTAGCCCGTGAAGCGGGCGTGCTCGCACAGATTCTCCCGCCCCTGCAGGCAATCGCGACAGGCGCCACAGGTCTGCCCCAGCCAGGGCACGCCCACGCGCTGCCCGACCCGAAACCGCGTCGCGCCAGGTCCTGCTTCGGCGACGGTACCGACGACCTCGTGACCGGGAGTGAGCGGATACGGGATGGCCGGCAGCTCGCCATCGAGCAGGTGCAGGTCGGTCCGGCACACCCCGCAGGCCTCGACGGCGATGCGCACCTGATGAGGCGCGGGGGGCGGCACGGCCGCCTCGGTAAGCTTCAGCGGCCCGCCGCCCGCCGCCAGTCGCATGGTTTTCATGACCGGGCGCTCCGTGAGCTCACTGCTCGCATGAAAGTCTTTGCGGGCGGGCCGGGATCGGGCTCAGGTCCCTGCGGCCCGATCGGGGAGCTTCCCGTACCCCTTGGGCTCCTTGGGCTCCTTCAGATCCTTGGACTCCGGCACTTGGGGGACCACCACGCCGCAGGTGATGATCATCTTCATCGCCGCATCGACGCTCATCTCGAGCTCGACGATCTGCCGCCGCGGCACGATGGCCACCCACCCGGCCGTGGCGTTCAAGGCCGCGGAGATATACACCACCGCGTGCGGCTCGCCGGTCTTCGCCGAAATCTCCGGCACGTCCTCTGCCGTCAGAAAACCCAGGCTCCACACCCCGGGGCGGGGATATTCGATCATCACCACCTTGCGGAAGGAGTTCGACTGGGAGAAGACGCTCTCGGCGAAGCTCTTCACCCCACCGTACACCGCACCCACGATCGGGATGTGGTGCAGCAGCTCCTCGCCCCACACCAGCAGCCGCCGCCCGATCAGGTTGGTGACCAGGATGCCGGTGAGAAACAGCACAGCCACCGTCAGCAGCAGCCCGATCGCCGGCATCATCAGCAGGATCCAGCCCTGCGGGTGATAGCCCGGCGGCAGCGGCAGCAGCACCAGGCTCTTGTCCAACAAGTGCACCAGGAAGGCCACCACCCACAGGGTGACGGCGATCGGCAGCCACACCAGGATGCCCGCCACCATGATGCGGCGCATCAGGGAGCCCTTTTTCTTCGGGGCGGCCTGCACCGGCCGGGCAGTGACCGGAACGTTCAAGCGCTCACCGCTTCGAGCGGCGCTTGGCCGGCCCTTTGGCCGGGGCCGGCTTGCCGCGGGCGCGGGGGCTCGGGCGCGTGCCCGCGGCGGCCGCGCTCCGGCGCGGCGAAGGCGCGGCGCGGCGCTTGCTCGCGCCGCTCGCCTGCGCGTCCGGGGCCTTTGCCTCCGGCTTGCTCTCGGGGGCCTTGGCGGGGCTCGCAGTCTCGCTCTTGGCCGCTTCGGAAGGCTTGGCCTCTTCGCGCTCCGCGACGGCGAGATTGCGCTTGTCCTCCTTGTCGGACTTGAAGTCCGTCTCGTACCACCCGCTGCCCTTCAGCCGGAACACCGGCGCGGAGATCAGCTTGGTCAGGGCCGGCTTGCCGCAGGACGGGCACTTCCTGAGCGGCGCGTCGGTGATCTTCTGCAGCACCTCGAGGTGGTGCTGGCAGCTCTGGCACTGATATTCGTAGAACGGCATGGCCTGACAGAGTGTGTTTTGGGGAACTGAGTGCTGAATTATACCCAAGGTCCCCGCACGGGCCGGCAAGGTCCGCGCGGGCGCCTCCTAAGCCTTCGCAAACCGGATCTCCCCGCCCTTCGCCGTCACCTCGATCCGGTCCCCGGGGCTGAACTCCCCCTTGAGGATGCGCTGGGCGAGCGGATTCTCGATCTGTTGTTGCAGGGTGCGCTTGAGCGGACGGGCACCGTAGACCGGATCGAAGCCCGCCTCGCCGAGCCGGTCGCGCGCCGCATCGTCGAGCGCGAGCTCCATGTTGCGCTCCTGCAGGCGCTTGCGCAGGTAAAGGAGCTGGATGTCCACGATGGCGCGGATCTGCTCGGCGCCGAGCGGATGGAACACCACGATGTCATCGATGCGGTTGATGAACTCCGGCCGGAAGCTCTGCTGCACGATCTCCATGACCGCGCTTTTCATGCGCGTATAGTTGCCCTCCCCGGCGTACTCCTGGATCACCTGCGAGCCCAGGTTCGAGGTCATGATGACCACCGTGTTGCGGAAGTCCACGGTGCGGCCCTGACCGTCTGTGAGACGACCGTCGTCGAGCACCTGAAGCAGCACGTTGAACACGTCGGGATGAGCCTTCTCGACCTCATCGAGCAGGATCACCGAATAAGGCCGGCGGCGCACCGCCTCGGTGAGATAGCCGCCCTCCTCGTAGCCGACGTATCCGGGAGGTGCGCCGATCAGGCGCGCCACGGAATGCTTCTCCATGAACTCCGACATGTCGATGCGGATGAGCGAATCCTCGGTGTCGAACAGGAACTGCGCGAGCGCCTTGCAAAGCTCGGTCTTGCCGACACCCGTGGGGCCGAGGAACAGGAACGAGCCGTTCGGGCGGCGCGGGTCGGCGAGGCCCGCACGCGAGCGGCGGATGGCGTTCGAGACGATCTTGAGCGCCTCCTCCTGGCCGACCACGCGCTGGCCGAGCGCCTCCTCCATCCGCAGGAGCTTTTCCTTCTCGCCCTCGAGCATCTTCGAGACCGGGATGCCGGTCCACTTGGAGACCACCTCGGCGATCTCCTCCTCGGTCACCTTGTTGCGCACCAGCTGCGGCGCCTTGTCCTCGGCCGCGGCGGCCGCGGCAAGCCGCTTCTCGAGCTCCGGGATCTTCCCGTACTGCAGCTCCGCCATGCGCCCGAGATCCCCGGCGCGGCGGGCGGCATCGAGCTCGAGGCGCACGCGGTCGAGCTCCTCGCGGATCTGGGCCGCGCCCTGCAGCGTCGCCTTCTCGGATTTCCAGACTTCCTCGAGATCCGAGTATTCCCTCTCCAGCCCGTGCAGGGTCTCCTGCAGGGTCGCCAGGCGCTTGCGCGAGGCCTCGTCCTGCTCCTTCTTCAACGCCTCCTGCTCGATCTTCAGCTGGATGATGCGCCGCTCCAGGCGATCGAGCGCCTCGGGCTTGGAGTCGATCTCCATGCGGATGCGGGCGGCGGCCTCATCGATGAGGTCGATCGCCTTGTCCGGCAGCTGCCGGTCGGCGATGTAGCGGTGTGAGAGCGTCGCGGCGGCGACGATCGCCGGATCCGTGATGTCGACGCCGTGATGGACCTCGTAGCGCTCCTGAAGGCCGCGCAGGATCGCGATCGTGTCCTCCACCGACGGCTCGTCCACCAGCACCTTCTGGAAGCGCCTCTCCAGGGCGGCGTCCTTCTCGATGTACTTGCGGTATTCGTCGAGCGTCGTCGCGCCGACGCAGTGCAGCTCCCCGCGGGCCAGGGCCGGCTTCAACATGTTGCCCGCGTCCATGGCGCCTTCCGCCTTGCCGGCGCCCACCATGGTGTGCAGCTCGTCGATGAACAGGATGATCTGGCCTTCCTGTTTCGCCAGGTCGTTGAGCACCGCCTTCAGGCGCTCCTCGAACTCGCCGCGGAACTTCGCGCCGGCGATCAGCGCGCCCATGTCGAGGGCCAGGATGCGCTTGTTCTTCAGGCCCTCGGGCACCTCCCCGTTGACGATGCGCTGCGCCAGGCCCTCGACGATGGCGGTCTTGCCGACGCCGGGCTCGCCGATCAGCACGGGGTTGTTCTTGGTGCGCCGCTGCAGCACCTGGATGGTGCGGCGGATCTCGTCATCGCGGCCGATCACCGGGTCGAGCTTGCCGGAGGAGGCGCGTGCGGTGAGATCGATGGTGTACTTCTCGAGCGCCCGGCGGCTTTCCTCGGCGTTCGGGTCCGCGACCTTCTCTCCGCCGCGCACCTCCTCGATGGCCTTCTCCAGCGCGCCGCGCACCAGGCCGCAGTCCCGGAAAAGCTGCGCGAGCGCGCGGTCTTCGAAGGCCGCGAGCACGTACAGCTCGCTGGAGATGAACTGATCGCCGCGCTGCTGGGCGAGCTTGTCGGTGACATTGAGCACGCGGTTGAGGTCGTTCGAGACATGGACCTCCCCGGGCGCGCCCTCCACCTTCGGCATGCGATCGAGCAGCGCTCCGAGCTGCGAGCGCAGCGTGTTGACGTCAGCGCCGGCCTTCAGCAGCAGCGGGCGCACCGTGCCGCCCTGGCTGTCGATGAGTGCAAGCAGCACGTGCGCCGGCTCGAGGAACTGATGGTCGCGCCCGACGGCGAGCGACTGCGCATCGGCAAGCGCCTGCTGGAACCGGCTGGTCAATTTATCCATTCGCATGAGGATCGATCCGGGCTCACATCGCGGTTATCTGGGCAATGGGGGCGCTTCTCGGCCGGTTCAAGAGCAGAGCCTTGGCCGATCCGGCGGCCCCGGGACCCCTGCGCGCGCGCCCCGCCGCCGCAGGGGCGGCAGGACGCCGGTTCCCAAGCGCATCCCGGGGCGGGCAGTATAATTTGTCGCCCCCGATCAGCCCTGCGGAGACCTTGGAATGACCGAAGACCTGCAAGCCGAGCTCGATCGACTGCGAGCCGAGAACGAGCGCCTGAAGAAGGGCGGGCGAGGCAAGCTCGCCATGAAGGTGAGCGAAAAGGGCGCGCTGTCCGTCTACGGGATGGGACGGTTCCCGGTCACGCTCTACAAGGAGCAGTGGCTGCGGCTGCTCTCCATGGCCGAGGAGATCAAGGCCTTCATCGAGGCGAACGAGGGGAGCCTGAAGTCAAAAGAATGACTGCGCGGGCCTGCGCTGCGGGGTATCCCGGCGACTCATCCAGATGAGCGCCGCCATCCGCCCGCAGCGCCCGTCGCGCCGATGGGAAAAGAACCGCACCGGGTCGGCGTACGTGCACCAGTCCCCGCCATAGACGCCGCTCACCCCCAAGGCCGCGAGCCGGCGCTTCGCGAGGGCGTACAAATCGCATTGCCACCGTCCCCGCGCGTTCTTGACGAACGCCGACGCCGCCCCTGGATCGCCGGCGGTCAAAGCGGCATGGACGTCCTCGCCGACCTCGAAGTGCGCCTGCCCGATCGCCGGCCCCAGCCAGGCAAGAAGCTCCGCGGGCGGCGTGTGAAGCGCGCGCACCGTGGCTTCCAACACCCCGGCGGCCAGCCCCCGCCAACCGCAGTGGGCCGCCCCGACCGCCGAGGCGCCTGTGGCGCACAGCAGCACCGGCAGGCAGTCGGCCACCTGGATCACACAGACGCGGCCCGCGTCGTGCGTCACCGCCGCATCGGCCGGTCCCTCGAGACTCGAGCCGGCATCGAGGTCCGCCACCCGGCACCCATGCACCTGCTCGAGCCACGCCGGCTCCGAGGGCAGCTCGTGCTGGCGCCGCAGGCGCGCGCGGTTCTCGGCCACGGCGCCCGGCTCATCGCCCACGTGCGAGGCGGGATTGAGCGAATCGAACGGTGGCGCGCTCACTCCGCCGGCGCGCAGCGTGAACACCGCATGGACGGAGGCCGGAGCCGGCCAGTCGGGCACGATGAGCTCAGGCGCGGCCATGGTGGTCGGCCCGCAGAGCTGCGACCAGACGCCTCATGTCCTCCGGAAGCGGGGATTCCCATTCGAGCGGACGGCCGGTCAACGGATGCGCGAGCGCGAGGCGCGCCGCATGCAACGCCTGGCGCGGAAAGGCGCTGAGCTCGGCAGCGAGCCCGGCGCCGCACCCCGCGGGCAGCCGGCGCCTTCCCCCGTACACCGGATCGCCCACGACGGGATAGCCGGCGTGCGCCAGATGCACTCGGATCTGATGGGTGCGGCCCGTCTCCAGTTGCACGCGCACCAGGGTGTGGGCGCGGAAGCGCTCGACGATGCGGTAGTGCGTGATCGCTTCCCGCCCATCATTGCGTACCGCCATGCGCGTACGTTGGGTGCGATGTCTGCCGATGGGGGCGTCGACGGTTCCACCGCCCGTCATCAGGCCGGTGCAGACTGCCATGTAGATGCGCTCGATCTCACGGGCCGCCATCACCGACACCAGGCTCGCGTGAGACTGCGGCGTGCGGGCCACCACGAGCAGCCCGCTGGTGTCCTTGTCGAGGCGGTGCACCAGTCCCGCCCGCGGCACCACGGCCAGCGCCGGATCCAGCGCGAGCAGCGCGTTCTGCAGAGTGTGACGCGGATTGCCCGCCCCGGGGTGCACCACCAGGCCGGCGGGCTTGTCGATGACGATGAGTGCCTCGTCCCGGTACACGACCGACAGCTGCAGGGCCTCCGGCGTGACCCGCTCGTCCGCCTCGAAGCGCGCCGTGAGGTGCACCTGCTCTCCTCCCAGCACCTTGTCCTTGGCCCGTGGAGTGCGCCCCTCGACCTGCACCAGGCCCGCCTCGATCCACTGCTGCACTCTCGCGCGAGAATACTGCGGCAGCGCGCGGGCGAGCGCCCGGTCGAGCCTGAGCCCTGCGGCCTCGGGCGGCAGCCGCAGGCAGTGGGCGCGGAACTCCCCGGGAAGCTGCCGGTCGGAACCCGGAGCATCCGCTGCGGTTTCGCTATACTCTTTGCCCATGCTCTCCAATCGGTTCTCTCGTGGCCGCGCGCGCGGCATCGTCGTGGCCGCGCTGTGCGTGGCCGTGGTCGCCCTCGCCGGCTGCACGCACCGCAAGCTCAAGCTGTCGGGGCCGGTCGCCTTGTTCAATGCCGCCAAGCGCCAGCTGGCCGATTATGACTACAACGCGGCCATCAAGAACTTCCAGCAGGTGACGGCCGTTTATCCGTTCACCCCGCAGGCGCACCAGGCGCAGATCGACCTGATCTACGCATATTACCGCGCCGGCGAGAACGATTCCGCCACGGATGCGATCAAGACCTTCATCCGGCAGAACCCCACCAGCCCCCGGGTGGCCTATGCCTACTACATGCAAGGCATGGTCTACTTCCCCAGGCGGGCCAACCCCATCGAGCGGCTCTTCGGCGCCCACCTTGCCGCGCGCCCGCCGCACGATGTCAGGAAGTCCTTCGCGGCCTTCCGAACCGTGGTCACCCAATATCCGAACAGCCCGTATGCACACGATGCCTACCAGCGGATGATCTTCCTGCGCGACCGGCTGGCGACCTACAACGTGGACGTTGCCCGGTACTACCTGGAGCGCGGGGCCTACGTCGCCTCGGCGCGCCGCGCCAAGATCGTCATCGACGACTATCAGGGGGCGCCTGCGGTCAAAGACGCGCTCGCCATCATGATCCTCTCCTACGAGCGGCTGGGGCTCACGACCCTTGCCGCCCAGGCGCGCCGGGTGTATGCGGCCAACTTCAAGGGCCACGTCGCCCACGTCGCCGCCGCGACCCGGCCGCACTGGTGGCATTTCTGGTAAAGAGCGCCACGCTCGCCTCCCGGCAGCTCCGGGGAGCCAACCCGCCGACTCGCGCGCGCTGCCGGCCGCGCCTGAGGCGTGTGCCGGCCGTCGCTTGCTTTCGGGCCAACGCGCCTTAGCGCCGATAGCCGTTCGTGATGGGATAGCGCCAGTCGCGCCCGAAAGCCCGGCGGCTCACCCGCACCCCGGGCGGCGCCTGGCGGCGCTTGTATTCGTTGCGTTTCACCAGATCGAGCACCCGGCCGACCGTGGCCCGGTCGAATCCGCGCGCGGCGAGCTCATCGACCGACAGATCCTCCTCGATGAACGCCTCCAGGATCGGATCGAGCACCCCGTAGGGCGGCAGCGAATCGGAATCCTCCTGCCCCGCGCGCAGCTCCGCGGACGGAGGCCGCTCGATCACCCGCTGCGGAATGACCCGGCTCAAGCCGTTGCGATAGGCCGCCAGGCGGTACACCAACAGCTTGCTGCAGTCCTTGATGGGCGCAAAGCCGCCCGCCATGTCCCCGTAGAGCGTGGCGTAGCCGACCGCCATCTCGCTCTTGTTGCCGGTGGTGAGCAGCATGCGGCCGGTCTTGTTGGAAAGCCCCATCAACAAAAGCATGCGGCAGCGCGACTGGATGTTCTCCTCTGTCGCATCCGCGGGCAGCCCCGCGAACTCTCCGGCGAGCGTGGCGAGCGTGGCCTCGAACATGCTCTCGATCGACAGCACGCTGTATCGGACACCGAGTGACCGCGCCTCCTCGGCCGCATCCTCCAGGCTCATCTGCGAGGTGTAGCGCGAGGGCATCATCACCGCCTGCACCCGGTGGGCCCCGAGCGCGTCCACGGCGATGGCCAGCGTCAGGGCGGAGTCGACCCCACCCGATAGCCCCATCACCACGCCCGGAAATCCGTGCTTGTTGACGTAGTCGCGCACGCCGAGCACCAGCGCGCCGTACACGCTCGCCTCCTCGCTCAGCTCGGGCGCCACCTCGCCCGGCACCGCAATCGCCTTGCCGTTCTCCCGGTGAAAATCGATGCAGTACACCCCCTCCTGGAACGGCGGTGCGCGCATGAGCAGCTGCCCGTCGGCGCCCATCGCGAAGGAGTTGCCGTCAAAGATCAGCTCGTCCTGGCCGCCAACCATGTTGACGTATACCACCGGCAGACCCACATCGGCGATGCGGGCGCGCACGACCGCCTCGCGCTCGCGCTGGCGGTGGCGCTCGTAGGGCGAGGCGTTGATGACGAGCAGCAGCTCGGCCCCCTCGGCGAGGGCCAGCTGCGCGGGCTGCGCCTCCCAGATGTCCTCGCAGATCAGCAGTCCGAGGCGAAACCCCTTGCACTGCACGACGGTCGGCTGCGCGCCGGCGTGAAAGTAGCGCTTCTCGTCGAACACCTTGTAGTTGGGCAGCTCCGCCTTGCGGTGCAGGGCGCTCACCAGACCCTCGCAGATCAGCGCCGCGGAGTTGTAGATGCCCAAGCGGGTGTATTCGGGATATCCGACCACCAGGCACCCCGAGGGCAGCTCGCGGCGCACCTGCTCGAGGGCGGTCTCGATCTGGTGCCGGAAGCCGCGATGGAACAACAGGTCCTCGGGCGGATAGCCCGAGAGGGTGAGCTCGGGAAAGAGAGTGAGATCGGCCCGCTGCGACAGCCGCGCCGCCCGGGCGGTCTCGACCACGCGCGAGAGATTGCCCTGCACGTCGCCGACCAACAGGTCGAGCTGTGCCAGGGCAATGCGCAGAGACTCGCTCATGCTGCTCGTTCCGGGCCGCGTCCGGCCCGCTGTGAGGGAAGTCCCCTCCCCTGGGGAAGGGGATTATCGCACCTCTTGGATGTGCCGCCTCAGCGCCGCCGGCGCCCCCGGGCCGGGACCTTCCGGGCGCTCCTGCCGCCAGAGGCGACACGCCCCTTGCCCGCCTTGGCGGCGGGGCGGCGGCCCTTGACCGGCGCGGACGTGCCGGCGTTGCCGGCGGCGCGCTTGCCGCCCTTGCCCGTGGCGCGCGAGGCGGCGGGATTGGCCGCAGCGCGCTTCGCGGGCGCCTTCGCTTTACGCCGCGCGGGCCTGGCGGCGCCGGCCGGGGCGGCCCTGGCCGACTTGGCGGACCTGGCGGACCTGGCGGACCTGGCCGCCGCACGGGCGCGGCGGCGGCGCAGCAGATCGCTCATGGCGGAGCCGAGCTCGGCGGGCGATTTGACGGTGCGCACGCCCGCCGCTTCGAACGCCGCGTACTTGTCGGCCGCCGTGCCCTTGCCGCCGGCGACGATGGCCCCCGCGTGCCCCATGCGCTTGCCCGGGGGCGCGGTGACGCCGGCGATGTAGGCCACGACCGGCTTGCTGACGAAGTTGTGGATGTAGCGGGCGGCGGCCTCCTCGTCGCTGCCGCCGATCTCTCCGACCAGGATGATGCCCTCGGTGCCCGGGTCGCGCTCGAACAGCTCCAGCACGTCGATGAAGTTCAACCCCCGCACCGGGTCGCCGCCGATGCCGACGCAGGTGCTCTGACCGAGCCCGATGCGGGTGGTCTGGTAGACCGCCTCGTACGTGAGGGTGCCGGAGCGCGACACGATGCCCACCGCGCCCTTCTGGTGGATGAAGCCCGGCATGATGCCGATCTTGCACTCGTCCGGCGTGATGACACCGGGGCAGTTGGGCCCGACCAGGCGCGTGGCCGAGCCGGTGAGCGCCGCCTTCACGCGCACCATGTCGTTCACCGGAACGCCCTCGGTGATGCACACGGCGAGCTCGATGCCGGCGTCGGCGGCCTCCAGGATCGCATCCGCCGCGCCCGCCGCCGGCACGTAGATCATGCTGGCGGTGGCGCCCGTCTCGCGCACCGCGTCCTTGACGGTATCGAACACGGGCAGGCCCAGATGTCTCTGCCCGCCGCGCCCCGGGGTGACGCCGCCGACGAGCCGGGTGCCATAGGCGAGCGCCTGTTCGCAGTGGAAGGTGCCCTGCTTGCCGGTGAAGCCCTGACAGATCACCTGGGTGTGTTTGTTGACCAGAATGCTCATGCTGAACCTTTAACCTGTATGTTAGGCCGCCGCCAGCGCCACGATCTTGCGGGCGGCGTCGGTTAGATCGGTGGCGGGGGTGATGGTGAGTCCGCTGCCGGCGAGCACTTCGCGCGCCTTGTCGGCGTTGGTGCCCTCGAGGCGCACGACCACGGGAACCTTTACGCCCACGTTCTTCACCGCGTTGATCACGCCATCGGCGATCATGTCGCAACGCACGATGCCGCCGAAGATGTTGACCAGCACCGCCCGCACCCTGGGGTTGGAGAGAATGAGCTGAAAGGCGTGCGTCACCCGCTCGCTGGTCGCCCCGCCGCCGACGTCGAGGAAGTTGGCCGGCTGGCCGCCGTGCAGCTTGATCAGGTCCATGGTGGCCATCGCCAGGCCCGCGCCGTTGACCATGCAGGCGATGTCGCCATCGAGGGACACGTAGTTCAACTCTTGCTCGGCGGCGCGGCGCTCCATCGGATCCTCCTGGCTCGGATCGTGCAGCTTGGCGAGGTCCGGATGGCGGAACACGGCGTTGGCGTCGATGTTGATCTTGGCATCGAGCGCCACGAGCGACCCGGCCCGGGTGACGATCAAAGGATTGACCTCCACCAGGCTCGCATCCTCCTCGAGGTAGAGCCGGTAGAGCGCGAGCGCGATCGACTGGAACTGCTTGATCTGCTCTCCCGCGAGCCCGAGCCCGAAGGCGAGCTGCCGCGCCTGGTGGGGTTGCAAGCCGGCCGCCGGATGCACGGTGACCGAGAGAATCTGCTCCGGGGTGCGCTCGGCGACCTCCTCGATCTCCATCCCGCCCGCGCTGGAGGCGATCAGGGCGATGCGGCCCTTCTCGCGGTTGAGGGTGAGGGACAGATAGACCTCGCGCGCGATCTCGGAGCCCGCCTCGACGTAGACCTTCTCGACCGGCAGACCCTCGGGGCCGGTCTGCTTGGTCACGAGACGCGTGCCCAGCATGGCCTCGGCGGCGGCCCGAACGGCATCGAGATCGCGGGCGAGCTTCACGCCCCCGGCCTTGCCGCGCCCGCCGGCGTGGACCTGGGCCTTGACCACCCAGACCGGGCCGCCGAGGGCTCGGGCGGCGGCCACGGCTTGCTCGGCGCTGGCGGCCACTTGGCCGGCCGGCACCGGGATGCCGTAGTGCCTGAATATCTCTTTGGCTTGATGTTCGTGCAGATTCATCGTGTGCTCGCGTGTCCTGACCGAAGGCGTAAACTTGGGATTGTGACCAAATTCAGCGGTCACTGCCACCCCGGCAGGCCTGTGATGGGCCCGGTGGCCTCGCGACGGAGCCGCTCACAGGCTCCCTGAGAGGGGGCTTGGGCGCGCGCTGCGCAGGGCTGGGCAGACTTGCTCGCCGCAGTGCGACGCCGATCCCGCCCGAGTCGGCGCGAGGGTGATACAGTGCCGCGCCGCCAGGGAGCCATTCCGCCCGACCATGCCGGCTGTTGCCGCGACCTCCGATTCGGTCTCCACCGACCTCGCCCGCCGGGTGGCGGGCCTGTTGAATCTGTACCGCGTGCTGGTGCCGGCGGTGTTGGTGGCTGCGGTACTGCTGGCCGGCCGCGGCCGGGATACGGCGGGCCACCCTGCGCTGTTCCTCACCACCTGTGCAAGCTATTTCGGCATCGCCGTAGGGCTCATTCTCCTGCAGCGGCTGTCTCGGACGGCACCGCTGCTGACGCCTTTGGCCAACGGTGTATTGGACGCCACGGCCATCGCGCTGATCCTGTATGCCAGCGGAGGCGTCTCGAGCGGCTTCGGCATCCTGCTCGTCCTGCCGGTGCTCGCCCTGACGCTGCTCGCCGGGCGCCGCGAGGCGCTGCTCATCGCGGCCCTCGCTACGCTCGCGGTGCTCCTGCCGCAGCTCCTCATCGGCTTGCACGCTCCCCACCAGGCTGACTACACCACCGCCGGCGTGCTGGGTGCGGTCTTGTTCGCCATCGCGCTCTCGGCCTGGCCGCTGGCCCACCGGATCCGCGAGAGCGAGGCCACGATGCGCCGCCAGGAAGTCGACCTGGCGAACCTGGCGCAGCTTTCCCAGTACATCGTGCGCCACTTGCGCGAGAGCATTCTGGTGGTCGACCTCGATCACCGCATCCGCCTGATCAACGACTCGGCGGCGCAGATGCTGGGCGCGCAGCACGCTCGCCCGGATGCGGCGCTCGCCGAGGTCTCGCCGCGATTGATGCAGTTGCTCGCGCGCTGGCGCGAAGGCACGGGAGCGACCGGCATTTTCGCCACGGACGATCCGACGTTCGTCGGCACGGACGGCGCCCGGCTGATCCGCGCGCACTTCGCGGCACTCGGCGCGGCGAGCCCCGCCCCCGTACTGGTGTTCCTGGAGGACACCAGCCTCATCGCCGAGAAGGTCCAGCAGTCGAAGCTCGCCGCCCTGGGACGTCTCTCGGCGAGCATCGCCCACGAGATCCGCAATCCCATCGGCGCCATGAGCCACGCCGGCCAGCTGCTCGGGGAGTCGCCTCACCTCGGTCCCGAGGACCGGCGCCTCACCGAAATCATCCGCCACCACGCCGAGCGGGTCAGCCGCACCATCGACAGCGTGCTGCGCCTGTCGCGCCGGGAGGCGGCCCGCGCCGAGCAGCTGCCGCTGTCCGGCTGGGGCGAATCCTTCGCCGAGGAGTTCTGCGAGACCATGCAATGGTCACGCTCTCGTTTGCGCCTGAGGACGCCGGCCGAGGAGATCGAGATCCGCTTCGACCCTGGCCAGCTGCGCCAGATCGTGTGGAATCTCTGCGAAAACGCCTTCAAGCATGCCGGGGGCGAGAACTGTGAGCAGCCGGTGGAACTGCGCTGCGGACGGCTCAACCCGAGCGGCCGGCCCTATCTCGATGTGGCCGATCGCGGCCCCGGGGTGCCGAGGGAGCACGTTGAGCGTATCTTTGAGCCGTTCTTCAGCGCTGGCCGGGGCACCGGGCTGGGCCTGTTCCTGGCCCGGGAGCTCGCCCAGGCCAATGGCGCAACGCTGCTTTATGAGCCGCGTCACGGCGGCGGCAGCGTTTTTAGGCTGGTATTTGCAGATCCACAGAGATGGATTCGGGAGACCGAGCGTTGAGCACACCCCGGAGCGCCGCCCATGCCGAGGCCTCGGCCTTGCAGGCCGCGGGGCCCTTGCAGGCCGCGGGGCCCTTGCAGGCCGCGGGATCCCCGCGCGCGCTGCAGCCTGCGGTGCTCATCGTCGATGACGAGCCGGACCTGGCGGAGCTCCTCAGCCTGACGCTGCGGCGCATGAGCCTGCGCACTCGCACGGCGACCGACCTGCTCTCCGCGCAGCGGCTGCTCAAGGTCGAGCCCTTCGACCTGTGCCTGACCGACATGCGCCTGCCCGACGGCAACGGGCTCGACCTCGTGGCCTGGATCCAGGAAAACCGCGCCCAGCTGCCGGTGGCGGTGATCACCGCCCACGGCAACGTGGAATCGGCCGTGCGGGCGCTGAAGCTCGGCGCCTTCGACTTCGTCTCCAAGCCGGTCGATCTCGGGGCGCTGCGCAAGCTCGTCGACAGCGCCATCCGCTTGAAAGCCGAGGCGCTCGAGCAGACCCAGGAATCGAGCAGCTCGCGGCTCATCGGACACTCCCAGCCCATGGAGCAGCTGCGCGAGCTGATCGCGCGCGTCTCGCGCAGCCAGGCACCGGTGCACATCTGCGGCGAGTCCGGCACCGGCAAGGAACTGGTCGCCCGCTTGATCCACGAATCGGGCGCCCGGCGGGACCGGCCCTTCGTCGCGGTCAACTGCGGCGCCATCCCCACCGAGCTGATGGAAAGCGAGTTCTTCGGCCACAAGCGCGGCAGCTTCACCGGTGCGGTGGCCGACAAGAAAGGGCTGGTGCAGGTCGCGGAGGGCGGGACGCTGTTCCTCGACGAGGTCGCGGACCTGCCGCTGCACATGCAGGTGAAGCTGTTGCGGGTGGTGCAGGAGAAAACCGTCCGTCCCGTGGGCGAGTCCCGTGAGGAGCCGGTGGACGTGCGCATCCTGTCGGCTACCCACAAGAACCTCACCGATCTCGTCGGCCAGGGGCTCTTCCGTGAGGATCTTTTCTATCGCATCAACGTGATCGAGATGCACGTGCCGGCGCTGCGCGAGCGCCCCGAGGACATCCCGCAGATCGCCCACGCCGCGCTGGCGCGGCTCGCGCGCCGCCTCGGCGGCCGCGGGCAGAGCCCGACCCAGAGCGCGCGGGCGCCGCGCCTCGGCGAAGATGCGCTCGCGCTGCTCTGCACCTACCCCTTCCCCGGCAATGTCCGGGAGCTGGAGAACGTGCTCGAGCGCGCGCTCACCCTGAGCGTGAGCGGCGTGATCGCGGCTGAGCACATCCGGCTGCGGGCCTCCGCGCGGCCACAAGCCGCGGCGTCGCTCGCCGAGGAGAGCCCGAGCGCCCTCGGCGATCACCTGGAAGGCATCGAGCGCGGCGCGATCCTGCAGGCGCTCGAGAAGACCCGCTACAACAAGACCGCCGCCGCCAAGCTCCTCGGCATGAGCTTCCGCGCGCTGCGCTACCGCATCAAGAAGCTCGGCATCGAATAGCCGGCAAAGCCGCCCGGGGCTCCCCCGGCAACCGACGCAACGGCCAGGGTCCGCCGCCGGATTCGCGCACGTTTCGCCAAGGTGGGGCCGAATGCCCCGGCGACTTCCATCCCAGCTGTCGCACTCTGCCCGGGGCGCCTGTCTCCACCCGCCTCGCGCAGGAAATACCGGCCGAGGCGTTGGTCCGCAGCCTGCACTCCTTCACCACGTTTCTCGAGATCGCAGCGCGCGCCGATGTCCGGGTGACGAGCGTTTCGCGCCTCTTCGCCGGTCCGGCCAGCCTCCTTGAACCAACGACGGCTACCTTGACACGCGCCGCTTGTGCTGCATTACTGCCAACCCTGCGCCGAATTGACACACAACACCGATTGCGCCAGCCGGAGGAGCAGGGGGATGTGGGAGCCGAAGCGGTCCAGGGACCATGGCAAACGACCTTCGCAAGAGCTCGGGTGGACCATCCACTTCGGCGTATTCGCCCTCATGCTCGCGGTCACCATGCCCCGGCTCGTGCGCTCGTTTTGTCCGGCCTGGGACAAACTGGACACATCCTGGGCATGGATGCTCGGCTATTCTTTACAACATCACCTGCAGTGGGGCAAAGCCGCATTATTCACCTACGGCCCGCTCGGCTTCCTGTCCCGTGCGTACTTTTATTCCGATCACGCGCTGTGGGGCTTGACCGCAACGGCGCGCCTCGCCTCCTGGTTCGCTCTCGGACTCGGGTTCGCCTGCATCCTGCGCAGACTCGTCCCCGACGGCAGACCGTTCGCGCGCACCACTGTGCCCGTTGCGATAGGCTGGATCGTGGGGGCCTCCTTCGTGCATCTGGCCGCCCAGTCCACGTTCCTCGGCGTACTGCTGCTGGCGCTCGCCATGGTGGAGGCAAGCGCCGCCGGCGTCATCGCCGCATCCGTTCTTTCCGGGTCTCTTCTTGCGCTCGGATCCCTGATCAAATCGACCGCGCTCATCATATCCCTGTTCGTTCTGCTCGTTTACCCGGCGCTCTGGCGGTATGCGCGAGGCCGCAAGGGCGCGCCACATCTGGCCTTCGTCCCGCTGCCGAGCTTCCTCATCTCCTTCTGCGCGTTGTGGCTGCTCTCATCGCAATCGCTCGCCCACCTGGCGGCCTATTTCCGCGGCACCTGGGCGATAGCGAGCGGCTACACGCCGGCCATGTCGATTCCCGGCATGCCGCTTCAGATAGCCTTCGCATTGACGATCCTGGCGCTGCTCGCGGCGGCGCTCGTGGGATTGCTCGTCGGCTCGAGGCACCTGCTTGCAGGGCAATGCCTGCTGCTCGCAGTGATCGCGTTTTGGGCATGGAAGGAGGGCTTTACACGCCAAGATTGGGGCTACTTCCGGCATCCCATGATCTTCTACGGTATCGCGCTGCTCATCGCGAGCGCCGGTACCGTTCTGCTGTCGAAGGAGAGCGCCTGGCGCCTGCGACTGCCGGTGTACGCCGCCTATGGGCTCGCGCTGTGGTGCTCGATGCAGGGATATCCGCTGTGGGCGGTATCCTATGTGCATGTACTGGGCAACTATGAGAATTATCTCGGCTTGATCTCTTCCCGATCGCGCAGGGCCGCCGCGCAACGCGTTCAGACCACGGCGATACGCAGGCAATACGCGCTCGCCGACGGGGTGTTGGACGCCGTGGGGCGCGAATCCGTCGATGTGATTCCCTGGTCGCTCATGATGGCCCAGGGATATCGCATGCGCCTGCTCGCAAGCCCGGTGTTTCAATCCTATTCCGCCTATACCCCCTATCTCGATCGGATGAACGCGCAGCAGATATGGGACGGCAGCAGCGCCGACAAGATCATATACTCCTATCGCACCATAGACCGCCGATATGCCGCATTCGACGAGCCTGCCACCTTCAGGGCCATGCTGAGCTGTTACCGGACGGAATATCCCGGCGCGCCCTACTCGGTATTGACTCGTGTCGCCTGCGCGCGGCCGCCGATGCGGGCAGCGGGCGAGCCGCAGCAAGGCGCCCTCGGCAGCTGGATCGCGGTTCCCCGGCAGGCGAGCTTTGCCGACATCGGGGTGCGCACCACCGTGCTCGGGCGCGTCACGGATATTCTGTACAAACCCAGCCTGGTCTGGCTTTACTTCAGATTGCGCGATGGCCGCACCAAAGGACCCTATCGATTCGTCTATGCGGTGGGCGGGGATGGACTGTTCGTCGAATATTTCCTCGGCACGCAATCGCAAGCCGATCTGCTGTTTGCGGGCAAGACCTCCGGGCTGCGCAGGATTGCCGCAATCAAGATCACCACCCGCTCGCCTCTTTTCACCCGCCCGCTCTCGAGCGGCGGCGCGCAGTCCGCGGATTACGCGCGCCATTTTGCGATCCGCTTCCTGCGCGAGGCCGGCAGGCATCGGCCGCCGACCGCGGGCGCCCGATGCCTGCCTTGCGCCGGCGGGCGCCGGCGCTGACTCGGCGCCGGGACGGACGACCTCGTGCAACCGACCTCGAAAATAGTGATCTGCGGCGGCGCGGGCCTGGTGGGGCAGAATCTGGTCTGCTGCCTGGACGGCCACGGCTGCGGCAACGTGCTCGTCATCGACAAGTCCGCGGCGAATCTTGCGGTGCTGAAGCGGCTGCACCCGCACGTTTCCGTGCTGTGCGCAGATCTCGCCGAACCGGGGGACTGGCAACGGCATTTCGAGGCAGCCGAGAATGTCGTGATGTTGCAGGCCCAGATCGGCGCGACGCACAGCGATCCGTTCGTTCGCAACAACATTGATTCCACCCGCAACGTCCTCGACGCCATACACAGGTTCCAGGTTCCCTACACGGTTCACGTGAGCTCCTCGGTGGTCAATTCCGTGGCCGAGGACCTGTATGCGACCACCAAGAGGGAACAAGAGCGCCTGGTCGCCGCAAGCGGCATACCTCATGTCGTGCTGCGGCCAACTCTGATGTTCGGCTGGTTCGATCGAAAGCATCTGGGGTGGCTGTCGCGCTTCATGCGCCGCGTGCCGGTGTTCCCGATCCCCGGCGACGGGCGCTATCCGCGCCAGCCGCTGTACGCGGGAGACTTCTGCGAAATCATCGTCAGCTGCCTCGGCTCGCGCCCGCGCCAGACGTTCGATATCACCGGATTGGAGCGCATCGATTACCTGGACATGATCCGCCAGATCAGGAGCGCCGTCGGAGCCCGGTGCGCGATCGTCAGGATCCCCTACGGCCTCTTCAGCCTGCTGCTGAGGCTCTGGGGGCTATTTGACCGCAATCCGCCTTTTACCGCCGAGCAGCTCGCGGCGCTCGTCGCCGCGGATGTGTTCGATGTCATTGACTGGGAAGCCCGATTCGATGTAAAGGCGACACCGTTCGCGGTCGCAATTGACCGCACCTTCCGCGATCCGCGCTACAGCCCGATCGTGCTCGAGTTTTGAAGACCGTGGGCGGACAGACAGTGGCAGTGATCGGTGCCGGGCCAATGGGGCTCGGCGCCGCCTATCAGCTCGCGCTCGACGGGCATGTGCCGGTGGTATTGGAGGCCGACGACAGGATCGGCGGAATGGCCGCCTCGTTCGACTTTGGCGGGGTGCAGATCGAGCGCTATTACCATTTTCATTGCACCGCGGATGAGGATCTGTTCATTCTTCTTCGCGAGCTCGGGCTCGAGGAAAAATTGCACTGGGTCGCGACCCGGATGGGCTACTACTTCGGCGGCCGGGTCCAGCCGTGGGGCAATCCCCGCGCGCTCCTGGCGTTTCGCGGCTTGGGGCCGATCGACAAGCTTCGCTACGGCATGCATGTCTACCTCGCGACCAGGAGGCAAGATTGCCGTGCGCTCGATAAGCTCGAGGCGACGCGCTGGATTCGCCGATGGGTCGGACGGCGCGCATATGAGGTGCTCTGGCGCAACCTGCTTGAGCTGAAGTTCTACCAGTTTGCCCACGAGCTGTCCGCGGCGTGGATCTGCGCGAGGATCCGCCGGGTGGGCCGCTCCCGCTACGGCCCATTCAGGGAGAAGCTCGGCTTTCTCGACGGAGGATCGGACGTGGTGCTGAGCGCCATGAGCGCGGAGATCCTGCGCCGCGGCGGGCAGATACGCCTTTCCCAGCCGGTGAGCCGGGTGAGAATCGAAGACGGGGCGGTCGCCGGGGTGGAGACCGGGGAGGGATTCTCTCCCTTCCAGAAGGTCATCAGCACGGTTCCGATGCCCTACGTGCCTCGGATCATCCCAGACCTGCCCGCCGAGCTGTTGGATAGCTACCGCTCTTTGAAGAATATCGCGGTGGTCTGCGTCATCGCGAAACTTGCGCGCTCTCTAACGGAAAATTTCTGGCTGAACGTCAATGATCCGCAGATGGATATTCCAGGGCTCGTCGAATACTCGAACCTGCGCCCGCTCGACCAGCACATCGTGTACGTCCCCTTCTACATGCCGGGCGAACACCCGAAATATCGCGATCCCGACTCGGTTTTCGAGAGCAAGGTCAAGCGTTACCTCAAGCGCATCAATGTGACGCTGCGTGATCAGGATATCCTGGACATCCGCGTAAGCCGGTACCGCTTCGCCCAACCGGTGTGCACACCCGGATTTGCCGACCGATTGCCGCCGATCAATCTACCGGTCCGCGGATTATTTGTCGCCGACACCTCCTTTTACTATCCGGAGGACCGCGGGATATCGGAAAGCGTCGGCCTGGCGCGAAAAATTGCCCGGATGGCGGTCGGCTAGCCATGGCCCTGCGGCGACAATTCGCGCACTTGCCGATCCGCACCGGCATCGCCGCACTTTGCAACCTGCTCGGCAGAATCGCCTGCGGAATGGGGGTTGATGACTCCGCTTCCATCGTCCTCGCCGACCGCACCGGCCCGGCGGCGGCATTGCTGCTGGCGCGCGCCTGCGCGCTCCCGGGCGGGCGCAACGGCATGGGTCGCTGCGCGCGTTACTTCACTTTCGCGAGCGCCCTCGGACCGGCGCAGGGCGGGTTTGCGAGCATCGCGCCGGCGGACGGTGTTTTTCCGACTCCTCGGAGGCGGCAGCACACGCACGTCCCGGCACACCGCATCGGCGCCGGGACGCCTGCGCTCACGAGCGATATCGGGCGTGGGGAGCGCTCATTGCGATGACCGCGAGAATGGCCTGCCGATCCGCGCACGAGGTCAGCGGGGACCGTCCACCGGGCGCCGATGCCGAAGGCGCGCCGGCTGCGGCCACTTCCGCCTGGAACGTCCGGCTCGCTGTGCCGAGGCTGCGGCCCGGCCGGGCGATTCTCGCCCTGCGCAGGCGCTTGCGGGGCGGCGGGCAGGCCTTTGCGCCGTCCGTGTCAAGGGCCGCCGATCCGCCAGCCGCGGCCCGGCCGGCCGATGAAAAGGCCGTGCTGGAGGTGCTGGAGCGGCCGCAGCGAGCGAACTGGCGCACGTGGCTGCGGCAGCTTCGGCTCCATCAGTGGCTGAAGAATCTGCTGATTTTCGTGCCTCTCGTCGCGGCCCGCAAACTCGGCGATCCGAAGATGCTTGCAGCGGCGGCCGCGGCGTTCGTTGCCTTCGGCTGCGTCGCCTCGGCGACCTACATCGTCAACGATCTGTTCGACCTGTCCCACGATCGACGCCATCCGACCAAGCGCCACAGGCCGCTGGCCGCCGGCGTGCTGTCAATACCGTCCGTGGCGGCCGCGGCGCTGGCACTGCTCGCTGTCGGCTCATCGATCGCTTGCGCCCTGCCCGTGCAATTCGCGCAGGTACTGCTGCTATATCTGGGCGGCACCGTGGCTTACTCCCTTTTCCTGAAGCGCAGCGCACCCCTTGACACCTTTGCGCTCGCCGGGCTCTATGCGCTGCGCATGCTGGCGGGCAACGCGGCCACGGGACTCGCGCCGTCATTCTGGCTGCTCGCATTTTCGATCTTCCTGTTCCTGAGCCTCGCCATGGCCAAGAGGTACGCGGAGCTGCTGCGGCTGAGATCCAACGGAGAAAGCGCGCCGCCCGGACGGGGCTACCTGGCCGCCGATCGGGAAATGGTGGGACAGCTCGGGGTCGCGGCCGGCTACGCCTCGGCGCTGGTGCTGGCGCTGTACTTCAACAGCCCGCAGGCAGCGCTGCTGTACAGCAGACCCGGACTGCTGTGGCTGCTCTGTGTGCTGTTGCTCTATTGGATCACCCACCTCTGGCTCGTTGCACACCGTGGCCGGCTCGACGATGACCCGGTCATTTTCGCGATGCGTGACCGGGTGAGCCGCCTCGTGGCTCTGCTCGCCGCCGCGCTCCTGATCCTTGCGCGGTGAAGTCGTGCAGCGCGGACCGCCCCGGATCGTTTCTTCGTGGGGAAACGTCGCCCGGGGGGAGCACCACGTCTATGGATTCCGCAGCCGGTTCGAGGACTTTCCGGACATACCGGGCGAATCCACCATCCTGCCGTTCGGAAACGGGCGAAGTTACGGAGACAGCTGCCTCAATGTGGGCGGCGCTCTTCTTGAGACACGGTTCCTCGACCGCTTCATCCGCTTCGACGCCGATCAAGGGATCCTCGGCTGCGAGGCCGGGGTCCAGCTGGCGGATATTCTTCGTGTCGTGGTGCCGGCGGGGTGGTTGCCGTGCGTTTTGCCGGGAACGCAGTACGTCACCGTGGGGGGGGCCATTGCAAACGATGTGCACGGCAAGAATCATCATCGGGCGGGAACGTTTGGCTGCCATGTGACTCGATTCGAGCTTCTCCGTCCGGACGGGGAGCGCATGTCGTGCTCGGCGCAGGAGACACCTGACTGGTTTGCCGCCACGATCGGCGGCCTGGGGCTCACGGGCCTCGTCACCTGGGCGGAGATGCGCTTGAGGAGAGTGGCGGGACCGTGGCTGGACGTCGAGTCCATCCGGTGCGCCGACCTGCACGAGCTGCTCGAGTTGAGCATGGAATCGGCGAAGGACTTCGAGTACACGGTCGCCTGGGTTGACTGCCTCGCGCAGGGCAGGCGCCTCGGCCGAGGCATCGTGCAGCGCGCGAACCACGCCGGCAGCGGGGCGACCGGGCGGCGTCCGGCGGCCGGGGCCGGATTCGCCGTGCCGTTTGCGCCGCCCGTCTCGGTGGTCAATTCGGCGACGTTGCGCCTCTGCAATGCGGGCCATTACCACCGCAGAGCCCGGCGTACCCGAACGGTCGAGCATTATCAAAGATTCTTCTTTCCACTCGATGGCATACGCCATTGGAATCGACTGTACGGACCGCGTGGGTTCCATCAGTATCAGTGCCTCATCCCCGGGGAAAGCGCCGCAGAGTCGGTCCGCAGGCTGCTCGGCGCAATCGCCGCCGCGGGCGAGGGCTCGTTGCTCGCGGTCCTCAAATGTTTCGGCGATCGAGCCTCACCGGGACTGCTGTCCTTCCCGCGCTCCGGCATCACCCTCGCCCTGGACTTCCCGAACCGGGGAGCGGCGCTGGCGGCGCTTTTCGAGCGATTGGACGCGATCGTGGCGCAGTCCGGTGGCCGTCTGTATCCGGCGAAGGACGCGAGGATGCCGGGACGGCTGTTCCGCGCCGGATATCCGCGCCTCGAGGAATTCCTGCGCTTTACCCATCCGCGGTGCTCATCGAGCTTCTGGCGCCGAGTCATGGCGAGGGCATGACAAGGGCGCTCATCATCGGCGCGACCTCCGCCATCGCCGAGGCAACCGCCCGCGGCCTCGCCCGCAGGGGGGCGGCGCTGTATCTGGTCGGCCGCAATGCGCAACGCGTGGCGGCAATCGCCGCCGACCTGCGCACCCGCGGCGCCTCGCAAGTCGAGCAGGAAGCCATGGACGTGAATGACTTCGCGGCCCACGAGGCCATGCTGGATCGGGCCATGCGAGCCGCCGGCGGCCTCGACATCGTGCTCATTGCGCACGGCACACTGAGTGATCAACAGGCGTGCGAGGAGTCGGTGCAGCTCACGATGCACGAGCTGTCCACCAACGCACTGTCGGTCGTCGCGTTGTGCACGCGAATCGCGCCTCGTCTTTCGGCGCAGGGCGGCGGCACGTTGGCCGTCATCTCTTCGGTCGCGGCAGATCGGGGCAGGCGGAGCAATTATGTCTACGGCAGCGCCAAGGCGTTGGTGAGCGCGTATCTGTCCGGGCTGAGACAGCGGCTGAGTCCGGCGGGCGTACAGGTGCTCACGATCAAACCGGGATTCGTCGACACTCCCATGACGGCCGCGTTCGCGAAAGGACCTCTCTGGGCGAGCCCGCAGCGGATTGCCGCCGGCATCCTGAGCGCCATCGACAAGAGGCGCGATGTGGTATATTTGCCGGGCTTCTGGCGCCCCGTCATGTGGATCATACGAATGATTCCGGAGCGGATTTTCAAGCGGGTCGCTCTGTAGCCGGCGAAGCGACACATGACCTCGGCGGCGCCGGTCACTCAATGCAGGGGGCTCATGGGCGAGCGGCTCAGACAGCTGCTGCGATTTTGCGCCGTCGGCCTGACCTGCCTCGGCCTGAGCCTCGCCGTGCTGGGCGGACTGCACGGGCTCGCGGGCTTGAACTATCTGCTCGCTTACGTCGCTTCGTTCATCGCCGGCAACGTTGCCGGCTACCTGCTCAATGCGCGCTTCACCTTCCCCGTCGAGACCGTAAGCCACACGGGTGCCGCGCGCTACATGCTCGTCAACGCGATACTTCTTTGCGCGAACACGGCCGCCTTGAAGGTCCTCGTGAGCGCAATGCACGTGTGGTACATCGCGGCGGCGATCCTTCTGGCGGCGATCAATGCGCCGGTCAGCTTCCTCGCGCAGCGCCTCGTGACCTACCGCACGAGCACAGCCAACCGGCTGCATGGCCTCTGAGCTGCGTCGTGCCCGGGCCGCGCCGTTGCGCCGCAACGCCCGGCCCGACCCGCCGCGCAGCCCCCGGCACGCCGCACTGTCTGTTCGGATGCGGACATGCGGGTCACGCCGCACTCGGGCCCGGGGACGCCGTGGTGCCCAGGCGGTCTTTGAGTCGCGGTCATGAGCCAATATGACGATTATTTCGAGCAGCTCAGGCGGCGCAAGCTCGCCGGCCTCTGGTATCGGGATCTGTGGCTGTACCCGAGGATCTGCGGACAGCTGGACGGCTCGGTGCTCGACATCGGTTGCGGCATAGGTGATTTCGTGCGGCACCGGCCGCACACGCTGGGGGTGGACGTGAACGCGAAGGCCGTGGCGTTCTGCCAAAGCCGCGCACTGCCGGTGCGGCTCATGCAGCCGGACCGGCTGCCATTCCCCGACGGCGGATTCGACGGCGCGGTCCTCGACAATGTGCTCGAGCATCTCGAGCATCCCGAGCCGCTGCTCGCGGAGATCCGTCGAGTGCTCACCGTCCGGGGCGGTTTGGTCGTGGGGGTTCCCGGGGCGCGCGGCTTCGACAGCGACCCGGATCACAAGCGCCACTATCCCGAGGGAGCTCTGGTCGATACGGTCCGCGGCGCCGGATTTCAGCTCTCGCGGCTATTTCATCAGCCGTTTCGCTCGCGGCTGCTCGACCGCCATTTCCGCTATTACGCGATTTACGGCGTGTTCCGGCGGCTGTGAGCGCCGTCGCCCTTTGACTTCGGCCGGTCCCAGAACACCTTGGTCATGCTCAACCGCCGGCACAGGCCGCTCGGCAGCCGCCTGTACCCCCGCCCCAGCCGGTAGCCGGCGTACCGGACGGCATTGCGCACGGGCACGAGGGGCAGCCAGAGCGGCGCATTCGCGGCGACATAGCGCAGCTCCGAGGCGACGAATCTTGCGCCCTCGCCTTCCGCGGCGCCGAAATTGCGCATCAATTCCGGCAGCTGCCCATGCAGCACGCCGAAGTCGAAGTACCGCTGCGCCTCCCGCGCCAGGGTGTACGCGTGCGAGTGGCGAACGCGCGATTCCGCGCAATATCTGATTTTCCATCCCGTGAGCAGCATCCGCGTCGCCGCGCCCGTATCCTCCCCGAGGATGAGATGAGTCGGAAAGCCGCCGCACGCGCGCAGCGCGGCGAGCCGGTACGCTGCGAAGGAGTTGGAGAGATACGCCGCCTTGATCCCCAGCCGGGGCGCGTCCGCAAGCGCTCGAGTCTCGCTCGCGGCCCCGTAGTTGAACAGGGCCATGTGAGCCTCGAAAGGCCCGGCGCCGGGGTGAGGGAGCTGGCGCCCGTAGGCGGCACCCACGTGCGGATCGGAGAAAGCGCCCAGCAGCGCAAGGAGCGACTCGCGTCCCTCGACCACCGCGTCATGGGTCAGGAAGACCGCGAACGCCTTGCCCGCGCAGAATCGCTCGACGGCCCATTGGCGGGTCCCGCCGTGATTGAACGTCCCGGGGTCGATCCGCTCGAGCTCAAATCCGCTGTCCAACGCCGTGCGATCGCTGCCGTCCGCGGACCGGGAGTCGACGACCGCCACCAGAGAAGGATCGGGTACCGCCGCACGCAGCGCTTGCGCCGCCTCACGCCACCGCGCGCCGCCGTTGCGCACGGGCACGATGATCCGGACCCGGCTCAAGCCGGACGCTTCGCCCGCCTCGGGCACGGCCGTCACGGCGGCAGCCGCTTCAGGAAGCCCGGTCCCTGCAGCCCGCAGGCGACCCTGGGCGGCGAGCGCTCCCACAGTCTCATCGGCCCGGCATCCACCTGCGTTCCGCCGATCAACTTCTGGAACCAGAGCGAGCCGCGACCGGTCCATGCCTCGATGCCGGTCCCGGGATAATAGCGCACGAAGACATAACCCCGACTCGCACCGCCCAAAACCCTGTCGTTGGGATGCGAAGGCTGAAACAGCGCCGGACAGGCGTTTTCCAGGTGATCGAGCGCGAGGTCGGCGGCGCGCTGCCCCGGCAGCGGCCGGATGCGCAGCGGTCCGTCCCGGCTCACCCGGCAGGTCGGGAGGTAGCCGGTGTCCGCGGGCCGCGGCGCCGACCGGGGCCGCCCGAGAGCAGCGATCGCAAAGGTAAACTTGCTGTCGATTCCATGCGTGATGATGGTCGAGCAGCGGCCCGCATCCGCCTTCAGCCCGAAGGGCTCGAGCGCGTCATCCACCCTCTCGAGATCCCACGGAGCGGCCCGCCGACCGCCATCGATCAACCGGCCGGCCCACAGGACCCGCAGATGCGGCGCGTACCGGCGAATCAGCGCTTCGATGCGCCGTCCGTTTGGCCCGCGCGGCCCGAGCACGTATGCGCCGTCGAGGTTGACGAAGCCGGAGCGTGCGGGCAGGTCGGGAATGATGTAGGAGTTGGTTTGCGTTCCGACCAAGAAGTACAGGTCCGGCCGCGAAGCGAGGCCGGCCGGCACCGCGACGCTGTACCAGGGCCCGCTCACCCACGGCAGAGCGCTGCGAAACTCGGTGCCCGCGTACAGCTGCAGGAGCTGCGCGAGCAAGATCGCGGCCAGCACGTAATTGCGCACCGCGGGCCGGCCGGCAAACAGCCGAAAGATCAGCGCGATGTCGAGGACCGCGGCGACGCAGGCCGCGGGGATGAAGTAGCGGCCGTTGCCCGAAGCGGTGAGCCAGAGCACCCAGTCGACGAGAAACGCGCAGCCGAGCGCAGCCAGCGCGCGGGTCGCCGCAGCGTGCCGCTGCTGCGATACGGGGCGCGCCACCCCGCGCAGCCGCCGCCACACGATCCGCAGCAACAGCAGCAGCGCCAACACCAGCAACACCGCATAGCGCAGGTCCGGCGCCGCCAGCTCGAAATCCACCATGGAGACCGGCGCGGCGATCGCGAACGGGCGCAACAGCGCGGCGCCGAGCGATGAGGGAATGAAGCGGTGGTCGAGCATCGATCCCGTCGAGTACTGCGGCGAGCGGAACAGGCCGTTCAGCAGCGGGAACACCGGATTGCCGAAGTGCCGCTCGAGATGGATCGACCAGGGCGCGTTGATGAGCACGAAACCCGCGGCGAGGGCGAAGGCGAACAGCACGGCGAAGCGAAGTTTGCTTCTCCAGGTCCCCGGGATGAACAGCAGCATGGTTGCCGCCGCAACCGCGTGCACGGCATTGGTGGGCTTCAGGGCGCTCGCCGCTCCGAGCAGCACAGCCGCCCCCACGACCCGCATCGCACCGGGCGCGCACACGGCGCCGAGCAGCACCAGCCAGCCGGCGAGCGCGAGCTCGCCCGTCGTCACGTCCGAGAGGCTGGAGCCGAGCTGATTGATCAGCACCGGGTTGGCGAGCGCGAATACGGTTGCCAGAGCCGCGACCGCCACGCGGGCCCTCGGCGTGCCCGGCGCCATGACGCGGATCCCGAGCTCGTAGGTCAACCACAGGATGC
Organism: Pseudomonadota bacterium; assembly: GCA_021792755.1. Classification (GTDB taxonomy): domain Bacteria; phylum Pseudomonadota; class Gammaproteobacteria; order Steroidobacterales; family Steroidobacteraceae; genus 13-2-20CM-66-19. The sequence continues at coordinate 31,266 of JAJYUA010000014.1, forward strand.
CGCTCTGCAGCACCGCGAGGATCGAGGCATCCTCGAGCGAGGTGAGCGGCGAGCGCAGCAGCAGATAAAACGGCACGTAGGCGTAGGGATTGAAGTATCCCTGCGGTCCCGCGGCGAAGTAGTCCTGAGCGAAGCGGTCGTGAAGCGCGCTGAATCCCGCGTAGACGTGGTAATCCATGGCGTCCCACCCCATGGCCTTGCCGAGCCAATAGCTCGCGAGCACCGCAAGGAGCGTGCAGCACCCATAGACGAGCAGTCGCGGCGATGCCGCGCGCCGCCTCAGCGCAGCGAGAAGGGAGGGCCGTGACCGCGGCGGCGCGAGCGGCCCGTCAACGGCGCTCACCTGCCGATTCCTTCACCCGCACGCACGTCGATCAGCCCGAGGAGGAAGGATGCGAACAGGATCTCCCCGCCGGCGAGCATCATCGTGACAGAAGTGATCACGACCCGCATCGCGGTCACGGGATCCATCGCGCCGAGCCGGGCGCGGACCCATGCGTCGAGGGAGTACACGGCAAGGGCCAGGCCCGCGAGACCGAGCGCCATCCCGAGGAGCACTCCGCGCTCCACCGTGAAGGCACGCAGGAACCCCCGCAGCCGCGGCGTCATCGGCAACAGTCGCTTCAATACCCCGACCGTGCGCCCGATCACCGAGAACAGGACGAGCTGCAGGCCGAGGATCGTCGCACCGGCGGCATACAGCATCGTTTGGATGTCGAATCCGACACCGTGAATGACGACCGGTCCGCGCAGGATGGCCAGCTCCACCGCAAGGCCGGCGCCGATCAGCGCCATCCCCGGGTACAACAGGAGCCAGCGCGGACTCATGATGAGCAGAAACCGCAGGTGCCGCCATCCGTCACGCCAGCTTCTAAGGTGAGGCGGCCGCGACCGGCCGGCCGGCGAGAGGGTCGTGGGCACCTCGGCGATTCTCCAGCGGGCGAGCGCGGCCTTGACGATCATCTCGCTCGCGAACTCCATGCCCGGGGCGCTCAGGCCCAGCCGCAGCGCCGCGGTACGCTCGATGCCCCGCAGGCCGCAATGAAAATCGCCGATCCGGCAGGAGAAGAACAGCCGGCCGAGAAAGCTCAGAACCGGATTGCCGAGGTAGCGGTGCAGCCACGGCATGGCTCCGGGCCGGATACCGCCCCGAAAGCGGTGGCCGATCACCAGTGTGTGGCCGGCGCGCAGCGACTCGAGCAGGCCGTCCAGCTGCGAGAAATCATAGCTGTCATCGGCATCCGCCATGATCACGAACCGTCCGCGCGCCGCCTCGATCCCGCCCCTCAGTGCGTTGCCGTAGCCTTTGGCGCCGATGTGCACCACACGCGCCCCGGCGTTGCGTGCGAGCTCGCGCGAGCCGTCGGTGGAGCCATTGTCGGCGACCAGCACTTCCCCCACGACGCCCGTGCGCTCGAGAAAGCCGCGCGCCTTCCTCACACACGTCGAGACGGTCTCCGCCTCGTTGAGGCACGGCATCAGGATCGTGAGCTCGAGCTGAGGCATCGGGAGAGCGTCCGCATCCGCTCTCGCAGCTGTGACAACCGCAACCATCGGCCCTCCAAGCGCGGTATCGCACGCAAGGCGCAAGCACTCGGTCCGTCAGCGCGCAGGATGTGTTCCCGAAGACTGGACCACGTATAGAGTAATTCTGTCTGAGCGGCAGAGCACCCGGGCGTGACTGGCTCGGCAGTTTCTGCTGCGCTCGCGCGGACTGACGTTCCGGGGGCGACCGTGGAGTTGCAGGTTCTCTTTGTATACCGCAGATCCCGCCGGGTCAGCCTGCAGGGGCGCCGAGTCGTGCGTGCCGGCCGAGAGCGTCCCTGCTGCAGGGGCTCCTCAGCGCGATCAGCGATCGGCGGCCGCGCTCCGGCTCGGCACGGGCGCCGCGGATCAGGGCGAGAGCTCGCGCAGCTTCAGCAGCGGACCGATGAGCTTCTCGTAGTGCTTGGAGCGCCCGACCGAGCTCCCGTAGACTTTCTGGCGCACCTGCCAGGCGCTCGCCGTCAGCACGGGCCGCCGGGTGTTTTGGAACTCGAGAACCTTCGGCTCCCAGGGCAGGGCGAGGAAATCGACGATCCGGCGGCTCCAGCCCTCCTGGTCGGCCACCAATTCGGCGTAGGGCACTTCCAGGAAAACCTCCTTCGGCAGCACCGAGCGCCAGTGTTGCAGCAGGCGATGGTGCTCGCGGTAGTAGTGTGCCAGGTCCGAAAGATCGAGGGTGAAGCTCGCCATGTTGGCGAAGTCCTGGAAGTAGCACGACAGACAGGTATCGACCGGATCGCGCCGCAGATAGAGAATGCGCGCCTTGGGAAACACGCGGTGGATGAGGCCGAGGTAATCGCAATTGAAGGTGGCCTTGTCGACCACCCGCAGCGCCGCGGAGGAATGCCGCCCCAGGACCTTGAGATAGGCGTCGGCAAGCTTGCGGGTCAGCGCCGCATCCGGCGGCTTGCGCCGGAGCGCCTCGCCGTGCTTGCTCGTCGCATCGGTCCAGAACTCCAGCTCGCCGGCCCCCACCGCCGCAGGGTGCGACGCGATGATCTGCTCCACCAGGGAAGTGCCCGAGCGCATCATGCCGACCACGAAGACGGGCTTTTCCGACTCGCTCGCGCCCTGGGCAACCTGGGCGAGGCGCTCGCGCGAGTAGACGCGGATGACATCGTCGATCAGCTGCGTGCGCGCCAGCCGGTCATATTCCGCCGCCAGCCCCTTGTGCAGCTCGTTGCCGCGCTTGTACTGCTCGAACGCCCGGGAATACTTGCCCAGATCGTCGAAGTACTTGCCCAGGGCGAAGCGCAGCCTCGCCTCTTCCACCGCCGGCACGCCGTCCTTCAGAATCTGCTCGATCCTTGCAAGCCAGTCCTGGTCGGCCGCCGTCATCCGGCGCAGCGAGGCGAGCGAGGCCAGGGCCATCGTGCGCCTGGGATCGACTTCGAGCGCGGCGCGAAAGTGTCGCTCGGCTTCCTCGAAGCGGCCCTCCAGCATCTCCAGCCAGCCGAGCACACCGAGCGCGCCCGCATCGCGCGGCTTCAGGCGCAGCGCCTTCTCGATGCAGCCCCTGGCATCGTCCAGCTGCGCCAGCATTCCTAGTGTCAGGCCGAGCTCGACCAGCGCGCGCGGATCGCGCGGATCCTCCTTGACCGCCCGGCGCAGCGCCGTCTCGGCCGCCCGGACCTGTCCCTTGGCACGCAGCAGCGAGCCCAGCGTGAAATGCGCCCCGGGGCAGGAGGCCTTGAGCTCGATGGCCCGGCGCAACGCCTGCTCTGCTTCGCGATAGCCGCTTAGATGGCAGAGCGTCGCCCCCAGGTTGGAATGCGCAAGAGCATGGCGGGGCTCCAGGGCGATCACCTGCCGCAGCCGCTCGGCCGCTTCGGCGTACCGGCCCTCCGCGTACCGCGCATCGGCTTCCGCCAGCAAGGCGGCAACACGCTTCGGCGACCCAACCGCGGCGGGTGCCATGGGAGGCGCAGCCCCGCCCTTGCCGCCGCCGGACAGCTGCAGCAACAACAGGTGCGTGAGCTCCCCGGCGGTCCCTTCGGCGACCCCGCGTGCCAGCAGCTTCGACTTGAAGGACTCGAGCAGCTTCGCCCGTTTGAACACGTTGAGCTTGAGCGGCCCGGCCTCGCGGGCCGCCCGCTGCAGGAGCGTCTGCACATCCGGCTGCCCCTTGCCCGATCCCACGCGCCGCGCAGCGCCGGCCGACCCATCGGCTGCGAAGGAATCGGCCAGTGATGTGCCGAGCGCGACGGCCTCGCGGGCATTGAACCAGTCCAGCATCAGGATCACGGCGCAGTGGTTGAGGTCGGCTGAACATAACGCATCATCGCGCCGCCGTCAGGTACGAAGTGAGCAACTTGAGAACGGCGTCCCGCACCGTCCACCGCTCTGCGGGACCGCTTCGCATGCCCGATCTCGACGGCCGGACTTGACGTATGGCCTGGCAGTGAGTCCGGACGCCGAGGGTGGGCGCTCAGTCCGGGGAGGGTCCGGGACGTGACATTTTTTGTCACTTTGAGACGCGCCGGAAGGCCGCTGCGAGTCAACCGGCCTCGTTTTTAGTAAAATCCTCCGCCGCCGAACAGAGAGTCCTCTAATCTCGAATCAATGAGTTAGCGCATGGGCGAGGCGCTGGCACGGCTCTTGCTCCGCAGGAGGCAGCAGGCGCCCTTTGCGCCTCTTGGCAATCTCCACAGTCCTCGAGGAGTTCGACATGAAATCGGTGCAAAAGGGTTTTACCCTGATCGAGTTGATGATCGTCATCGCGATCATCGGCATCCTGGCGGCGATCGCCATCCCCGCCTACCAGAACTACACCATCCGCGCGCAGGTGACCGAAGGCCTGTCGCTCGCCAGCGGCCTGAAGACAGACATCGAGCAGTACTATTCCGATTCCGGGAACTGGCCCACGAGTCTCCCGTCCATGTCGTCCCAGGGCGTCAGCGCCGTGACCGGGAAATATGTCAAGAGCGTAACGGTCAGTAAGGGCACCATTGAAGTCCATTACGGTCCCAACGCCAGCAGCTACATCCAGAATGACATTCTGGCGATCGAGCCGGTCCTGGATCAGAATCACGACATCATCTGGGTGTGCGGCAACGCGACGGTTCCCGCCGGCACTGTCAATACCGATGGGTCAAACCAGGGATCCACCGCGGCAGTCGGCACGACCACGGTGAGCAACACCTACCTGCCGGCCAGCTGCAGGCCGTAACCGCAGGCAGGCTGCCGACCGAGCCACGAGCCAGAAGCCCCTCTGCGGAGGGGCTTCTTTTTAGGGCTCGGGCAGCGCGGCCCGGCTTGCACTTCCGTCTCCAGTCTGCGACATTGACTGTGCCGGCGCACTCCCGAACCTAAGAACACCGCACCGGCCAATACCCGACCACGCCTAGGGCGTGTGCGCTCGGGAGGGGACCGGACATGCGCGCCACACATACAGGCTTCACGCTGATCGAGCTGATGATCGTGATCGCGATCATCGGCATCCTGGCGGTGATCGCCCTGCCCCTGTACGAGGACTATTCCATCCAGGCGCAGGTCACCGAGGGCACCTCGCTCGCCAGCGGAGTCGAGACGGCGTTCACGGACAGGTACGATCAATCCGGCGTCGCGCCCGGCTCGAACACGGCGGCCGGCGTGACCGGCACGATCTCCGGAAGGTACGTCAAATCCGTCGCGCTGACTGCCCCCGGGCAGATCACCGTGGTCTACGGGAACGACGTCAATTCAGACGTCAACAACGGCAGCGTCATCTGGACGGCCTACCAGTCTCCCAGTGGCGACATCGCCTGGGTGTGCAACGCCGGCGCATCGACCACCGGCGCGATCAAGGGGCCCCCGGCGCTCAAGCCCGTGGGGGCCGCGGCCATCAACGGCACTCTGTCGGCCGCCGCGGGGGATGGAGGATACCTGCCGCCCATCTGCCGGTAGGCCTTCGCCTGCGCCTGTGCCGGCGAGGCTGCCTCGCAGCGCCGCCGGCGCGCCGGTCAACGCCCCCGCCCCGTTCTGGGAGCGCGGTCACGGCGGCTGCACGCCCTGTGTGCCAGCATCCCCCGCGATTTTGCATTGCCGCCCGGGCTGGCTTGAGTACACTTTGAGATCTTGGGGACGGGCCTCGCTCAGTTTAAGTCCATGAACGAAACGGTTTCTGTCGCGGTCGGCGGCCTGCGCGCCGGGCTCGGGGGCCTGCCCCAGCGCCTCGTCCTGGACGGGGTGGTGGACGAGGCGGCCATGCTCGAGGCCATGAACGCCGCCCAGGAGCGCAAGATCACCCTCGTCAGCCAGTTGGTCGAGACGGGCGCGGCAAGCGCCCGCGATATCGCCGTGGCCGCCGCCGGCGAGTTCGGCGTGCCGCTGCTTGACCTGGACGCGGTCACTCCGGACCTGGACACCCTGAAGGTGGTCAGCGACAAGCTGGTGTCCAAGCACCGGATGCTGCCGCTGTACCGGCGCGGCAAGAAGCTCTTTCTCGGCGTGGCCGATCCGACCCACCTGCACGCCGTCGACGAGATCAAGTTCCAGACCGGCCTCGGCGTCGAGGTCATCGTCGTCGAGGACGACAAGCTGCAGCGGGCCATCGGTCAGGCCCTGGAGCAGGTCGACAACCAGATCAGCCAGCTCACCTCGGACACCGACGTCGGCCTGGAAACCCTCGATGTCGGCGCGGACGAGGCAATCGAGGACAAGACCGACCAGGACGTCGAGGACGCTCCCATCGTCCGCTTCGTCAACAAGGTGATGCTGGACGCCATCCGCCGTGGCGCATCCGACATCCACTTCGAGCCCTACGAGAAGACCTACCGGGTGCGCCTGCGCCTCGATGGGGTGCTGAAGGAGATTGCCCAGCCTCCCCAACAGCTCGGCGGCAAGCTGGCCGCGCGCCTGAAGGTCATGTCGCGGCTCGACATCGCCGAGCGGCGCGTGCCGCAGGACGGGCGCATCAAGATGCGCCTGTCGAAGACGCGGTCGATCGACTTCCGCGTCAGCACCTGCCCGACGCTCTTCGGCGAGAAGATCGTGCTGCGCATCCTCGATCCCTCCCAGGCCATGCTGGGCATCGACTCCCTGGGTTACGAGCCCCTGCAGAAGACGCTCTACGAGGAGTACCTGAAGAAGCCCCAGGGCATGATCCTGGTCACCGGTCCCACGGGCAGCGGCAAGACCGTCTCGCTCTACACCGGCCTGCACATCCTCAACCGCGAAGGGACCAACATCTCCACCGCCGAGGATCCGGCGGAAATCAACCTGCCCGGGGTCAATCAGGTCAACGTCAACCCCAAGGTGGGCCTGACCTTCGCCGCGGCCATGCGCGCCTTCCTGCGACAGGACCCCGACGTCATCATGGTCGGGGAGATCCGCGACCTCGAGACCGCGGAGATCGCCATCAAGGCCGCCCAGACCGGCCACCTGGTGCTGTCGACGCTGCACACCAACGACGCGCCGCAGACCTTGACGCGCATGGTGGACATGGGCGTCAAGCCCTACGCCATCGCCACGTCGGTGAGCCTCATCATCGCCCAGCGCCTGGCGCGCAAGCTCTGCGGCCAGTGCAAGCAGCCGCTCGAGGTGCCGGCCGAAGCGCTGCTGAAGGAAGGCTTCCCCGAAGAGGACGTGCGCGCGGGCCTGAAGCTGTTCGGACCCGTGGGCTGCGCCAATTGCACGGACGGCTACAAGGGCCGCACGGGCGTCTACCAGGTCATGCCCGTCAGCCCCGCGATCGCCCGCATCATTCTTGCCGGCGGCAACGCCATGGAAATCGGCGACCAGGCCGCCCGCGAGGGCGTCTGGGACCTGCGCCGCGCGGGCCTGGAGAAAGTCAAGGCGGGCATCACCAGCCTCGAGGAAATCAACAGCGTCACCATCGACTGACGCGGGACACACGCCATGGCCACGGTCGCCACCGCCACTCTCAAGACCCCGAAAGCCGAATCCCTCTTCGCCTGGGAGGGCCGCGACAAGCGCGGCCAGCGCGTCAAGGGCACGGCGAGCGCCATCGACGAGGCGGCGCTGAGGGTGGACCTGCGCCGCCAGGGCATCGCGCTCGCGCGCGCCCGCAGGCAGCGCGAGAGCCTGAAGGGCGGCCGGGTGAGGCCCGCGGACATCGCCATATTCAGCCGCCAGCTCTCCACCATGCTGGTCGCCGGCATCCCCATGGTGCAGTCCTTCGAGATCGTCGCGAGCGGCGTCGACAAGCCCTCCGTCCGCAAGCTCATCCTCGCCATCAAGGCCGATGTCGAGTCCGGCAGCTCGCTGCACGAGGCGCTCGCCAAGCATCCGCTCTACTTCGATGACCTGTACGTCAACCTGGTGCGCGCCGGCGAGCAGGCCGGCGCGCTCGACACCCTGCTCGACAAGATCGCCACCTACAAGGAGAAGTCGGAGGCCACCAAGAAGAAGGTCAAGAAGGCGCTTTTCTATCCGGCCGCGGTGCTGAGCGTGGCGTTCATCGTCACGCTCATCCTGATGATCTACGTGATCCCGGAGTTCCAGGGGCTGTTCAAGGGATTCGGCGCCAACCTGCCGGCCTTCACGATGCTCGTCATCCACATCTCGCAGATCGTGCAGCACCAGGGCGTGTGGATCGCGATCCTGATCGGCATCGGCGCGGTGATATTTCAACACTTCTACAAGCGCTCGCGGAAGCTGCGCGAGGTGCTCGACCGGCTCTCGCTCAAGATCCCCATCATCGGCCCCATCCTCAACAAGGCGGCCATTTCCCGCTATGCGCGCACCCTCGCCACCATGTTCGCCGCCGGCGTGCCGCTGGTCGAGGCGCTGGAATCCGTCGCCGGCGCCTGCGGCAACATCGTCTACGAGGACGCGGTCTTGAAGATGCGCGACGAGGTCGCCGCCGGCCAGCGCCTGCAGCGCGCCATGGAGACGCAGAACATCTTCCCCAACATGGTGGTGCAGATGATCGCGGTGGGCGAGGAAGCCGGCTCGCTCGATGAGATGGCGAGCAAGGTGGCCACCTTCTACGAGGCCGAGGTGGACAACGCGGTGGACAGCATGTCGAGCCTGCTCGAGCCGCTGATCATGGTGATCCTCGGCGTGATCGTCGGCAGCCTGGTGATCGCCATGTACCTGCCGATCTTCCACCTCGGCGACGTCGTCGGCTGATCGAAGGGAGGCGGCGATCATCCCCAGCGCAGCCGCGGCCGAGGCTCTCTCGTGTCGCTGATCGAACTGCTCGCCGCCTCGCCCGCGCTCTACGGCGGCCTTTGCCTGCTGCTCGGCCTCATCGTGGGCAGCTTCCTCAACGTGGTCATCCACCGCCTGCCCATCATGATGGAGCGGCAGTGGCGCGAGCAGTACGCGGAGCTGCAATCCGGGGAGGCGGCCGGCGAGCCGGCCGCGACCTACAGGCCGGCCGAGCGCTACGACCTTGCCGTGCCGCGCTCCGCCTGCCCGGCCTGCAAGGCCCCGATCGGCGCGCTCGAGAACATCCCCATCCTGAGCTACCTCTTCCTGCGCGGCCGCTGCGCCAGGTGCGGGGCGCGCATCAGCCTGCGCTACCCCCTGGTCGAGGCCCTCACCGGGCTGCTCTCGGGGCTGGTCGCCTGGAAGCTCGGCTTCGGCTGGCCCTCTCTGGCGGCGCTGGCGTTCACCTGGTTCCTGGTGGCGCTCGCCGGCATCGACATCGGCCACCAGCTGCTGCCCGACAGCCTCACCCTGCCGCTCATGTGGATGGGCCTGGTGCTCAGCCTGTTCGCCCCCGGCCCGGGCGGCGCGCCGATCCCCGTGGACCCCAGGGCCAGCCTGATCGGCGCAGCCGCAGGTTACGCGAGCCTCTGGAGCGTCTATCATCTGTTCCGGGCGCTCACCGCCCGGGAAGGCATGGGCTACGGCGACTTCAAGCTGCTGGCGGCGCTCGGGGCCTGGCTGGGCTGGCGTATGCTGCTGCCGATCGTGCTGATCGCAGCCACCGTCGGCGCCGTGACCGGCATCGTGCTGATCGCCGTGCGCGGGCGCAGCCGCGCCGCGCCCATCGCCTTCGGACCGTTCCTGGCGGCGGCCGGCTGGCTGATGCTGATGTTCGGCCACCCGCTGGTGAGCGGCTATCTGGGGCTATTCGTAAGGTAAGCAAATGTCCAGTTTCCCCGGCGCGGCCTCGCGCCATTCGCCCTGCGGGGTTGTCCCGCCCGACCTGGGCCTCGGGGCCGCCGGGCGCAGGAGCGCCGGCGTTGCCCATCGCTCCCGGCGCGGTGCGCGCGCTGCGGCGAGCCCCGTGAGCGCTGCGCGTAGCGCATGAGCAAGAAAACCCTGCACATCGGCCTCACCGGCGGCATCGCCAGCGGCAAGTCCACGGTGGCCAAGCTCTTCGGTGCGCTCGGCGTGCCCATCATCGACACCGACCAGATCGCCCGCGACGTGGTCGAGCCCGGCCAACCGCCCCTCGAGCGCCTGGTGGAGCACTTCGGCAAGGGCATCCTCACGCCCGACGGGCACCTCGACCGGCCGAAGCTGCGCGAGATCGTCTTCTCCGACCCCAAGGCTCGCGCCGATCTGGAGGCGCTCACCCATCCGGCCATCGGCACGGCCGTCGAGGCGCTCTCGGCCGCGGCGGGCGGCCCGTATCAGGTCCTCGTCATCCCCCTGCTGGTGGAAAAGGGCCTGGGCGCGCGCCTCGAGCGGGTCCTGGTCGTCGACTGCCCGGAGGCGCTGCAGATCCAGCGCCTGCAGGCGCGGGACGGCTCCACGTTGGAGCAAGCGCAGGCCATCCTCAACGCTCAGGCCTCCCGCGCGGCACGGCTGAAGGCCGCACACGACGTCATCCTCAACGAATCCGATATCGCCTCGCTTCGAGACCAGGTCTCGGCGCTGCACCGGCGTTATCTCGAGCTCGCCGGGAAAACCGGGACGGCTGCCGGAGCGTGACCGCGGAATCGATTTTCCAGGGCGCTTGAAAAGCAGGGACGTTTCTTGCGCGAGCCCCGCACAGCGCTCACGGCGTCCCGGAAAAACCGATTCAAGGCAATGGTCCGGCCGCTGCCCCCCAACGGATCACAGAAGTTTCAACCGTCGGCTCTTGCGGACGTTTACGCGGCGCGTCGTTCTCGCGCACAATAGTCAGTCACTATGGCTACCGAAATCGCCGACACCGCGGCGCCCCCCAAGCCCCCGGCCGCACCCCAGGCGAGCGGCCGCACCGTGATCTTCGAGCAGCCGCTCAACGAGCGGATGCGCACCTTCCTCCGGCTGGACTTCCTCTACAACCAGGCGCTGAATCACAACGAGAGCGGCACCCCCTGGGGCAGCCGCGCGGCGGTGGGAAGCCTCATCGACATCCTCGCCATCATCTCCCGTGGCGACCTGCGCTCGGATGCGCTGAAGGAGATCGAGCGCCAGCTCACGCTGCTCGGGGAGTACCAGGCCAAGCCCGGCGTCGACCCCAAGCGGCTCGAGTCCTTCATCGGCAACCTCGGCCGGCTGCGCGCCGAGCTGATGAGCGCGGGCGTCGCCTGCCAGCAGCCGCTCCGCGACTCGGAGTTCCTGAGCGCCATCAAGCACCGCAGCGCCATCCCCGGCGGCACCTGCGATTTCGATCTGCCGGCCTACCTGTACTGGCTGTCCGAGCCCGGCGAGGCCCGCACGCACGCCTTCAGCCAGTGGCTGGCGATGCTGCGGCCCCTGTGCGATGCGGTGGCGGAGCTGCTGTGGCTGACCCGCCAGTTCGGCCGCAGCCGGCGCGAGTGCGCCCGCGCGGGATCCATGACCATCACCTTCGACCGGGACAACCCCCTGCAGCTGCTGCGCATCACGCTGCCGGTCGAGAGCGGCCTGTACCCGGAGGTGAGCGGCAGCCATCACCGCTGCAACGTGCGCTTCCTGCAATGGAAGGGCCTGTCCGAGCGGGCCGTGCAGACCGGCGAGGACGTGTCGTTCCTGCTCACCGCCTGCACCTAGGCAAGCGTCCTGATGCAGGTCAAGTGCCCCACCTGCCGGCGTGAGATCGAGTGGTCCGCGGCGCCATCACGGCCCTTCTGCAGCGAGCGCTGCCGCCTGATCGACCTCGGCGCCTGGCTCACGCAGCGCAATGCCATCCCCGGCGAGCCGGCCCCGGGAGAGCCCGAGGCCTCGCCCGACTGGCCGCGCTCTACGGAAACTTGATCTTGCCGCCGCCGGGGCCCGCGCCCGGGCCGATCGGGCCGGCGCCAACCTCCGGCACCACGATGCGCGAGGCGGCCTCGCGCCGCAGCTCCCGTGCCTCGTCGATGGCCTGCTCCAGCGCCGCCCTGACGCCCTCAGGGAACCTCTGCTGCGCCTCTTCCAGGGTGGCCGCCGGGATCTCGAAGGTGAGCGGCAGCACGCCGGCGGGAGTGAGCAGCTGCGTCTGGCCGGCGAACAGCATGGGCCGCGACGGATCGGGTGCGCCGCTTGGCGTGACCGGCGTCAGGCGCCGGATGGTGCCGGCATGGCGGTCGGTGAAGAGCTCTTCCCGGTAAAGATTGGCCGAATCGAGCTGAACCTCCGGAAGGTCATTGTCGGCGGCCATGAAAATCCTCTCGTGCAGTGGGCGTGGAGGCCCATTCTACCAGCGCGGCGATGAACGGACGGTCCGCTTCGAGCAGGTCCTGCTCGGCAAGCCGGGCCGGCTCGACCCACTTCAGCGCCTGACCTTCCAGGCCCCGCGGCTCGCCGCGGAAGCGCTCGACCACCCATAGCGACAGCTGCACCGTGCGATCCGGGTAAGAGTGCCTGAGGCCCACCACGGGGCGCCCCTGCAGCAGCTCGACCCCCAGCTCCTCCCGCAGCTCGCGCACCAGCGCCTGCTCCTCGGTCTCATCGCCGGCGAGCTTGCCGCCGGGGAACTCCCAGCGGCCTGCCATGTGCTTGCCCTGCGGGCGCTCGGCGATCAACACGCGGCCGCCGGCGATCAGCGCCGCCGCCACCACCCTCACCGTGTCCGCGCTCGGACTCAACCGACGTTCGAGAGCGCGCCGTGGCAGTGCTTGTATTTCTTGCCGGAGCCGCACGGACAGGGCTCGTTGCGCCCCACCTTGCGCTCGGCGCGCACGAAGGGGCTCTGCGCCTCCACGGGCAGCTCGGCCGCGCCGGCCAGGGCGGCGGCGCCCGCCCCTGCGCCCGGCGGGGCGGCATCGGCGCCCCCGGCGAACAGCTGCGCCTCGGCGTGCTGCGCCTGCAGCGCCCGCATCAGCCGGGCGCGGCGCTCCTCCTCCTCCCGGTCGACCTCCTCCTGGGTGCGCACCTCGATGCGCATCAGCGTCGAGACGGTCTCGAACTTCACCTCATCGAGCATCGAGGTGAACATCTCGAAGGCCTTGCGCTTGTATTCCGTCCGATAGTCCTGCTGCGCGTATCCGACCAGGTGGATGCCCTGGCGCAGGTAGTCCATCGCGGCGAGGTGCTCACGCCAATGCGAGTCGAGCGTGCGCAGCATCACGTCCTTCTCGATGTGGCGCATGAGGGGCGCATCGAGCAGCGCCCCCTTGGCCTGGTACGCCTCGTCCACCAGGCGAACCAGGCGCTCGCGCAGCGCCGCCTCCTCGAGCTCCGGCTCCTGCTCGAGCCAGGTCTTGGGGTCGACGTGCACGTTGAAATCCCCGGCGATCGTCTTGGCGAGGCCCTCCAGATCCCAGTCGCCGGGCATGGCGTGCGGGGGCAGATGCTGCTGCACCAGCGCGCCCACCGCCTCGGCGAGGATGCCGTGGATCGCCGCCGACACGTCCTCGGTGGCCATGATCTCGGTGCGCTGCTGGTAGACGACCTTGCGCTGGTCGTTGGCCACGTCGTCAAAAAGGAGCAGCTGCTTGCGGATATCGAAGTTGTGCGCCTCGACCTTGCGCTGCGCCTTCTCGATCTGCTTGCTCAGCATGCCGCTTTCGATGACCTCGCCCTCCTTCATGCCGGCCATCTTCAGCAGACGCTGGGTGCGCGTCGGATCGCCGAAGATGCGCATCAGGTTGTCCTCCATGGACAGGTAGAAGCGGCTCGAGCCCGGATCGCCCTGGCGCCCCGAGCGGCCGCGCAGCTGATTGTCGATGCGGCGGGACTCGTGCCGCTCCGTGCCGATGATGTGCAGGCCGCCGGCGCCGAGCACCTGGTCGTGGCGCTGCCGCCAGTCGGCCTCGACGCGCTCGCGCGCGGCCTCGTCGGCTTGCGGCCCGAGCGCGGCGCGCTCGGCCTCGAGGTTGCCGCCGAGCACGATGTCGGTGCCGCGGCCGGCCATGTTGGTGGCGATCGTGACCGCGCCGGGGCGGCCCGCCTGGGCGACGACGGCCGCCTCGCGCTCGTGCTGCTTGGCATTGAGCACCTGGTGCTCCACGCCCTCCTTCTGCAACAGCTCCGCCAGGTACTCCGAGGTCTCGATGGAGGTCGTGCCGACGAGGACCGGCTGTCCGCGCTGCACGCAGTCGCGGATGTCCTCGATGATGGCCTTGAACTTGTCGCTCTGGGTGAGATACACGAAATCGGGGGCGTCCTTGCGGATCATCGGCTTGTGGGTCGGGATGACCATCACCTCCAGGCCGTAGATCTGCAGGAACTCCGGCGCCTCGGTGTCCGCCGTGCCGGTCATGCCGGAGAGCTTCCCGTACAGACGGAAGTAATTCTGGAAGGTGATCGAGGCGACCGTCTGGTTCTCCTCGCGCACCTCGACGCCCTCCTTGGCCTCGACCGCCTGGTGCAGGCCGTCGGACCAGCGCCGGCCCGGCATGGTGCGGCCGGTGAACTCATCGACGATGATGACCTCGCCCCCGCGCACGATGTACTCCACGTCCCGCTTGTAGAGCACGTGTGCGCGCAGCGCCGCATTGAGGTGATGCATCAGGCGGATGTTGGCCGCGTCGTAGAGGCTCTCGCCCTCCTTCAGCAGCCCCGCCTGCATCATCATCGCCTCGACGTGCTCGTGGCCTTCCTCGGTGAGGTGCACCTGCTTGTTCTTTTCCTCCACCGAGAAATCCCCCGGGCCGTCCTCGACCTCCTGGCGGGTGAGCCGCGGCACGAGCTCGTTGATGGTCAGGTAAAGCTCCGTGCTCTCCTCGGCGGGGCCCGAGATGATGAGGGGCGTGCGCGCCTCGTCGATCAGAATGGAATCGACCTCGTCGACGATCGCGTACGCGAGGCTGCGCTGCACGCGCTCCTCCAGGCTGAAGGCGAGGTTGTCGCGCAGGTAATCGAAGCCGAACTCGTTGTTGGTGCCGTAGGTGATGTCGCAGCCGTAGGCGGCGCGCTTCTCCTCCGGTGTCTGGGAATTCCTGATCACCCCGACCGTGAGGCCGAGGAAGCGGTAGACCGGCCCCATCCAGTCCGCGTCGCGCTGGGCGAGGTACTCGTTGACCGTGACGACGTGCACGCCCTCCCCGGGCAGCGCATTCAGGTACGCCGCGAGCGTCGCCACCAGGGTCTTGCCCTCGCCGGTGCGCATCTCGGCGATGCGGCCCTGGTGCAGCGCGATGCCTCCGATCAGCTGCACGTCGAAGTGGCGCATCTTGAGCGTGCGCCAGGCCGCCTCGCGCACCACGGCGAACGCCTCGGGCAGCAGGGAATCGAGCGTCTTGCCCTCGCGCAGCCGCGCGCGGAATTCCTCCGTCTTGCCGCGCAGCTGCTGCTCGCTCAGCGCCTTGAGCGCGGGCTCGAACTCCTTGGCGGCGCGCACGTAGCGCGTGTAGGTGCGAAGAAGCCGGTCGTTGCGGCTGCCGAAAATGCGTTTCAGGGTATTGAGCAACTTGAGGTTCGCTTTGCTTTGCTGTGGAGTGCGCCGCCCCGGCCAGGCCCGCACGGCGCAGCGCGGTATTTTACGCGCTCGGGGCCCCTGCAGCTAATGGGCGGCCGGAACGGGGAAATCGAGCGCCCGCGCGCATTTGGCGCCGAAATCGGCCGCAGCGCGCGCTGCGGGCGGGCGGTGCGGCAACCGCCCCGGCCGCTGCCGCCTAGGTTCCTGTCCGATGGCCGCTGTTGAGCGCCTGCGCCAGCGTGCGCGCGTGCAGGCCGATGAAGGCCTTGGGATTGATCGGGTGCCCGTCCTTCATCACCTGGAAGTGCACGTGCGGCCCGGTGGACCACCCGGTCGAGCCCACCAGCGCGATCACCTCGCCCCGCTTGACCGTTTCGCCGGCGTGCACCAGGAGCTTCTCGGAATGCGCATAGAGCGTCGAGTAGCCCTCGCCGTCATTGATCTCGACCATGTTGCCGTACCCTTCCATCGGCGCCGCCCAAGTCACCACGCCGGCGGCGACCGCGTGAATGGGAGTGCCCATCGGGGCGGCGAAGTCGATGCCCTCGTGAAACTCCGGCCTGCCGGTGAGCGGGTCGATGCGCCAGCCGAAGGGCGAGGAGATCCAGCCCACGTCCACCGGGCGGCCCTCGGGGTAGATCTCCTGCTTGAGCTTGCGCGAGAGCAGCACGTTCTCCAGTGCCGACAGCTGCGAGGTGCGCAGCTCCATGCGCCCCTTCAGGCGCCTGAGCAGGCGCGCGAGGCTCGGCATGCCGAATGCCGCGCCCGGGGCGTCCGTGTCCGGCCCGCCCAGGGCGGGATTCTCGCCGAAATCGAACTCGTTGGCGGGCAGTCCCGCCATCGCCGTCAGGCGCCGGCCGAGGGCATCGAGGCGGATCATGTGGGCCTGCAGGTCGCCCACCTGGATGGCGAGCGCCTCGGCGCGCGCCTGCATCCGCGTGTTGAGATCCGCGAGCTGCTCGCGCTGGTGCCTGAGGACATCCATCCAGTGAGCGGTCTGCCTCGCGGCGAGGTCCCGGCCCTGCCCGAGCGACACGCCGATCGCAAAGGCCCCGCCCAGCGCCGCGAGCGTGAGCGCGCACGCGCAGCAGACGATCAACGGGTGGCGGAGGTTGACATTGAGCAGCCGGGAGCGCCCGTCGCGGGAGAACAGCACCACGCTCATGCCGGCGGCGCCGGCGGCGAGCGTGACGTGACGGAACGGGGGCAGGCGGCCGAGCCGGGCGAGGGCGCTCGCCGGCTGCGAGCGCAGCATACGCCATGCACGCAATGCAGCCTGTTTCACCGAGCACCCCGCTGTCATACTTCGTCTCGCCTGGATTCGCCTCTCAGCCCGGATCCAGCTGCAGACCTGGCGGGCGACTATGCACAAAATGCACCATCGGCACAAGCAAAAAAATCCCAGGCGCGCAACCGATCGCACTGCGGTGCGCTCGATTGAACAATTGTTGGCCCGCGCGCCGGTCTTGTCGCCGATCGCAGACCTCGCCGCCCGGCAGGCGTTCTGGCTGAGTTGGCTCGAAGCCCGCCTGCCCGGGCCGCTCGCCGGCCGACTCACGGGCGCGGTGCAGCGCGGCGGGGTGTTGACGGTGTTTGCCGAGTCGGCCGCCTGGTCGGCGCGGCTGCGTTATGCGCTGCAGGAGCTCGATCGCGCGCTGCGCGAGGCCGATCCCAACCTCGAGCGGGTGGCGGTGAAAGTGATGCCGGGGAAGTCGGCCGCGCGGCCCTGAGCCGCCGCCGCGCCCGGCAATCCAACAGCGCCGCCTCAGCCCGCGGGCAGCGCCGGCGCCTCGATGTAGGAAATCGGCGCTTTCGCATACGACTCGAACGCCACTTCCTCCCACGCGGAAGGCTCCGCCTTCAGCGCCCGCAGCAGCTTGTTGTTGAGCGCATGCCCTGACTTGAAGCCGCTGAACTCGCCGATCAGGCCGTGGCCGAGCAGGTACAGATCGCCGATCGCATCGAGGATCTTGTGCTTGACGAACTCGTCCTCGTAGCGCAGGCCATCCTCGTTGAGCACCCGGAAGTCATCGAGGACGATGGCGTTGTCGAGGTTGCCGCCGAGGGCGAGGTTGCGCTCGCGCAGCGTCTCGAGGTCGCGCAGAAACCCGAACGTGCGCGCGCGGCTCACCTCCTTCAGGAACGAGGTGGTCGAGAAGTCCATGCAGGCCCGCTGCGCGCGGCGCTTGAACAGCGGGTGGTTGAACTCGATCTCGAAGTTGACCTTGAAGCCGTCGAAGGGGGTGAACTCGGCCCACTTGTCCCCGTCGGTGACCCGCAGGAGCTTCTTGATGCGGATGAAGCGCTTCGGGGCGTGCTGCTCCTCGATCCCGGCCGATTGCAGCAGGAACACGAACGGGCCGGCGCTGCCGTCCATGATGGGCACCTCGGGGGCCGAGAGCTCCACCACTGCGTTGTCGATGCCGAGGCCGGCGAACGCCGACAACAGGTGCTCCACGGTCGAGACGCGCGTTTCGCCCTTGCACAACGTCGTGCCGAGCATCGTGTCGCCGACGTTCTCGGCGTTGGCGCGCACCTCGGCCGGCGGCGGCAGGTCGGTGCGCCGGAAGACGATCCCGGACTCGGCGGGCGCCGGGCGCAGGGTCATCAGCACCTTCTTGCCCGTGTGCAGCCCCACGCCGGTGGCGCGAATCGAATTCTTGAGCGTCCGCTGTCCAACCATGCTTCGTTCTTTTGCGATCTCACCGTTAAACGCACAGACCCCCGCCAAGCTGACAGGGGGCCCAACCGGGCACAGGGCGCGCTACCGTACCACAGGCCGCCTTTTTACTCCATTTTCCGCCTGCCGCTTTACAGTGCCTTACAGCGGCCGACTGCGCCGGTCCGACCGCCCCGGACCGGGGAGCGAGGCAGCCCGCCGGTGCGAGGCTGCCGGCCCTCGGAACGTTCAGTCGGCCTGGCGGCGCAGGAAGGCCGGGATGTCGAGCAGGTCATCCGGCGCGATGTCCTGACGCAGCCCATCGCCGACGGCCCGCTGGCGCTGCACCGTCGGGCGGTCGAGCTTGGCGTAGTCGCTGCCGGAGGGCTGGCCGCGCCGCACCACGCGCATCGGCGGCTCGGCGCGCGCCTCGCGCTGGGGTGCGTGCGCCTGCTCGCGCTCGGCCCGGGCGGCGGCACGCGCCGCGGACGCCGGCTGGCCGAGTCCCGTGGCGACCACCGTCACGCGCACCTGGTTGCTGAGGTCCGCATCGATGACGGTGCCGACCACCACCGTGGCGTCCTCCGAGGCGAACGCCTTGACGATCTGACCGACCTCCTGGAACTCGCCGATCGAGAGGTCCATGCCCGCCGTGACGTTCACCAGGATGCCGTGCGCTCCGGCGAGATTGATCTCCTCGAGCAGCGGCGAGGACACGGCCGCTTCGGCCGCCGCGCGCGCGCGCCCTTCGCCGCTGGCCGTGCCGGTGCCCATCATGGCCATGCCCGTCTCGGACATGACCGTGCGCACGTCGGCGAAGTCGACGTTGATCAGTCCCGGGCGCGTGATGAGCTCGGCGATGCCCTGCACCGCCCCCTGCAGCACCTGGTTCGCCGCCTTGAAGGCATCGAGGAGCGTCGTCTGGGCTCCGAGCACGGTGAGCAGCTTCTGATTGGGGATGGTGATCAGCGAGTCGCAGAACTTGCCGAGCTCGGCGATGCCGTGATCGGCCACGTGCGATCGCTTGCCGCCCTCCATCTCGAAGGGCTTGGTGACCACCGCCACGGTGAGGATCCCCATCTCCTTGGCGATCTGCGCGACCACCGGGGCGCCGCCCGTGCCGGTGCCCCCGCCCATGCCGGCGGTGACGAACAGCATGTCGCAGCCCTTGATGAGCTCGACGATGCGGTCGCGGTCCTCCATGGCCGCCTGGCGGCCGACCTCCGGGTCCGCTCCCGCGCCGAGCCCCTTGGTGATGTTGCTGCCGATCTGCAGGGCGGTCTTGACCCTGGCGTGCTTGAGCGCCTGCGCGTCGGTGTTGATACACATGAATTCCACGCCCTCTATGCCGGTCGTCAGCATGTGGGCGACGGCGTTGCCGCCGCCGCCGCCCACGCCGATGACCTTGATGACGGCGCTCTGGGTATAGGCATCCATCAGTTCGAACATTGCGCGCTCCTCGTTGAGTGTGTCGAGTGTACGGTTGAACGGGTGAAATCGATCGAAGTTAGAAATTTCCCTGAAACCAGGTACGCATGCGCCCGAGAGCCGTCTTGGCGTTGCCTCCCAGGGTCCTCCCGCGGCGCGCGGGCAGAATGTTGTCGCGCGCGTAGAGCAGCAGCCCCACGCCCGTGGAGAAAACCGGATTGCGCAGCACGTCCGTGAGCCCCTGCACCTCCTGCGGCAGCCCCAGGCGCACCGGCACGTGAAACACCTCCTCGGCGAGCTCTATCGCCCCTTCCATGCGGGCGCTGCCGCCGGTGAGCACGACGCCGGCGACGATGAGCTCCTCGAAGCCGCTCCTGCGCAGCTCCTCGCGCACCAGGCCGAAAAGCTCCTCGTAGCGCGGCTCGACCACCTCGGCGAGCGTCTGGCGGGCGAGGCGGCGCGCCGGCCGGTCGCCCACGCTCGGCACCTCGATGCTCTCGTCGGGGTTGGCGAGCTGCGAGAGCGCGCAGGCATAGCGGATCTTGATGTCCTCGGCGTGCTGCGTCGGGGTGCGCATCGACACCGCGATATCGTTGGTCACCTGGTCGCCGGCGATCGGGATCACCGCCGTGTGGCGGATGGCCCCCTGGATGAACACCGCGATGTCGGTGGTGCCGCCGCCGATGTCGACCATGCAGACCCCGAGCTCCTTCTCGTCGTCGGTGAGCACGGCGAAGCTCGAGGCGAGCTGCTCGAGCACCACGTCCTCGACCTCCAGCCCGCAGCGCTTGATGCACTTCTCGATGTTCTGCGCGGCGCTGTCGGCGCCGGTGACGATGTGCACCTTGGCCTCCAGGCGCACGCCCGACATGCCGATCGGGTCGCGGATGCCCTCCTGGCCGTCGACGATGAACTCCTGCGGCAGCACGTGCAGGATCTTCTGGTCGGCGGGGATGGCGACCGCCTTGGCCGCATCGATCACGTGCCCGACGTCGCCGTGGGTCACCTCGCGGTCGCGGATCGCCACCACGCCGTGGGAGTTGAGGCTTCTCACGTGGCTGCCGGCGATGCCGGCAAACACCGAGTGGATCTCGCAGCCGGCCATGAGCTCGGCCTCCTCCACGGCCCGCTGGATCGACTGCACGGTCGACTCGATGTTCACGACCACGCCCTTCTTCAGCCCCCGCGAGGGCTGGGAGCCGACGCCGAGCACTTCGATCGCCCCGTCGGCGCCGACCTCCCCGACCAGTGCGACCACCTTGGAGGTGCCGATGTCGAGGCCGACGATGAGGTCTCTGTCGGATCGCTTACGCATCGCAGCCCTCCTGCCCGCCCCGGGGCCCGGGCGCGGGTTGGGCGAGCCTCTCGAGGAGCCCGGATGGGACGGCCGGCCTTGCGTGCCAGCGTTCGCTTGCTGTTGCATTTTTCGGGTCACCTTCGCGCCAACCGATGGCAAAGCCGTTCGTGTAACGCATGTCCACGTATGAGATCGCGGCGGCGCGGCGCTCGACGATGCCGAGCGCCGCGCTCATGAACCTGTCGAACCGATCCTCGACCCGGGAGCGTCCCAGCCTCACCGTGATGCGGTCGCTCAACGCGAACCGCCACGCCCCGCTCGCATCGAGGCTCAGGGCCGTGATGGCAAGTCCGCTCGGGGCGAGGCGCTTCTGCATCGCCAGGAAGCGGCGCATCAGCCGCGCCTGCGCGCCCTTGGGGCCGGAAAGGCGCGCCAGCCCCGGCGCAGGCGCGTGCACGGGCGACAGGAACAGCACGCCGCGCGCGTTGAGCAGGCCGTCCCCGTCCCACACGGCGGCGGCGTGCTGCTCGCGCACCCAGACATCGAGGCCGTGCGGCCAGGCGCGCTGCACGCCGGCGCAAGCCACCCAGGGGAGCGCCTCGATGGCGCGCCGCACGTCTGTCAGACTCACCGTGATCAGCCCCGCCCCGTGCACCGCTCGGGCGACCGTCCGCTCGATCTGCGGGGGCGTGACGTGCTGGAATCGGCCGGTCACCGTCACGGTGAGGATGGGCCGGTTGAGCGCCCACAGTCCCGCGAGCAGCGCGGCCGGCACCGCGGCGAGAGCGATCGCCCGGCGGGCGATGCGCCGCGGCGGCTGCCCGGCTCGCGGGCTCGCACGGTGCCTGCCGCTGCGCTTTGGCTTGCGCGGCCACATGGCTACCGGCTCCCCCCCCGCCCCGCCACCGCGGGACGGCGCACGAAACTGGTCTCGAGCACCCGCCAGACGAGCGCCTCGAAGTCGATGCCGGCGGCGCGGGCCGCCATCGGCAGCAGCGAGCGGCCGGTCATGCCGGGCACGGTGTTGAGTTCGATCAGCAGCGGCCGGCCCGCGCGATCCATCATGAAATCGGCCCGCCCCCACCCCTCGGCTCCGGCGGCCTCGAAGGCGGCGAGCGCGAGGCTTCCGAGGTGTCGTTCCGCCGCCGCCGACAGTCCCGAGGGACAGAGGCAGCGGGTGTCCTCGCGCAGGTACTTCGCCTCGTAGTCGCAGAAGGCTCGCGGGGTCTCGATGCGGACCGAGGGCAGCGCCTCGCCCTCGAGCAGCGCCACCGCGTACTCCCCGCCGCCAACCCACGACTCGGCGAACACGCTCGCATCCAAGGCCCGCGCGGCGGCATGGGCGCCCGGCAGATCCTCGGCGCGCTCGACCTTGGTCATGCCGATACTCGAGCCTTGCGAGGCCGGCTTGACGATCAGCGGCAGTCCCAGCCGCTCGATCGCCAGCTCGAAATCCCGCGGACCGGTGAGCGGCACCGCCTCGGGCGTCATCACTCCGATGGCCTTCGCCAGACGCTTGGTGCGCAGCTTGTCCAGGCCGATGGCCGACCCCATGACACCGCTTCCGGTGTAGGGAACGCCCAGGTATTCGAGCGCCCCTTGCACGGTGCCGTCCTCGCCCCCGGGGCCGTGCAGCGCGATCCAGGCGCGCGTGATGCGCCGCTCCTGCAGCTCCTGCAGCGCACGCTCGCTCGGATCGAATTCCTCCGCATCGACGCCGCGGCGCCTGAGCGCCTCGAGCACCGCATGGCCGGTAAGCAGCGAGATCGCCCGCTCGCTCGAGTCCCCGCCGAGCAGCACCGCGACGCGCCCGAACTCATCGGGGCGGCTCGCGCGCGCGAGCCAGGCCGGATCGTGCCGCAGGCGCATCAGGCCGCCTCCCCCACGATGCGCACCTCCGGATGCAGGCTCACCCCGTGCGTGCGCTCGACCGTCTCGCGCACCCGCTCGATCAGCGTCTCGATATCGGCGGCCGTGGCGTTTCCGTGATTGATGATGAAGTTGGCGTGCTTGGTGGAGACCGAGGCGCCACCGACCGCAAAGCCCTTGAGGCCCGCGGTCTCGATGAGGCGCGCGGCATGGTCTCCCGGGGGGTTGGTGAACACCGAGCCGCAGCTCCACTGCCCGATCGGCTGCGTCGCGCGCCGCCGCTGCAGCAGCTCGCGCACCTCGCCCTCGTGCGCCGCGGACCGTTTCTCGAAGCGCAGCGTCGCGCTCACGAACCCTTCCTCGGGCGAGGGCGGCTCGACGTGCCGATAGCCCACGCGGTACTCGCCCACGGCGCGGCGGTGCTCGCGCCCGCGCCGGTCCAGGGTCTCGACCTCGAGCACGTTGCGCCAGGTCTCCCCGCCGAAGGCTCCGGCGTTCATCGCCAGGGCCCCGCCGAGCGTGCCCGGGATGCCGGCGAAGAACTCCGCCGGTCCCAGGCCCCACTTGATGCAGTGCCGGGCGAGGCGCGCGCACGCGGCACCCGCCTCGGCATACACGGTGCACTCGCTCAGCCGATCCACCCGGTCGAGCGTGCCGTGGGTGCCGATCACGACGCCGCGGATGCCCCCGTCGCGCACCAGGAGATTGCTGCCGAGGCCGACCCAGCTCACCGGCACCGTCTCCGGGAGGCTGCGCAGGAACGAGGCGAGATCGGCACGGCTCTCGGGCACGAAGTAGACCTCGGCCGGCCCTCCCACGTGCCAGGAGGTGTGGCGGCTCATCGGCTCGTTGGGCCGGATGCGCGCCTGGAAGGATTCGGCGACCGGCACCGTCATGGCCTTGTGCGCCCAGGGCTCAGCTGCGCGAGCCGCTCGGGCAGACCGTGCGCCACCACGCTGATGTTGCCGGCGCCCATGGTCACGATCAGGTCGCCGTCGCGGATCACGTCCTTGAGGGACTCGGCGAGCTCCTCGACACGCTCGACGAACAACGGCTCGACCTGCCCGCGGCTGCGCACGGCGCGGCAGATCGCCCGCCCGTCGGCACCGGGTATCGGCGCCTCGCCGGCCGCGTAGACCTCCGTGACCAGCAACACATCGACCGCGGAGAGCGCCTTGCCGAAATCGTCGATCAGGTCGTGGGTGCGGCTGTAGCGGTGCGGCTGGAAGGCGAGCACGATCCGCCGTCCCGGATAGCCCTGGCGCAACGCCTCGAGCGTCGCGGCCACCTCGGTCGGATGATGGCCGTAGTCATCGATGATGGTCGCCGCGCCGGCGGCGGTCTCGATGTCCGCCACGCGCTGCAGCCGCCGGTCAACGCCCTGGAAGCCCGCGAGCGCCCGGCAGATCGCCGCGTCGTCGATGCCGAGCTCGGTGGCCACGGCGATCGCCGCCAGGGCATTCGATACATTGTGCGCGCCGGGCAGATTGACGGCGACCTCGAGCGGGGCGCGCTGGGCGCGCACCACCGAGAAACTGCTCTGCAGGCCGAGGCGCCGCAGGTCGCGAGCGCGCACGTCGGCGTCCTCGCTCAGGCCGTAGGTCAGGACCGATCTGCCGACGCGCGGCAGGATGGCTCGCACGTTCTCACACTCGATGCACAGCACCGCCAGGCCGTAGAACGGCAGGTTGTGCAGGAAATCGAGGAAGCTCTGCTTGAGCCGCTCGAAGTCCCCGCCGTGGGTCGCGAGGTGATCGTTGTCGATGTTGGTGACCACCGAGATGAGCGGCTGCAGGTGCAGGAACGAGGCGTCGCTCTCGTCCGCCTCGGCCACCAGGTACGGGCCCGCGCCGAGCCGCGCGTGGCTGCCGGCGCTTTTCAGCCGCCCGCCGATGACGAAGGTCGGATCCTCCCCGCCCTCGGCGAGGATGCTGGCGATCAGGCTGGTCGTGGTGGTCTTGCCGTGGCTGCCGGCCACCGCGATGGCGTGCCGGAAGCGCATCAGCTCCCCGAGCATCTCCGCGCGCGAGACCACCGGCACCCGCCGCTCGAGCGCCGCATCGACCTCCGGATTGCCCTTCGCGACGGCGCCCGAGACCACCAGCACGTCCGCCCCCTCGATGTGCCGCGCGTCGTGCCCGATACACACGACGGCCCCGAGCCGCGAGAGCCGCTCGGTGACCGGGCCCGCCTTCAGATCCGAGCCCTGCACGTGGTAGCCGAGATTGAGCAGCACCTCGGCGATGCCGCTCATGCCGCTGCCGCCGATGCCGACGAAGTGGATGGTGTTGATGCGGCGCATGCGATCGGGCCCGGTGGGGCCGCGCCGCTCGAGTCGTGCGCCGCTCATGCCGCCCTCCTCGCGTGGGCGAGACAGGCGCTCGCGAGCCGCTCGGTGGCATCGGGCCTCGCGAGCGCGCGGGCGCGCTCGGCCATGTCGAGGAGCGTGGCCCGATCGGCGCACAGCCGCTCGAGCTCCGCGGCGAGCCGCCCGGCGCTGAGCTCCCGGTCCGGTATCAGCACCGCCGCTCCCGCGCCCACCAGGTGACGGGCGTTGTGGGTCTGGTGATCGTCCACCGCGGCGGGGAACGGCACGAGTACCGCGCCGAGCCCGGCCGCGGCCAGCTCCGAGACCGTGAGCGCGCCGGCGCGGCAGATCACCAGATCGGCCCAGGCGTACGCCTCGGCCATGTCATCGATGAACGCGGTCACCTGCGCCGCCACGCCCGCGCCGGCGTAGCTTTCGCGGCAGCCCCCGACCCACCGCTCCCCGGCCTGATGGCGCACGTCCCAGCGTATGCCGGCGATGCGCGAGAGCGCCTCGGGCACCACGGTGTTCAGCCTGACGGCGCCCTGGCTGCCGCCGATGATCAGCAGGCGCACCGCCCCGCCCCGTCCCGCGAGGCGCTCGGCCGGCTTCGGCAGCGCGGCGATTTCGCGCCGCACGGGGTTGCCGATGACGACCGTCCTCACACCGGCGCTGAAGCTGCCGGGGAAGGCCTCGAGCACCTCACGGGCCAGGTGGGCGAGGCAGCGGTTGGTGAAGCCGGCGATGGCGTTCTGCTCGTGGATCACGAGCGGCCGGCCGGTGAGCCAGGCGGCCACCCCGCCGGGGCCGGTGACGAAACCGCCGAGTCCCACGACCAGCGCCGGCCGGCGCCGCCCCATGACGCGCAACGCCTGCCACAGGGCCACGGTGAGCCGCCACGGCGCGGCGAGCCGCGTCGACAACGCCTTGCCCCGCAGCCCGCCGACCGACAGCCATTCCACGGGGATGGCCTCGGCGGGAACGAGGCGCGCCTCGATGCCGCGGCGCGTGCCGAGCCAGACCACCTCCACCGACTGCTCGCGCAGGCGCCGGGCGAGCGCGAGCGCCGGGAAGACGTGCCCCCCGGTGCCTCCGGCCATGATCAGGATGGTGGGCATCCTCACTCTCCCCCGCTTCGCGGCACAGCCGCACCGCGGGTCTCGATCATGACCTCGTGATAGACCCTGAGCACCAGCCCCACCCAGACGAGCGTCATGATCAGGCTCGAGCGGCCGTAGCTCATGAGCGGCAGCGGCAGACCCTTGGTCGGCAGCACCCCCATGTTGACGCCGATGTTGATGAACGCCTGCATCCCGACATACAGCCCGAAGCCGGCGGCCATCAGCTGGTGGAACATCAGCCCCGCCCGGTCGGCGAGCCGCGAGATGTAAAAGACGCGCCAGATGAGCGCCACGAACAGGCCGATGGTGGCGAGCACGCCGGCAAGCCCCAGCTCCTCGGCGAGCACCGCGAACAGGAAATCGGTGTAGGCCTCGGGCAGGTAGAACAGCTTCTGCACGCTGTTGCCGAACCCGACACCGAACCAGCTGCCCCGGCCGATCGCGATCAGCGACTGGGTGAGCTGGAAGCCGCTGCCGTAGGCCGTGGCCCACGGATCGACGAAGCTGGTGATCCTTCTCATCCGGTACGCGGAGGTGACCGCGAGCAGCGTGAACGCCCCGGCCGCCAGCACCGTGAGGCCGAGCACGTAGCGCAGCCGCGCCCCGGCGAGGAACAGCATGCCGAAGCCGACGGCGAACAGCACCGCGGCGGCGCCGAAGTTCGGCTCGGCGAGCATCAGCGCGGCGAGCAGCGCCAGCACCGCGAGCGGCTTGAGCAGATCCGTCAGGCTGTGGCGCAGCTCATCGCGGCGGCGCGCGGCGTAGCCGGCGATGTAGATGAGCGCCAGCACGTGCGCGAGCTCCGAGACCTGGAAGCTCAAGCCGGCAAGGTGCAGCCAGCGCCGTCCGCCGTTCACCCGCTCGCCGAGGCCGGGCACCAGCACCGCCAGCAGCATCCCGGCGGCGGCGAGCAGCAGCCACGGCGCGAGGCGCTGCAGCCGCTCGCAGGGCACGAAGAACACCAGCACGGCACCGGCCGCGCCGAGCGCGACCGCGATCAGCTGGTGCTCGAGGAAGTAGAAGGGGTTGCCGGTGTCGTGGCCCGCGATCGCGGCCGATGCCGAGGTCATCGTCACCAGGCCGAACAGCAGGATCGCCAGCGTCAAGGCGAGGGTCACCGAGTCGATGTGGCGGGCGCGCGAGCGCACGCTCGAGCGGGCGAAGGACATCGGAGTGCGCGCGCTCTCGCTCACGGGCGCAGCTCCCGCACGGCCCGGGCGAATTCCTCGCCGCGGTGCGCGTAGTCGCGGAACATGTCGAGGCTCGCGCAGGCCGGGGAGAGCAGCACGGTATCGCCCGGGCGCGCCGCCCGCGCCGCCGCCCGCACCGCCTCCTGCATCGTGCCGCGCTGCTCGGTGGGGCAAACCTCCCTCAGGGCCGCGGCGAGACGCGCGGCGTCCCGTCCGATCAACACCGCGTGGCGCACCTTGCCGCGGAAGGCCTGCGCAAGGGCGGTGAAATCCTGGTTCTTGCCCTCCCCGCCGGCGATGAGCACCAGCGGCCCCGCCATGCCGCCCACCGCCGCCAGCGTCGCCCCGACGTTGGTCCCCTTGGAGTCATCGACATAGCCCACGCCCGCGGCCTCGCCGACCCACTGGGTGCGGTGCGCGAGCCCCGCGAACTCCTGCAGCTCCGCGAGCATCGCCGGCAGCGGCACCTCGAGCGCCTCGCCGAGGGCCAGGGCGGCGAGGGCGTTGGCCGCGTTGTGCAGCCCCTGCACCTTCAGTGCCGACAGCGGCAGCAGGGGCTGCGCGCGGCGCGCGAGCCACGGCCCTGCCCGATCGAGCAGGGCGTAGTCGGCTGCGGGCGCCCCGCAGAGCGAGAAGCCGAGCACGCGCTGTCCGGCAAGCGGCATGCGGGCAACGAGCGGGTCATCGAGATTCACCACCGCGGTCTCGCAGCGCTCGAAGATGCGCGCCTTGGCGAGCGCATAGGCCTCGAGGGAGGAGTAGCGGTCGAGATGGTCCGGGGTGACGTTGAGCACGGCAGCCGCCTTCAGGTCGAGCGACTGGGTGGTCTCGAGCTGGAAGCTGGAGAGCTCGAGCACGTACAGGCCGGGGGGCTTTGCGGCCCGCCCGGCGCCGCAGAGCAGATCGAGCGCGGGCTCGCCGATGTTGCCGCCGACGCGCACGTCGATTCCCGCGCGCGCCGCCATGCGCCCCAGCAGGGTGGTGACGGTGCTCTTGCCGTTGGTGCCGGTGATGCCCGCCACGGGCGCATCGACCGCGCGCGCGAACAGCTCGATGTCGCCGAGAACCTCGATGCCGCGGCGGCGCGCTTCCGCGAAGAACGGCTGATCGAGCGCGAGTCCCGGGGAGGCGAGCACGCACACCGCCTCATCGAGCAGGGCCGGATCGAGCCGGCCGGTGCGCACCGGGATGTTCGGATCGAGCTCGCGCAGCTGCGCGAGCTGCGGCGGCTCGGCGCGCGTGTCGGTGACGCTCAGCCGCCAGCCGCGCTCGCGCAGATAGCGCACGCACGAGAATCCCGTGCGCCCGAGACCGGCGATCACGCAGGCGGAAGGTTTGCGGGCACCGGTGGTCATCGCAGCTTCAGCGTCGCCAGTCCCGCCAGCACCAGAATGAGCGAGATGATCCAGAAGCGCACGATCACCTTCGGCTCCGCCCAGCCCTTGAGCTCGAAGTGATGATGGATCGGCGCCATGCGGAAGATGCGCCGGCCCGTGAGCTTGAAGGAGGCCACCTGCAGGATGACCGAGGCGGTCTCGAGCACGAACACCCCGCCCATGAGCAGCGCCACCAGCTCCTGGCGCACCATGACGGCGACGGCCCCGAGCGCCGCGCCGATCGCGAGCGCGCCCACATCCCCCATGAACACCTGGGCCGGATAGGTGTTGAACCACAGGAATCCGAGCCCCGCTCCGCTCAGCGCGGAGCAGAAGATGAGCAGCTCTCCGGCCCCCGGCAGCCACGGGATCTCGAGGTAGTGGGCGAACACGGCGTTGCCGCTCGCGTAGGCGAAGATCCCGAGCGCCGCCGACACCAGCGCCACCGGCATGATGGCGAGGCCGTCGAGGCCATCGGTGAGATTTACCGCGTTGCTCATGCCGACGATCATCAGATAGGCGATCGCGATGAACGCTGCGGCCGGCAGCGGCTGCGCGAACTTCTTGAAGAAAGGCAGGTACAGCGTCGTTTCCGCCGGCACGGCCGCCGTGTAGAAGAGCGCCGCGGCGACCGCGAGCCCCGCGACCGACTGGCACAGGTACTTCCAGCGCGGCGCGAGCCCTCGGGGGTTGCGCACCACGAGCTTCAGGTAATCGTCGAGAAAGCCGATCACGCCGAAGGCGAAGGTGACCGCGAGCACCAGCCACACCTGGCGATTGGTGAGATGCGCCCACAGCAGGGTGCTCACGATCGTGGTCACCAGGATCAGCGTGCCGCCCATGGTGGGGGTACCGGCCTTGGGCAGGTGGGTCTGCGGGCCATCGGAGCGCACCACCTGGCCGATCTGGTAGCGCGACAGGCGCGCGATCATGGGAGGACCGACCAACAGCGAGACGACGAGCGAGGAGCCCGTGGCGAGGATGGCCCGGAACGTGAGGTAGGAGAACACGTGGAAACCGGACTGCCAGGCGGTCAGGCGCAGGGCGAGCCAGTAAAGCATTCAGTGCGCCTCCGCGGCGTGCCCGGGACCGGCCACCAGCGCCGCGACCAGCCGCTCCAGCCTGTTGATCCGAGAGCCTTTGACGAGCACCCGCACGTCGGCCGCCCCGCTCGCAAGAGCCGCGAGCAGTGCTTCCGAGAGCGCGTTGGTATCCGCAAACCATTGCGCGCCCACCCCGAAGCGCTCCACCGCGAGCGCCGCCTGCGGCCCGACCGCATACAGCCGCTCCAGACCGTGCCGGCGCGCCAACGCGCCGATCTCGGCGTGCGCCTCGGGCCCGAACTGCCCGAGCTCGGCCATGTCCCCGAGCACCAGCCACCGCCGTCCCGGGAGCGAGCCGAGCACCTCGAGCCCCGCGCGCACCGAGCTCGGGTTGGCGTTGTACGAGTCATCGAGGATCCACGCCCCGCTCGCCGCCTGCTTCAGCTGCAGGCGGCCTGCGACCGGCCGCACCGAGGCCAGGCCCGCGGCGATGTGCTCGAGGCTCGCCCCGGCGGCGGCGGCGGCGGCGGCGGCGGCGAGCGCGTTGCCGACGTTGTGCCGCCCGCCGATGTGCAGCTCGATGCTCGCGCGGCCCTGCGGGCAGGCGAGCTCGAACCGCGTCAGGAAGCCCTCCGGGGTGAGGCTCGCGTCGAGGTCCGTCGCACGGAAGTCCGCGCCCGCGGCGAAGCCGAAAGTCACCACGCGTGCCCGCGTCATGCCGCCCCAGAGCTCGAGGAACGCATCGTCCGCGTTCAACACCGCGGTGGCCTCGGGCGCCAGCCCCTCGACCATCTCCCCTTCGGCGCGGGCCACGCCCACCAGGCTGCCGAAGCCCTCCAGATGCTCGGCGCCGGCGTTCGTGATCAATCCCACCGTCGGGCGGGCGATCTTCACCAGGCCCGCGACCTCTGCGGCGCGGTTCGCGCCCATCTCGATCACCGCGAAGCGGTGCGAGTCCTCGAGGCGCAGCAGCGTGAGCGGCACGCCGATGTGATTGTTCAGGTTGCCGCGGGTGGCGAGGCAGCTGCCGGCACGGCTCAGGATCGCCGCGGTCATCTCCTTGGTGGTGGTCTTGCCGTTGCTGCCGGCGACCCCCACCACCGGGATGCGCAGCGCCTCGCGCCAGGCGTGCGCCGCGCGCTGCAGCGCCGCCAGAGTGTCGGGCACCACGATCTGCGCCAGCGCAAGCGGCTGCTCCCGCGACACCAGAGCGCCCGCGGCGCCGGCGGCAAGCGCCGCGCGCGCGAATTCGTTGCCGTCGAAGCGCTCGCCGCGCAACGCCACGAACAGCTCCCCGGCGGCAAGGGTGCGCGTGTCGCTCGAGACGCCGCTGAAGGGGCGGTCCTCGCCCGCGAGGCGTCCGCCGCAGGCGGCGGCGAAGGCCGCCAGCGTGTGCATCATCGGCGCGGGGTGGCTCGGCCCATCCTTGGTCCCGCCCCCGCCGCCGCCGTCGCGAGGGCTGCGCTTGCGCCCGTCGTGAATCGCTCCCGGCCATTCATTCATGAGCGAGCCCCTCGAGCCCGAGCACTTCGCGCACCACGGCCTGATCGCGGAAGGGCCGGCGCTCGCGTCCGTAGATCTGATACGCCTCGTGTCCCTTGCCGGCCACCACCACGACATCCCCGGGATCGCAGTGAGCGAGCGCCAGGCGGATCGCCGAGCGCCGGTCGTGCTCGATCCGGATCCGCGCAGACACTTCGATACCGCCGAGAATATCGGCCGTGATCCGCCCGGGCGGCTCGGTGCGCGGGTTGTCGTCGGTCACGATGACCTCATCGGCGAGCTCGGCGGCGATGCGTCCCATCATCGGCCGCTTACCGGCGTCCCGGTCCCCGCCGCATCCAAAGACCACGTGCAGCCTGCCGCTGCAGTGCAGCCGCGCGTTGCGCAACGCCTTCTCGAGCGCATCGGGCGTGTGTGCATAATCGACGATCGCAAGCGGCCGCCCCCCTTCGCCGCCGAAGGCCTCCATCCGCCCGGGCGCGCCGCGGCAGCCGCTCAAGGCTGCGAGCGCCTCGGGGAGCGGCACGTGCGCACCGAGCAGGATCGCGAGCACCGTCAGGGCGTTGTCGGCGTTGAACGCTCCGATCAGCGGCACGGCGAGCGCTCCCTCGCCCCAGCTGGAATCGATCCGCATGCGCAGCCCCGGACTCGCCGGCCGCACCTGCGAGGCGCGCACCCGGCGCGCACCCGGCGGCGGCGCACCGGCGCCGGAGCGCATCGTCACGATCAGTGATTGCGCGGCGGCACGCGCCGCAAGCTGCGCCCCGAAGGCATCGTCGATGTTGATGACCCGGCTCTCGAGCTCGAGCTCGAACAGCCGCGCCTTGGTCCGGCCGTAGGCGTCCATCGTGCCGTGGTAATCCAGGTGATCGCGGCTGAGGTTGGTGAAGGCCGCGGTGTGGAAGCGGACGCCGGCGATGCGTTCCTGATCGAGCGCATGCGAGGAAACTTCCATTCCCACCCAGCGGGCCCCGAGGCCTCTCAGCCGGGCGAGCCGCCGGTGCACGGTGACGGCATCGGAGGTCGTGTGCTGCGTGTCCTCGAGGGCCCCGGGCAAGCCGAAGCCGAGCGTGCCCATGTACGCGGCCGGCCGGCCGCAGCGCGTGAGCGCCTGGGCGAGCAGCCACGCGCAGGTGGTCTTGCCGTTGGTACCGGTAATCCCGGCCACGGCGAGCGAGCGCGAGGGACGCTCGAAGAACCGGTCCGCAATCACCCCCGCCTGGCGGGCGAGCTGCGGCACGGCCGCGACGAACACTCCCTGTCCGAAGTGCGGGGCCGGGCTCGGGCCCTCCGCGGGCGGCTCGAAGAGCACCGCGCGGGCGCCGCGCGCGACGGCCTCGCCGGCGAACTGCAAGCCATGGCGGGTATGGCCGCGGCAGGCGAGAAACAGCGCCCCCGGGGTGGCCTCGCGGCTGTCGAGGGTGACGTCGCTCACCGCGATGCCGGGCGGCGCCTCGAGCAGCCCGCGCAGCAGCTCGGCGAGTGGCCGGGTTGCCGGAATGGGCGCGCCGTTCGTCATTGCAAAGACGCCATCTGCAGCGTCCCGGAGCCCACCGGCTCATCGGGCGCCACTCCGAGCAGTCGCAGCGAGCGGCCGATCACCTCCGAGAACACCGGCGCGGAGATCAGACCGCCATAGTACAGGCGGCTGTGCGGGTCTCTGATGACCACGACCGCGGCAAGTCTCGGCGCGCTCACCGGCGCCACGCCCGCGAATACCGCATTGTAGGCGCGTCTGTCATAGGTGCCATTGCGCAGCTCCCAGGAGGTGCCGGTCTTGCCGGCCACGCTGTAGCCGGGAATCGCCGCCGACGGCGCGGTGCCCTCGGGCGAGATCACCGCACGCATCATCTGCAGCAGCTCGCGGCAGAGGGCCGCGGGCATGATGCGCCGGCCCGGCGGCGGGCGGGTCACCCGCAAAAAGGAGATCGGCCGCTCGAGGCCGAGCCCGCCGAGCGTCGCGTACGCATGCGCCAGCTGCAGGGCCGTGACCGAGAGGCCGTAGCCGTGGGACATGGTGGCGATGTGGATGGGCCGCCAGAGGTGGTAGTTGGTCAATATGCCGGCCGCCTCGCCCGGATAGCCGTCGGTGACGAGCTGCCCGAAGCCGAACGCGCGCAGCGTCCTCCAGATCAGCCGCGGCGACAGCGACAGCGCGATGTGCGCCATGCCGACATTGGAGCTCTTGGCGAGAATCGTCGAGATATCGACCGGCCCGAGATCGGTGTCGTCCCGAAAGACGTGGCCATCGACATTGATGTATCCCGGGGAGGTATTGATGATGCTCTGGTTGTTGTAACGCCCCGACATCAGCGCCGCGGCGATGAAAAACGGCTTGATGGCCGAGCCGGGCTCGAAGTCGTCGGTGAGCGCGCGGTTGCGATACCGGTCGGGCAGCAGCTGGCTGCGATCGTTCGGATTGAATCCCGGCTGATCGACCATGGCGAGCACCTCGCCGGTGGGGATGTCGATCACCACCATGGAGCCCGAGCGCGCCTGCTGCGCGGCGACCTGCGCTTTGAGGGCCTCGTAGGCCAGGTACTGGATGCGCATGTCGATCGACAGCACGAGATTGTGTCCCGGGTGTGCCGGGCGGATCATGGCGACGTTCTGCACGATGCGCCCGAAGCGGTCCTCGATGACCTGCTTTTCCCCCTTGAGGCCCGTCAGCCACGGATCGTAGGCGAGCTCGAGACCCGCCTGACCGCGATTGTCGATGTTCGTGAAGCCGATGAGCTGTCCGGTCACCTCGCCCGCCGGATAGTAGGTCCGATATTCGCGCTTCAGATACACGCCGGGAATGCCGAGCGCCTTGATCCTGAGCGCCTGCGGCGGCGGCAGCTGACGGGCGACGTAGAGGAAGTCGAGAGTCAGGTTGGTGGCGATGTCGCGCCGCAGGGTCTGCGGATCGGCCTTGATC
Organism: Pseudomonadota bacterium; assembly: GCA_021792755.1. Taxonomy (GTDB): domain Bacteria; phylum Pseudomonadota; class Gammaproteobacteria; order Steroidobacterales; family Steroidobacteraceae; genus 13-2-20CM-66-19. Next base: position 65,176 of record JAJYUA010000014.1, read on the forward strand.
GCGCTCGCCAGGCGCCACACCGCCCCGGGGCTGGCGCTGATCTGCCTGGGGTTGACCCAGATGGAATCGACCGGCGTGCTCACGGCGAGCGGCTCGCCGTAGCGGTCGGTGATCTCTCCGCGGTGCGCGGGAATGGAGACGGTGCGGATGAAGCGCGCATCGCCCTGCTGGGAGAGAAACGTGTACTCGACCAGCTGCAGATCGACCGCCCGGACCGTGAGCCCGACGGCGATCAGGGTGAGGACCCCGAGCAGGAAATACGCTCTCCAGCGCAAGGCGGGCGGATTGCGATGGGCGCGGCGCGTCTTCATGGACGGACGATCACGATGTCCTTCGGCGCCGGCATCTTCATGTGCAGCTCCTTGCCCGCCACGCTCTCGATGAGCGCGTGGGTGGACCAGGCGCTCTGCTCGATCTGCAACTGGCCCCACTGGATGTCGAGGTTGTCGCGCTGCCTGCTCAACTGCTCGAGCTCGATGAACAGCTGCCGCGCGCGGTACTTGCAGTACACCGCGCCGGCGGCGGAGATCAGCACCGCGGTCCACAGCACGCCCACGAGCGCGGCCGACGCCGCCCGGGAGAGGCTCATGCGATCTTCTCCGCGACCCGCAGCAACGCGCTGCGCGCCCGGGGGTTGCGGGCAAGCTCGGCCGGGTTCGGCCGAAGCTTGCGGCCCACCAGCTTCAGGCGCGGCGCGAGCGCGCTCGGCACCACGGGAAGCGAGGCGAGCTCCGGATCGAGCCGCGATTCGCGCTGCATGAAGCGCTTGACGAGGCGGTCCTCGAGGGAATGGAAGCTGATGAGCGCGAGCCGCCCGCCCGGGGCCAGCGCGAAGAGCGCCCCGCAGAGGCCTTTCTCGAGCTGGCCCAACTCGTCGTTGACGAGCATGCGCAGCGCCTGGAAGGTGCGGGTAGCCGGATGCTTGCCCGGCTCGCGGGTCTTGACCGCACGGGAGACGATCTGCGCCAGCTGGCCGGTGCGGGTGAGCGGCTCGCGCTCGCGCGCATCGACGATCGCCTGCGCCACTCGGCGTGCGAAGCGCTCTTCTCCGTAGGCGGCGATCACTTCCCGGATCTCATCGAGGCTGGCGCGTGCGAGCCACACGGACGCGGGCTCGCCGCTTGTCGGGTCCATGCGCATGTCGAGCGGGCCGTCGGAGCGGAAGCTGAACCCCCGTGCCGGCTCATCGAGCTGCGGCGAGGAAACGCCGAGGTCGAACAGCACGCCGCGGCAGGGCCGGCCGTGCGAATGCGCCGGCACGAGCGTTCCAAGCTCGGCGAACGGCGCGTGCACCAGCCTGAGGCGCTCCTCTGCCGCAAAGCGTGCCTGGCCGGCCTCGATGGCCTCGGGGTCGCGGTCGAGCGCAAGCACGCGGCCTTCTCGACCCAGGGCCTGAAGCAGGAGTGCCGTGTGACCGCCTCGCCCAAACGTCGCATCGACATAGTAGCCGTCCGCCTCGAGAGCCAGCGCCGCGAGCGCCTCCTCGGCGAGCACCGGAACATGCTCAACCACGATGGAAGCGGCCGCGGACGGCCCCCCGCACTGCTGTTCTCATGGGCCGTGCCCAACCTTCACCCACACCGCGCCTCCGCGCGAACGCGATCCGCATACCGCAAACACCCTGGCCCGGGTCGCCGAAGCACGTGCTCGAGCGCGCGTGCTTCGGTCGCATCGGCTACCCGGCCCATCCTGGGAGCCACCTGCCCCGCACGGGCCCCGGCGCCGCGCCGGCCCGCGCCCCGCCCGAGCTAGAGCGACAGTGCGGCCAGCTCCTGCGGCAGATCCCCCGAAGCCTGCTTGCTCTGCACCCATTGCTCGAGCCGCTCGCTCCAGCGCGACTCGTTCCACAATTCAAAGCGATTGCCCTGCCCGATCAACATCGCGTACCGATCCAGGCCCGCGAACTCGCGCAGCTCAGGCGCAAGCAGCATCCGCCCGTGACCGTCGAGCGTAAGGTCCGTCGCAAATCCGACCATCATTTCCTGCATCATGCGGGCCTGCGGATGCAGGTTGGCCATGCCCATCAGCTTCGTCTCGAGCAGCTCCCATTCCGGCTGCGGGTAGATGAGCAGGCACTTTTCCCGGTCCACGGTCACCACGAGCTTCCCCTGGGCGCGCTCGTCGATCTGCTCCCGATAGCGGGTAGGCATGACCATCCGGCCTTTGTCGTCCAGGGTGATTTTGGTGGCGCCGCGAAACATGGATCCGACGGGGAATTGAACCCATCTACTCCCACTATCTCCCACTTGCTGCCACTATAGGAATCGCGGCCACGCTATGTCAATTGGGAGCGTGAGAAAAACACCACGGCGGCGTTGAGTTATGTCGAATGAATTTTATCGGCCAACAGCGCTGCCGACATGATTCATCTTTTTAATCAGCGGCTTGTACCGCCTACCTTATCCAGCAGCTCAGCTGTCGTTCATGGAGCGGCAACTCAGGTGAATGGCGGCCCTCTTCCAGAGCGCCCCGCATCGCTCCTTCTCCGGCACGTCCTCGCCCCACCGCCGCCTATGCGCGGCCCGCTGCCCGGACCTGCATCAGAGCCGGTGCGCGGCACAGGAAAAGGCATGTTTAATCCATTCGAACCGCGGCGCCCTCCCGAGCGGGTCTTTGACCGCCATCACGTCGAACCTGACCCGCAGCCGCGCCAGATCGGGCCGCTCCTGCAACAGCCTCGCGGCCGCCCGCGCCAGCCGCCGTCGCTTTGCAGCGTCAACACTCGCAGCGGCCCCGCCGAAAGCCTCCGAGGAGCGCGAGCGCACTTCCACCAGCGCAAGCTCCTCTCCGCAGCGGGCGACGATGTCGAGCTCGCCACAGCGGCAGCGGTAATTGCGCAGCAGCACCTGCGCGCCCTGAGTCTGCAGGAATCGGGCCGCGGCCTCCTCGGCGGCCCGGCCGAGGCGCACGTGCGGCGCAGGCCTCCCCCGGCCCCTGTCCTCGAGGCGCCGCTTCACCGGAGGTCGGATCGGGGGGCCAGCCATTGTCTGTCAGGCAGGATCTGCGCCTCGCCGTTCTCGAGCCGCGCCCAGATGAGCTGGCGATGGATACGCCCATCAGGGCCGACGGTGAGGCGGCCGGTCAGGCCGCTCAGCTCGAGCGTGGCGGGCCGGCTCGTGCGCAGCAGCCCCATCGCGAGCCGATCGGCATCGAAGCCGAAGGCGAACAGCCGGCCCTGATCCGGGCCGCTGGCCGGCCAGGCCTGTGCCGCGGCCGCCCGCACGGCATCGGCAAGCGGGCCGCCCAACATCCACGGAGTGCTGGGGAACCGCAATCCGTTCAGGCCCTGGTCGGCGGCGGGATCGGGCACAAAGGCCTCGGAAATCGAATAATCCGGGATGCCGCCGGCATAGTAAAAGCGCAGCTGCGGCAGAAGCAGCCGCTCGACCCCCGCCGGAGCGGGCGTGAAGATGAATTGGACGTCTTCGCGGCGCCGCAACGTGAACGCCAAGCGCACACCCAACAAAGACTCCAGGCGCCGCAACCGCGCGAGGCTCTGGCCGATGAGCAGTGCCCGCTCGATCGGGCCGGAGTAGTCGGCTTTCGCCGTGTCGATGCGCGCAACGGCGAGCAGCCGCCCGCCGCCGGCCTGAAGCTGCCGGGCAAACGCATCGAGCACCCGCGTCCCCCACTGTCCCTGCGGCACGATCGCAATGCCCTCCCGATGCCCGTCGGCGAGCACGCGGCGAGCGACCATGCGCGCCTCCGCGGTGGGAGACAAGGCAAACTGAAAGAACCCGGGGGGGGCGCGGCTGCCGGCCGGCAGGAAGTTGAGCGCCAGCAGCGGCGGGCGCGGCTGGGCATCCGCGGCCGCCGCCGCCACGTCCTGGCGTGTCAGGGGCCCGACGATCAGGTTCGCGCCCCAGCGGGCCGCGCGCGCGATCAGACCGGGGATGGAGGCCCGGGCCGTGTCGTAGATGCGCACTGTCGGCCGCCGCCGCGCGACCCTCTGGTAATACGCCGTCAGAAACCCGTCCCGCACGCTCGCCCCCGCCGCCGCCAGCGGCCCGGTCACCGGTAGCAGCAGCGCGATGCGGGCGCGTGCAAGCGAGACGAGCGGCGGGCTTGGCCGCCGGGGGGCGAGCTGGCGGGGCGGCGGCGCACGGCTCGCCTCGGGCGGCGCGGGGCGCTGAATGCTCGCGCATCCGGTGACGAGCGCGGCGGCCGCGGCAAGCAGGGCAAGACGAGTCCATCGTTGCATGGGTGAGGTGCCTTTCGCCGAAGACCCCATTGGGGCCAAGATGCATTACGTTGCGCCGAGACGGAATCGGGAGAGGATTATAGTGGCAGTGGACAAGGTGCAAGGCCGGTTGCGGGTCGTGGCGACGCCGATCGGCAACCTGGGCGACGTGAGCCCCCGGGCAAGACAAGCGCTGGAAAGCGCCGACATCATCGTGGCCGAGGACACTCGCCACACGCTGGCGCTTCTGGCTGCGCTCGGTCTCTCGCGGCCTCTGCTGTCACTGCACGCGCACAACGAGACCCGACGCGTCGCCTCGATTCTGGCACGCCTGAGCGCCGGGGAGACCATCGCGCTGGTCAGCGACGCGGGTACGCCGCTGCTCTCCGATCCGGGATACGAGCTGGTCCGCGCAGCGGCCGAGGCGCACGTCCCGATCGAGGCCATACCCGGCCCATCGGCCATCACGACCGCGTTGGCCAGCGCCGGACTGCCGGTCAACCGCTTTTGCTTCGAAGGCTTTCTGCCCGCCAAGGACCGCGAGCGCCGCTCGCACCTTGCGCAGCTCGCCTCCGAGCCCCGCACGCTGGTGTTCTTCGAGGCGCCCCACCGCATCGCCGCGACCCTGGCGGATCTGGCCACCGAGTTCGGCGCGACCCGCCGTGCCGCCGTCGCCCGAGAGCTCACCAAGGCCCACGAGACGATCTATCGCGGCTCGCTCGAGGAGCTGGCCGAGACGGCGCTGCGGGAGGAGAACTTCCGGCGCGGTGAGATCACCCTGATCGTGCAAGGCGCGGCCGCGCACTCTCGGGCCGTGGACCGAGCGCTGCTGCGTCGCGCCGTCGACCTGCTCGCCCGGGAGCTGCCCCCGGGCCGCGCGGCGGCCATCGCCTCGCAGTTGACCGGCGCCAGCCGCGCCGAAGCCTACGAGCTGATCACGCACCACGCCGGCGGAAAAAAGCCCGTCGAATGATCTTTGCCGGTGCGCCGCCGCGAGCCGCACGCCCGGCCGGCACAGGCGCCACGCCCGGCCGGCTGCCCGGACGAGCCAGTCGGCCGGCCGCTGCAAGCGCCGGGAGCGCTTGCAGCCAAAACAAATAGAGAGCCGGCCTGTAAGCCGGGTTCTGTCGAGGAGTGGCGCCCCCGATTGAGGGCTCGCCCCGCGTGGCAATCATTCCTCTGCGATCCACGTCGCCGTGGACCTGTAGCGGCCTACCCGGAAGCGCGCGCGGATCGGCGCTGCGAGCCCCGTTGCCGGGGTCCGCTGCTTCCCTATTTGGCCTTGCTCCAGGTGGGGTTTGCCGTGCCAGCCCTGTTGCCAAGGCCGCGGTGCGCTCTTACCGCACCGTTTCACCCTTGCCGTCCCGCGCGGCTTTGGGCCGCGAGGGCTTGGGCGGTTTGCTTTCTGTTGCACTTTCCGTGAACTGCTCTCCCGCGCGAGCGTGTCCCGCGGCAAGCAGCCCCCCAGGCGTTACCTGGCACCCTGATCCGCCGGAGCCCGGACTTTCCTCCCCCCCGACCCTTGCAGGGCTCGCGCCCTGCTCGGGCCGGAGCAGCGATTGCCCGGCCGGCTCTCCGCAGCCTTCATATCAGGGGCAGGGTCTTTTGCCAAGGGCCGATCATTTGACCACCCGCAGCTGCGGCCGCTTCGCGCCCCCGCGCCCGTCGTCGCTCGAGGCAGGGCCGGGGCCCGCGGCAGGCCCCGAAGGCGGCTCGGGCCCCAAATCCTGCTCGGGAAACATCATGCCCTCTCCGGTCTCGCGCGCATACACACCCAGCACGGCGCCGACAGGAAAGCGCACGTGGTGGATGACGCCGGCGAACCGGGCGTCGAATTCCACGATGTCGTTGTCGATCTTCAACCTTTGCGTGGCGGTGTAGCTGAGATTGAGGACGATCTTGCCTTCCTGGACGTACGCGTGCGGGACATCTTCTCCCGCGCGCGCGGCGTCCACGATCACGTGCGGAGTATGGCCGCTGTCGGTGATCCATTGGTGCATGGCGCGCAGCAGATAAGGTCGCTTGGGAGGTGGCTTGAGCATCGTCGCAGAGTAGCCTATCAGCAGCGCATCGAGCGCTCCACGTCCGAGAGCGCATTGCGAAACGCGGGCCGGGAAAAGATGCGGCTCTCATATTTGAGGATCGGCTTCGCCTTGGGGGGCAGCTCGATCTGGTACCAGGGCAGCCGCCACAGCACCGGCGCCAGGGTCGCATCGAGCAGCGAGAACTCCTCGGACAGGAAAAACGATTTGAGCTGAAACAGCTCGACTCCCTGCACGATCGTGTCGAGGAGGATCTTCCTCAGCCGCGGCAGCTGCCTGCGGTCCTGCTCGCGGTCGATCTGCTCGAGCAGACCGTACCAGTCACGCTCGATGCGATAAAGCGCCAGCCGGAATTGTGCGCGTGTCACCGGGTCGGCGGGCATCAGCGAGGGGTGTGGAAAGCGCTCATCCAGGTACTCGATGATCACCCGCGAGTCGTAGAGCACCAGATCGCGATCGACCAGCGTAGGCAGCGAGTGATAGGGATTGAGATCAAGCAGATCCTCGGGAAGGGAGCCGGCCGTGACACTGACGATCTCTATGTCGATGCCCTTCTCCGCGAGGACGATGCGCGTGCGGTGGCTCCACGGATCGGCCGGCGCGGAGAACAGCGTCATGATGAATCGTCTGCTCGACACGATTGCGCCCCCGCGGCCCAGAGCGGTTCCGGACGCACCTACTGTACCGGGTTCCGCGCCCGTCCAGAAGGTGGAGGAGCAGCCTTTCAGCGCACGTCCTTGCAGCACTCTCGCTTCGGCCGCCAGGCGAGCCCGGCAAAGCCGAGCGGCAACAGCATCACCCGCCCCCCATCCCGTGGCGCCCGTCGCGGATCACTCGCGTACTACGGGAATTTTGACCGTGTCGCGGGCCCGCTCGCATGGCCGCGCCGTCATGCTCCCCCGGGGCGGTCTGCCGGCCGCGTGCGCAGCGCTTGCGCGTGATGAGCTTGCCACCGGGGCCCCGCTCGCGCACCGTCGCACGGCGACCTTCAGCCCTTGCAGCGCATCGCACCGGCACGCACCGCGCGGTTTCCGGCTCCTCGGCAGAGGGTGCATTATACCGGACCGAACCTGCCCGGATGCGCGGGCCGGCACCTGTACGCGGGGACCGCGGCCGGCACGCAGCGCCGCAGGCAGCGGGGTGCGCGTGCGCTGCGGGGCAGCGAGCGGGCGCAGAGCCGTATCTGCAGCCCGCGGCAACCGTGTAGGGTATTGCGGAAATCGCCGCGGCGATTTCCGCCCACGTTAAGGAGCGCGGAGAATGCTGAAGCGGCTGAGTCGCGGTCTGACGTTCGTTGCCGGATCGGTCGTCGGGGGCTTGGCGCTCGCCTTCGTGATCGTGGCGCTGCACCCGAGCCTCATCCGCAGCCCCGGCCGCTCCCCGCCCCTGGCGCGCCCCGCCCCCCCGGCACCGGCCGAGCGGCGCCGAGAGCCGCCGCTGGCAAGTTATGCGGCCGCGGTGAAGCGCGCGGCGCCGGCGGTGGTCAACATCTACACCGCGCGGGTGGTGACCGAGCAGATCAATCCCTTTCCCTTCGGGCCGTTCGGGGAATTGTTCGGCAACGTGCTGCCCGAGTATCGCCAGCGCATCCAGCGCAGCTTGGGCTCGGGTGTGATCGTCGACAAGCAGGGCCACATCGTCACCAACTACCACGTGATCGCCAACGCCGCCGCCATCCGCGTGCAGCTGGCCGACGGGCGCATCGCCGTGCCGCGCATCGTCGGCGTCGACCCCGATACCGATCTGGCGGTGCTGCAGATCACCCTGCCGAATCTGCCGGTCATCCACTTCGGACGCTCCGGCCAGGTGCAGGTCGGCGATGTGGTGCTCGCCATCGGCAATCCCCTCGGCCTGTCGCAAACGGTGACCAACGGCATCGTCAGCGCCACCGGCCGCGCCGGGCTCGGCATCTCCACCTTCGAGGATTTCATTCAGACCGATGCGCCGATCAACTTCGGCAACTCCGGCGGCGCGCTGATCAACTCCAACGGCGATCTGATCGGCATCAACACCGCCATCGTCGCCAAGAGCCTGGGCGTCACCGGCATCGGCTTCGCCATCCCGGTCGCCATGGTGCGCGGCGTGCTGCACGACATCATCAAGTACGGCAAGGTGATCCGCGGCTGGATCGGCATCGTGCCGGAGGACATCACCGACAGCGAGGCCCGCCGGGCCGGGCTCGCGCATGGCGGGGTGGTGATCGCCAATCTCTACGCCGGCAGCCCCGCCCAGCAGGCCGGACTGAAGCCCGGCGATCTGCTGCTCGCCATCGGCCAGGCGGCGGTGAAATCGGCCAATGATGCCCGGGTGAGCATTGCCAGGATGAAACCCGGCTCGACGATCACGGTCCGTGTGCTGCGGGGCACGAAGACGCTCACGCTGACCGTGCCGATCAAACAGCAGCCCGCCGGCCTGTGACCGGGCCGGCCTGCGGCGGAAGGTTTCCCGATTGACGCCCCATCCACCGACCGGAAGTTCGCGATGCAACCGATTCAGATCCGCAGATTCCCCTCCCGCGCCGAGCTCGACACCGCGCTCGCCGGCCGTTTGGAGCAATCCATCCGCGCCGCCGCTTCGGGTCCCCTGGCGATCATGCTCTCCGGCGGCCACACCCCGCTGCCGGCATACCGCCAGCTCGCCGAGCGCCTCGCGCTTGCGCCGCACTCCACCCGCGACACGCTGCACCTGCTCTACTCCGACGACCGCTACGTGCCGGCCGACTCCGAAGCGAGCAACTTCCACTCGACGCGGCCGCTGCTCGATGCGCTGCGGCTGCCCGAGGAGCGGGTGCTCAGGGTGCGGACCGAGCTCGCGCTCGAGGAGGCCGCGCTCGATTACGAGCGCCGGCTCAGAGCGCTGCTCGACCGAGGCGTGAGAATCGGACTCGGCCTGCTCGGCCTCGGCGCGGACGGGCATACGGCCTCGCTCTTTCGCGGCGAGGATCTGCAGCGTGCCCGGGGTCGGATGGCGATCGCGGTGCAGCGTCCGGATGGACTGGCGGGTGTCAGCGTGACGCCGGAGCTGCTCTGGCACGTGACCGAGCCATTGTTCGTCGTGGCAGGCAGCGGCAAGCACTCCGCGATCCAGGGCCTCGAGCGCCGCGACCCTGCCCTCGTCGCGGTGCAGGCCGTACGCGGCTGCCCGCAAGTGGAGCTGTGGGTGGATCAGCCGGACGAGCAGGGCAACGGCGCCTGAGCGCCCGGCCGCGCGCGCGGCCGGGCTCCGGCCCGCTCACGGGGTGGGCTTCGGTCCCCGCACCGCCATGACGAAGCCGCTCAGGCGCACGTACTTGCGATAGGCCTGCTGCACCTGCGCCGCCGTCAGCGACAGATAGCGCCTGCCCGCGATGACGCTCTCATCGAGCGGCTCGCCCCGCGAGGCGTAGTGCAGCAGCTGGCCGCCGATCGCCCCGAAGCTCGACTCGCTCAAGGGGATGCTCCTCAGCAGTATGCCCTTCGCCCGATCGAGGTCCGCCGCGGACAGCACACCGCTTTGCATGCGCCTCAGGTCCTTCAGCAGCAGCTCGCGCGCAGGAAACACCTTGTCAGGATCGCAGCCATACGTGACGGAGTAGAGGCCGCGATGCTTGCCGAGCTCGAAGTGGCTCCCCACGTAATAGACCAGCCCCGTTTTCTCACGCAGATCGCGATACAGCCAGGAGGCGTAGAAGCCGCCGCCCAGCACCTGGTTGCCGAGCCGCAGCGCAAAGCGCGCCGGGCTGTCGCGGGTGACCGGGATCAGCTCGGCCAGCCGCACGCTGTCCTGCACGGCACTGCGGTCGGGCGTGAGCAGGCTTCCCGGCTTGTTGAGCGGCACCGGCGGGTAGTGGACGAGCGGCTTCGGTCCGGGGGCGAGCCAGCGGCCGAAGTTCTTGGCCACCACCCACAGGGCCTTGGCGGGAGTGACATCGCCCACCACGACGATGGTGGTCATGTCGGGCCGGAAGACCTTGGCGTAATAGCCCTTCACCCTGGCGAGCCTCAGGCGCATGATGCTTTGCGGCGTCGGATGGCGCAGCGTGGCATCGCCCGCCGGCACCAGCAGCCGCTGCAGGCCGATGTCGTCGAGGAACCCGGGCGAGCGCAACTGGCCGCGCCAGTTGCCCGCGGTTTCGCGCTGCATGTAGCTGAACGCCCGCGGCGAGAACGCCGGATGCAGCTCGTTGTCCGCCAGAAGCGCCATGCCCCGCGAAAAGTATCGGGCCGGCACGCTGAGCGAGAACTGCGTGCCCGCGTGCTCGCTGGCGGTGATGGCATCCAGCGCCGCCTGGAACTGCAGGCGGCTCAGATGCGCGCTGCCGAACTGGAACAGGCTGTCGAGCACCTCGCCCACGCCTTTCTCGCCCTTGGGCGCCTGCAGGTCGGAGTTGGTACGGACCTGCCCCATCACCTGCACGGTGTCACTCACCGATTCCGGCTGCACCACCAGCCTCAGTCCATTGGGCAGCACGTACAGCACCGGGTGCAGCTGCGAGCGCGGCGTCGGCAGCCTGGCGAACGCTCTGCTCGCCCACGAGGGCATCTTGACCGGCTTGCTCGGATTGGCCGCGAAGCTCTCCGCGCCGCCATAGCCCTTGCTCGAGACCGGCTTGCCCGAGCTTTGCGGTGTCAGGATGGCGGTGAAGGCGTGCGCGGGGTTGAAGATCTCGCGGGCCAGTCGATCGACCGACGCGGCAGTCACGGCCGCGATCGCCGCCTTCATCGCCTCCGGGGAGCTCAAATGATCCTCCGCCAGCGCCGAGGACCAGGCATCGGCCAGCCCGTTGATCGAGTTCTGCTCGAATTCGAGCCGCGCGATGGCCTGGCGCTTGGCCGCCCGCACCAGCGCCGGATCGATGCCCTTGCGGGCCGCCTCGGCCACGATCGAGCGCATGGCCGCAAGCAGCGGCCGGGGATTGGCGCCGCGTGGGAAAATCCCCACCGCGGCCCCCAGGCCGGCCCTGGGCAGCAGAGCCGAGAAAAACGTCCCGTACAGCGCCTTGCCGGTCATCCCCAGGCCGAACAAGGCGGCGCGCTTGGAGGCAAGCGCGTTCGACAGCACCAACGCCGTCGCATAGTCCTTCGAGCGCGCCCCGGGCATGCGATAGGCGAGATAGACCTCCCCATAGGGGCTGTCGGTGGGCGAGCGGTAGGTCTCGGCCCGCACCGGCCGAAGATGGAAGGATGGGCGCCGGGGCAGGGCGCGGGGCGGGATGGACGCAAAGAGTCTCCTCACCTCCGCCAGCGTCGCCCCCGGATCGACGTCGCCGGCGATCACCAGGATGGCATTGTTCGGCGCGTACCACTCGTCGTGAAAGCGCTTGAGCAGCGACGCCGGAGTCTTGTTGAACGAGGAGCGCGTGCCGAGGGGGGTGTGCGCATACGGCGTGCCGGCAAACAGCCGCGCAACGAGCTCGGTGAAGAACTTCCAGTCCGGATCGGACAGGTCATGAGCAACCTCCTGCTCGATGGCGCCGCGCTCGAGCTTCCACTGCGCCGGCGCCATGTCCACCGCCCGCATGCGGATCGCCGCGATGTGCAGCGCGACCTGCAGATCCTGCGAGGGCACGACGAAAAAGTATTTGGTGGTGCTGAAGGACGTCTCGGCATCGAAGGCGCCGCCCATGTTGGCCGTGATCGCGGCCAGCTGGTTGGCGGTGAGTCCGGGGCTGCCGCGGAACATCATGTGCTCGGTCGCGTGCGCGGTGCCGGGGAAGCCCTTCGGCGCCTCGGCCGAGCCGACGAGGTAATTCGTCTGTACGGACACCACCGGCGCAAGCGTGTCGCGCACGATGACCACCCTCAGCCCATTGCCGAGGGTGGCGCGGGTGACCGTCGGCGCGGCGGCGGCCATGGCCCGTGCGGCGCCGAACGCGGCCGCAAGCAGCACCCATCGCATCATCTGCCTCAATCGCATGGTTTTACCTCGTTTCCTCATCCAGCCAAATTGCACGACCGATGCCCGCCGGCGCCGGCCGGCTGCGTAACCGGAGGGGCGCAATGCGGCCGCCGGCCCCGCATAGCCCATGGATCATACCTTGCGAGGCGAATCGGCGACCGGCGCTCGAGCGATCTTCGACAATCGCGGCGCAGGTTGGTGCCCTGGATTGCCCGATACTCCCCCGCGGTCCTGTCGCGGGCGTCCCGGGGGCGCATCCCGCACGCCGCGCAAGCGCGCCAACGCTCGAGGTAAACACCCGCGTGATCCGCCGAGACGAGCGGCTGGGTCGAAGCGGCATGCGGCCAGCGCGCCGGCGCGAAAATCCAGCCGGCCGGATCACAATCTGCGCCCGGCGAGCGACCGGCCACTGGAAATTCTCATGTCCGCAGGCGCAAACTCGACCGCCCTGAATACCCCGAACAGTCCTGGGAGATGCACATGGCGCTGACCCGACAGGTCGTCTCGACCCTGAACACCGACGGCACGGATGTCATGGGACCCACGATCCTCGCCTTCCACTACCCCGACCAGAGCCTCGTCTCGGGAAGCCTGCTCACCGTCGAGGCCAATCATTTCGCCGTGCTCAAGTCCCGCGGCGCCGTGCTCGGGGTCTACGACACCGGCCAGTACCCCATCCAGACGCCCGACAAGCCGCTGCTCGGCAGCTTCGTATCGGGATTCTTCGGCGGGCAGTCCCCGTGGCAGTACGAGGTGCTGTACGTCAACCGTGCGAAGCTGCTGGTACGCAGCGCCGGGATCGCCACCTCGGCCGAGATGGCCGAGATGTCCTACCAGGTCGAGTACTACGTGCACGTGGACACCAAGGAAGACGCACTGAAGCTCATCACCCACATGCCCTTCGCCAAGCATTTCATCGGCACCGATGAGGTGGCGGGCTACGCAGGCCCTGTCGTCGAGCAGGCGATCAATCAGGTGGTGCAGGTCACACCCATGGAGAAGGTCAACGAGCACATCCACGACATCGTGGAGCTCGTCAAGGAGCACCTGTCGACTTTCCTCGGCGTGTATGGCATCACGCTGAACGACGCCAAGGTGCTCATCCTCCCGAAGGACGAGCGCATGCGCGAGCTCATCTCGCTGCGCGCCTTCGGGCTCAGCGAGATGGATGCGGTGCGCTACTATGTCGCGCTGAAGATGGCCGAGAAGGGCCTGGTGTCGGCGCCGAACGCCGCGGTCGGACAACCGTACTTCATCGGCGGGGTCGCGATGGGCACCTTCCCCATCACCGGCGCGCTCGGCCCCACGGGCGCCCCCCCCGCCCCGAAAGGCGGCCAATGAGGGCCGAAGCCGCCCGCCGCACCGCCTGGCGCAGCGGGCCACGCCGCCCGGCGCCCTCGGAGGAATCCGCATGGAAATGAAAACCACGCCCAACCCCATCGAGGCGGCGGGCCCCGCCAAGCGGGTGCTGTCCAACCTGTTCTATGGCTGGGGCTACAACTTCTATCGCCGCGAGAACCAGCTGCGCGCCGATGATCTGCTCATCCGCGGCAAGCTGAGCGAGCTGCTCGGGGAGTGCCGCGCGCACCTGGGCTCGGTCGAGGCCGCGTTCCGGCACGAGCATCTGCCGCCCCCGACGCGGGAGCATCCCTTCCCGGATCCGGCCGCGGTGGCGGCGGTGCAGGCCCTGCAGCACCGGCAGCGCGATATCGAAGCCCTCGAGACGGCCATTCGCAACGCACCGGTGCCGGAGATGGACAGGATCTACCAGCGTCACCGCACCGAGCGCGACACGCTCGAGAAGCTGGTGGCCGTCGACGGCGATCTGGTGTCGGCCGTCGTGGCGCTGCGCGACGCGGTCATCCGGCTCGATGGCGCGGCGGCGGCCGCGCAGGACACCGGGCCGGCCGGAACAAGCGACATCCAGATGCTGTGGAATCGCCGCGAACAGATCCTATCCGCCCTCGAGGAATCCCCGTGAACGCAAGAGTCTCTCCCCTGTCGAACAACAACCGGCGCGCCTTGGCGATCGGGGCGGTCGCCCTGGTTGCGCTCATCATTCTTGGCGGCGCGTTCGTACAGATCGGACCCGGCGACCGAGGGGTGCTCATGACCTTCGGCGCCGTGAATCCCGGGGTGCTCGATCCGGGACTGCACGTGAAGCTGCCGTTCGCGCAGACGGTGGCGAAGATGAACGTGCAGGTGCAGAACTCGGAGGACACCGAAAGCGCCGCCAGCCGGGATCTGCAGGACGTCTCCACGACGGTCGCCACGAACTGGCACATCCTGCCCGCCGATGCGGAGTGGGTCTATCAGCACATCGGCAGCGAGCGCTCGCTGATCTCGAAGGTCATCCAGCCGGCGATCAGCAATGCCGTCAAGGCGGTGACCGCTCACTACAACGCCGAGGACCTGATCGTGCAGCGCGACCAGGTGCGCGGCCAGATCGAGGCCCAGATCCGCTCCGCGCTCAAGCCTTTCCGGGTGGTGGTTGACGCGGTGAACATCACCGACTTCCATTTCAGCTCCCAGTACGCCGAGGCGATCGAGCAGAAGCAGGTCGCACAGCAGCGCGCCCTGCAGGCCAAGTACGAGCTCGATCGCGCCAAGGTCCAGGCGCAGCAGAGAGTCGTCGAGGCAACCGCCCAATCCCAGGCCCAGAAGCTCCTGCAAAGGACCCTGACGCCGGAGATCATCCAGCAGCAGGCCATCGCCAAGTGGGACGGCCGTCTGCCGGAGGTGGTCGGCGGCAAGGGCGTGTTGCCGATGATCGGCAACCTGCCGACGATCGCTCCGCGCCAGGGGTAAGGCTACGCCTTCTGCTCCAAGTGCCCGCCGAAGCCGAGCCGCATGGCCGAGAGCACCTTGTCGGCGAATTCCCCGCTGCCGCGCGATTCGAAGCGCGCGTAGAGCGCCGCGCTCAGCACGTGGGCGGGCACGCCCATCTCGATGGCCGCCTGCACCGTCCAGCGCCCCTCGCCGGAATCCGACACCCGTCCGCCGAAGCCCGCCAGCACCGGGTCCGCGGCCAGAGCCTTCGCCGTCAGATCGAGCAGGCGCGAGGAAATGATGCTGCCGTGGCGCCAGACCTCGGCGATCGCGGCGATGTCGAGCCGGTACTGGAACAGGCGCGGCTCGGCGAGCGGCGTGGTTTCGGCGTCGCTCTCCCGTGCCCTCAATCCGGCATCGGCGTGCTGCAGCACGCTCAGCCCCTCGGCGTAGGCGGCCATGATGCCGTACTCGATGCCGTTGTGGACCATCTTCACGAAATGTCCGGCGCCGCTCGCCCCGCAGTGCAGATAGCCCATCTGCGCCGTATCGTCCGCGACGCGCCTGGCGCCGGCGGCCGGCATCCGCCCCCCTGGCGACAGGGTGGCGAATACCGGCTCCAGCGCCTCGAAAACCTCCTTGTCGCCGCCGACCATCAGGCAGTAGCCCTGCTCGAACCCGAGCACGCCGCCGCTGGTGCCGACATCCAGATAGCGGATGCCTTCGGGGCGCAGCTGCTCGGCCCGGCGGATATCATCGGAGTAATGAGAGTTGCCGCCGTCGATGAGCACATCGCCCTTGGCGAGCAGCGGCCGCAGCTGCGCAATGACGGCATCGACCGCCGCCGCCGGCACCATGATCCACACCGCGCGCGGCGGCGTCAGCTTCCCGATCAGCTCCTGCGCCGAGGCCGCCCCGACCGCCCCGACGGCTGCGGCGGCCTGCACCGCCGCGGCTGATCTGTCGTACGCGACGCACTCGTGACCGCCCTCGATCAGCCGCCGCAGCATGTAGGCGCCCATCCGCCCCAACCCGATCATGCCGATGCGCATATGCCACGCCTCCGTTTGCCGCCGCCGCGAGCGTGACCGTCTCGCGATCAGTTAGGTACCCGTTTGATCTGCGCGCCGAGCTGCGAGAGCTTCTCCTCGATGGCCTCGTAGCCCCGGTCGATATGATAGATCCGCTCGACCTCCGTGCGCCCACTCGCCACCAGCCCCGCCAACACCAAGCTGGCCGAGGCGCGCAGGTCCGTCGCCATGACCGGCGCGGCCTTGAGACGCTGCACGCCGTGAATGATCGCCGTATTGCCCTCGAGGCGGATCTCCGCCCCGAGCCGGCGCATCTCCAGCATGTGCATGAAGCGGTTCTCGAAGATCGTCTCGATGATGGTGCCCACGCCCTCGGCCACGGTGTTGAGCGCGGCGAACTGGGCCTGCATGTCGGTGGGGAATGCCGGGTACGGCGCGGTGCGCACATCGACCGCCCGCGGCCGCCGGCCGTGCATGTTCAACTCCACCCAGTTCTCGCCGACGCCGATCTCCGCGCCCGCCTCCTGCAGCTTGACGAGCACCGCATCCAGGTGATCGGGGCGGGTATTCTTGATGCGCACGTGCCCGCCGGTGATGGCGCCGGCAACCAGATACGTGCCGCTTTCGATCCGGTCCGGCAACACCTCGTAGGCGGTGCCGCTCAAGCGCTCGACGCCATCGATCACGATCTTGTCGGTGCCGGCGCCATGGATCTTCGCGCCCATGGCGATCAAAAAGTTCGCGAGGTCCACGACCTCCGGCTCCCGGGCGGCGTTTTCGATGACGGTCTCCCCCTTCGCCAGTGTCGCCGCCATCATCAGGTTCTCCGTGCCGGTCACGGTCACCGTGTCGAGCACCAGCCGCGCACCGCGCAACCGGCCGGCGCGCGCCCGGATATAGCCTCCTTCGATGGTGATATCCGCCCCGAGCGCCTGCAGGCCGGCGACATGGATGTTGACCGGCCGCGCCCCGATGGCGCAGCCGCCGGGCAAGGACACATCGGCCCGCCCGTAGCGGGCCACCAGCGGGCCCAACACCAGGATGGAGGCCCGCATGGTCTTGACCAGGTCGTAGGGCGCCGAGAAGTCGCGCACCGTCGTCGGATCGACCTCGATGCGCATGCGCTCATCGACCGTCACGGTCGCGCCCATGCCGCCGAGCAGCTCCACGGTCGTGGTGACATCCTTCAGATGCGGGACGTTGGCGACGACCACCGGGCTGTCGGCGAGCAGCGCGCCCGCCAGGATCGGCAGCGTGGCGTTCTTGGCGCCCGAGATGCGCACCTCTCCCTCGAGGGCCACCCCCCCCTGGATCTGCAGCTTGTCCATCAGGCCGCGGTCTCATCGGGCGTCAGCGCCTCGATGGACAGCGCGTGGATCTCGCGGCCCATGAGCTCGCCGAGCGTCCGGTACACCAGCTGGTGGCGGGCGATGCGGCGCAGGCCTGCGAACTGCTCGGCCACGACCCGTGCCGTGAAATGCGTGTGGTCTTCGGATTGCACCCGGACGTCGGCTCCGGGCAGACCGGCGCGGATCAGCCGCGCGACTTCCTCAGGATTCATGGGAGCATATTAATCGACTGGGCAGGCGCGCGCGCGCCGCGCTTTATAAAGTCAGGGAATTTGGCGAAATTGCTACAATCGGCCGCGTATGAGCACAGTCGCCGCCCTGTCCGCCGATCGCGATCTGCTCGAGACTGCGCGCCGCGCGCTGTCCATCGAGGCGCGCGCCGTCGAGGCCCTGCTCGATCGCCTGGACGGGCGCTTCGCGGCGGCCTGCCGGCTCTGCCTTCAATGCCAGGGCCGGGTGGTGGTGACCGGGATGGGCAAATCCGGCCATGTCGCGCGCAAGATCGCCGCGACGCTCGCCAGCACCGGAAGTCCGGCGTTTTTCCTGCATCCGGCAGAGGCGGGTCATGGCGACCTCGGCATGATCACGCGCGCGGACGTGGTGCTTGCGCTGTCCAATTCCGGTGAGACACCCGAGGTGCTGCTGCTGCTGCCGCACCTGAAGCGCCTGGCCGTGCCGCTGATCGCCATGGTCGGCAGGCCCGAGTCCACCCTGGGCCGCGCGTCCTCGGCGGTCCTCGACGTCAGCGTGCCGGAGGAGGCTTGCACGCTCAACCTCGCGCCCACGGCGAGCACGACCGCGGCGTTGGCGATGGGCGATGCGCTGGCGGTGGCGGTGTTGGAAGCGCGCGGCTTCTCCAAGCAGGACTTCGCGCGCTCGCACCCCGGCGGCTCGCTCGGCCGGCAGCTGCTGCTGCATGTGGAGGAGCTCATGCACACCGGCAAGGCCCTGCCGCGGGTCGGCCCGCACACGCGCCTCGGCGACGGCCTGCTCGAGATGTCCCGCAAGGGCCTCGGCATGACCGTGGTCGCGGACGAGCAAGACCGCATACTCGGCGTGTTCACCGACGGGGATCTGCGTCGCGCCCTCGACCGCAAGGTCGACGTGCACACCGCGATCATGCGCGAGGTGATGACCTCTCCGTGCAAGACCATCGGGCCGCAGGAGCTGGCCGCGGAAGCGGTGCACTTGATGGAAGTGCACCGCATCACCGCGCTGCCGGTGGCCGATGAGCGGGGCCGGCTGATCGGCGCGCTGCACGTGCACGATCTGTTCCGCGCAGGTGTGATCTGAGCCTGCGGCCGCTCTCGATGACTGCCGATACCGCCCGGATCCGCCTGCTGGTGCTCGACGTCGACGGGGTCCTGACCGATGGACGGCTTTACTTCGGCCCGCGGGGCGAGGCGCTGAAAGTCTTTCACGTGCGCGATGGGGCGGGGCTGAAGCAGCTCGCCGCGGCCGGAATCGCCGTGGCCGTCATCTCCGGGCGGCGCTCGAGCATGACGAGCCGCCGGTGCCGGGAGCTGGGGGTGCGGCACGTCGTGCAGGGCGTGCAAGACAAGCTGGCCGCCTTCCGGCGGCTGTGCGCCAGGCTCGACTTGACCGCCGCCGCCTGTGCATGCATCGGCGACGATACGCCCGATGTGCCGTTGATGCGCGAGGCGGGATTGGCGTTCGCCGTGGCGGACGCGCACCCGCAAGC
This sequence comes from Pseudomonadota bacterium, assembly GCA_021792755.1. Lineage (GTDB taxonomy): Bacteria > Pseudomonadota > Gammaproteobacteria > Steroidobacterales > Steroidobacteraceae > 13-2-20CM-66-19. Next base: position 84,126 of record JAJYUA010000014.1, read on the forward strand.
CCGCAGCGCCGCTCACGTGGTCACCCGGCTGCCGGGCGGAAGGGGCGCCGTGCGCGAGGTCTGCGACTACCTGCTCGCTGCGCGCCGCATCGCCGAGCCCGCGTGATCTACCGGATTTTCGCCGTTCTGAGCGTAGCGGCCGTCATCATCGGCTCGCTCATGCTGGCGCAGCAGAACAGCGCGCCCCAGGCCCCCGCTGCGCGCCAGGCGGGCCCGGACGAGGGATACTCGGCGCGCGACGCCCGGCTCGTCCAGACCGGCCCGGACGGTCTGCCGCTCTATACCCTCGATGCGACCGCCATCCGCCAGCTGCCCGCCACCGGCCGGGTGCGGCTGAGTGAGGTGCGCATGAGCATGCGCAACGGCGCAGACCGGTGGACGGCCACCGCCGACCGGGGCGAGATTCTGCACCGCTCGAGCCGGATCGAGCTCGACGGCCACGTGCGGGTGTCGGCGTCCATCCAAGGGTCTCGCTCGCCGCTGCGGATCGCCACGGACAAGCTGTTCTTCAACAGTCGCCTCGATATCGTGAGCACGGCCGCCCCGGTGACGCTCACCTGGTCGGGTCAGCGTGTGGATGCCCGCGGTCTGATCGCGAATTTGAAGGCCCACCGGCTGCAGTTAGAATCCTTGGTTCATGCCATCATCACCCCTGCTCATTAGCGGCCTGGCGCTCGGCCTCACCCTCGCAGGGCTCGCGAGCCCTGCCGCCGGCGCCCCCCCGCCCGCCCGCGCGCATCAGTCGCCGGCGCCTTCGGCGCGGCACGGCGCCGGCGCACTCAAGTCGGCACTCTCGGCAAAGCCCATTACGGTCAACGCCGCCTCGGTGGATGTGGACTACAAGACTCACACGGTGCTGTACCGCCAGGTCGTGATCTCCCAGGGAAATATCGTCGTGCGCGCCGACCGTGCGCGCACCACCATGGGACAGGACCAGCGCAACAGCCGCTGGACGCTGCAAGGCAACGTGCGGATCCAGGCCCCCCCTCGCGGCAGCCTGAGCGCGGACCGCGCGGTGGTGAGCGTACTCGGCAGCCGCATCACACGGGCGACCGTCAGCGGCAACCCGGCGCAGTTCACACAGCAAAGCAGAGCCGGGAAGTCCGCCCGGGGACACGCCGAGCAGATCGTCTACGACCTCGACAAAGGGACCGTGCAATTGAGCGGAAACGCCTGGCTGTCGGACGGCCGCAACCAGATGAGCGCTCCCGTGCTGACCTACGACGTCCTGAAAGATCGGATAATGGGAAGATCCCTCGGCAATGGCGGGCGCGTGCACATCACCATCCGGCCGCAACGGCCCCGCTCGGGCAAGAAAGCGCTCGAGGGCAAGCTGCCCCCCGCCACCCGCCCCCCGAAGCCGATCGCGCTCGAGGGACGCCAGGGAGCCGCGGATTGATCTCGCTCAAAGCCACGGGGCTCGAGAAGAGCTACCGCTCCCGAAAGGTCGTGCAAGACCTCAGCCTGGAGGTCGCCAGCGGCGAGGTGGTCGGCCTGTTGGGGCCCAATGGCGCCGGCAAGACCACGGCCTTCTACATGATCGTGGGGCTCGTCGCCTGTGATGACGGGAATATCCACCTGGGCGAGCGCGACATCACGGCGCTGTCCATGCACCGCCGGGCCCAGCTCGGGCTCGGCTACCTGCCGCAGGAGGCCTCGGTATTCCGCCGGCTCTCGGTCGAAGACAACGTGATGGCCATCCTCGAGACGCGCAAAGACCTCGAGCGGGCGGCGCGCGAGCAGCGCCTGGAGGAGCTGCTGGAGGAGCTGCGCATCGGGCACGTCCGCCGCAGCCTCGGCCTGGCACTCTCCGGGGGCGAGCGCCGCAGGGTCGAGATTGCCCGTGCGCTCGCGGCCGAGCCCAGGTTCATGCTGCTCGATGAGCCCTTCGCGGGAGTCGATCCGCTCTCGGTGCTCGACATCCAGCGCATCATCCGCGAGCTCACGAGCCGCGGCATCGGGGTGCTGATCACCGACCACAATGTACGCGAGACCATGGGAGTGTGCCAGAGAGCCTATATCGTCAATCAGGGAACCGTGATCGCCGCCGGAAACGCCGAAGAAATTCTTGCCAATCCCCATGTGCGTGAGGTGTACTTGGGCGAGTCGTTCCGGCTTTAGGAACGTGCGACAAACCTCATGGGCGAAACGGGATTTCCCCGCTAGGATTTAGGAAGGCGACGGCCATCCAAGCCACTATGCTGAAACCCTCCCTGCAGCTGAAGCTGGGTCAGCAACTGACCATGACCCCGCAGCTGCAGCAGGCGATTCGGCTTCTGCAGCTGCCGGCGCTCGAGCTGCAGGCGCACATCCGCGAGCTTCTCGAGACCAACGTGATGCTCGAGTCCGTGGAGGAGAACGCGGGCGCGCTCGAGCCGGAGACCGCCGAGGCGCGCGAGGCAACCGAGGCGCCCGAGAGCGCCGAGGATCGTGCCGGCATCGAGGTGATCGAGGATGACTGGGGCGCCCGGAGCTCCGGCCCCGCCGCCGAGCCGTCCTGGAGCGGCGATGACGAGGACCGCCAGCAGGACTTCGCCGACGCCTCGGGTCAGTCTTTGCAGGAATACCTGCTGTGGCAGCTCGAGCTCGCCAGGCTCAGCCCGCGAGAGCTGGCCATCGCGCGCGCCGTCGTCGATGCGATCAACGACGACGGCTATCTCACGGAGCCGCTGGAGGAAATCGCCGATACGCTCAAACCCGAATTGCAGTGCCAGCCGACCGAGGTCGAGACGGTGCTCGAGCGCGTTCAGGCCCTCGACCCGCCCGGCATAGGGGCGCGCAGCATCGGGGAGTGCATCGAGCTGCAGCTGCGCCAGCTCGAGCCTGCGACGCCGGGCCTCGCCACTGCCGTTGCGATCGCGCGCCACCATCTCGAGCGCATGGCGGGCCGGGAGTTCGCCGCCCTCAAGCGGGAGCTGCGAGCGAGCGACGAAGAGCTCGCCTGCGCGCTTGCGCTGGTGCGCTCCTGCCATCCGCGCCCCGGCGCCATGGTGAGCAACGAGGCGGCGGAATACGTGGTGCCCGATGTGTTCGTACGCCGCACCGATCGCGGCTGGACCGTGGAGATCAACTCGGCCACCCTGCCGCGGGTGCGCCTCAACCACAGCTACGCGAACCTCCTCGGTCGCAGCGCCAGCCATGCGAGCCTGCGCACCCAGCTGCAGGAGGCCCGCTGGCTGCTGAAGAGCCTGGAGATCCGCCACGAGACGCTGGTGAAGGTGGCGCGCTCCATCGTCGAGCGGCAGGTGGAGTTTCTCGAGCACGGCGAGGAACACATGCGGCCGATGATCCTCAAGGACATCGCCGAGGCGGTCGGCATGCACGAGTCGACCATCTCGCGCGTGACCTCGGGCAAGTACATGCACACCCCGCGCGGAGTGTTCGAGCTGCGCTATTTCTTCTCCAGTCAGATCGAGGGCGCCGACGGCTCCGGCACCTCCTCCACGGCCATTCGCGCCAAGATCAGAAAGCTGCTGAAGGAGGAGAATCCGCTCGCGCCCTTGAGCGACGGACGCATCGCCGAGCTGCTCTCCGCGGCCGGGATTCCGGTGGCGAGGCGCACCGTGGCCAAGTATCGCGAGGCGATGAACATTCCCTCCTCCAGCGAGCGCAAGCGTTCGGGCGCGCTGCCGACCTGAGGAGCCGAACGAGATCAAATTCCGGCAAACCAAGCGATTGGAGATGACTATGCAGCTCACCGTCACCGGTCACCACATCGAGATCACCCCGGCCCTGCGAGGCTACTTGGAGAAGAAGCTAGAGCGCATCGAGCGGCATTTCGATCAGGTCATCGACGTTCACTGTGTGCTGACGGTACAGAAGCTGCGCCAGAAAGTCGAAGCAACGCTGCATGTGAGCGGCAATTCCATCCATGCCGATTCGACCGAGGAGGACATGTACGCCGCCATCGACCTGCTGGCCGACAAGCTGGATCGGTGCATCAAGAAGCACAAGGAGAAGCTGACGGATCATCACGCGGTGGAGGGCAGGGCGGAAGTCAGGGCGCCGCGCGTCTGAGAGCCGCACCGCAGCGCCGTGCGCATCGTCGTCTTGAGCGGTCTGTCCGGCTCTGGCAAGAGCGTCGCCCTGCGCATGCTCGAGGACCTGAGCTATTACTGTATCGACAACATCCCGGCGGCCCTCCTCAAGCCCTTCATCGCCCACGCCGTGCGCAGCCCGGAGCGCACCTACGAGCGCGCAGCCGTGGGACTCGATGCCCGCAACACCGCCGCGGAGGTCGCCACCGTGCCGCAGCTCATCGACGAGCTGCGGCGCAGCGGCCTCGACTGCCAGGTCATCTTCCTCACGGCGTCCGATGAGGTGCTACTGCGCCGTTTCGCCGAGACGCGCCGCACCCATCCCATGAGCCGCCACAACCTCGACCTGCGCGAGGCGATGGCGATGGAGCGCCGGCTGCTCGAGCCGGTGGTGCACGCGGCGAGCCTCGTCATCGATACCTCCCATCTCGGCGTGCATGCGCTGCGCGACCTCGTGCGCCGGCGGGTCGGGGAGCCGGCCACGCACCGGCTCTCCCTCACCTTCGAGTCCTTCGGCTTCAAGCAGGGCGTTCCCGGGGATGCGGACTTCGTGTTCGACGCCCGCTCCCTGCCCAACCCCTACTGGGAGCCGACGCTGCGCGAGCTCACGGGCCGGGACCTCGATGTGGCTCGTTTCCTCGAAGGCCACACCGGCGTGGCGGCGCTGATCGAGGACATCGCCGGCTTCATCCGCGCGCGCATTCCGGAATACCTGGCAAGCAACCGCAGCTATCTCACGGTCGCCGTCGGCTGCACCGGCGGACAGCACCGCTCGGTATACATCGTCGACCGCCTGGCGGAGCGATTCGCACAGGAGCACGCCAACGTCACGGTCCGGCACACCGGGCTCGGCGTGCCCTAGGCCTGGGTGGCCTGCGGGCTTGCCTCGGCGGCCCTCACCGGGGTGTGCTCGGCGCTCATGAACGCCAGCAGAGCGGTCTTCGCCGCCATCGCATCGCGATAGCCGAGCTCGATGAGCTCGCGCGTGTAGGGGGCCTCGAACATCAAGTAGCTGGCGAGCTGCTGGCCCGAGGCGCCGTTTTGTCCGCCGATCACCCTGAGCAGCGCCCGCAATCCCTTCGGCATCGCGCCCATGTGCCGGGCGGCGATCGCGCTCGGATCGGCGCTCGGGGCCATCATGAGAGTGTCGATCTGCCGGGAGCCGCGCGCCGCCGGAGCCGCGCGCACCAGGCGGTTGATGCGCTCGATGTGCTCGAGGTCCGCGTAGATCTGATCCGTGAACAACGTATCCAGCATAAACCCGAAGACCTCGCCCGGCGTCGGCATGGTGGGCGTCACGTTCTTGCCCATCCCGGTGTCCTCCCGGGACCGCACACCGATGATCAGCAGGCGGTCCGCTCCCAGGCGGATGGGCGGGCTGAGCGGCTCGAGATGGGCCATCGAGCCGTCGCCGAAATACTCGCTGTCGAGCCGGATCGGCGGGAACAGCAGCGGGATCGCCACGCTCGCCATGATGTGATCGAGGGTCAGCTCGGTCCTTCGGCCGCAATGCTGCATGCGCGTCCACTCCGCCAGGGCGGGAACCGCATCGAAGTACGTGACCGACTGGCCCCAGGTGTAGCTGGTCGCGCAGAGCGCGCAGGCCCTCAGGTGCCCCCGGGCGATGCTGCGGCGGATGCCGGCGCAATCGACCTCGACCCCGAGCAACTCCCGCAACGGGCTGTTATCGAGCAGCGACTTCGGGATCGAGAGCACCAGGCCGCTCGAGAGCAGCGACAGACTCCACTGCAATCCCGAGCGCAGCATGTGCGGCGCATCGACGTAGAAGACCTGCTCGGTGCGAAATTGCGACCATACCCGCTGCAGACCCGCGACCGCCTGCCGCCAGAAGGGGGCCTGCGCCGCCAGCACGCTGGCGGCCACCGCGCCGGCGGAGGTCCCGACGATGACCTGGAACGGGTTGCGCCCGTGCGGCAGCAGCTCCGCGAGCGCCCGCAGCACCCCGACCTGGTAGGCCGCGCGCGCGCCGCCGCCGGTCAGCACCAGTCCGATGACGGGCCGGCCGGGAGGATCGGTCGCTTCAGCCGGCGCGTCCACTGTCTTTGCCATAGAGACGGCGGCAGCCGATGGCGAGCGCCCGCGGGCCTCAGGCGACCTCCAGGATCTGCAGGGAGTTCGTCCCTCCCTGCACTCCCGACAGCTCGCCCTTGGTGAGGATGACCAGGTCCTTGCGCTCGACCAGCCTGAGCTCCAACAGGCGCGTGAACAGCGTGTCGTAGAGCTCACCGGTCGACTTGGCGCGCGTGACGTCGAAAATGACGGGATAAACGCCCCTGAACAGGGTCACTCGGCGGCGCGTGGACTCGTGCCGCGTGAACGCGTAGATCGGGATGTCGGAACGGATGCGCGACATCCACAGCGGTGTCGACCCGGACTCCGTCAGCGCGACGATCGCGCGCACTTTCATGTGGTTGGCCGCGTACATCACGGCCATGGCGATCGCCTCCTCGGTGTCCCGGAACTGCCCATCGGTCCGATGGTGCTCGCGCGAATGCGCGAGCTGGTATTTCTCGGCGCCCTCGATCACCTGGGCCATGGCTTCCACGGCCTTGACCGGATAACGGCCGGTCGCCGTCTCCGCCGACAGCATCACGGCATCGGTGCCGTCCATCACCGCGTTCGCCACGTCGCTCACCTCGGCGCGCGTGGGTATCGGATTCTGGATCATGGACTCCATCATCTGCGTGGCGGTGATCACCACCCGGTTCTTCAGCCGGGTCTGATGAATGATGGTCTTCTGCAGGCCCGTGAGCTCCGCGTAACCCATCTCGACGCCCAGGTCGCCGCGCGCCACCATCACCACGTCCGACGCCTCGATGAGGCCCGGCAGATTGCTGATGGCCTCCTGCCGCTCGACCTTGGCGACGATGCGCGCATCGCGGCCCGCGCGGCGTGCCAGCGTGCGCGCCTGCTCTATGTCGCCGGCGTCGCGCGCAAAGGAGACCGCGATGTAGTCGATGTTCTCCTCGACCGCGAAGCGGATGTCCTCCTTGTCCTTGTCGGACAGGGCCGGCGCGGAAATGCCGCCGCCCTGGCGATTGAGACCCTTGCGGTCCGACAGCTCGCCGCCCACGCGCACGTGCGTTTCGATCCGCGTACCGCTCACCCTGTCGACGCCAAGAATGATCTGGCCGTCGTTGAGCAACAGCGTGTCGCCCGCCGCCACGTCCCTCGGCAGGTCCTTGTAGGCGCAGCCGACCGCCTCGGCGGTGCCCGCCCTGGGATCGAGCGCCGTATCGAGGGTAAACGCCCGTCCTTCCTCGAGCATCACCTTGCCGTCGCGGAAGCCCTCGATGCGGATCTTCGGTCCGGCCAGGTCGAGCAGCACCCCGACGCAGCGGTTGGCCCGATGCGCGGCCTCGCGCACCATCGTGAGGCGGCGCCTGCGATCCTCGATCGTGCCATGCGAGGCGTTGAGCCGCACCACGTCCAGTCCGGCCCGCATCATGTCAGTCAGAATGGCAACGTCATCGGTCGCCGGCCCCACGGTCGCCACAATCTTGGTTCTTCTCAGCATGTCGTCAACCGCTTGCGCGCTCCTGCAGAGCCGCCACGGCGGGCAGCGCCTTGCCTTCCACGAACTCGAGGAATGCCCCGCCGCCCGTCGAGATGTAGGAGATGCCGTCCTCGACACCGTATTTTTCGATCGCCGCCAGCGTGTCGCCGCCGCCGGCGAGCGAGAACGCCTTGCTGCGCGCGATCGCGCGGGCGATGGCCTTGGTGCCCTCGCCGAACTGCTCGAACTCGAACACGCCCACCGGGCCGTTCCAGAGGATGGTGCCGGCTCCCTGCAGCATCTCGCTGAAGCGGTCGGCCGTGTCCGGACCGATATCGAGGATCATCTCATCGGACCCCACATCGTGGATGGAGCGTACGTCGGCGTGCGCCGTGGCAGCGAACTCCTTGGCGACCACCACGTCGGTCGGCAACGGAATCTCCGTGCCGCGCGCGCGCGCCTGTCCCATGAGCCGGCGGGCCACCTCGATGAGATCGGCCTCGTAGAGTGATTTGCCGACCGACACGCCGGTCGCGGCAAGGAAGGTGTTGGCGATGCCGCCGCCGACGATCAGGTTGTCGACCTTGGCGAGCAGCGACTCGAGAACGGTCAGCTTGGTCGAGACCTTGGAGCCGGCGACGATCGCCGCCAGCGGCCGCGCGGGCCTCTCCAGCGCCCGCTCGAGCGCCTCCAGCTCCCCGACCAGCAGCGGCCCCGCGCAGGCCGTCCTGGCGAATCTCACCACCCCGTGGGTGCTCGCCTCGGCGCGGTGCGCGGTGCCGAAGGCATCCATGACGAACACGTCGCAGAGAGATGCCATCTTGCGTGCAAGCTGCTCGTCGTCCCTCTTCTCGCCGTCGTTGAAGCGGACGTTCTCGCACAACACCGCCGTGCCCGGCGCGCACTCGAGCCCCTCGAGCCAGTCGGGCTGCAGCGGCACCGGCTTGCCGAGCAGTTCCGAGAGCCGCGCAGCCACGGGCTTCAGCGACAGGGTCGCGTCGTACCGGCCTTCCTTCGGCCGGCCGAGATGCGAGAGAATGAACACCTGGGCGTGCTGATCCATCGCGTAGCGGATGGTCGGCAGCGCGGCGCGGATGCGCGCATCGCTGCTCACCACCCCGTCCCGCACCGGAACGTTGAGATCTTCGCGGATCAGGACCCGCTTCCCGCGCAGGTCCGTGTCCGTCATGCGCAGGACTTTCATGACGCCTTCGACCACGCGATCGTGGTGTCGAGCATGCGGTTGGAGAAGCCCCACTCGTTGTCGTACCAGGCGCAAACCTTGACCAGCGTGCCGCCGATCACCTTGGTGAGGGTGGCGTCGAACACGGAGGAGCGGGCGTCGTGATTGAAGTCTATCGACACCAGCGGCGCGGTGTTGTAGCCCAGAATCCCCTTGAGGGCACCGTCGTCGGCGGCGGCGCGCATCGCCTGATTGACTTCTTCGACCGTGGTGGGACGCGCGGCGGTAAAGGTCAGGTCGACCAGCGAGACGTTGATGGTCGGCACACGCACCGAGAATCCATCGAGACGGCCTTTGAGCTCGGGCAGCACCAGACCCAGGGCCGAGGCCGCGCCGGTCTTGGTCGGGATCTGCGACTGGGTCGCCGAGCGGGCGCGGCGCAGATCCTTGTGGTAGACGTCGGTCAGCACCTGATCGTTGGTATAGGAATGCACCGTGGTCATGATGCCCGCGGTGATGCCGATCGCATCGTGCAGCACCTTGGCGACCGGCGCCAGACAGTTGGTCGTGCACGAGGCGTTGGAAATGACCGTATGCCGGCTGGAGAGCATCTGGTGGTTGACGCCGTAGACGACCGTGGCGTCCACATCCTCCCCGCCCGGGGCGGAGATGACCACCTTCTTCGCTCCGCCCGCGAGGTGGGCGGACGCCTTGGCCTTGCTGGTGAAGAGCCCGGTACACTCCAGCACGTACTGCACCCCGAGCTCGCCCCAGGGGAGCTTGGCCGGATCGCGCTCGGCCAGCACTCGGATCCGATCGCCATTGACGACCAGCGAATCCCCATCCACTTTGACTTCCCCGGGGAAACGGCCGTGGACGGTATCGTATTGCGTCAGGTGCGCATTGGTCTTGGCATCGCCAAGATCGTTGAGCGCGACGATCCGGATCTCCCCGTTGTGCTTGCCCTCATAAAGCGCCCGCAGCACGTTGCGACCGATGCGGCCGTAGCCGTTGATACCCACCTTGATTGCCATGACCAGTTTCCTCTTGGATAACTTGGCTGAAATCGCCTCGGCGATTTCAGCGACACCCTACCCAGATCCCGCAGGCTCGGGAACGGCCCTTCGCCTGCTGCGCCTCGCCACCGGCGGTGGCTCGACCCATCCGGGGTCGGCGAAGACATCCCCTTCGTCACCCCTTGAGCGCATCGAGCAGCTCGCCGATCTCGCGCTGGATGCGCTCGGCGGTGAAGCCGAAATGCGCCATCAGCGCCGGGCCCTTGCCGCTGGCCCCGAAGCGGTCGAGCCCGATCACCCGCCCCTCGCTGCCGACGTACTTCCAC
>JAJYUA010000015.1 GCA_021792755.1 Pseudomonadota bacterium
CACGGCAGCGAACCCCAGCCCTCGGCTGGATCGTCTCGAACTGCAACCGGACATGCTCGTTCAAGAGTGCCGGACGAGCGCGGGAAAACGGAAGGCGTTACGCCTCAGATACTAGAGGACGTAACACCCGGAGCCGGTCACGCGGCTGGGCTTGCTGCTCTTGGCGCATACGTTCACGCGCACCTCAGAGCTGATCGGCGCGCAGTGGACTGAGATTCGCGATGCTGAGACCTGGGTCATTCCCGGTGAGCGCATGAAGCGGGGTTTGCCGCACGTCGTCCCGTTATCTCGGCAGGTGAGAGCGATTCTCGGGGAGTTGCGCGCGATGACCGAGGAAGAGTCTCCCTTCATCCTGGCCTCGAGCCAGAATCCGCGCAGCAGCATCAGCAATAACACGTTGCTCTTTGCCTTGTATCCTCTGGGGTACAAGGGGCGCATGACGGGACACGGCTTTCGCGCCGTCGCCTCAACGATCCTCAACGAGAGCAGGCTGTGGGCCCGGGACGGCATTGAACGTCAGCTCGCGCACCGGGAAACGGATCAGGTCCGCGAGGCATATCACCGGGCCGAGTATCTCGAGGAGCGACGGCGGATGATGCAGTGGTGGAGCGACTATCTGGACGATAGTCGCTCGAGAACCCACGAGTAGGGGATGCGGCCGGCGGCGACGACCGGCGGCTTCATTCTGCGCACCGTGCGGCCCGAGCAGCCGAGCATCTCACCCGCCTGCTCGTAGGTTACCGTGCTCGCGAAAGGTCGTTTGGCCAGTGCGTGCGCCACGGCACGCTCGATGAGCGCGGCCAGCTCAGTCTGCGAAAGCGTTATGGATCGGTCCATAGTCCATTCCCCGGCGCGGGATGCGACTGCGGCGGGTACCTCGGCGGTGCGGGTGTCACGGTCTCTGCAGGATGAGCATTCCAAGAGCATGAATGGCTGCGGCGGCTCGAGAGAGGCACCAGGCGACCCAGATGCGGCTTGCCGCACCCATCATCCCCGCCAGAACCAGCATTGCCGGCAGCCGCCAACGGTGCCATCGCAGCGCCGACTCCGCGTAGGCCCGCCACGCGGCCAGCGACTGATTTACGGCCTGCACTTCAGCGTGTACGGTCTGCGCCGCCACGCCGCGGATGTCACCGATCGCTCTGTGAACCCCGGCCGCCACCGCGCGTTCCGCGCCCGCCGAGATCGCCGCCTCGAGGGTCTTGACGGTCTGCGCCATCGCTGTGCGGATTGCAACCTGCGCGGCCTCGACCTGTGCCTTCTGAGTGGCGGCGGCTGTGCGCCGCCACTCATCCGCCGCCTGCTGGGTCAGCACGTTCAACTCACCGCGCAGCCCGGCAATCATCATTTCCACCGCATCGCTCATTTCGCACCCTCCTGGGCCAAGTAGTCATATACGGCCCGCAGATTCGTCTGAGCCTTACGGGCGAAGCCGATGCCATCCAGGGCGAGTCCGAGGCGAGCTTCCGCGTCCACGTTCCCGCGCGCCTTGGCGGCCTTCTCGCGCAGCGCGTCCAAGTCGATCCCCGCGACACCCGCGATGCCGGTGCCGTCGAGCAACGCATGGTAGGACGAGTCTGAATCGAGGAGCGGGGAGTAATAGATCGGGGTCGGACAGAGTTCGATGCCGGCGGATGCGCAAAAGTCCGCGATCTGTTTCCCGGCCGCCGACTCGCGCAGATCCCGGAATCCGGTCTCTCCTTTGCGCACGAGGTTGTAGACGAGCACCTGCCTCACGCCTTGGGGCAGCTTATTGACGAACTTCTCCAGGCCCGATGCGCACTTGCGGCCCGCCTCGAACGGGATGACCACCGTCATCTCGCTCGGGAGCTGCCCGACCTCCACCAGTTCGGTGAGCACCTGCGCGCAGAGCTCGCTGTCGGTGACCCCGGCGTCGATGATCGTAGTGTGCTTGCTGTCACTGGCAAAAAGGCGGGTCTTCAGAACGCGCGCACCACGCTCGTCATCGCGGGAGAGCAACTCGACCTCATCACCCCCCGGGGATGCGCTCTCGATGGAGAGGATCGCAGGGTGTGGAGCGTGAGCGGCGAGGACATGCTTCGCAATCACGGTTTTTCCGATGCTGCCGACGGGCAGCGCGACGATGTAGATCTTCATGTGGATTTCCTCTTCTTCGGACGTAGATCAGAAAGAATGTCGGTGGGCTCCGGGCCGTAGGCGTCGGCGAGGGACGGAGTGACGGAATCCGATGTCCCCGCGGCCGGGAGGTCTGTGCCTCGGGGAGGACCGGATGGCTGGCGCGCGCTCGCGGTGGCGTTGTAAACCCGGCCCAGGTGAGCCCTGCACCAGCGCCGCAGCCAGCGGGGTGAGACCGGATGCCCGGCGCGGGAAAGAGCACGGGCGATCTGGGCATAGCTGTATCCCTCCGCCAGGCGCCGGGAGATCTCCTGCGTCCATGACCACAGCGGCGAGCGGCGGCGTGCGGGTAAACCGGCGCCACCCATTTCGAGTTCTTGAGGCTTGTGGGCGTGATCCATGTAGACCTCCATGCCCCGTTCCCCCGGCAGGGAGACTCCGCACCCGGTGCCGTGAATCGCCCCATGTTTCGGGCCATATCGAGGGCTATCGATCGCCCCATGTGATGGGGCGGATTGCAACCCTATTGCAGCCCGCTGGATAGGTCGTTGTATGACCCTCGCCTAGCCCGCTGGATGGGTCGTTGGATAGCCCCGGCGATTCCGTACAAGGTAAGGGGTTGTATCACACGAGGGGGGTTGCGCTTACGCGCACCGGCTGTGCCGGGCACTCCCCTCGTGTGACCCACCGCCCCGGCGCTCGGCGTGGCAGCGCCACTTCTCGCCCCTCGGGGCTCACCCACCTTGGTCAGGGTGCCGACGCACCCCGACACCCCTCAGTCATTACGTCCACTACGCCGTGAGTGGCAGCGCACCAGCCGCGTGGTACTCCAGGCCTCTTGGCGTGCCTGCGGCGGTGCCTCGCGGTGGCGAAACTGCGCTCCTCATCGGAATCGCTGCCCAGAGGCCCAGATTGATCCCGGAAATCGCCACATGTGTGATCACGCGTGTGAGTGCGCCCCCGTGCGCCCGGGCCTGTGCGACCCGCACAGCGTGTTTCGGGGCGCATTGGGCGCCGCCGTGGGGTTCCCGCGCGGCGTGTCGGCGGAGCCGAAATCCGGAGCTGTATGGCGGCTCGCCGCATTCTTCATCAGCAGGTGAAGCTGACCCGGTTGCTCATTGACGGATGCGTTCGATTGCCTCGAATCATTCGGGAGAATCATCCGTTTGAAGGAGCGATGCAGCGGGCATTCAAGCGACCGCGCTGCGGGCGGTGATCTTGAAAGCGACCGCACAAATACCGTACGACACAAATGACGTAGCACTGATGTTACGTTGCTAAACGAACCAAATGAATGGAGTTGTTCTGGCGCGGTCCCTTACTCCACTCTTTGGATGTAAAAAGATTGTGGCTCACAGGAAGCCGTCAGGAACGGGCAAACCCTTTTCAATGCGTCGAAGTGATGATGTTTCAGCAGGTTGAGAGCCGCGATGATCTTCCAGTTACGATTGTGTGTGAGGAATGCCTCGAGCAGATATTGTTCGTTCCACAGCCACATCCTCTCCAGCAACCAGCCCTTATGATAGTCTCTGGGTGAGAGGATATCGTGGATGTGAACGATGACGCCGGGCTTCAGAATCGGAAGAATCTCCAGGTATTCGGTCAGCACGTCTCCCTGAGGGCGAATCACGTGAGACGAGTCGATGAACAGAATGTCGCCGGCCGCAAGTTCATGGAAGATCTTCTTGTCTACCTCCTCGACCTTCTGTCGGATGACCGTCGGCCCCAGCGTCTCAAGCCATGGAGCCTCGAAAGGCTCTATGCATGTGTGCTCCCCCCCTCCATTGCGAAGTAGCGCCTCCCCAGCAATGACCGTAGAATTGCCGCTGCCGATTTCAACGAGCCGCCGAGGCATCTTCGCGCGAATTATCTGGTAGAGAAATTCCGCATCGCCGCGCTCGAAGGTTCCGTTGTCAACAAAGAACGGTGCTTTGCCACGCTCGGTCGTTGCGACCTGCTGCAACTCGTCCTCGTGACGCAGCGTATCGAGCAACGCGAGTTGCTCGGGAATGTTCCAGTCGATCCCTGGGAGGCTTCTCTCCAACTCAAGTGGAAATCGTAGATCCCTGGCATCAATGAAGGGCTCGTAGTAATGCTTCTTCAGCGGCAGAACGCCGACTCTGATCAGAGTCATGCGACACAGCCGCAGTCGGTGCAGCCCCATCCTTCGGATGGATTTCAGAATCAGGGCGGCAGGCAATACGAGCGGCAGAAGCAGCAAGTCCAATAGCGGTGTCATTATGACTGTCGCCAGTCCCGACCTGTTCTTGCGTCGTTTCTTCATTTTGAGAACTATCTGTTACACACTCGCGGAGCTGAAGTCGCAGACTCAGATGGACTACATCTCTTGCGGGCGCCGCGCGTGCCAACCAAACGTGGCCGCACTCGGCGGTCATGGATCACAACCTCACCCGGGAGTTGCAGATGTCGGCAGTTCAGCCCGAGCGTGTTACTACCACTGAACAGCGCCGCCCCTGGTGGTCGTTCGTTCGTCTCGGTGCCCGCAGGATGAGCCGGATCCAACACGCTGGACGGCTGACAAGCCCGGAAGGCCGCCTCGCCCTCACACTGAGCCCCAATTCTGTGGTGCAAACCGAGCAGTTGCATTACTTGCGAGCCGCTGCGTGAGGAACTCAGCCGGATTTATGCAAGGATTGGGTTCATTGTGAAAATAATCGGACCAGTAGTGACCTTATTTCTCGATCAACTTTATGATGCTGGCGCGACATGCATCGTTGAACAATGCAGTTATTGAACAAACTCCGCAATCAAGCTGTTCTGCGCGTTAGTCGCCATCCAGTACATGTATACGTGACCATTGAACGTCAATAACGTCGGATTACCTTCGCACGGATGTCCGGTATTCACTTTCTTGATCAAAGTATAGTTACCGTTGTTGATTTGATATTCATATATTTGAATATCGTTAGACCCGCGTGGAACCCAAGCCACGAAAAGAGTGTTGCCCAATGTCGTCAAGCCTATCCCCGTGGTACTCGTTTCGCCCGGCAACAGCGAGATTAGAGGCGCGCCATTGACATAGATGGCATCAAATTGGCTCGTCGGAGAAAGACCGGTGCCGCCCCACAGCAGCGTCGATCCAGGCTCGACAGCCAACGTGGGCGAATCTATGGAAACAGATGGCGTACCAAATATCAGCGACTTAATAAACCCCCACCAATTGCCGCCTGCGGTTGGATTGAATTGCCCATTGGAGTATGAAATACCGACCCACGGCTCATTCACCGTGCAGGGTCCGCCACTTACCGAGTTACAGACGATGCCGGGCCAACGGCCAGCGTCATTGGCGTTATCCCATAAGGGAAGTCCATAAATCTGCGGGTCACTGAAATTCAACCCGTCGACGGACGACGCTATGTGCAGCATGTGGTATACGTCGCTCCCGGACCCGGCCCAAGCGATATATAACTGCCCATTGGCAGCTGCGAGCGCTGGGCCCGTATAGCTGTCGAACTCCTGTTGAGTGCCGATCAAAAATTTGTCTTGGAAGTGCAACCCGTCACTTGAATGTGCGAGATCAATGTCCGTTATAGTGCCATTTGAGTTAGTGCGGTAGCCGGTGGTTGACCACGCCAACCACAGATAGCCATTGAATGCCGCGAGGCCGGGACCGGAAAAACTCGTGTTTGTTCCGTACACCACCGGTGTTCCAAAGTGCAGCCCGTCGCAAGAGTTTGCGACAATGACGCTGTGACTTGCGTTGGTACCGGTCCATGCCAAATAGACGTTTCCGTCAAATACAGCGGCAGCAGGCGTGTCTCTGGTGTAGTCGTTGTTCAAGACTATCCAGGTGCCGGGCGACGGAAGGGAAGGACAGGATGGGGGAGGTGGCCCGCCACAGGTGTGCCCCACGGCGCAGGCCATCGCCTGCTCATGTGGGAGGTAGCCACTCAAGACGCACACAGCAATCACCACTGAAGCCTGAACGGTGAGGCGCCGAAGTCGGCGCATGCCCACCTTGAGATTGCCCCAGATTGAACGACCACCCTGCATAATGCCTCCTGAATTCATTGTTAGCGAGCGAGCAGAATGGAGTACCTTCAGTGGGCGTATAATGATACGTTGGACGGCGATGGCGAGCATGGAGCAAACGAGCCACGCGTAGTCTAGCGATCGAGGTAGAAATACACAACTGCAGCGGCAAGACAGGTGAATTGTCGTGTTCGCAACCCGCGCAGGCATGAAGGGCACCCCACACTGAACAGCCTGCCTTGGCTGGTACGACGCTCTCGGACCGCCCTGGTCCACGCAGGAAGGGCATACCATAGAGAGTGGAGCGAAAAGCCGACCCCTTCGCCCGCCCAGCGCTCGACCTGCGCGCGGTACGGGTCGACGGTGGAGACCGTGTTGCGGGCGCGATGCGCCCATCGGTGCACTCAGGGCCGCATCGTCGGGCAAGGCCGCCACTTTGCGGCGTCCCATCAGCTTCGCGCGGGCAATGTCTCGGTCAGAGTCGTCTTGACGCAGTCGCACCAGGACTTGGCGATACTGGAACATCTCGAAATCTTTTGCGGCTCATGGGCTCCCCTGTCGGCCCAAACAAAGACCGGCAGCGGGGCCGCTTCTGCTCAAGATGCCCGTTCCCGTCCTTAGATTAAGCTGGCTCTTACGTGCCGATCATCGGGTGGTTCCAATATGCCGGTCGGTGACAGACGATCCGGCTCTTTGAGCCGTGGGGCAGAAGTAATGCAGCGAAGAGGTCGTCTCGGCCGGCAGCCTGTGATCGGTCGCGGCGGCCTTGGCACAGTACGCTACAGCGTGCGACTCTTTGGCCGGGTGGGCAGGCCCGTATCGCAGCGTGGGCCACTCGAGCCGCACATGCCGCCTCGGCGGGTAGCCCTTGGTAACTGGTGATTCGGTCAGTTTGGGCAGCCAGCTCACCACGCGCAGCGTGCTGCAGCCAGTAAGCAGCGTGCCCGCAAGCAGTCCAGCCCAAAGCGGCGTCCAGGTTATCCATTTCATCGAAGACAAGACGTATCACGTCGGAGCAGGGATTTCAACACAATTGATTGAAGCGATTGCTGTTCTACTTTCCAGAGGGGCTATGGTGGTGCCCTGCGGGGAAGGCCGGGACATGAATGACTGGCAGGCGACGCGCCCGTCCGGCACTGCGCAAGGGTCAGGTTCCGGGACATGGATCAGGGCCGATAGCGCCTCAGAGCGCGCCTGGGACGCGCTCCGCACCATCCGGCGGGGCCTGGGCGGCTGGCATCTTGCCGGTCCGCGCTCTCTCGCTGCCCGAATCGGTGGTAACAGTTATACCTGATGCAGCCAAGGCCGCCGCGGACGCGGCGGCGGAGTCCTCGGCCCGCACGAGGATCCAGTGGCGAGTGCGGGTCGTCACACAGACGCCGTGAGCGTCGAGGTGAACGCCGACCGTCCGCCGGCGAGTGACCGCCACGACCGCCCGGCGGGTCAGGGCGGACTCCGCCTCGCGGATCTCACGCACGGTTTCAGCATCATCGCCCGCATGCGCGAGCAGTGGCTCGATGAGATCTGCTGGCGGCGTGTCGGCGCCGACCGGCACGCCGTTCTCGGCGGCGAGCCCGCGGAGCCGGCGTGCGGCTTCCGCTTGCCCGACCTCCAGTTCGGTGTGGACTTCGGGGTCGGGGTGCGGGAACTCACGCTGCTCGGTCACGGTGGCGAGCCGCGCGCCCGCCGTTTCGGCAGCCTCGTGAAACTCCCAGGCCTGTCCCAACGTTGATCGGCGGTGAGCCGATAAGTGACTGAAGATATTGTGGAAATCGTGATTTTGAGCGTGTTAACGATTTCGGCCCCAGTAGGTGGCATTGTGATCCCCGGACGGGTCTCCGGGGGTCGTGACGATGCACGCGGGCAAGCTGGTTTTTGCGCAGCTGATGGATCACCTGCCGCCGATGATGTTCGAGCGCTGCGTGGCGCGGTACGGTGGCAATCACAAGGTCAAGAGCTTCACGTGCATGGATCAGTACCTGTGCATGGCGTTCGCGCAGCTGACCTTTCGCGAGAGTCTGCGCGACATCGAGGCGTGCCTGCGCTCGCAGGCCGAACGGCTCTACCACATGGGTATCCGGGGTCGGATCTCCCGCAACACCCTCGCCAATGCGAACGCCACGCGCAATTGGCGCATCTTCGCCGACTTCGCCCAACGTCTGATCGGTATTGCTCGCAAGCTGTATGCCGAGGAGCCCTTCGGGGTCGATTTGGCGAACACCGCCTACGCGCTGGACTCCACAACGATCGATCTGTCGTTGTCGCTGTTCCCATGGGCGCCGTTTCGCTCGACCAAGGCGGCGGTGAAAATGCACACGCTGCTGGATCTGCGCGGCAACATCCCCAGCTTCATTCACATCAGCGACGGGAAGCTCCACGACGTCAACATCCTCGATCAGCTGATTCCGGAAGCCGGGCGTTCTACGTGATGGATCGCGGCTACATCGATTTCGCGAGACTGAATCGGCTGCACCAGGCGGGCAGCTTCTTCGTCACGCGCGCAAAGAAGAACATGGATGCGCAGCGCCGATACTCTCATCCCGTGGATCGATCCACGGGCGTGCGCTTCGATCAGACGCTCGTCCTGCAGGGCTATCAGTCTGCCAAGGACTACCCGCAACCGCTGCGCGGTATCCGCTACAGGGACCCCGAAACCGGCAAGCGACTGCTGTTCATCACCAACAACACCGCTCTGCCGGCGCTGAGCATCTGTGCTCTGTACAAAGCCAGGTGGCAGGTGGAGCTCTTCTTTCGCTGGATAAAGCAGCACTTACGCGTCAAAGCGTTCTTCGGTACTACCGAGAACGCCGTGAAGTCCCAAATCTGGATTGCCGTGTCGGTTTACGTTCTGGTGGCCATCGTGCGAAAGCGGCTGAACCTCTCCCGCAGCCTCTACGAAATCCTACAGATTTTGAGCCTCAACCAGTTCGAGAAAACCCCGCTGGACATGCTGCTTTCTCGATGCGCCGAGGCGCCGGATGGCCATCAATCAGCCAACCAGCTGATTTTGTTCGAATAACGTTGGGAGTGCGCCGGGAGACCGGCAAGGAGTAGGTGGTGCAAGTCCACTGCGATGAAGGATTAGCGATCCACATCGGCCCTGAGCCGTGCGCAGATTTCCGTGAGGAGGTCGGCGAAGCGTCGGTAAGGGAGCATGCAGGCCAGCCATTGAGCCGCGAAAGGTTTATTTCCGGGGTGCCAACGATGTTCTCAAGTCGGAAGGCTACATGGTCCAGCGCGTCAACGCGAGCACTGGATCGACCCCGCGTGGTCGAAGAACCTGGCATGCATGGACGCTCTTTGCACGGGAACCGGGATATCTCCAGCTCGACCACCTGCAGCGAAAGCGGGGTGGTCCGCATTGGGAAGGCGAGGAGCCGTAGCCGATGACGTACGAGCCGGAGAAGTCAGATCCCTCCATATTAGCGAGGAAGCCGACGAACAAATCCGGACGATCGGAGGCGGAGTCGGTGGAGCGAAGGGAGGGGGCTGAGGGAAACACGGATGAGCGCCGCACGCGCCGGACACTGAGCCGGGAACGTGTGTCTTCGGGGCTCGACCGTGTACGGGAGCGAGCAAGGCAAGAGAAGAAGGAGCGGTTCACGGCTCTACTTCACCATGTGACCGCCGATCAACTTCGCGCCGCATTTTCCTGGCTCAAGCGGGATGCGGCACCCGGGGTGGATGGCATCACGTGGCAGGAGTACGGTCAGAACCTGGAAGTCAATCTTGCTGATCTACATGCGCGGCTCCATCGCGGTGCCTACCGGGCACAGCCCTCGCGGCGTAAGTTCATCCCGAAAGAGGATGGACGGCAGCGACCGTTGGGGATTGCTTCGCTGGAAGACAAAATCGTTCAGCGTGCGGTGGTGGAAGTGCTCAATGCCTGAGGCGCTATCCAGAAAGAGCCCGCTTCTGCTTGCGAAAACTAGACCCCTGGACCTGACATGCGTGTAGGAGCGGACCCGCCATGCGACGTCGTTGGCGTGGCGCGCTACCGCTCTTGAGAGTGACCGGTCCTTGCTTGCCAGAAATGACCCGTTGACGGATTGCCTCACCTAGTGCAGTGTTGTGTTCGGATTGGTAATGAGCGGAGTTCCCGACGTAGAACCGACACGCCCGTTCGCGCGCGCGAAAACTTGGGGTTGGTGGAAGGCGTCTACCCGACGCTGAAGAGCGAAGCGGTCCTTGAGAACCCCTATGCAAGCGCGGCTGAGATGCGCGAGTCGATCGTAATGTTCAGGCCCGCATCCGTGCGCGTGCGCAAGTGCTTGTCTGATAAAGGATGCAGTAAAGCTCCTGGATACAAACCCAGGCCGAGCCGAAGCGGCTGACCGCGGCGTTGCGACTAGAGGGCAACGCGCAGCGGACAAGGACATCGCGCGGTGCCTCGCAGAGGCCTTCCGGCGACGCTCAGCGTGGTTCATTGCCAGCGCCACGAGTCGGCGCTCTCCCTGTTGCGCCACCCGTCCGGGTGGCGCCTCTTGGCACCTCCGTGTGCCAAGACTGCATTGCGTATAGAACCGATGAAACATGACCGGGCATCGATGGTCACAATCCACCTTGCGCGGAATCGTGCGCCAAATCCTGTCACCAAAGCGGGCTCATCTAGCCAAGCAGACCCGGACTCTTTTTGCCGAGCGCCGCAGGCTCAATGCGATCTACGAGGAAGATTTCCTGGGATTTTCGTACGGGTTTCGACCGAGGCGCAGCCAGCATGATGCGCTGGACGCGCTTGCGTTTGCGATAACCCGCACGAAGGTGAACTGGATCTTGGACTGCGATCTGAGCGCCTACTTTGATTCGGTGAGCCACGACTGGCTCGTCCGCTTCATCGAGCATCGGGTTGCTGATCCGAGGATCATCTGTCTGATTCGCAAGTGGCTGAAGGCAGGTGTGCTGGACGACGGACAACTGACGGTGCCTGAAGCGGGGACCCCACAAGGTTCTGTTGCTTCCCCACTGCTCGGGAACGTCTACCTGCACTATGCTTTCGATCTGTGGGCCGAACGGTGGCGACACTACGAGGCCCGAGGTCAGGTCGCCCTGGTGCGATACGCTGACGACATCGTCGCGGGTTTTGAGCACAGGGTGGATGCCGAGCGATTTCTGGCGGATCTGCGTGTGAGACTGGAGAAGTTTGCGCTGTCGCTGCATCCGGACAAGACGCGACTCATCGAATTCGGCCGCTATGCAGCCGAAAATCGGGCACGTCGCGGCCTTGGTAAGCCGGAGACGTTCAACTTTCTGGGGTTTAGGCATATCAGCGGGCACTCCCGTGCCGGACGCTTCCAGCTAAAGCGGAAGTCGCGCCGGGATCGGATGCGCGCCAAGATGCGAAGCCTCAAAGAGGAACTGCGACGACGGAGGCATGAACCGATCCCGCAGCAAGGTCGCTGGTTGGCTCAGGTGCTTCGCGGGTACTTTGCCTATCACGCGGTGCCGACCAATGCCAAGAGCCTCTATGCGTTTCGCCAACATGTGATCGATCTCTGGCGACGTTCGCTTCGGCGCCGCAGTCAGAAGGATCACACCACGTGGCAGCGCATGACACGGCTCGCAGCAGCCTTTCTGCCTACCCCGCGCGTCCTACATCCCTGGCCTGATGATCGCTTTGCCGTCAACCACCCTCGGTGGGAGCCGAGTGCCCGAATCGGGCCCGCTCGGATCTGTGCGGGGGGCGTTCAGTAATGTGCGTCCCTACCGCGATCAGGCGTGTGAAACTCCCTGAATTTCCCGGTCTTGGCGAGGCCAGCGAGCTGCGCAATCGGCGCCGGGGCGTCTGGTGGAAGCTGGCGGCGCAACTCGCGCCAGACCCCGAGGCGGCCTTTGAGGCCGAAGAGTTGCCAGCCGCGTATCCCCCAGGTCGACCGCCAAGCGTCGACTCCCTCGAGGTCATCGCCCGAGATGTGCTTCCCGATCTCGCCGTCGCCGCAGGCGGCCGTTTTCGCTGAGTACGCCATGCAATACTTGGCCGCGCCCTCGGCGCTGCGCGCGCGCTCGATGCGCACAGCGGGACCGAGACCGCCAAACACCGCGGTCAGGATGTCAACGACCCGCTGCACCGCGTCGTCGCGGAGAAACTGTATCTGGTGCCAATGCACGCAGCCATCGCTATGAGGCTCGACGAACCGGCCGCCTACCAGATCGATACCGGCCTTTTTCGCGCGCGCCCGGGCGAGCGCCCAACGGCGGCGCAGCTCACGCTGCCCAGCGACAGGCAGACTGCCGTCCCACTTCGCGCGGCCGAATTTCGGTGCAGGGTGCCAGGTCGCCGGTAACGTGAGGGTGATGAAGTGCGGCCAACGGCCCTGCGCGATCTCGTAGTCGATCATGCCGCGCGTCACCACGTGAAGCTCGGCGCGGCGCTGCCGAGGCTGGCGCGCCACCTTGGCGAGCGGGATGGCTTCGCCGGTGGTGGTGTCGACGACCATCGCAGCTTCCATCCACTCCCTCTCGCGCTCGAGCTGGTCCCGTCGGTCGTATCGCGCCCGGCGCGAGGCGTGTTTGGCCTGATGGCCGCGCGAGCCGACGTGTCCGCGCAACAGCCCATAGGCTTCCCGTGCTTGGCGGGTGCAGCGGCGCATATTTCGCCTCTCAGCCCTGATTGCGGCCTCGGAATCGACCATGGCACGCGCGCTGGGTGCGCGCCCGTAGCGCAATCGGAAGCTCCGGGCCCAGTCGCGGCGGTGGCGCAGCCACCACAGCATGCGACCTCGCGCGGCCTCGCCGATGGCGTCGGATTCCATGTCCCGGTGTTCCCAACCCCATGCGGTTACGCCAGTCTGCAGCGCCCGCACCCAGCGGGGGTCGCTGGAGAAGTCGGGCAGGGGCGCGCAAGTGGGGCTCGCGTCGGCTTCTGGTGCGGCGTCCGCGACGAGCGCCCCCACATGCGGATGGAGCGCTGGACGAGGTGACGGGCCGCGTCCGCGGCCCTCGGCGGCGCGTTGCTCCGCCTGGGAACGTGGCACAGTACGACCGTCGTCGTAGCCACCGACGGGTGACAATCCCTCTACGCCGTGCGGACGCAGCGGCCCATCAGCGGGGCCTACTACCCACCGGTCGGCCGTACTTTTTTGCGCCAAATCGGCGCGCACCACGCCGCCCGCCTACATGGCGGGCCGCGCGTCGCTCACATGCGAAATAGCGAACACAGCGACCTCCGGGCCACGTGCTCGCACACGCGGCGATAGAGGTGGTGTTCGCAGGGGGTGGTATTGCTGCTCGATCGACTACGTCAAGCTGCGCAACCCGGGTTGTACCCTGTGGGACGTCCCCACGTCGTTTTCGCCCCGCTCATGGACCACTGCTCACGCGCGCCAACCACCACTCACCAGTTGGCGTTGTGATCCACTACCCCGCTATCACGAAGGCTAGTTGCGGGATGGAACTTGGGCGGTCCTACTTGCCGTTCTCCCAAGCCGCTCGGCAGCACTGTGCAGCGTGTCCACCTTGCTGCGCTTCGGTGGCGGCATACTAGCTATCCGCCACCTGTGTCCGTAAAGGCCAGTCCATGGAACCGAGCGTTGCGCATATTTCACGTCGACTGGACGCAACATGTCAAGCTTACGACCATAGTCGTAATGTTCGCCGGTTCGATGGTTGGTGAATGAGACTGGAAATTACGCACTGGATACGCACTAAAGTGCACCACACACTACAAATCACGAAGAATGTGGCGGTCACCCTCTCCGCCAGATCTGTCCGGTCCTGTCACGCACGACTGACGGACCCTGAGAAATCACAGGCTTGAGCGATCTTCGGTCCCGCTCTGTCCGTGCAAAATGCCTCTGCGGGCCAAAAAGTACGCACGGCAATGGCACCCATTACGCATGACGGCGAGGGCTGGCGGGCGCACCTCTACCTGGATGGGAAACGCGAAGCGCGGTTCTTTTGCCTTCGCCGGGAGGCGGAGCGGCGGGCGGAGGCGCCCATGGGCCGGTAAGCTTCAGCGCCGAGAGCTGCAGAGCAGAATTCTGGTCAGCGCCCGAGAGCCCGCACGCAGCCCATTTTCGTGACTATCGCCGGAATTCCCGTGCGCAGTGAAAACATGCGCTCTGCCAGTGGGGGATGGGTCCACCCGGCAACTGTCTCGCCAGCCGGTCGCAATCGGAGCGGTCGTGGAGGTAACGAAGCGATCGAAGCCTTCGGTGCAGAGGGCCGCCTTGGGTGGCTTGGCGACTACGCGGGCTGCAACGAGCAGTGAACGTTGAGCAGACCCCCGAAAACAGTAATGCGAACGCCGACCCGGTCGGGGATCGTGGGGATGTGAACGGTGGCCAGAAACCGCCTGATTTTGGGGTGGGGCCGCGGTCTTGAGATGACCGCGCGAGTCTCGGGGCGCTCCGGTCCGCCTCCTTCGTCTTGTTCCGATTTCCCCTTGCTATGTATTTCTTGTCTGCGCCGCCGCAACGCGCAGTCTGACCGGAAGTCGGAAAGGGCATCCGCTCCCTTCTACCTGTTGGCAATGCGGCTCAATGCACGTGCATTTCGATCACGTTGATCGAATACGGCGCGAACGTGTGCCGGACATCCGATCCAAGCCATTTCACCGTCTCGGTATGAGGTACGACGCGGTCCGGATCGTTGATCGAGTTCGTGGCGTGGGTGCTGCCGGCGTGCAGTGTCACCAGAGTCCCGTCGTGCGCCACGGCCCCGCCTTCGATGCGCAGTGCCAGGGGCTGCGGCTGCGGGCTGGCATTGACGATCTTGACGTACAGCGTATGCGTGGCGGCGTCCCGGGTGACTGACTCGAAGCACAGCGGTCCGGCTTCGCTCAGATGCGAGGCGATCGCCTGGTTGCCCAGATAATCGCTGAACATCACCTGTGCGTAGTAACTCGGCGAGCCGTAGCTGTGCAGCGCGTCATAGCCGATCAGGTTCGTGCCCCACTGGGAGGCGAGCGGATTGACGTTCACGAGCAGCGGAGCGTAGCTGGCCATCACCACCAGGTCGCTGTTGCGCTCGAGACCGGTCATCCAGGCCGCATCGCTCAATGCCGCACCGAAGTCCGGTGTCGGAGTGCCCTGCTGCGTCGCCCATTCGCCCACCATGATCCTCGGGCCCTTGCGGCTCAAGTGGTCGAAATAGTGCGTCTCGCGCAGGAACTGGCCGGCGGTGCGGTAGAAATGATCGTCGACCAGATCGGGCTGCACGTCGCCTCTGACCGGCATGGTGGCGATGATCTTGATGCGCGGGTAGGCCTTGCGAACGGCTCGCGCGAACTGGGCGAAGCGTCCGTGCGACCCGCTGTAGCTGCCCGAGCGGTCGAAAAAGTCCTCGTTGCCGATCTCCACGTAATGCAGCGCAAATGGGGCCGGATGCCCGTCGCGCGCGCGCACCGCACCCCACTTGGTCGTGGCGGCGCCGGTGATGTATTGTATTTCCTCGAGCGCATCCTTCACGTAAGGCTCAAGCTGCGGGCCGGGGCGGATGTGCATGCCGTCGAGCGCGTAGCCGGCGTAGACGGCCAGCACCGGCTGCATGTGCAGATCCTGACACCATTCGAGGAATTCCAGCAGGCCGAGGCCATCGGAGGACTCGTAGCCCCAGGGGCTCGGGTGCGTCGGCCGATCGACGATCGGACCGATCGTGAGCTTCCAATCGTACCAGTCGGCGAGCGTCTTGCCTTCCAGGAAATTGCCCCCTGGGAAACGTAGATATTTCGGTCGCAGCGCCGCGAGCTTGCGCATCAGGTCGATCCGAAAGCCATTGGGCTGGTTCCGGTAAGTCGGCGGGAACAGTGACACGACATTCATCAGTACCGAGCCGGGATGCCCCACCGTGATGCGGACGAAGTCGTCCTGCGACTCCCGGACGCGGCCCGTGCGCAGCGCAGCCGTGTACTTCTTCCACTGCGGACCCGCGGCCGCAAAGGTGGCGCTCGCCATCACTTTGCCCGAGTCGCTCACGATAGCCAAGGTCACCGGTCCAGGGTTGCGTGCGCCCGACTTCAGATAGATCGAGGCACGGTAAGTGGTATCGGGCCAGACCGGCACCCCCCAGTAGCCGGGATTGTCGATCCCGCCCGGATCCTCCGGGCTCGCCCGCGCGGCGGTCAGCCTCAGGCTGTAGGGCAGTGCGCGGCTCGGTCCGTTCCGGTTGTCGATCGAGATCGAGATGCCGTTCACGGCGTTCTGGTCCACGGACCAGATCTTCACGTACTGGTGATGCTCTCGCCTGAAGAACACGCGGTCGCGGATCAGCTGCGCGTACAGCCCGCCGTCGTAGGAGTGGTTGATCTCCTCGGTCATCAGGCCGTAGAGCGTCGGGCTGACCGCATGCAGCGGATGATCGTACTGGACCGTGAGCTGCGCTTCGGCCTTGGCGCACGCGGGTGACAGGGCAAGTGCGGCGGCCACGAGGCCTGCGAGGCTCTGCGCTGCGCTGCGGCGCACGAAGCGGCGTCGGCAGGCTGGGAGCCGCGGAGTCACCTGATCACCGAGAAGCGGTACACGATGGTGTTGTGATAGACCTGGCCCGGATCGAGCGTGGCGGAGGGGAAATTCGGGTGGTTGGGCGCATCGGGAAAGTCCTGCGGCTCGAACACGGCGGCGTCGCCCTGGCGATAGGCGATGCCGCCCCTGCCGACGATGGTGCCGTTCAGGAAATTGCCCGAATAGAACTGCAGTCCCGGGGCGGTGGTGTAGATGCTCAAGACCCGGCCGGAGCGGGGATCCTCGAGGCGGGCGGCGAGGCGCAGCGTTCCCGGCCGGCCGTTCAGGACGAAATTCATGTCATAGCCGCGGCCGTAGAGAATCTGCGGATCGCTGCCGTCGTGAATGCGCAGGCCAATTCGAGTCGGCTCGAGGAAATCGAAAGGCGTGCCCTCCACGGGCGCGATCCGTCCGGTGGGAATCTCCGAGGCGTTCATCGGCGTGTAGCGCGAGGCATTGATCTGCAGGATATCGTGCGACACGGAAAAATGCGCTGGATCGCCGGGGGAGAGATTGAAGTAGGAATGGCTGCTGAGATTGACGATGGTCGGTTTGTCCGTCGTCGCGCGGTAATCGATGCGCAGCTCTCCGCTGTTGAACAAGGTAAAGGTGGCTGTCACGTGCAGCGTGCCCGGATAGCCCTCCTGGCCATTGGGACTTACGTAGGAGAGCACGGCCGAGGCGCTCGTGCCGCTGTGGACGGAGTCGATGGTCCAGATGCGCTTGTCGAAGCCCCTCTTTCCGCCGTGCAGGCTGTTGCCGCGGTCGTTGATCGACAGCTGATAGGCATGGCCATCGAGGGTGAAGCGGCCATGGGCGATGCGATTGGCGAAGCGGCCGACCGTGGCGCCGAAGTAGTTGCCGTACTTTACGTACGCCTGCGGGTTGGAAAAGCCGAGGACGACATCGCCGAGCTTCCCGCTTCGGTCGGGGGCGTTGATCGACTGGATACGCGCCCCGAGCGTGATGATCCGCACACGGACGCCGGCGCGGCTGGTGAGCTGCACGGACTCTATGCGGGTGCCGTTTGCGAGGGTACCGAACATGCCGCGCCGCGCCTGCGCGGCCGAGGCTTGTGCCGTTGCGGCCAATAGTGCGGCGGCGCATCCCGCCGCAGCAAGGATCGATCTTGCCACTGTGTGCTCGGTCACGACGCCCCCTAATCTTTGGCTGGACGGCCCGCGGCTGCGCGGCGCAATACTCGGACAATTTCGCAGATCCCGCCTCGAAAGGCAAGGTGGCGTCCCTTTCCGCGGACCGCTTCGACGCCGCCGGTCGGCGCGGCTAGAGCGGCCGCACTTGGAAGGATTGAGGCGCGCCCGTTGCCAGGCGGTTGCGCAGCGGCAGCAGAAACGCGTCGGCGCTGATCTCGAACAGGTCGCCCGGCTCGCAGCGCACCTGGTCGGAGAACGACAGCGTGGCGGTGCCGAAGAAGTGCACGTGCACGTCGCCCGGGCGGCGGAAGTTGGCGTACTTGAAATGGTGATGCTCGAGGTTCGAGATCGAGTGAGACATGTTGCTCTCGCCGGTGAGGAACGGTTTTTCCCAGATCACCCGCTCGCCGCGCAGGATCCGGCTGCTGCCGCGCACGTCCGCGGGCAAAGCGCCGAGCAGCTCTGGTCCCAGGGCGGCCGGGCGCAGTTTCGAATGGGCGAGCCACAGATAGTTCTCCCGCTCCGTCACGTGATCGGAGAACTCGTTTGCCAGCGCGAACCCCAGGCGCAGCGGCTGCCCGGCCGGATCGATCAGATAGATGCCGGCGATCTCGGGCTCCTCCCCGCCGTCGAGAGCAAAGCAGGGCATCTCGAGCGGACAGCCGCTGGCGACGACGCTCGAGCCGGTGCCTTTGTAGAACCATTCGGGCTGCGAGCCGACGCCGGCGGCCGGCTTGCCGCCCTTGAGCCCGTCGAGGAACATCCGCATCGAGTCGGTCGGCGCATCGGCGGCGGCGGCGAGCGCATGCATCCTGTCGCGGCTTTCCGCCGAGCCCAGATGTGTGAGGCCCGTGCCGGTGAGATACAGGTGCGCAGGGTCCGGATGGTCGATCGGCGGCAACAGGCGCACGCCCGGCTCAGCGCCGGAAATATCAACAACCTCATGGCCAAGGCGCTTGCTTGCCGCTTCCTCGAGCGAGGCGCCTTCCGCGATGGCGGCGCCGGCGAGCTCGTAGACCGATGAGACACCCTCGAGCCGCCTCGCGCGGCTAGCACCCTCGAGCATGGCCACGCAACGCTTGCCGCCCGAAACAGCGAGCTGAGTGAGACGCAAAGACATGAAAGCCCCCGCTAGTACACGTGTGGAAAACGGCACGCGGCCGGCCCGGCCGGCCAGGCCTGCGCACGGGGAGAGTATAGCCGGCCGCAAGTTATCATGTCTGAGTATTGGCCATTATCCCCTCGACTGTAATCCGGCTGGTCACGATAGACTGTCTGAGTAAATAACCGGCGCAGAATGCGCGCGGAGGCGGCCGATCTTCGACGCGCGACTCATCGGGGCTTCTGAGTCGGCAGAACACGTCCGTCGCCCGCTGGTCCGCGGCGACCTTGGGCGCGGCTCGCCCACAGCCAGATCGTACGTCGTTCGATCATGGGGGCAGACGATGACCAAGGCCTTCGGGTACGGTACCTTGCCCACTGTTGCGCTTCGATGCGCGGCCGCGGCGGCCGCTTTTGCGAAGGCCGGACCTTTGCCGAATGCTCATCGGCTCGCCGGGGGTGGCGCTGAGCGGAGTGCGGGACGGCCTGCAGACGGCGCAATCGAGCAAGCGCAAATCCAGCATGGTCGAGGACGCGATCCTCGTGCGGGACATCGGCAAATTTCCTGACAACAGCGCCACGGCGCCTTGCAGCGCCTGACCGGCGTGCAAGCGGGAGAATCGGGAACACGCGCCCATGCCGCACGAAGGTGATGAGTTCAATGCCTTGGACCCGAATCACTTCGTGGAGCTCGAGGGCCGCAGCCGGCTCGTCTTTGGCAGCTCTTGGACCGGGATCAAGATGCGCCGGCTCGATCCGCTCACCGGCAAGCCGTTGCCGGCGAAGGAGCGTGTGTTCTCGGTGGCCCGCCGCCCGGTGCCCCGCGGAGGGCCCGAGGCCATCGAGGGGCCGTTCATGTTCCAACGGCAGCGAAATTACTCTCTGTTCACCTCATACGACTATTGCTGCATGGGCGCGCGGAGCACCTACCACACCGCCTACGGGCGGGTGTGGCAGGTGACCGGCCCCTTCCTGGGTCGAGACGGCGGCGCGGCGCCCTGCGGTTCGGGGCACAGTGCTCTTGAAGGCAGACCTGCACCAAAGGGAGCGGTGGCGCAGACCGGCAGCATGCGGTGTGTTCCGCGGCGACGATCACGGTTGTATCGTGTATCACGTCTACGATGCCCGCCATCACGGGATTCCGCCGGTGCGGATTGCGCCCCTGGGGTGGCCCGGCGACGGCTGGCCCACCGCGGACACGACGTGAGCGCCGGGGGTGGCCGGCGATCCGCCAGAGGCTACTCGTGCGAAGCATGTCTCGGGCGGGCGCGTGCGTGCCTGCGGCTTGCATAGCCTCGCGTCGTGTCCAACAGCGCCAGAGACACCAACTCGGTCATCGCCTTGTGTGCCGCCGGGGCATCGCGCGAGGCGACTGCCCGGTACACCCTCTCGTGGTCGGGCAGAGGATCGCGGGGAAGCGGCTGCTTGCGCTGCTTGAAGATGGTCGTCCAGGTGACGGCGGCGGCGACGCCGCTCATCAAGGAGACCAGAAAAGGGTTGCCGGAAGCCTCGAGCAGCGTCCCATGGAATTCGCAATCGGCCTGTTGACCTTCATCGGCGGCGAGCGAATGCTCGGTCATGCGATCAAGGCAGGCTCGCAGCTTCTTGACATGGTCTGCGCCGCGCCGCTCGGCCGCGAGCGCCGCGGCGGCCGGCTCGACGATGGTGCGCAGCTCGAATAGGCCTCTCAGCAGCCGCTCGTCGGGGTTGCCGGTAAAGATCCAGGAGATGACATCGGGATCGAGCAAGTGCCAGTGGCGCGGTTCGCTCACCCTCGTGCCAAGCTTCGGCCGGGACTCGATGAGTCCCTTTGCGGCGAGGATGCGCACCGCTTCGCGGTAGGCGGTGCGCGAGACCTTGAATCGCTCGCTTGCCTCGATTTCCCCTTCCAGCACGCAGCCCGGGGCGATTCGGCCGCCGACGATCCGCACGCCGATGTCACGCGCGATCGTGCCGTGCAGGCGTAGCGGGCGTTTGCGCTCGCCGCCGCAGGAGAGAAGGTTTCGCGCTCGCATGTGCAAAAGTATACGCTGCGGCGCCGGGTTTGACTTCGTTGGTCGTTGAACGCGCGCAGCAGCGAGTGGCGGTCCCGTCTGCCCTCGGATGAGCGGTGCGATGCGCAGCGGCTTCCGGGAGCCTTCATGCGGCAAGCTGCTGCTCCACCGGGTGGCGTTGCCCGACGGAGGAGCAGCGGATAGAAGAGCGGGAAGCCGTAGCAGGGCCGCGCAGCAGGCAGCACTGCTGCAGCTCGGCGAGCGCGCCGGGCGGGCGGCCCGCAGTGTCTGCTTGCCGAGATCCGCCAGCCGCACGCGCCGGATGAGTATCGCCAGCTCGGGCAGCACGGCCGCCGCCAGCAGGTAGGGCAGCGCCACGGTCCTGCTCTGCGCGGCGCGCTGCCGGGCCGTCAGGGCGATCGTGCCGCGCGTGGCAAATGACCGACCGGACCTGCTGTCGAGCACGGCGTAATGCGGGCGGACGTGATGTCTGTCTTTGCTCCTTGCAGTGCGTTGTCCTGCTCGAGTGGACCGCTGCAGGCGAGGCGGCCGGCGCCCGCCGTGAAGCGGTGCTGTCAGCTCCTGCGGCATTGACGCAGCGTGTGCCTGTGTTGCGAAATGATGGAGTCCCGGAATTGCTCCTCGCCGGTGTGCCTCAGCGCGCCAGCGATCTCAACAGGCACGCAAAGAGTGCCGGTTGGCGCTCCTTCAGCTGCTTGCGCAGCGCCAGGTCCTGCGCTTCGGCGCCGGCGGCGCGCGCCGAGAGCCAGCGGTGGACCAGACGGTAGTGCTCCTCGGCGGGGCTCGTCCCGAGCGGCAGGTCCGCCGGCACCGCCCGCGCCAGGGCCGGCTCATGCAGCAGCAGCCAGGCGGGAAAATCCTGCGCAGCGAGCGCCTCCTCCGAGTCGAGAAACCGCTGCCACAGCGAATGGATCTCGGACCACCTGAGCTTCTCGACCGCCTCGGCGGCCTCAGCGGGTGTTTGCCAACACAACTGCAGCCACGCGGAGAGGCCCTCGGCCCGGCGCCGCCTCCGCAGGCTGCTTTCCACGAGCCGCAGACCGAGCGCAGCGTGCCGCCACCACTGCGGCTCTGCCAGCACGCTGGTCCTCGCTTGCTCCCAGTCCTGCGCCTGAGTCCAGGCGTAGCTTGCGTGCAGCATGGGCTGCTGCGGCGAGTAGGGCAGGGCCCGTGCGGCTTCGGCCATGCGCCGCCACTGCGGCACCAGCAGATCCCGGGCGCGCGCGCCGAGCAGGCGGCGTGCGCTGGGGGTGATTGCCGTGATGGATTCCAACAGTTCGCGAGCGTCCGTGACCGGCCGGCGGACTCGCTCGAGCGACTCGAGCAGGCGATCGAAGGCCGGCAGGTCGGGGTGGTTCGGCTCCTTGGTATAGAGGGCATCGAGCAGCCGTGTCGCCTCGGGCGCATTGGCGTCGGCGAGCGCAGCCGCGATGCCGGTCGTGAGTGCGACCACCGGGTTGTCGAAGAAGAGATCCATCTGCGGCGCGCTCTGGGCGGGGACGTAGCGGCTCGCGAGCAGTGCGGCGAGCCGCGGATCGTCGCTGATGCGCGGCGCCGCGCCGGCCGGGTCTGCTACCTGAGAGTCGAGCTCCTGGCGCTCCTCCTTCAAGCCGAGGGCGCGGGCGTGGGCCGTCGAGTGCTCGAGCTCCTCGCGGATCGACTCGCGGCAGCCCATCAGCACCTCGTCCAAGACCCTGACTTCCCGGCGCCGCCAGGCCTCGTAATCGGCCGGCAGAAGCCGGCCGGTCGCAAAAAGGAGCTCGAGGGGCGCGAAGGCTCCCTGCTCGAGCAGCAGCGAGTCGACTTGCGCCTGCAGCTGCGCGGCGAGCATGCTCATGGCTCAAGGAGCCTTTCGAGGTCGGAGACGGTGAGCGACAGCGGCGAGCCGCCCGTGCCGGCGTAGAGTCCGGCGGCGAGCGTGCGCTTGCGCTCCTGCAGCTCGAGCATCCTTTCCTCCACCGTGTCCTGCGCGATCAGCCTGTACACGAAGACGGGCTTGCTTTGACCGATGCGGTGCGCGCGATCGGTCGCCTGCGCTTCGGCCGCCGGATTCCACCAGGGCTCATAGTGGATGACGGTGTCGGCGGCGGTGAGATTGAGCGCGGTGCCGCCGGCTTTCAGGCTGATGAGGAAGAGCGGCGCACCATGTGATTGGAAGCGCTCGACTTGGGCGGCGCGCTCGCGCGTCGCACCCGTCAGCAGGCAGTAGGGGATGGCGAGGTCGCGCACCCTCGCCTCGATGAGGCGCAGCATCGAGGTGAACTGCGAGAAGAGGAGAATCCGCCGTCCTGCCGCGACGAGCTCGGGCAGGGCTTCGCCGAGCCAGTCGAGCTTCGCCGAGGGGACCTCCGTTCCGGCGCCGACCTCGAGCAGGCGCGGATCGCAACACGCCTGGCGCAGCTTCAGAAGCGCCTCGAGGATGCTGATCTGACTGCGTGCAAGCCCCGCCTGTTCGATGATCTCGCGGATGCGCCGGTGGCAGGCGAGCCGGATGGCGTCGTAAAAATCGCGTTGCCGCTCATCGAGCACGATGGGCTCGAGCATTTCGGATTTCGGCGGCAGCTCGGGAGCGACCGTATCCTTGGTGCGCCGCAGCAGAAACGGCCTGAGGCGGGCGGCGAGCGCCTCGGCGCGCAGCCGATCCCCGCCCTTCTCGATCGGGGTGCGGTAGCGGCGTTGAAATTCGCTCTCGCCGCCGAGCAGGTCCGGTTGGGCAAAGGAGAACAGTGACCAGAGGTCCCCCAGGTGGTTCTCCAGCGGCGTTCCGCTGAGGCACAGCCGGTGATCGGCGCGCAATGCGCGGGCCGCCTGCGAGACCTTGGCGCGAGGATTCTTGATCGTCTGCGCTTCATCGAGGATCACCACGGAGAAATCCCGTTCCAGCAGCACATCCGCATCGAGCTGCAGCTGCGGATAGCCGATGATCACGATGTCGACGTTGTCGATCTGCGCAAAGCGGGCGTGGCGCGCAGGGCCGTGCAGCATGAGCGCCCGCAGCGCCGGCGCGAGGCGCCGGATCTCCTGCTGCCAGTGGGCGAGCGCGCTCACGGGCGCAACGATCAGCGCGGGTTTGGGCAGCCGGCCGGCGAGCTTCTCGTGCAGGAGGTGTGCGAGAGCCTGGACCGTCTTGCCGAGTCCCATGTCATCGGCCAGCACACCGCCCAGGCGGTGGCGGCGCAGGAACTGCAGCCACCCGATCCCCTCGCGCTGATAGGGGCGCAGCTGCGCGGCGAATCCCTTCGGCGCGGCAAGCGCCTCGATGCGTGTGAATCCATCGAGCTCCGAGAGCAGGGGCGCGAGCGTCGGATCCGCCGATTGAATTGTGGCGCCGAGCTCGCGGTGGAGGATCGCGAGCGGATAGCGCTGGCTTCGCGCCAGCGTGAGGCCCTCGCCATCGAGGGCATCGCGCTCGAAGAGCTCGACCAGCATCGAGGCGATGCGGCGGATGCGCTCAAGAGCGATGGGGACATAGCGTCCATCCTCCAGGCGCAGCAGCCAATGCTCACCCACCACGAGGGAGGAAGGCTGCGCCTGCCCGGCATCGCCCGCAGCGGCGGGGGTCTGCTCCACGAGCGAGCGTTGCAGGTATTCGGCGAGCGCCGGCAGGAGGTTCACCGCCTTCCCCTCCACCATCACGCCGAGCCGCAGATGGAACCAACTCTCGGTGCGGCCTTCGAGCTCGCCGAACCAGCGCTCCGGGCGCGCGATGCGATAGGGGAATCCGGGCTCGATCAGGATGTCCCAACCGCTCGCTTCGAGGCGCGGTGCGGTGTCAAGGAGAAAGGCGAGCCAGGCCTCGCGGTGTGCCGTCGGCGGGGCGGCGGCAAATTGCGCTCTGAAGGCGTCTTCGCGAGCCCGATCGCGTGGGATCTCGTAGACGTCTGATCCGCGGATCTGGCGCACCGGCGCCTCTGCCTCGGGCAGTCGGCGGCTGTCCACCGCCAGGCCGTTGTAAAGATACTGCAATCGCGCCGCAGGCCCCGCCCCGAGAAGCAGTCTCGCGCGCAGGCTCTCGAGCGGCTGGCGGTGCACCCGCAGGCTCGCAAGGCCAGGCAGCGGACTCGGTCCGATCTCTCGGGCGAGTGCTGCGTTCACCGCCGTGATCTCCTCCGGGGCCACTGCCAGGCGGCCGTAGCGCTCGATGACCTGTCGCTCGCACGGCAATTCGAGCGTCCCCCACTGCAGAGTTGCCGGGTCGAGGTAATGCGCGGGCTCGAGGCAAAGCAGAGGATGCGCCTCATCGCCGGCATCACAGGCGAGGCGTTGCATGCCGGCCTCGTCGCTTCGCCAGGAAAGGCGCGCACGGCGAAGCGGGCCCGCCCGCAGCGGCTGCGACTGCAGAGAGCCCCAGAACGCGCGGCCGCTTCGCGCCACCTGCTCGAAGAGTCTTGCGCCCGCGTT
The DNA here is from genome assembly GCA_021792755.1 of Pseudomonadota bacterium. Taxonomy (GTDB): domain Bacteria; phylum Pseudomonadota; class Gammaproteobacteria; order Steroidobacterales; family Steroidobacteraceae; genus 13-2-20CM-66-19. The sequence goes on from JAJYUA010000015.1 coordinate 25,198, forward strand.
CGCCTCGAGATTGCGGCCTTCCTCGAAGCGGCGATCGGCCAGGGTCTCGAGGATGCTTCGATCGAGCAGGTCGATGTAGCGTGGATACTCCCCGCGCATCTGCGTTGAGCGAGGCACGTAGGGAACCGCGGTCGAGCAGGATGAGCCGGATCCTGGCCCCTGTTGCACCCAGACAGACAGCCGCAGCTCGCCGCAGTCGCACGGGTGAGAGGCGCTTGCGCGCAATGAGAAAAGATAGCAAAGCTGCTGCCTGGGCGCGGACTGCGCGCGCAACGGCGCAGCCGCTCCGGCTGCCGGCCCAGGGTCGAGCGCCCCGTGAGATTGCCCCTCGCCGGGCCCCTGCCGCGGCGGCTGCTGCGATGCGATCGCCACGGCGGTCACGTGAATGCACGCGCTGCGCCCGCCGCAGCTGCATTCGGCCCGCTGAAGGGCGTCCTTCGCGCGCCGGATGTAGACGCGGTAGCCGCCCTTGCCTTGAGCGAGCTCCTGCGACACCACGATCCCGGTTACCACGGCGCCGTTTTGATGGACCCGCACCTCGCGCACGGCGCCGGCTTCGATCAACTGCAGCGCGGCCCGCTGCAGGCTTTCGCCGACAGCGCGATTCGGATCGGGCTCCAGGCGGGTACGGTGGCTGGGATCGGTCATTGGGCCGGGCGGGTCTCGAGCAAAAAGGGTGCCGCCTGTCAGCGGTCCTCACCCGTCCATGATAGTCGAAGGACGCGCGACTGCGGGCCCGCGGCGGCCATGCCGTTCGGCGGGCGGGCGCAGCGGCGCCGATCCGCGGGGCTCTCGCCACCGATCGGCCGGGCATTCGCGGCGCCTCGGGGCCGGGCCAGCAGACCGGGGCGGGCTCAGCGCACATTGACCGTGCGACTTCCCTCGAATTTCATGATGTGGTAGTAGCCCTGCCAGCCGTTGTCGAGAAACGGCGGCGGCAGTGTCATCGTCGGGTCGTGCAGGTATCGGATGAAGTCGGTCACCAGTTTGCGCGTGTGGCGGATGCCGACCAGCCATTCGCCCCGGTACCAGTGCTTCCATTTGCCGTATTCGGCCTGCTGCTCCATGCGCCGGATCTGGCGGAATGCGGGCAGCGTGCGGCGCGCCTCGGCGAGCGCCGCGACTTTCTCGCCATGGCGAAAGGCGCGCACTGCCCGGGCCACGCGGTACAGAATGCGCACACTGTCGCGGTTGATCGCGATCATGGTCAGCATCTCGGCCTCGTAGTAGCGCCGGCGCGAGGGGGCGACCAGTGGCTCGGCCGCCAGCGCCGCTTGCCACACCGCAGTCCAGCGCGCGCGCGCCGGCCCGCAGAAGTCGATATCCCGACGCAGCGCGTGCGGCAGCCATTTCGGCCCCATGTGCATGAAGAAGGGCTTGTGCAGCCCCGCATCGATGATGCGAATCGGCGTCCACGTCGGGGTCTGACCGTCGAAGAAGTAGTAAGGCGGCTGCACCATCGCGCTGATCAAGAGATGCTGGGCCTGGTGCTGGAAGAACTCATCGCCGTAGGACTCCCCGGCATCGGGCCGGCCGGCCGGCACGGGATCGAACGCCCGGAAGTACCGCTCATACACCCGGGCGAGCACATTGGCCGCGCGGGGGCCGAATTCCCGGCGCGCCCAGCGCCGGTAAAAGCCGCGGGCGCCGCCGGCAGGCACTGCGCCCCAGGCGGCATCCATCGCCGCCTCCGTGCTCATCGCCACCGGGCGAATGTTGCTCACGTTCAGCAGGAAATACGCCGTCGCGCGCGCCTTGATGTAACGGCCGAGCTGCGCATAGATCCGATGCACCGGGATCATCTCGGTCAAATGATTGGCGCTACCGTTGATCATCGCCACGTGGTAGTACACGCCCTCGCCGGGGGCGAGATCGCCATCGTCCTGCGGAATGCCGTAGCCGCTGTCGGCCCAGACGCGAATGACTGCCCGCGGGATCTTCAGGTCCCCTTCGTGCTCGAGCCGCGCGCCCTCCTGCCAGAAGTTGGTGACGAATTGCGCGTGCGGATGCACGGCGCGCACGATGCGCATTTCGGCGCCGATCGCCTTGCTGATCACCGCCCCGAGCCGCGCATCGTGGTCGCGGACGCTCGGGTCCAGGGCGGCGTAGGACTCATCCGACAGTCCGCGCAGTCCGACCTCCCAGAGAATCCTCTGGTGCGGATCGTATTCGGCCACTGCGTTGCGCCAGGCGTGCTCGAGGATCTTCGGATGCGCCGTGAAGTTGTAGGGCACGTTCGGCGGCCAGCGCGCGACGTTCACCCCGAGCGGCATCGCGTGAGTCTGCGTGACGATCAGCCCGCGCTCGCCGGCGAGCTTGATGCGCGGATCGTCGGGGAAGATCCACGTGCCCGGAATGACCATGTTGCCCTTCAGGCGAAGGATGGTCTCGTAGATCTGGTTCATCACCGCGAGCGATATGCCGGTGTGCTCGCCTTTTGGCGCCGGCGCCCAGCCCGTGAGCAGGTCCTCGTCGTTGATGAAGAACCCGCGATACTTGAAGCGCGGCGGCGGGAACACTCTCGCGAGCGAGGCCGGCAGGGCGATTCGCCGCCGCCGCGGCGGCGGCAAGCCGGTCCAGTGGTACATCGGGTCGACGCCGAGGTAGTCCTGCGAGAACTGATAGATCGCGTAGATCGTGCCGAGGACATCCGGGCCGGTGAGGACCAGCGCTCGCCCCGCCGGGCTCCAGGCGTCGCGTTCGACGGAGATCGAAAAACTCTCCGGCCGGGTGGCGCCCGCCGGACGCATGCTGCGCGGGATCTCGGCTTCGGTCCCGATCATGAGCGTCACCGGCCCTGCGGCACCGCTCCGCGTGACGATGCGAGGGCTCGTGCCGAAGACCTTGCGCAGATCGTTGCGCAGATCGCTGGCGGCGAGGCGGATAGGCAGGGGCTCGCCGGGGCGCTCGAGGAGCGTGACACGTGAGCTGAGGACCAGCGGTTCGGAGGCGAGGGTCGCCCGCCCGGGGCTGGCGCAGAGCGTAGCGCTGGCCAGCATGGCAGTCAGAAGCAGCCCTCCGGCGCTACCGTAATGGATCGGTTTACGGCTCATCGGCACTTGCCTCCTCAGGACGTGTGGATAGATCGCGTACGGCACGTCCTTGCCTGCGCGCCTTCGTAAGGTAGCGCTACCATATCCGCGCCGGCAAGCACTCGCGCCGCCGCGGGTCCAATCTGCGGCGTGAAGCGGCGTTGCGAGAGGCTAGTGCAATTGGAGCTTGAGCCGGATGCGGCCGTGCCAGGCTGCGCCCGATGCCTCGCTGGTGAGAAACACCCGGTTGGCGCTGAGGATGCCGTGCGCGAGCAGGGCATCCTGCACCCGCCTCGCCCGCGCCAGCCCCAGGGCGATAAGCGCCTCGCTCGAGGGGCGCACGGTGGCGCGAAGCTGCTCGCGCAGCCAACGGATCTCGGCCTGTTGCCGCTCGTGCCGCGCAGTGCGCGCTGCCGGGTGGGGGCCGCCCGCCTTCGGCGCCGCGGCAGCGGCCGGCGCCGAGGGCAGATGCGCCGGATAAACGGGGCGTTTGTCGAGCTTCGCGCGGTAAAGCGCCGCCAGCAGGCGCCTTTGCTCTTTGAGGCTGAGCGCGCCGATACCGCCCGCCGGCGCGCGGTGAAGACGCGCAAGCGCGAGCGCATCGATCCGCTCATCCTCCAGCGCGAGCGCGTCTTCGGGGCCGGCAGCGCCGGCGGGAACGTCGACTTGCAGCGCGGGCCGTTCGGCGAGCGCGCGGGCAAGTGCGCAGAGGCTGGTGCCGGCGCCGTGCGTGAGCGCGGCCGAGCCCGGTGCGAACACGATGTATCGGGCCTGCTGGGCGCCGGCGAACAGCTTGCCGATGAGATCGAAGGGCGCGAGCGCGGCTTTCTCGAGCAGGTGCCGCAACATCATCCATACGACCGGCCAGATATCGAAGCTGGGGTCATTGAGCGAGCCGCTCACCGGCAGATCGATGCGGATCACGCCGGCGCGGTTCTTCAGGAGCGCCGTCGCGAGCCGGATGGGCCAGGCCACGCGGTGCTTGCTGCCGCTCGGGCCGCCCCACTGCAACTGATCGACGACGATGTGATGATCGGCCCTGAGCTCGCGATTGACGATGCGGTAGTGGAATCGCGTGCTGAGCGTGCCCTTGGCGATGGCGTAACCGGCATAGAAGTCGGAGTACGGGTCGAAGATGGGCAGCTGGATGTTGTCGAAGGCGACGTGAATGTCGGTGCTGCGGCCGAGGCCGTAGGGGTTGAATGTTCCTTTGACGCTCACGGGCGAGTATCGGTCGATCACCTGGCCGGCGAGGTCGATGTGTGCGATCGCCGTCCTGGAGGTCGATATATCGTCGATCGTGCCGTGCAGGTCATCGATCGGGGCGCGGAAGTGGGGTTTGATGGATTCGTCGGCGAAAGTGATCGTGCCGTTCTCGATGTCGAGGCGCCGCAGCAGTGCCGCAAACCTCGGCGCTCCCTTGCTGGACGGCGCGGCGTGCGCCGGGGAGGTTGGCGCAGGCGGCGCGCTCGCGTGCGTGCCCGGCGAAGCGAGTGCGGCGAGATTCAGCGTGCGGTTCGGGAGGATCTCGATGAGGCCGGTCGGCGCGGTGAGCCGCGCCAAGCCGATCACGAGGTGTGCCGGGCGGTACTCGACCCCGGTCAAAGTCAAGTCGTGCCAGCCGAACAGCCCGGTGTTCGCGGCGCGATCGAGCAGCTGGACGTCGCGGGCATCCATGCGGCCGCTGAGACGGACCAGCCTGCCCGCCGCGAGCTCGGCAAATGCGTGCACGCCGAGCTCTCCGGAGTGCAGCTTCACCAGCGGGGCGAGCGGCAGGTACGGGGCGAATGTCCTCAGCGACAGGGGCGCCAGGGAGACCCACAATGCCGCGTTTCGGCTGGCGGGCGTGACGCGGCCGTTCAGCGCCAGATAGGCGCGGCCGACGCTGGCACGCACGCTGAATGGGACTGCGCGCCCGAGATCATTGCTCAGCGATGCCGCCGTGAGGGAGTGCAGCGTGATCGCAAGACGGACGGCCGGAAAGACCGTTTGGTCCTCGATCGTCGCCACGGCGTTGGTGAGGGCGAAATGGTCGAGCTCGATTTGCCATCCTGCGCGGTGAGAGCGGGCCGTTCCGCAGACGGAGGGGACCTGCCGGGGCGTGGGGGACGGCAGCAAGCGCATCAGGCTGATCCGCCCTCTCTTTGAGCGGCGCACGGACACCTTCAGGCCCGCGAGGGCGAGGAACGACACGGCAAGGCGGCGCTGTCCCTCATCGAGGCTGGCTCCCTTCAGGGCGAGCCGTGCGAGGCGCACGGTCTGGCCCGCAGCAGGACCTGTGCCGGTGAGTGTCACGCCGCGCAGGGTCAGGGCCGGAAGCGACCCGGAGGCCGGCCTGCCGCTTGCATACCGCAGCTCACCGGAGCTCGCCTCGATGCGGGCGATCCGCAGCGTGCCGCGAAGGTCCCTGCCGCGAAGGCCGAGGCCGGTCGCGGCAACATCCAGCGCCGATAAGTGGGTGGCGAGACCCCGCGCTCGGTATGCGACGGCATACTGGGTGCTGAGGCTCATCTCACCGGCGCTCAGCGTCATGGGCAGGCCGGACGGCAGAAATTGCGCGAGCGTGCCGGCCTCGAGCCCGCTGACCGAGACGGTCCCGTGTGAGGCGAAGGGCGACATCGACACCTGGCCTTGCCAGGCAAGGATCGCTCCATCGCTCTGCGCCTCGAGGACGAACCGTCCGCCCGGGCGGCCCTGGGTGCGGAACTTGACGAGCCGCAAAGTGATGGGAGCGAGCGTGGTGCGGGCGGCAGGGCTGCGTCCGAGGTCGGTGAGGCTCAGCTTACCCTGGTTGATCTGAAGATCATCGATACGAAAGACGGGGGTGGGACTGGTGCTATGCCCGGACGGGGCGAGGAGTGCGGCAAGGTTGAGCTTTCCGTCCGGGTCGATCACCACGTGAACGGCGGGATGGTCCAGATCGAGCGCCGTGATGTGATAGCTGGACTCCAACGGCGACAGCGGCGAGATCCCGATGAACAATCGGCCAAGCGAGGCGAGCGGCTGGCCATGATCGCTCAGGCGGATATCGCGAACCGAGACCGTGAAGTGGATGGGATCGACCTCGATCGGTCCCAGGCCGAGAGACAGTCCGGAGTGCCGGCCGGCCCATCGGGCGGCCTCGGAGCGGATCAATCGCGGCGCGAGCACGTAGCCGGCCCAGAGGTACGCCAGAAAGATCAGCCCGATCACCGCCGTGCCAATGAACCACTTGCGTCCCGGCAGCCGGATCGGCGCTCGTGCTTGCATGCGATTGTGCCCTTGCCCCGCTCGTGGTCGGGCGGCGCGTCCTCGCGACCCCGCGCCCCCCGCGTTGCGTATACTGCAAGTTTGGCAATTGTATCATGCGCGACGAACAGACACGGCGAGGGGGCTGCGGCCCTGATGCGGCGCCGATCGGCCGCGCCGCGCACGGTGTGCGGCTCGAGGCCTGCCGCAAGCAAGACCGATTGGCCGATGCGGCGGCGCGCAGGGCAGCGGGCGTGCCCGCGTGATCGAGGCATTCCTCGCCAGCCTCTCGACCATCGGAATCGCCGAAATCGGCGATCGCACGCAGGTGCTTGCGCTGGTGCTCGCCGCGCGCCTGCGCCGGCCGTGGCCGATCCTGGCGGGAGTGTTCTGCGCCGCGCTCGCAAGCAACGTGATCGCGGCGCTCATCGGGGAGCGCATCGGGCATTTCCTCACCCCTGTGCGCCTGAATGCATTGGTCGGGGCGAGCCTGATCGTGATGGCGCTCTGGGAGCTCAGGAGCGAGGACGTGAACGTGAAGTCCGCCGCGGATTCGCGCGGCAGCGCGTTCTGGGCTGCATTCGCCAGCATCCTCGTCGCCGAGATAGGCGACAAGACTCAGATCGCCACCGTGGTGCTGGCCGCCGCCTATTCGAGCCTCATTGCGGTGATCGGCGGTGCCACTGCGGGGATGCTGCTCGCCTGCGCTCCGGCGGTATTTCTCGGCAAGACGCTCTCCGCAAGGGTGCCGCTCAAGGCGATTCACTATCTCGCCAGCGCCCTGTTTCTGGTGCTCGGCGTGGTCTTCCTGCTGCGGGCTTACCAGGCGTACCACGTCCCGGCTTTGGCCAGGTGAGCGCCGGTCTCAGAGGCAATCAGGAGTTCGATCGACCGACCGCGAGCGCGAAGTGCACGCTCTGGATCCCCAGCGGGCCGCTGGCTACGACGCTCAGGCCGGCGCCGTCGAGCAGAGCGAGGATCTCGTGCAATGGCAGGTTGCCGTGGCGATGGCGCAGCTGACGCCTCAACCCCTTCCGCCGCGACTGCTCGGCAAAATCGACCACGAGGACGCGACCCCCGGGCTTCACGACCCGGCGCGCCTCGGCGGCAAGCTGCGCGCGCGCTTTCTTCGGCAGGTGATGCAGCATCAGGGTGCTGAGCACGACGTCGAAGAAGGCGTCGGGGTAGGGTAGCGCCTGGGCGGCAGCCCGCTGAAAGTCCGCCTCGACCCCGAGGCGCCGGGCCTTTTGCCGAGCCCACGAGATCATCTCCGCGGAAGCATCGACCCCGCAGACGAGCCCCGTGCTGCCTACGGCCTCCTTGGCCATGAGCGCCAACGAACCTGTGCCGCAGCCGATATCGAGGACAGTCTCGCCGGGACGAGGTCCGGCCAGGTCGAGCAATTGCCCGCGAAACGAGGGCTCGCGCCCGATGAGGGCCAGCTGCACGAAGAGCTCGTAGAGCCGCGGCCGGTGCAGCAGTACGCCTACGGCGCCCGCGGCGGTGTCGCCGCAGCGCATGGCTTGCGCAAAGGCATCGGCAGGGGCAGCTTCACTCATGGTCAGTCATCCGGAAATGGACATCTGTACGGCAGCGAGCGTACCCTTCCCCTCGCCGGCATCGAAGAACACAGGTCCGCGATGTATCCGCTACCGAACAGCCTGCGGCACTTTGTCCGGGTTGTCGCCCCGAGGGGAAGCGGCGCGTGAGCGCGCCATCGAACAAGGCCTGCAGTGTCGGGCCCGCAGCCGATCGGCGGGTCCGCCGTACGCGCTGCCTGCTGCACGAGGCGCTCTTCGGACTGATCGGCGAGAAGGATTACGATCGCATCTCGGTCAGTGAGATCCTGGAGAGGGCCAACATCGGCCGCTCGACCTTCTATATGCACTTCCGCGACAAGGACGATTTGTTCGCGAGCGCGATCCAGGAGAAACTCGAGTCCATGCGGGCGGCCGATCCGGCCTCCGGCAATCCGGTCGGACCGATCCTGGGATTCAGCAGGGCGGTGTTCGAGCACATCGACTCGAACCGCGCGGCGGGCGGCGCACGCATGGGCCGCCGCGGACGCGCCATTCTGCATGAGCATCTGCGGGCCGTGCTGGCGCGCTGGATCCGGGATGAGATGGCCCGGGCGAGTCGGATTCGGGCACTGACCCCCAGAGGGATTCCGACGGAGCTGGTGGCGCAGCACGTGGCCTCGACATTCGTGCTGGTGCTCGACTGGTGGGTCGACAGCGACTGTGCCTCATCGCCCGCCGAAGCGGATGCGCTGTTTCGGGCGCTGGTGCTGCCGGCACTGAGCGCCGCGCGGCTGCCGGTCGCGCAAGTGCATTCTGGCCGCGCCGGATAGAAACCGGCATCATGGCGGCATGCCGCCCGGTCTGCCGGGCAGGCGGGCGGAGGAACGAGCGTGCGCCGGTATCGTAAGATTGGCTTGGCTTTGGCAGTGGCGGCGCTCGGCTGGCCGTGGGTCCCGGCGGTGCCGAGGGCGCAGGCGGCGACCGCGCTCTCCCCGATGAGTGCCTTGCGCCAGTCCAGTTGGATAGCGGAGGGGAGCGCGCATCCGCGCCACGTTATCTATGTGTTCATGGATGCCAATTGTCCGTACTGTCATTCGCTGTGGCTCGCGCTGAGGCCGTATTACCGGAAGGGCCTGCAGGTGCGCGACATTCTGGTCGGAGTCATCTCAGCGAGCAGCCCGGGCAAGGCTGCGGCCATTTTCGACGCCTCCGATCCATCGGCCGCATTGCGATTGAACGAGCGGCGATGGGGCCACGGACCTGACCGCCGCGGAGGCATTGCGCCCGTAGCGCATCCCGGCCGCGGGGATTTGAGACGACTCGCATACAACCAAGTGCTGATGGAGGAATTCGGCCTGCAGGGAACGCCCGCTTTGGTGTTTGCCGACGGACAAGGCGAGGTATACGCGATCCGGGGGATGCCCGCGAAGGGCGAGCTCCCTGAGATCGTGCGGACCGCCGTGGTTCCCGGGCACGGTGCGCAAGCGAAAGGTCGAGGCTGATCGAGGGGTGAACCGACCGCAAAGCCTTTCACGTGCGATCGGCGCGCGCGCCCGATGACGGGATGAGATGCGCATTTTCAATTCAATCGCGTGAACTGTAAGGTATGCGGTATCCGCGAGTTCCGGAGGCTCTTGAGATGGCTGATTCCGAATATGTGCCGCCGAAGGTCTGGACCTGGAACAAGCCGAGCGGCGGACGGTTCGCCAGCATCAATCGCCCGATTGCCGGGCCGACGCACGAGAAGGAGCTGCCGGTCGGCCGCCATCCGCTGCAGCTTTACTCCCTCGGCACGCCGAACGGGGTCAAGGTCACGATCATGCTGGAGGAGCTGCTCGCGCGCGGGCACGCCGGGGCCGAGTACGATGCCTGGCTGATCCGGATCGCGGACGGCGATCAGTTCGGCAGCGGCTTCGTCGCGGTGAATCCCAACTCCAAGATCCCGGCCATGGTCGATCGAAGCGGCCCGAAGCCGATCAGGGTGTTCGAGTCCGGCTCGATTCTGGTCTACCTCGCGGAGAAATTCGGCGCTTTCCTGCCGACGCAAGCCTCGGCACGCGCGGAGTGCTTTTCGTGGCTGTTCTGGCAGGTGGGCAGCGCGCCTTATCTCGGCGGCGGATTTGGCCATTTCTACGTCTACGCGCCGGTGAAGATCGAATACGCCATCGAGCGGTTCGCCATGGAAGTGAAGCGTCAGCTCGATGTGCTCGACCGCCGTCTGGCGGAGAGCGAGTACGTCGCGGGCCCCGACTACACGATCGCGGACATGGCCATTTTCCCCTGGTACGGCGGGCTGGTGAAGGGATGGTCCTACGGCGCGGCCGAGTTCCTGAGCGTGCACGAGTATCGTCACGTACAGCGCTGGGCTGACCTGCTTCTCGAGCGGCCGGCCGTGCAGCGCGGGCGCATGGTGAATCGGATCGGCGGGGAGCCCTCGAGCCAGCTGCACGAGCGCCACGACGCGCGCGATTTCGAAACCAGGACGCAGGACAAGCTCTCGGCCGCGAAGTGAATGACAGCCGATTTGACGTCAGGGGGCGAGCGTGCCGCGGCCCATCGGCGGCCGCTTGCTCCCGGTCTCGGCTAAGATGCGCCTCGTGCCGCGCCATGTGCAGAAGCCGGCCCGTGATCCCGGCGGCCCTCCATGAGAACGAGGTCCGTGCGCGGCGCAGCGGCGCGCCGCCCGTGGCTCGCCGAGCCTGCCACCGCCCTGTACATCGCCCTCATCGCCCTCATCGCGCAGGCGACCGGGCTGTTCTACGTGCTGTTTCCCGAGCTCGGCGCACTGAGTCATGACGTTCTGAAGCGGCCGCACGGGGTGTGGGCGCGCGCACCGCTCATGCTCGTACTGACACCGCTGTTGACGGCTGTCGGCGGCACCTTGATCGTCCGACATTTGCCTTACGGCATGCCCTCCGTCCTGCTCGATGTCGGCTGGTCCGCGGTGGTGATCACAGTGCTGAGATCGCCTATCGCCCCGGCCATCTCCGCCGGCCTCATGCCGCTCGCGCTACAGATTCGCAGCCTCTGGTATCCGCCCTCGATCCTCATCGGCACATCACTGCTCGCGGGCCTTTCCCTGCTGTGGCGGCGGATCGGCTTCCCTCCGCCCGCCGAAGCGGGGCTCGATGCGGACGATGACGCGGTCGAGCGGGCGCCCGGGGACTACAGCTGGGTGCCGTTCTTCCTGCTGTTCCTGCTGCTCGCGATCGGCGCCGCCGAGCTGAGCGGCGACCGGATGGTGCTGTTTCCGCCCCTCGTGGTGATCGGCTTCGAGATGTTCTCCCACCCTTCCCATTGTCCCTGGGCCGATAGACCCTTTGCCCTGCTGGTGGCTTGTGGTCTGACTGCCGTGGCGGGCGTGGCTTGCGTGACGATGCTTGGGGTGGGCCCCCTCGGCGCCACGCTGAGCATGCTGGCCGGCGTGGAGGTCCTTAAGGTGCTCGATCTACACGTGCCGCCGGCACTGGCGGTGGGGCTGTTGCCGTTCGTGCTGGCTCGGCCCGACTGGTCGTTTCCCGTGGCGGTGCTGGCGGGGACGGCGCTGCAGGCTCTCACGTTCGCGGCCTGGAGGAAGCTGCTGCGCCTGCGGGGGGCGGGGCGCGCGCTGTGAGGGCGCCGCTACATGAACCGGGTTCGCGGCTCGCAAACCCCGCAAGTCCGGCGCGCGGCGCACGACTGAGAAGCATCCCCGATCCCGGCCCCGCGGGCTGGCGGAGGGTGGCCGCAGGTCCCGAATGAGCTGGCACCGGCGTGAGCCGGCATCGTCTCGCGCACGGGGCCGGCAATGCCCGCCGGGCTGCGGTCGGGTGCAAGGGATTGATTTGGCCAGGCTTGGGCGTCTCCTTCGCCCAGGCGGCCCAAGCCTCCCGGTGGTCTGCGGGTGCGCCATGCCTGATCAGCCGGCACGGGCTGGCGGGCGCTGCTATCATGGCTATCTCGAGTCCAGATCCCGGTGTCGGCACACGCCGGCGGGGACGGGTTTGCCCCGGCTGAGAGGGGCTTGGGTTTTCTGCAAGATGATTGGCTGTGGTGGCCCGCATCGGCTACTCCGCGACGACCAGTCGTGAACCCCGTCAGGGCCGGAAGGCAGCAGCGGCAGCGGCGATGTCGGGTGCCGGAGCATCCGCTGGTGCGGGCCGCCTCCCTTCCCGGTTCAGGTAGTCCGAGGCATGACCGAAACCTACACCGCGCTGGCGCGCAAGTGGCGGCCGAAGACCTTCGCCGAGCTCGTCGGCCAGGATCATGTCCGCCGCGCGCTGGTCAATGCGCTTCAGACCGGCCGGGTCCATCATGCGTTTCTCTTCACCGGCACCCGCGGCGTCGGCAAGACCACCATCGCGCGCATCCTCGCGAAGTGCCTGAACTGCGAGCGCGGGGCGGGGCCCGAGCCCTGCGGTGAGTGCGCGAGCTGCCGCGAGATCGACGCCGGAAGATTCGTCGATCTCATCGAGGTCGATGCCGCCTCGCGAACCAAGGTCGATGACACGCGCGAGATCCTGGACAACGTGCAGTTCGCTCCCACGCGAGGCCGCTTCAAGGTGTACCTCATCGACGAGGTGCACATGCTCTCCACGCATTCCTTCAACGCGCTGCTGAAGACGCTCGAAGAGCCCCCGCCGCACGTGAAATTCCTGCTCGCGACCACCGACCCGCAGAAGCTGCCGGTGACCGTGCTGTCGCGCTGCCTGCAGTTCAACCTCAAGCGCATCCCTACGGCGCAGATCGCCGAGCACCTGAAGGCGATTCTCGAGAAGGAGGACATCGGCTTCGAACCGGCAGGCATCGCGCTCGTGGCGCAGGCCGCCGACGGCAGCATGCGCGACGGACTCTCGCTCCTCGATCAACTCATCGCCTTCGGCGGCGGGCGCGCGGGGGAGGCCGAGGCGCGCGCCATGCTCGGCACCGTGGCGCGCGATCATGTGGTACAGCTCAGCGAGCGGCTCGCCGCACCGGACCCGGCCGAGCTCGTGCGCTTTGCCCAGTCGCTGGAGCAATGGGCGCCGGACTATGCGCAGCTCCTCGATGAGCTCGCCTCGCTGCTGACACGCATCGCGATCAAGCAGGTGGTGAGTGACTACGAAGGCGATGATCTTTACCCGCCGGAGCTGATCGCACGCCTGGCTGGCTCGCTCGGCGCCGAGGACGTGCAGCTTTACTATCAGATCGCCCTCATCGGACGGCGCGATCTCGCGCTCGCGCCCGATCCGCGCACCGGCTTCGAGATGACGCTGCTGCGGATGGTCGCCTTCCGGCCCGCGGCCGATGAGGGACAGGCATCGGCCGCCCCCGCGCGGGCTTCCGCGGCAACCGCCGCGCCGCGCGCCCCGCAGAGCGCTTCAGCCGCTGCTGCAAGCGCCTCGGGAGAGTGGCACGGCCTGCTGGCGCAGCTCGATCTGCAGGGCGCCGCGCGCCAGCTGGCGAGCCACTGCGCGCTCATCGGGCGCGAAGGCACGGTCGTGAGGCTCTCGATCGACCCGCGCAGCCGCTCGCTGCGGACCGCATCGCTGGAGGAGAAGCTCGTCCAGGCGCTCTCCAAGCACTTCGGCCAGCCGGTCCGTCTGGAGTTCGTCGGCGCGAGTGAGCCGGCCGAGACCCCCGCGCAGGCTCGCCAGCGCGCATCCCGCGAGGAGGTGGAAGCGGCGCGCCGCGCGTTCGAGGCCGATCCCGGCGTACAGGGCTTTCGCGAGCGCTTCGGCGCGACGACCGTCCCCGAGACCATACGCCCGGTGAAGTGAGCCGGGGGCCGATCACGAGCGGGCGCCGGGGCGTCCGGCTTTCTCAGTCAAGACCATCGAGGAGCGAGCCCATGCGAGGCAACATCAACCAGCTCATGAAACAGGCCCAGGCGATGCAGGCCAACATGCAGAAGATGCAGGAGCAGATCGCGAGCCTGGAAGTCGTCGGCGAGGCCGGCGGCGGCATGGTCAAGGTGAGCATGAGCGGCCGGCATGAGGTCCGGCTCGTGCAGATCGAGCCCGCCGTCGTCGGCGAGGATCGCGAGATGCTCGAGGACTTGATCGCCGCGGCCGTGAACGACGCGGTGCACAAGGTGGAGGCGCTGGTGCAGGAGAAGATGGCTTCCATGACCGCGGGACTGCAGCTGCCGCCGGGGATGAAGCTGCCCTTTTAGCATGACGCTCCGGATCGGACATCCGTTGCCGGTCCCCTCGCGGGACTCGCCCCTTCGAGGCCGGCGCTTCGCACCGTCCGCAATCGCCGGTGGCGATGTTGTCGCGACCTTCGTGGCGGCGCGCAAGAGGCGCGATTTTTGCGCCCCGCTTGCCGCCTGCGGCGGCGGGCGCGTCCTCGTGCCTGCCGTGGCTCGATGAAATTCTCCCCACGCCTCGCGCAGCTGATCGAAGCGTTGCGGGCACTGCCCGGGATCGGTCCGAAGAGCGCCCAGCGCATGGCGTTTCATCTGCTGCAGGACGGGCGCTGCGCCGCCCAGGCGCTCTCGCAGGCGCTCGAGGCGGCGCTCGCCTCGGTGCAGCGCTGCGGGCGCTGCCGCATGCTCGCCGAAGAGCAGTTATGTTCGATCTGCGCATCGTCGCAGCGCGAGACGGCCCTTCTGTGCGTGGTTGAATCCCCCGCGGACGTCGTGGCCATCGAGCAGTCGGGCAGCTACCGCGGCCGCTACTTCGTGCTGATGGGACATCTTTCGCCCCTCGACGGGGTCGGGCCGGAGCAACTCGGCATGCGCGAGCTCGATGCGATTCTCGATGAGGGCCTCGTGCGCGAACTGATTCTCGCCACCAATCCCACGGTGGAGGGCGAGGCGACGGCGCACTTCCTGGCGGAAATCGCGGCCCGGCGCGGCATCCGCGCGAGCCGCATCGCGCACGGGGTGCCCATCGGCGGGGAGATCGAGTATGTCGACGGCGGCACATTGGCGCGTGCACTCGCCGGCCGGCAGGCGGTCTGAAGACCCGATCCCGCCCTGAGTGCCACCCACAGGCCACAGGCCGACGGCGTCGTTCCGGGCTTGGCTCTTAGCGCCGCGCTTTCGGGCCGTGCGCATCGAGCAGCGTCTCCCGCAGCCGCCGCAGCCGCCGGTAACTCTCGTAACGCCGGGGATGGACCGCGCCGGCGTCGACCGCCGCTCGCACCGCGCAGTCCGGCTCGCGCAAATGCCGGCAGTCAAGAAAGCGGCAGTCGCCGGCAAGGCGCGCCACTTCGATAAATCCCAGGTGGCGGGGCTCGAGGCGCTCGATCGCGGGCGCGAAGTCCCTCACGCCCGGGGAGTCCATCAGCTGCCCGCCACCCGGCAGATCGAACGAGCGCGAGGCGGTGGTCGTGTGACGGCCTTCGGCTGTGCGCATCAGGCCGCCGATCGCGATGTCGGCGCCCGGGAGGAGGAGGCGCGCCAGGGATGACTTGCCGACGCCCGACTGTCCGACGAGAGCCGTAACATTCGCGATGCAGGCATGGCGCAGCGCCTCCAGACCTTGACCGGTCGCTGCCGACGTCGCGATCCAGGCGTAGCCGGCCACCGCGAACGCCTGCAACTGCTCCCGCAACGTCGCATCGATCCCGAGATCGGCTTTGTTGAGCACGAGGGAGGCGGTGATGCCGGCCGATTCGGCGGCGGCCAGATATCGATCCGCCATGAACAGCTCGGGCGGTGGCGCCGGGGCGATGACCACCAGCAGGCGGGTGAGATTGGCGAGCACGGGCTCGGAGCCGCCGCGCACGTTGGAGCGGTAAAGCACCGTGCGTCTTGGCAATATTTCGAGCACGTGAACTTCGGAATGATGCTCGTCGTGGCGGCAGCGCACCTCGTCTCCGCAGACGATGGCGAGTCCTCGTCCGAACGGGCGTGCCTTGAGCTCCTGTCCGTGCTCCTCGCGCACCAGCAGGTGCCGGCCGAAGGCGGCGATCACCCGGGCTTGGAACGTTGCTACACTCACGGGCAGCGATTATCGCCCATCAGGCCCCCCTGGGCCCACCGGGGAGTGAGCATGCCGAGTGCCGAGCATCTGATCTGGATCGACCTGGAGATGACGGGCCTGAAGCCCGACACGGACCTCATCATCGAGATCGCCACCATCGTCACCGACAAGGAACTCACTGTGGTGGCCGAGGGGCCGGTACTGGCCATTCATCAGAGCGAGCAGGTTCTGGCGGGCATGGACGAGTGGAACCAGAAGCAGCACGGCGGCTCGGGCCTCCTGGCGCGCGTGCGCTCGAGTACGATTGACCTGACGGAGGCGGAGACGCGTACGCTGGAATTCCTCTCGCCTCTGGTGGCTCCGGGGGCCTCGCCCATGTGTGGCAACAGCATCTGCCAGGATCGGCGGTTCCTGGCCCGTCTCATGCCGCGGCTCGAGCGCTTCTTCCACTACCGCAACCTGGACGTGAGCACGCTGAAGGAGCTGGCGCGCCGCTGGGCACCGGGGATGGCGGAAGGATTCGTGAAGCAGGATGTGCACTTGGCCCTCTCTGACGTCCGCGACTCGATCCGGGAGCTCAAGTATTACCGCGAGAGACTGTTCCTGCCGGCCTATCGCGGCTGAGCCCCTCGAGGGCGGGATTGCCTCCCGCCAAGAACAGCCATGTCTCGACCGCTAAGTCGGCTCAGATATGTGTCGCTCGTGGTGGTGCCCCGCCAAGAACAGCCATGTCTCGACCGCTAGGTCGGCTCAGATATGTGTCGCTCGTGGTGGTGCCCCGCCAAGAACAGCCATGTCTCGACCACGGTGTCGGGGTTGAGGGAGATACTCTCGATGCCCTGCTCGAGCAGCCAGCGCGCCAGGTCCGGGTGGTCGGAGGGACCTTGGCCGCAAATGCCGACGTACTTTCCCTTGGCTCGGCAGGCGCTGATCGCCATGCTGATCAGGCGTCGGACCGCCTCGTCCCGCTCGTCGAATTGTCTGGCGACGATGGCTGAATCGCGATCCAGGCCGAGCGTGAGCTGGGTGAGGTCGTTCGAGCCGATCGACATGCCGTCGAAGTACTCGAGATAGTGCTCGGCAAGCAGCGCGTTGGTCGGCAGCTCGCACATCATGATGACCTTCAGGCCCCGCTCCCCGCGCTTCAGGCCGTTTGCGGTGAGCAGCTCGGTCACCCGCCGCGCTTCCTTGACGCTGCGCACGAAAGGCACCATGACCTGGACGTTCTCGAGCCCCATCTGCTCGCGTACGCGCCTGATGGCCTGGCATTCCAGCTCGAAGCACGGCCGAAAGCTCTCGTCCACGTAGCGCGAGGCGCCGCGGAAGCCGAGCATCGGATTCTCCTCATGAGGCTCGTAACGGGTGCCGCCGATGAGGTTGGCGTACTCGTTGGATTTGAAGTCCGACAGGCGCACGATCACCGGCTCGGGGGCGAAGGCCGCTGCGATTTGCGCGATGCCTTCGCAGAGCTTCTCGATGAAAAAGCCGACCGGATCGTCATAGCCGGCCATCTGTGAGCGGATCTGCTCCTTGAGGGCATCATCGAGGCGCTCGAACTCCAGCAGCGCCCGCGGATGCACGCCGATCATGCGATTGATGATGAATTCCAGCCGCGCAAGTCCCACGCCGTGGTTGGGAATGCCCGCGAAGTCGAACGCGCGGTCGGGATTGCCGACGTTCATCATGATCTTCACCGGTATCTTCGGCAGGGAGTCGAGCTCGATGGTCGAGCGCTCGAATTCCAGCAGCCCCTCGTACACGTACCCCGTGTCGCCTTCGGCGCACGAGACGGTGACCGGCTGGCCTTCATCGATGCGCCGGGTCGCATCGGCGCAACCCACCACCGCCGGAATGCCCAGCTCGCGGGCGATGATGGCCGCGTGGCAGGTGCGGCCGCCCCGGTTGGTGACGATGGCCGCCGCCCGCTTCATGACCGGCTCCCAGTCGGGATCGGTCATGTCGGCCACCAGCACGTCGCCCGCTTGCACGCGGGCCATCTCCTGCACGTCGCGGACGATGCGCGCCGGGCCGGCGCCGATTCGCTGGCCGATGCTGCGGCCCGTGGCGAGCACCCGGCCGCGCGAATGCAGAGAGAAGCGTTGGATGGTGCGTCCGCCGCGGCTTTGCACCGTCTCCGGGCGCGCCTGCAGGATGAATAGCTGCCCGCTTTCGCCGTCCTTGCCCCACTCGATGTCCATGGGCATCTTGTAGTGCTCCTCGATGGCGAGCGCCTGGCGCGCGAGCGAGGTGAGGTCGGCATCGGTCAGGCAGAAGCGCATCCGCTCGGGCTGCGGCACCTCCACGGTGCGCACCCGCTCGCCCGACTCCGGCGGCGCATACACCATCTTGATCGCCTTGGCCCCGAGGTTGCGGCGCAGCACCGCGGGCCTGCCGGCGCGCACGGCCGGCTTGTATAGATAGAACTCGTCGGGATTGACCGCGCCTTGTACCACGGTTTCGCCAAGGCCGTAGGAGGCGGTGATGAACACCACGTCCCGGAAGCCCGAATCGGTGTCGAGCGTGAACATGACACCGCTCGCGCCGAGATCGCTGCGCACCATGTGCTGCACGCCCGCCGAAAGCGCCACCGCGTCGTGGTTAAATCCCTGGTGAACGCGGTAGGCGATGGCCCGGTCGTTGAACAGAGAGGCGAACACCTCGTGCATCGCCTTGAGCACCTGCGCCTCGCCGCGGACATTGAGGAATGTCTCCTGCTGGCCCGCGAAGGAGGCTTCCGGCAGATCCTCGGCGGTGGCCGAGGAGCGCACGGCCACGGCAATCTCGGCGCCCGCGCTGATGCGTGCGAGCTCATTCCTGACCGCCTGTTGCAGGGCGGCCGGGAACGGAGTCGATAGGATCCACTGGCGGATGCGCGCGCCCGCGACCGCCAGGCGAGCCACGTCATCCACGTCGAGTGCGGCGAGCTCGGCGCGGATGCGCGCATCGAGTCCGTCCTGCGACAGGAACTCACGGAAGGCGCGCGCGGTGGTGGCGAAGCCGCCGGGCACGCGCACGCCGAGCGGGGCGAGCGAGCCGATCATCTCCCCGAGGGAGGCGTTTTTGCCGCCCACGGTCTCGATGTCGCCCATTCCAAGGTGCTCAAAGGCAATGACGTATGCGTCCAAGGTCACCTCGTTTGACGCTTGCTCCGCGCCGCGCGCGGTGGAACACTTGAGGCACCCCGGAAATCGCAGCCGAGTCTCGCGCCGTGACCCGACGAACCGTATTTTTCGTTTCGGACCAGACGGGAGTGACCGCGGAAACGCTGGGTCACAGCCTCATGACCCAGTTCGAGGGTCTCACCTATCGCTCGATCACTTTGCCATTTGTGTCGAGCCTTGACAAGGCCGAGGAGGCGGCGCGGCGCATCGATCGCGCGGCGGCCGAGGACGGGATGCGCCCGATCGTCTTCAGCACCATGGTGCAGGATGAGCTGCGCAAGGTGGTGCAGCGCTCGAACGGTCTGTGCCTGGATTTCTTCGCCGCGTTCGTCGGCCCCTTGGAGCGAGAACTCGACACCCGCTCGACCCACCGCACCGGCCGGGCGCACGGCATCGCCGACCTTGCGGTATATACGGCGCGCATCAACGCCACCAACTTCGCGCTCGCCAATGACGACGGTACGGGCGGCGATTACGCGCATGCCGATGTCATTCTGATTGGCGTGTCCCGCTCCGGCAAGACGCCGACCTGCCTGTATATGGCGCTGCAGTATGGGGTGTTCGCGGCCAATTACCCGCTCACCGAGGAGGATCTCGAATCCGGCCGTCTGCCGCAGCGTCTCGAGCCGTATCGGGGCAAGCTCTATGCGCTCACCATCAAGCCCGAGCGGCTGCAGCAGATCCGCAACGAGCGCCGGCCGCAGAGCCGCTACGCCTCGCCGCAGCAGGTGCGCTACGAGCTGCGGGCTGCCGAGGGCTTGTTCGCCCGGCATGGCGTCCCCTTGCTCGATACCACGGAGTGCTCCATCGAGGAGATCGCCAGCCGCATTCTCAACACCACGGATATCGAGCGGCGGCTGCGTCCGTGACACAGGGGCTGCTTTGCACGAAATTTGCACGCACAAATCCGCGCCACGGCGGCTTGCACTGTCATCGCCCTCGGTTATAGTCGAGGCGATGCTCAATGACACACTGACACGGGTTTCCTGGCGCGCGCGGCCGCGCAGCTTCGTGGCGCTCATGGGACTGTACGAGAGCAATTTCATCCGCCTGGCCCGGCTGGCGGGAGACCTCGAGCGCCTTTGCGGCACGCACCACTCGCGCGTCGAGGGTGATTGCGACCTGGTGCTCACCGTTGCGGAACGTTTGCCGTACACCAGCCTCGTCCAGTTGACTTATCTCATCCCCGGGGAGGTCGGTCCGATGCGCTGTCCGGATATGCGCCTGCGGATTTATCACGACGCCCGCTTGGTCGAGGCCTGGGACTGGGCGGCCTGCCGGGCCGGGAGCGTCTCTCGCACGGCCGCGGGTGTCGCAGAGCGTGAACTGGATCAGCGTTGGACGCGCAATATGATGTTAAACAAATGGTTGGAGTATTGCGCGGAGCGGGGGCACCGCTTTTCGGCGATCGCCTGATGTGATGCGGGGCGGCGCCTGCCGCACCCCTCATGAAGGCATTTCGACAGCTCGGCTTTCTCAAGCTCACTCTCGGACGCGAGTCCGTGCCCGAAGACCACCGGGTCCTTGCGCTTTTCCGCAATCGGGCTGAGCTCAAGAAGGCCTACGGCGATCTGCGCGAGGAAATCGATCGGCTCAAGGACCGCATCAAGCAGCAGGAAGGTGTGACGCGGCGGGTGCAGGATACCCTTGCTGCCCTGGAAAGCCGCCTCGGCTTGAGCGAGACCGCCTACCCGGCGCTGGTGTTCTATCAGCTTCGGCGCCTGTGGCAGTGCGGCCACGAGCACCTCGGGCGCTTCTGCGCCGAGCTTGCCGTCCAGCAGGACGAGCGCGAGCGGCGCCGGCACCTGGCCGAGCACAACCGACGCCAATTTGCCAAGCGCCAGTCCGCCGAGCACCAGATGCGCATGGCGCGGCAGCTGGCTGACCACGAGCGCGAGCGGCTGTCGGAGCTCGAGAGGCGGCACGCTCGGCTGCACCGCATCTGGCATTTCTTCAAGCGTCGCGCGCTGGAGCAGGCGATCGCGCATGCTCGCGCGGGCGCGGATGCCGCCGAGGTTTCGCTCGCAGCCGCCGGTCAGGCGCTCTCGGACGTCGCGGCCGAGCCCATACCCGAGTTCCCGGGACTGTCCCTCGAGGGGCGCCGGGCAATCAACCTCGCGGTCATCGCCTACGCGGAAGTGCTGTGCTTGAAGCTCGCTCCGATGCCGCTGCTCGTCATGCGAGCGTGCGAGGCGGCCTCGCACCGGGAGGTGATCGATGCGTACGGCTCGCGCAGCGAGTGTGAGGCGCTGATGGGCCAGATCGAGCGGGCCGAGGCGCGCTTGAGGCCGCATGCGAGCCTGAGCAGGGAGATCAAGCGGCGCACCGAGCGGTTGCGGCCGCTGGTGCGCTACCGCGATGCCGTGGAGGACGCCATTCCCATGGCCGAGTTCCTTGCCTCGGACACCGATGCCGCCGTCACCGGTGCAGGGCCCATGGCGGGCGTTCCCAACGTGCTGGCCGAGAACACCTGGGACATCCACGGCATCCTGCTGCGTTGAAGGCAGTTTCCCGCACCGCCGCCGCGCTCCCGTGCGCCAGCTCTAACTCCGTCCGGTCAGAGCGGCAGTCTGCGCGGTCTGCTCGGGCGGCAGCCGCCCGCCATCGAGACGGATCATATCGACCATGATGTCTTCGGCCTGGTCGAGGACGACGTCGGGGATCTTGTCCTGCTTGCCGCCGATCTCCTTCGCGCTCTTCAGCGGCGGCAACCCGAGCGCCGTTCGCCGCTTGTTGTCGAGCGCGAGCAACTCGTCATTGTCTCGGGTGCGCTCGGCGCGCCGCTTGGCGATATTGAGCGAAACTGTCTGCCGTGCCTCCATCGCGTGAATGTCCTTGATGTCCGCGACCAGCCACTGGTAGTTCGGATCGCGCTTGGCCCGGGCCGCCTCCTCGACATCGAGCCGCGCGATCGAGGGCACCGGGGCCGAGTAGCTCGTGGACAGCTGGAAGGGCACCCCGCCGATGCGGTCGTACGGCAGGGATCGCCACAGGTCGGCTTCTCCCACCTGCTTCGGATTGATGGGCGAGGGCAGCACCAGGTTCGGGATCACCCCGCGATGCTGCGTGCTCTGACCCGTGATGCGGTAGAACTTGCCGATGGTGACCGTCAACTGCCCTTCAACCGGCTTGCGATTCCAGCTGTCGAGCGGAATGAGGTTCTGCACCGTGCCCTTGCCGAAGGTGTTCTGGCCGATGATGAGGCCGCGGTGATAATCCTGGATGGCCCCGGCGAAGATCTCGGAGGCCGAGGCGCTGTAGCGGTTGACGAGCACCGCGAGCGGACCGGTGTAGGCCGGTACTTTCTCCGGGTCGTCGAGCACCTCGATCCGTCCGGTGCGGTCGCGCAGCTGCACCACGGGGCCGTGCTTGATGAACAGGCCGGTCAGTTCGAGCGCCTCGGGCAGATACCCGCCGCCGTCGTCGCGCAGATCGAGAACGAGGCCGTTGATGTGCTGCTGCTCGAGCTTGCGCAGCAGCCGCAGCACATCGCGGGTGGTGCTGCGGTAATTCGGATCGCCGGCATTTTCCGCCGCGACGTCCTCGTAGAAGCTCGGAACGTCAATGACGCCGATCCGGTAGGTGTGACCGTCGTGGTGCAGGATCCTGAGCTTGCTGTGGGCCTCCTGTGCCTTGAGGGTGATCTTGTGGCGGACGAATGTCAGCACTTCCTCCTTCGCACCGGGGTGGGCGCCCGCCGGCAGGATCTGCAGGCGCACGGTGGTGCCGGCCTTGCCGCGGATCAGTTGCACCACATCATCGAGCCGCCAGCCGACCACGTCGGTCATCGGGCCGTGTCTGCCCTGACCCACGCCGGTGATGCGGTCATCGGGCTTGAGTGTTCCGGCCACGGCGGCCGGCCCGCCCGGGATGATGTTCATCACGGTGACGTAGTTGCCGATGAGCTGCAGCGAGGCACCGATGCCCTGGTAGTTGAGGCTCATCTCGATGCGGTATTCCTCGGAGTTCATCGGTGAGAAATACGTGCTGTGCGGGTCGTAGGTACGTGCGTAGGCGTTCATCACATCCTCGAACACGTCCTCGGGGCTGATCTGATCGACACGCCGGATCACAGCCTCGTAGCGGGCCCGCAGGATCTTTGCCGCCTGCGGCCAGGTCTTGCCGGCGAGCATCAGGGACAACACATCGTTCGTGACGCGTTTTTTCCAGAGCGCATTCATCGCCGCCTCGTCGGCCGGCCACGGCGCGTGCTCCCGGTCGAAGTCGTAGGTGGCGTTCGTGTTGAGGTCGGGCTTCTTTGCGAGCAGCCCGATGGCGTAATCCATGCGCTCGCGGTTGCGTTGTTTGAAGCGCTGAAAGATGAGGAAGGCCGGATCGAGCCGGCCGGCTTCGATCAGGCTTGCGAAGGAATTGCGGTACTGCGAGAGCTCGCGCACATCGCTGGCCAGAAAATACTCGTGCTCGGGGTCGAGGAAGTGCAGGTACCGGCCGAAGGCAAGCTGCGAGAAGCGGCTGTCGATCGGCAGCTGGCGATATTCGGTCTCCTTCAGGATCCGCGTGATCTTGCGCGCGATGGCGCGCTGCTGGACCGTCGGGGCGATCGCCCCCGGAGGCAGGATCGAGGCGCGGGCGGGAGCACGCTGCATGATGAGCGCGGCGGCGAGCGCGAGAAGGACCACGGCAATGGCGAGCCAGCCGAGGGGGTGGCGCAGGGGCTTGGTCATCTTGAGTAGACTTGCGACAGTCCGTGGGACATTAGGTTCGGGCCCGGGATCGGGGCATGATGAAGGCTTGGCCTGAGGCTCAGTTGCGGGGGAAGTGTCGGATCAGCGCCAGCCACAGACGCACCGCGCCGAGCAGCAGCACCGGCCCCACGGCGACGATCCAGTAACCCGGAGAGCCCCGCAACAGCCCCGCGAAATAGTCTGCGAACAGCGTCAATGGACCGTAGCCGGGGCCTGTATCCCCGTGCGTGTAGGGCCCGAGGGTCCAGTGCCCCGCCATCCAGATGAGGAAGGGGATGACCACCAGGCCGAAAGCCAGTGCGCCGCCGAACAGCAGCAGCTCCCGTCGGGCGCTCGCTGGGCCGGCAGAGTGCATGGCCGAATCAGTGCGTGAATTCATGAGCACCAGTGTAGCAGGCCCGTCCGGCCTGTGGGCGCTGCGCCCCCGCCTTGAATCGGGCCATTCCAGGGGCATTGCGAGCGCGTGGGGTCAAACCCGGAGGCTCGGCCGCACACACCTTGCAAGCCAATGGGCGGTGCCCGCCGGCAGAAGTTCCATATTCGCATGAAGAAAGCCGCAGGCATAATGGTGCGCATGGACAAAATGAGAGCAGCTGTCATCGGCGTCGGGTACCTGGGGCGATTTCACGCACAGAAGTACGCCCAGTCCGCTCAATGCCGGCTGGTGGCGGTGGCCGATACCCGGCAGGAGGCCCGCGAGGCGGTGGCGGCCGAGGTGGGCGCCCGGGCCGTCGCGGATTACCGGCAGCTTCTCGGTGAGGTAGATGCCGTGAGTATCGTCACGCCCACGCCGGCGCATTTCTCCATCGCCCGGGATTTCCTCACCGCCGGCGCTCACGTTCTGGTCGAGAAGCCGATCACCGAGACCCCCCGTGAGGCGCGTGAGCTGATCGAGCTCGCCGCGGCGGGGGGGCGCACGCTGCAGGTGGGGCACCTCGAGCGCTTCAACTCGGCCATCCTGGCCGCAGAGCCGCATCTGCGCGCGCCCCGATTCGTCGAGTGCCACCGGTTGGCGCCGTACAAGGAGCGCGGAACCGACGTCAACGTGGTGCTGGATCTCATGATCCACGACATCGACCTGGTCCAGACCATCGTCGGGGTGCCGGTGCTGACGATCGACGCGGTCGGCACGCCGGTATTCTCCGACGCGATCGACATCGCCAACGCCCGTATCCGCTTCGCCAACGGCTGTGTAGTCAATGCCACCGCGAGCCGCGTCAGCCTCAGGATGGAGCGCAAGATGCGCATATTCGAGGACGATGTCTACCTCTCTCTCGATCTGCAGGAGAAGATCCTCACCCTCATCCGCAAGCGCGAAGGCGCCGGCATACCGGGCCAATTGCCGGTCCAGATCGAGGAGCAGAGCCTCGAGCAGGGCGATGCGCTCAAGGCCGAGATCGAAGCGTTCCTCGAGTGCAGCCGCACGGGGCGCCCGCCGGTGGTCAGCGGCGAGGACGGTCTGGCGGCGCTCGAGACCGCCATGCGCATCACCGAGCAGGTCAACGAATCGCTGGCAGCCCGCGGGCTGATGGAGGCGGGACTCGATGTCTGAGTCTGAGCGCCCCGCGCATCTGCGGCACACCCCACGACCGGTCACCGTGGCGGCCCTTCAGATGGCCTGCGGCTGGGATGCGGAGACCAACATGGCCTGTGCCGAGGACTTGGTACGGGAGGCGGCCGGGCGGGGTGCGCAGGTGATCCTGCTGCCGGAGCTGTTCGAGACGCCGTACTTTTGCATAGAGCAGGACGCGCGGCACCTGAAGCTGGCGCGTCCGCTCGCGGACAGCCGCGCCGTGCGGCGCTTCAGCGACGTGGCGCGAGAGCTGGGGGTCGTGCTGCCGGTGAGCTTTTTCGAGCGCGCCGGGCCGGTGTATTTCAATTCCATCGCCATCGTGGATGCCGACGGCAGGGTGCTCGGGGTGTATCGCAAATCGCATATCCCCAACGGCCCCGGCTACCAGGAGAAGAGCTACTTCAGCGAAGGCGATACGGGCTTCAAGGTCTGGGCGACGCGCTTTGCGCGCCTCGGGGTCGGAATCTGCTGGGATCAGTGGTTTCCCGAGGCGGCACGCGTCATGGTCTTGGGCGGCGCGGAGCTGCTGCTTTACCCGACCGCCATCGGCTCCGAGCCGCCGCCCGCGCCCCCCGTAGATTCCCGCGAGCACTGGCAGCGTACCCAGCAGGGCCACGCGGCGGCGAACCTCACCCCGCTCATCGCCGCCAATCGCTATGGTCTGGAGCGCTCCCTGCTGGACCCGGAGGGGCTCTATATCCGATTCTACGGCTCATCGTTCATCGCCGATGCGCTCGGCGCCAAGGTGGCCGAGGCGCCGCTGGAAGGCGACGCCGTGCTGACCGCCACCTTCGACCTGGAGGAGACCGCCAGGCTCCGGGACAACTGGTTCGTGTTTCGCGACCGACGGCCGGATCTGTACGGGGCGCTCCTCACGCTGGATGGGCGAGCTGCGACGCAGGCGAGCAACGGCGCGGGATTGCGCAGGCCGGGAGCCCTGCCGCCAGGGACGGCCGGTGCGCCAGGTGCGAGTGCGTAGCGCGGAGCGCACGGGCGCGCCGCGGCAAGAGCTCGGGCGGAACGCGGCGGCGAAGGTGGCGCTCGTTGGCGCCCGCGCCGCCCGGGGACTCGATGAGGACATGGCGCCGCTCGCCACGGCGTTGAGGGATTGCGGCCTCGAGCCCCATGTCCTCGAATGGGACGACCCGGCGGTGCGCTGGGCGCAGTATGACCTCGCGCTGCTGCGCTCCACCTGGGACTACACGGAGCGGCTGGCGGAATTCCGCGCCTGGCTGACGAGCGTCTCGGCGCAGACACGGTTGCACAATCCGTCTGCCCTGGTCATCTGGAATACCGACAAACACTATCTCCGGGAGCTGGCCGCGCTCGGTGTCCCGACGGTGCCGGGCGAGTTCATCGAGCCCGGCGCGGATGCGGCGGCGGCCGTGGAGGCGTTCCTCGGCAGGCAATCGTGCGCGGAGCTCGTCGTGAAGCCCGCCGTCGGGGCGGGGTCGCGCGGCGCGCGGCGGCTCTCACGCTCCCGAGTGGCCGAAGCCGCCGCGCACGCCCGCGGGCTGTTGCTGGCGGGGCGCAGCGTGCTGCTGCAGCCTTACCTTGCCGATGTCGACCGGGACGGCGAGACTGCCTTGGTCTATTTCGCGGGTCGTTTCAGCCATGCCATCCGCAAAGGCCCGCTTCTGCGTCCGGGGGAGGCCCCGACCCGCGCCTTGTTCGCGCCCGAGCACATCACGCCCCGTGCGCCCGATGAGCAGCAACTGCGGATCGGCGCGGCGGTGCTCGATGCGCTGGCGGCCGCCGGCCGCTCGCCAGGGGGGCCGTTGTACGCCCGTGTGGATCTGCTGCGCGACGGGGAGGGAACGCCCCGGGTGCTCGAGCTCGAGCTCGCCGAGCCCTCGCTGTTTCTCGGATTTGCCGCGGGCGCGGCGGCACGGCTGGCGCGGGAAATCGCGCGGCTGCTGTAGACAGGCTGCCGGCCGGTGGCTGTTAGATCAACCCGTGAGGTATGTCTGCTGCTGCGCAAGCGGCGGCGGGGTGTATTGGTACATCCAGGTCTCCGACAGCGCCTGGCCGTCCAAGGACAGATAGAGCCTCAGGTTGATCGGCTCGAGGTCCGGCCCGGGAACCAGGTCGAACATCGCGCGCCAGCCGTTGATCGGCGTGAGAGGCCGCGCCGAGACGATTTGCACGTGGCCGCTCGAGGTGGTGATGACCGGCACGACCTTGGCGTCGTGCGTGAGCATCGGCAGATCCCCGCCGACGAAGTCGACCACGAAACGCCACGAGAACTGCGTGCGAGGGCGCCCGACGACGCCGCCTATCCCGTCGCGAGTCGCTCGCACGTGTGCGAGGGGCGGGCCGGAGGGATTCTCGCGGCACCAGTACATGCGGTATCCGTACTCGTATATCCGGCCCGGCACGACCTCCCCGGCCGGGTTCCAGAACGCCACGATGTTGTCCATCGTCTCGTCGATGGTGGGAATCTCGACCAGCATCACCGCGCCCTTGCCCCAACCGCTCTTCGGCTGCACCCAGCAGCCCGGACGCCGGTTGTACCAGGCGCCATCGTCCTGGTAATCCGCGAAGCGATGGTCGCGCTGCATCAGTCCGAACCCGCGCGGGTTGTCATCCAGATAGGAGTTGACCCGCAGCACGCTCGGGTTGGTGAGCGGGCGCCAGATCCACTCGCCGACGCCGCTGTGCATCTGCAGGCCGTCGGAATCGTGGATCTGCGGCCGCCAGTCATCGGCGACCCGGTGATCGTTCTCGCCCACCAGGTACATGCTGGTGCCCGGGGCGATGCCGAGGCGCTCGATCTGCCGGCGAGGATACAGCGTCAGGTCCACATCCATCACCAGCGTATCGGCGACGTCGATGACGAAGCGATAAGCGCCGGCCACGCTCGGGGAGTCCAGCAGCGCATACACCGTGAGCAGTGTCGATTCGGGCGCGGGCTTCTCCAGATAGAAGGCGACGAAGTCCGGGAACTCCTCCGGCTGCGGCAGCCCCGTGTCGATCGCGAGCCCCCGCTGCGACATGCCATACTGGCCGCTGCCGTCGACCGCGCGGAAATACGAAGCGCCCTGAAATACCGTGCGGTCGTTTGCCCAGTCGGTGTGAAACAGCACGTTGAAGCCCGAAAAGCCGAGTTTGCGCGGAATCTCGGCGGGCTTGAGTCCCGATCTGCTGTAATCGAACAAAGTGGGGTCGAACAGGATCTGCCGTGCGCTGCCTCCCTCGAGGGCGTATATCGACACCGGGCGTTTCATCGTGAATCCCAGATGGTCGAAGCGAATGCGGAAGAAAAGGTTCTCGCCGTACCACAGCGTGCGCTCAGGGCGATAGGTGATCGATTCCCACCGGTCCCAGGTGAGCTTCGCGATGGCGGGCGGCAGGGGAGGCACCGGCTCCTCGTACATCGAGAGCGCCATCGAGCGCGCGCGACTCTTCAGCGTCGCGAAGGAGAAAGACTCGGGCGCGCCGAGCTTGGTGATGCCCAGCTGGGGTTTCGGAGGCGGCTTCTTCTTTTTCCGTGCGAAATCCCATGGCCAGGGCGCGACGGAGGTTACAGTGGCCGCGCCGGCTTTCCTCAGGAAACCGCGTCGATTCATCGAGTCACCTCTTGGTTGATCTTTTGCGCCTTGCCGCGGGCATCAGGATCCTCGCCATTCGGTCCGGGTTCGACGGGTGTTCCGATCGGCGCCGCGGCGGATGCCGACATAGCGCAGCGGCTGGGCCTTCATCGGCAGCGGTGCGTGCGCCGGCACGCGAGCCGGTGCCTCCTCGGGCCGGCCCCTGTCGGCGGCCTGCGCCGGACCTGAGCGCCCGGCGGGGAACGTGTACGGGCCCTCGCGCAACCGCGCCTCGAGCGCGGCCAGCTCGGCGGGCGGACTGGTCTCCTCGGGAGTCAGAAACAGCCCCCGCCGGCGCATCCATCGTCCGAGCTGCGCGCGGCTCGTCAACATCGTGAGCGGCACCGAAAGCACCATGCCGGCGAGCACCGGCAGCAGCCAGCCGGTGTAGCGCGGAGCCAGCTCGAGGATGAGAGCGCCCCAGGTCACCCCGATGATGACATGCCACTTGTGCCGCCGGAGAGCCTCGAGCCAGCCGATACCGCGATCGCCGCGCTCCTGCGCGCGCCATGCGACGGGCTTGCCGGCGAGGATGCTGATGACGAAGGTGGTGTGAAACAGCATCATCGCCGGCGCGAGCAGCACGCTGTAGAGCTGCTCGAGCACGAGGCTCGCGACGAGGCGGGGCGCGCCGCCGAAGCCGCTGCGCAGCGCGCGATCCCGGATCGCGAGCGCCACCGCGAGCATCTTGGGCAGCAGCAGCACCACGCCGGTGAGAGACAGCAGCGCCGCGATCTCCCCGTCCCGATAGTGCGGCCAGATCGGAAAGAGCGCATGGCTGCCGGGCACGAAGTACTGGTGGCCGTGCAGCGCCTGCAGGATGACCACGCTCGAGCTGAGCAGCAGCACGAGCAGCCATAGAGGCGAAGCCACGTACGAGAGCACGCCGCTCAAGAGGTGCACGCGGCTCAGCCAGTACAGACCGCGTGCCGGGAGAAGACCGAGATGCTGAAGATTGCCCTGTGCCCAGCGGCGATCGCGCCCCGCGTAGTCGATGACGTTGGAGGGAACCTCTTCCCAGCTGCCGTGATCGCACGGCAGCAGCCATACCTCGAAGCCCGCACGGCGCATGAATGCCGCCTCGACGAAGTCATGGCTCAGGATCTCGCCTCCGAGCGGCGGGGGGCCCGGCAGGCGCGGCAGATCGCAGTGCGCGGCGAACGCCTTCAGGCGAATGATGGCGTTGTGCCCCCAGTAGTTGCTCTCCCCGAGCTGCCAGAATGCCAGTCCGCTTGCGAGCATCGGGCTGCTCAAGCGTGTCGCGAACTGGATCAGGCGAGCGAACAGGGTGTCCCGGCCCGCCGGCAGCGGCAGCGCCTGGATGATGCCGACCCGGGGATGCGCGTCCATCAGGCGGGCAAGCTGCGCCAGCGCCGCGCCGGACATGATGCTGTCGGCATCGAGGACGATCATGTAGTCGTAGGCGCCTCCCCAGTTGCGCACGAAGTCGGCGATATTGCCGGCCTTGCGCCCGGTGTTGTCCGTGCGGCGACGGTAGAAGAGCCGGCCGCCGGCGTCGTGGCGCGCCACGAGCTGCGCCCAGGCGCGCTCCTCGGCGGCGGCGATCTGCGGGTCGCGGGTGTCGGAGAGAATGAAAAAGTCGAACACGCCCTGCTCGGGCAGTCTTGAGACCGAGGACCAGATGACATCGATCCCGGCCGCGACGCGGGTGGTGTCCTCGTTGTGGATGGGCATGACGAGAGCGGTGCGGCTCGCGAGCGCCGCTCCCGTGGGCGCCGCGGCGAGCATGAGAGGATCGCCGCCGCGCAGGCGCACCACGAAGCCCGCGACCGCGCTCCAGAAGGAGCTCGAGATCCACACGAACAGGATGAAGAACAGCGCGAGTCCGATCCAATCGAGGTTGCTCACGCCGTTCGCGTGCAGAATGTCCCACATCATCGCGGTCGCCGCCGCGCCCGTGAGCAGCGTCAGGCCGAAAAAGAGCGTGCGGCGCCAGCGCGCGGCGCGTCGCAGGTCAGCCGCGTGCACCGTCAGCTCGCCCATTGATATGTCCAGGTCTCGGTCAGAGCCGAGCCATAGAGCCTGAGGTAGCAGCTGAGGTCCACCGGTCGGCCGCCGGTGGGCTTCACGTCGAATGAGACGCGCCATGCGCCATTCTCAGGCAGTCGCTGCACGAAGATCCGGGAAACGGCCGCGCCGGCCGCCGTGACCTCGGCGCGCACCGGCTGACTGGCTTGCAGGCCCCCGAGCGTGCCCCCGCTGAAGTCGATGAGCACACGCCGCATTCCCGGCACCGGGTGTCCGGCGCGCATGACGGGACCGAAGCGTGTGGCCACGGCCCGCCCGCCGGGCGGCCAGCGCTCGCCCGAATGCAGGTAAGAGGA
The DNA here is from genome assembly GCA_021792755.1 of Pseudomonadota bacterium. Lineage (GTDB taxonomy): Bacteria > Pseudomonadota > Gammaproteobacteria > Steroidobacterales > Steroidobacteraceae > 13-2-20CM-66-19. The sequence continues at coordinate 56,245 of JAJYUA010000015.1, forward strand.
CAGCAGGTAGGAGAAGGAGATCGGCCGGCGCGGAATCACCGGCGCGCTCGGCACCCAATAGGCATCGATGTTGTAGTTGGTATCGTCCCTGCTCGGGATCTCCACGAGCTCCACGCCGCCGCGGCCCCAGTCCCCGAGCGGTTGAACCCAGTAGCTCGGCCGCTGCTCGAAGCGGGCGGCCGGGTCCTCGTAGTCGGCGAAGTCGCGGTCGCGCTGGATGAGCCCGAAGCCGCGCGGGTTGTCGTCCATGAAGCGGTTGACCTCGAGCCGCCTCGGGTTCTGCAGCGGGCGCCACAGCCACTGGCCGGCCCCGGTGTGCATCATGAGCCCGTCGCTGTCGTGCACTTGCGGGCGCCAGTCATAGAAGCGCCGCCGCGCCGAGTTCACCCCGTACAGGAACGTCGAGGTGAGCGGGGCGATGCCGAGCTTGGCGACGTGAGCTCGCGGGTAGAGCGTGGCGGTGACGGTCACCTGGGTGATGGCTCCGGGGCGCACGACGAACCGGTAGGCTCCGGTGAGGCTTCGGCTCTCGAGCAGCGCGTAGAGCTTCATCTTGCGTGCGCGTGGGGCCGGGCGCACGAGCCAGAAATCGGTGAAGTACGGGAACTGCTCGCCGCCGACCGTGGCGGTATCGATGGCGAGGCCCCGAGCCGTCACTCCGTAGACTTGATTGCGGCCGAGCACGCGGAAGTAGGACGCGCCGAGAAAGGCGATCACCGGGTCCTCTTGCGCGGGCGTGTTCAGTGGATAGCGCACCGAGAAGCCCGCGAATCCCAGATAGTCCGGCAGCCGCATCCGCGGCACCGCGGGGCCGAACGTGAACATCGAGGGGCGGTAGGACACCTGGCGCACGCCCGAGGGCAGCACCTCGAAGATTCTCACCTGCCGGGTGAACGCGAAGCCGCGGTGATAGAACTCGACGGCGAACCTCGACTGGCCGCGCCACAGGGCGGCGGCGGGCTTGAAGCGGATCTGACGATACTGGGCGTACGAGAGCCGGACCAGCGCGCGCGGCAGAGGCGTGGAGCGGATTCGATAAGGGATGGCGGCGCGTCTCTCGGCCAGACGCTTCACGGTTTCGAAGTTGAAGAGCCGGGGTGGCGGGGGGGACGGGCGCTGCACGCCCGGCTCCGCGGAGCGGCAGGCCGCGGAGGTCATCAGCAGGAGCATCAAATAAGCCAGCTGTGCTCGATGGACAGATAACACCAATTTTCCTAGCTTCTAGCATCGGTGCCGTCGGACTTGCATGCATTATTCGTTGCAAGATGGCGCTGAAATGTCACCGCACAGAGACAGCCGATGCTCTCGAGCTGACTGTCGCTGTCCGGAGACAGGCTGGTCTCGCGGCACGAGATACCCATTGGGTAGCGGCAGACTAACCCATTTGGCATTTGGTGTGCCAGAAAAAGTCCGCGTTGCCGGCCGAGAGTGGGATCGCCGTCAAATGATGGCGTCGAGAGTCAACTTCGCTCCTGCGGCGCTGTGGCGCGATGCCGTTCAGGACGCCGATGCGACTGCCTGCTGCAGATTACTTGGGTATGGTTCGGCGAACGGTCGTTCTGGGCTGTCACCTTGCCGGTACTTCTGTCGGCGCGATGGCCGAAAGGGTGTATCGCAAGAGCGCCAGCTCGGCAGTGACACTGACCACCGCCCGGCGGTGCCCGCTCCTGTGCGGGTGCGTGAGAGTGCCCTTTGCTTCGCGGGCGATGATGCCGGCGACGCGGTCGGCTTCGGGATCCGACAGGTGTCTGACGTTCGGCATCCGCGCCATCCGCCCGTGTTCCCGGCCGGATGGCCGGGAACACGGGCACCGTTGGTGGAGGCGGGGGGACAGTGCCTCCGCCGCTTTCGCGGCGGCCTGGACTATGCCTTCATCCGCACCGTTGCCGGCGTGGATGCGGAGCGTATTATCCCGCCGCAATGCGGCGGAATCCTAGTGCCCTCCCAGGACCCTTCAGGCCCCCGGAAGGTCTATGAGTCTCTACAGGGCGGGCCTGAGGTTGGCCCTCTTCCCACCCCTCGGCGTTGCCATGGCACTCTGCCTTCCCGGAAAAGCGCCGGCAGGTTTCGCCGATGTGAGCTCCGTTTACAGCCGACCCTCACGGATCGGCGCGACCCTTGATCGAACCCCCGTCCGCAAGCCCTAGACTTCAGGCTCTACGTACGTAGCCCTCTCTTTGGTTCTCGCGCCGCGCTACCCGAGGGGCAGGGAAGACGAAGCGCCAGCGGACGGTGACTCTTAACGGTCCGGCCCGTCGCACGCCGGATCGCGAGCCTGTGAGCGCGTCCCCCGAGTCGACCGCACAGGCACGGACCGGTCGGAGGTCAGCCGCGATTAGGCGGCGAGAGCGAAGTTGTCGTCGTTGGCAACTATGGTTTTGCAGCGTGATTTACGAGGGCACTGCGCCTCGGTACGCCCCTGAAGGTTCGCAACCCGCGTCGAAACCGGTCGCCCCCAAAGGTAGCCACAGCATACCTCAAAGCCGCATGAGCGTGCACGACTTCTTCAGCGCGTCATCCTTTGCGCGGGGTCTTCATCGCGGAGCGTCCTGAGCCCCGGGGTGACAGACGCTTCAGCCGCCAGTGACTCCTGGCGCAGACGATTTTCATCCGCTTGCCCGATTCCCGTATCGGCCGCGGTTTGCAGCCGCCTGCCCGCTGCGGCGAGCCGGTTCCCTCGTCTGCGTGCTTTGTGTATCGTTCGCCACTTTTCAAGTCTGCGGTCGCGGACCGGCTTCGGAGGCTCGATCGATGAGGATGCAGAGCGTGGCGCTGCTCGGTGCCGCCTTGGCGATTTGCGGCATTGCTTCGGCGGCTGCCGGCACCACTTCGGCCACGCAGGACAACGCCTCGACCGCTCACCGCAAGGGGCGAGCCCACTCGAAGTGGGCGACTCACGGGGAGATCGGCTTCGTCATGGCTCGCGGCGTCACGACGACTAAAAGCGGAGACGTCAAGCTGAGTGCGGCGCACAGGCTAGGGCGCTGGACGTACAGCGGCGGCTTCACGGCCCTTTACGCCAGCACCGATCATGTGACCACCCAGCAGGACATGAACGGACGGCTTCAGGTCGATATGGCGCTGAGCAAGCGCACGTTCTGGTTCACAGGGCTGAATTACGACCGCAACCTCTTCGACGGCTTCGCGTACCAGGAGAGCGCGGCGAGCGGTCTGGGCCGGGTTCTGATGGAGACGAACCAGACCCATCTCTCCATCGAGCTCGGCGCGGGCTATCGACGCGAGCTGCCGGAGGCGCTGGTGCTGAACAGTTTTGGCGGTGTCAAAAGCCTTACGCGCGGTTCCGTGGTGGGCGATGCGGTGCTGCACGCGGTCATGAAGTTCGCGTATTCGTTCAGTTCCTCGACGAAGCTGCTGAACAGCCTGCTGGTGGAATCCGGCGCGAGCGATACCATGACGATGGACAATCTGTCGCTTCAAGTCAAGATGGACACGACTCTTGCGCTTTCGGTGGGGTTGCAGGCGACCAACAACACCAATCCGTCGTTGGGGAACGCGCCGCACACGAACACCGTGATGACGCTCAATCTGGTCTATCAATTCAAGACGAAGAATCTCTCGCCGGGCCCGCCGATGCACTCCTTGCTGGACAGCTTCGATGTGCCGTAGCGAGCGAGCCCCCGATCAAACCCCGCGTCTGAGCAGCCGCGCCTTGTCTCGCTGCCAGTCTCGCTCCTTCTCCACGGCACGCTTGTCGTGCTGTTTCTTGCCCTTGGCGAGACCGACGGAAAGTTTCGCCCGTCCGTTCTTCCAGTAAAGCTCCAGCGGCACCAGAGTATAGCCCTTGCGCTCGACGGCGCCGATCAGACCGTTGAGCTCGCTGTGGTGCAGCAGGAGCTTGCGCGTGCGCACGGGGTCGGCGAGCACGTGGCTTGAGGCGGCGGTCAGCGGCGAGATGTGCGCGCCGATGAGGAAGGCCTCGCCACCTCTTAGATAGACGTACGCCTCCTTGAGCTGGGCGCGACCGGCACGCATGGCCTTGACCTCCCAGCCCTGCAGGGCGAGCCCCGCCTCGTAGCGCTCCTCGATGAAGTAATCGAAGCGTGCCTTGCGGTTCTCGGCGATCAGCCGGGAGGAGGGATCGGCCTTGGGGGGCATGAGCGAGGATGGCAATTCGAGGGAGGTTGGCTATTGTAGCCTGAGCGGGCCCAGCGCAGGCGGGACGCTGGCCCTTGTGGCGGCGGGGCCGATCCTGGGACAATCCGGACCATGCGAGAAGTCAAGCGCTCGGCGCTCATTGCTTTGCCGCCGCCGCGGCTGTTTGCGCTCATCAACGATATCGAGAGCTATCCCCAGTTCCTGCCGTGGTGCTCCCATGCGCGGGTGCTCTCCCGTACCGAGCGCGAGATCGTGGCGACGATCGGCGTGCATCGCGGACCTTTGCACGCGGAGTTTACCACGCGCAACGAGCTGGACCCGGACCGCAGGGTGACGATGCGCCTCATCAAAGGCCCGTTCACCATGCTCGAGGGCGAGTGGCGGATCACGCCCGCCGGCGAGGGCTCGATGGTGGAGTTGGCGCTGCGCTTCCAATTGAAGAACACGCTGTCGGCCATGCTGTTCGAGCAGAAATTCGCCGAGACGATCGGCTCGCTGGTCGATGCGTTCGTTGCGCGAAGCCGCGCCATGCATCCGGCTGCGGGCCTCGCGAGTCCGTGAGCGGCCCCGGCGGCAAGCGCTGCCTGGTGGCCTATGCCACCGGACGGCGCCAGCTGCTCTTGACGGTGGATCTGCCAGCCGATGCCAACATCGGTGATGCCATCGAGGCGGCGCGCCGTCTGGCGCCGCACGAGGACGTTCCGTGGGAAAGCGCGCCGGCGGGCGTCTTCGGCGAGATCCGCAGCCGCAGCGACGTACCCGCCGACGGGGACCGGATCGAGCTGTACCGCCCGCTGCGCCAGGATCCCAAGGAAAAACGCAGAGCCCGGCTGAGACGTTAGGCGGTTGCCATCGGGCGGGACACCGCGGGCGCAGCGCAATGGCTGCGGCGGGCGAAAGCCACGCTTTTTGCCCGACGCCGCGCTGGGCCGGACACGATGGCCGGATCCAGCGCCTTTCCAGGCACAGGGAAGTGTCCGCCGCCGAAGGTGGCGAGCGGCGGGCGAAAACCACGCTTTTTGCCCGACGCCGCGCTGGGCCGGACACGATGGCCGGATCCAGCGCCTCTATCTAAATAGGAAACTTATCGACAGAAGGCAGCATACCCGGTGCGATGGGGCTGCCCTTGGGGATGTTGTAAAGCTTGAAGCCCGACACTTTGTTGCCGTGGAAGAACACGGTCACCCGGCTCTCGATCGGCTTGTGCACGTAGCCGCGCTTGAAGTAGTAGACGTAATCCCAACGGTCGTGATCGAACACGTCCTTGATCATGGGAGTGCCGAGCAAGTAGCGCACCTGGACGCGGGTCATGCCGACCTTCAGTTGTCGCACGTCGTGTCCATCCAGGTAATTGCCCTGCTGAATGTCCATCCGATAGACGCAGCCGGCAAGCAGCGTGGACAGAGCCGCGAGCGTCAGAGCGAGGCGCCGAGGCGCCGGATTCGGTCGAGCTGGTCGCATGGAGCTCCAATGGGCCATAATGAGCCGTTAATTGACGATCGATCATACCCGATCGAGTCATTCCCGCCGCGTCTCTCACGCGGCCTCATCCGGAGGCAACGACGACGTGGAAGGCAAGGACCTTCGCAAAGCGGGCCTGAAAGTCACCCTGCCCCGCCTCAAGATCCTGGAAATCCTGGCGGGCAGCGCCACGCGCCATCTGTCGGCCGAAGACATCCACCGCGGCCTGCTCGAGTCGCACGAGGACATCGGGCTGGCGACGGTCTACCGCGTGCTCACCCAGTTCGAGGCCGCGGGTCTGGTTACGCGCCATCACTTCGAGGACGGAATGGCGGTGTTCGAGCTCAACCAGGGGACGCATCACGATCATATCGTGTGTCTTGACTGCGGCCACGTCGAGGAGTTCGTGGACGCGGGGATAGAGGAGCGCCAGACCGCCGTGGCGCGCAAGCTCGGCTTTGAGATCCGCGATCATTCCCTGATCCTCTACGGCAAATGCCGCAGCGCCGACTGCCCGCACCGCCGCAACAGCGAGAGATAGGCTTTCGGGCCGTCACCGCCCCATGGAGACGTTGCGGTCGCGCGATAGCTCCGCGGGCTGGATCAGTTTCTTCGCGCGGCGCGGGTCCTGCCGGTTCGCGATGATTTTGGCGCCGTCGGCGGGCTCGAGGCGCCCAGCAGCATTTCCTGCGCGTGCTCGCGCGCCTTGGAGGTCACGTCAATCCCGCCGAGCATGCGGGCGAGTTCCTCGATCCGGTCCTGCTCCGAGAGCTCTGCCAGGCTGGTGCGCGTGGTGCGTCCGTCGGTCAGCTTGCTGACGCGCAGGTGATGATGCCCCTGGGAGGCCACTTGCGGCAGATGCGTGACGCACAGCACCTGGCTGCGCTCCCCGAGCGAGCGCAGCTCGCGCCCGACGATCTCGGCCACGGCGCCGCCGATGCCCGAGTCCACCTCGTCGAACACCATGCAGCGCGTTTCGCGGGCGCTGCTGGCGACCTGGACGGCGAGCGACAGGCGCGATAGCTCCCCGCCCGAGGCGACCTTCGCCAATGGCCGCATCGGCTGGCCGGGGTTGGCGCTCACCTGAAATCCGACCTCATCGCCTCCGTGAGGCGTAGGCTCGTCGGCGCCGCTTGAGACCGTGACTTCGAACCGTCCGCCCGCCATCCCGAGCGATTGCATATGGGCGGTGACGGCCTCGCCGAGGGAGCGAGCCGCGGTACGGCGGGCGTCCGAGAGCGTGTGCGCCCGCTCCCGATACCGCTCGAGCGCTGCGGAGAGCTCTCGCCTTTGCACTGCGAGGTCGATCTCCGCGTGCTCGAGCGAGGCAAGCTCCGCGGCCAGTTGCTCTGTGCGCGCAAAGATCTCCGGCGGCCCTACGCGATGCTTGCGGGCAAGCTCCTCGATCGCCGCGAGCCGGCTCTCGAGCTCGTTCTGGCGCGCGGTGTCGAGCTCCAGGGATTCCCCGTATCGCTCGAGCTCGCGCGCCGCCTCGCGGATGCGCACCTCGGCTTCCTCCGCCAGGGTGATGACCGGGGCGAGTTGCGCATCGAGCGCAGCGGCCGTGCGCAGGGCCTGCAGGGCGCGGCTGACCGCGAGATGGGCGTTGGCCTGCTCATCCTGGTACAGCTGCATGAGAGCCGCCTGGGCCGCTCCCGCCAGGCGGCCCCGGTTCATCAGGCGCGAGCGCTCTTCCAGAAGCCGCTCGACTTCGCCGGGCTGAAGCGTCAATGCCTCGAGCTCGCCGACCTGGTAGCGCAGCAGCTCGAGCCTCGCCTCACGGTCGTGGGCGGCGCTTTCCAGCTCGAGCGCGCGAGAGCGTCTCTCGTGCCACTGCCGGTATGCTCCGCCGACCTCGGCGAGCAGCGGCTCGAGCCTGCCGTGCTCATCGAGCAGCTCGCGCTGGCAGGCCGCGCGGGTCAGGGACTGGAATTCATGCTGACCGTGGATATCGATCAGGAGGTTGCCGGCCTCGCGCAGCAGCTGCGCCGGCACGGCCTGGCCGTTGAGCCAGGCGCGCGAGCGGCCGTCGGCGCAGAGCACCCTGCGGACGATGAGCTCCTCGCCCGAGAGCGCCTGGCCTTCGAGCCACTCACCGAGCGCCTCGGGCGCACCGGCAAGATCGAACGTGCCACAGATCTCGGCGCGCTCTGCGCCGTGACGGATCATCTCGGGACCGGCCCGGCCGCCGGCGAGCAGCTGCAGGGCATCGACCAGAATGGACTTGCCTGCACCGGTCTCGCCGGTGAGCACCGTCAGGCCTCGGTACAGTTCGAGCTCTAGCCGGTCAATGATGGCGAAATCGCGGATCTGCAGAGCGGTCAGCATGGGTGATTCAGACGCTCCTTACCGTTCCCCGTTGCGCCGGCCCCAGTGAAGCTTCGAGCGCAACAGTTTGAAGTAATCGTGACCAGGGGGGTGAAGCAGCGTGATCCGCTCGCCCGCTGGCTTGATCGAGAGTATGTCTCCGGGCTCGAGCGACCCGAGGATGACCCCGTCGCACGTGACCTGCGCACGGGCATCGGGCCGATCGAGCAGCTTGATCTCGATGGTCGAGCGGCTCGAGACCACAATCGGCCGGTCCGAGAGCGTGTGGGGGCAGATGGGCGAGAGAACCACGACCTCCAAATTCGGCTCCACGATGGGCCCCCCGCAGGACAGGGCATAGGCCGTCGAGCCGGTGGCGCTAGCCACCACGATGCCGTCGCCGGCGTGCGTGTTGACGTACTGGCCGGCAACTCGGGTCTCGAAGTCCACCATCCGGCCGGTGGCAAGTTTCTGCAGCACCACATCGTTGAGCGCCAGCGCACGGGCCTCGGCGCCGGCGTGGTGCAGCGAGGCGGTGAGCAGTGGGCGCACGTCGGCTTGCAGGCGTCCTTCGAGGGCCGCATCCAGGCTGGCGGGGACATCCTGCGGCATGACATCGGTCAGGAAGCCGAGCCGGCCCCGGTTGATGCCGAGAAGCGGCACACCGTGACGCGCCACCAGCCCTGCCGCATAGAGAAGCGTCCCATCGCCGCCGATGGCGATCATCAGGTCGGCGCGGCGGCCAAGCTCCTCTTCGGGCACGCGTGCGGCCAACCCCCCGTCCGGCAAGGCTGCAGCCTGATCGAGCAGTACGGCCACCTGCCGGGTCGCCAGGTGCGCCAGCACGGCCTGCGCGGATTCCGCCACGCGCGGGTCCGTGAATCTGCCGACCAGCGCGCAGGTGCGGGGAGAGACCATCTGAAAATGCTAGCAGGACGGCGGGCCGGTTGCTTGACGCTCAGATTGGCAGCGCCGACTATATTTGCTTAGCGTATGAACATGTCCCAGGAAAGCCGTGAAGAATTGCTGAGCGAGCGGGCGCAGTACCTGCTGCGGGTGCTCATCGAGAGCTACATCCGCGATGGCCAGCCGGTCGGCTCGCGCGCCCTGTCGCGCGAGTCGGGCCTGCAGCTGTCCTCGGCGACCATCCGCAACGTCATGGCGGATCTGGAGGAGCTGGGGTTCGTATCCTCTCCCCATACCTCCGCCGGACGCATTCCCACCGACAAAGGCTATCGGTTCTTCGTCGATTCGCTCCTGCAGGTGCAGCCGGTGGACGCGGCGGCCGAGGCCGAGATCCGGCGCCAGTTCGAGGCCGGCGCGCCCGAGAGCGCCAAGGACCTCATCACCACGGTTTCACAGCTGCTCTCCAGCCTCACCCAGCTTGCCGGCGTAGTGACCGTGCCGCGTAGCACTCAGGCCTCGATCACGCAGATCGAGTTCGTGGCCCTGTCGGAGAACCGGGTGCTCGTGGTGCTCGTCTACGGCGAGCGCGAGGTGCAGAACCGCATCGTCCAGCTCGAGCGGTACTTCTCCCCCGATGAGCTCAAGCGCGCTTCGAACTACCTCAATGAGCAGTTCCGCGGCCGCTCGCTGCCGCAGGTTCGCCAGGAGATTCTGCGTCAGCTGAGCGAGACCCGGGCGCATTTGAACCAGGTGATGCTGGATGCCATCTCCATGGCGCAGCACGTCTTCGAGGCCGGGGCGGGGGAAGGGCAGCTCGAGTACGTCATCAAGGGCGAGACCAACCTCATGAGCGTCGCGGATCTCTCGAACGTCGAGCGGCTGCGGCGCCTCTTCGAGGCCTTCAACGAGAAGCGCGACTTTCTGCATCTGCTCGATCAAAGCCTGCGGGCCGATGGGGTGCAGATCTTCATCGGGCACGAGTCCGGCTACCAGATTCTCGACGATTGCAGCGTGGTCACGGCCCCGTATGGGACACCCGGCTCGGTGTTCGGGGTGCTCGGGGTCATCGGCCCCACCCGCATGGCCTACGAGCGGGTCATTCCCATCGTGGACATGACGGCTAAACTACTGGGTGCCGCCTTGAATTCTCGGCGCTGATCCCTTATTTGATAGGCCCGGAGCCCGCCTGCGACGCTGCGGGCGCGCCAGCTGCCCGGCTTTTGCCAGGCGGGCACGCCCGATGCGTGTGCCGGGGCGGCAGGCTTGCCGTCGGGCTGCGGCTTCGGGCACTCCATTCAGTTTGCCATCGTGATTTTTTTTGCAGAGGTTCCTTGATGAGCACGAATCAGGCCGGCGAGCTCGGCGAGAGTCCCCAGGGGGACGAGACTGTTCCGTCCGAGACCGCCCCGCAGCTCGAGGAGCTCTCGCGGCTGCGGCAGGCGGTTGCCGAGGCCGAGGAAAAGGCGCGCAATCACTGGGAGCAGTACCTGCGGGCCGCGGCCGAGCTCGACAACGTCCGCAAGCGCGCCCAGCGGGATATCGAGGCGGCCAATCGATATGGCCTGGAGAAGTTCGTCGCGGAGCTGCTGCCCGTGCACGACAGCCTGGAGCTCGCGGTGCAGAGCGCCCAGCAGGTCGAGGTCGACGTGCGCAGCCTCGAGCAGGGCCAGGAGGCGACACTGAAGCTGCTCGTGAAGGCGCTCGAGAAGCTCGGGGTGACCCCCGTGCGGCCGCTCGGGGAGCCCTTCGATCCGACCCGGCACGAGGCCATGATGGCCCAGGAATCGGCCACGGCAGAGCCCAATACGGTGCTGCAGGTGGTTCAAACCGGCTACGAGCTCAACGGGCGGCTCCTCAGACCGGCGCGGGTCATCGTCTCGAAAGCCCCTCCCCGGGCGACGTAGTCACCGCAAGTCCGGCCGGCAGACCTTGAATCATCGCCCGGGCACCCCAAAAAGCCCTTCCATGACGACATTCACAGACGGCTTCAGTTTCAGCAGCTTCCGGCGGAGCAGAATATGGCAAAGGTAATCGGCATCGACCTCGGCACGACCAATTCGTGTGTGGCCATCATGGAGGGCGGCAAGCCTCGCGTGATCGAGAACAGTGAGGGCGATCGCACCACCCCGTCGATCGTCGCGTTCACCAAGGACAACGAAGTGCTGGTCGGCCAGCCGGCCAAGCGCCAGGCGGTCACCAACCCCCAGAATACCCTGTTCGCCGTCAAGCGCCTGATCGGGCGGAAGTTCGAGGACGAGGTCGTCCAGCGCGACGTGAAGATGGTGCCCTACAAGATCGCGCGTGCGGATAACGGTGACGCGTGGGTGGAGGTGCAGGGCAAGAAGATGGCCCCGCCGGAGATCTCCGCCCGGGTGCTCATGAAGATGAAGAAGACCGCCGAGGACTATCTCGGCGAGCCGGTCACCGAGGCCGTGATCACCGTGCCGGCCTATTTCAATGACTCGCAGCGCCAGGCGACCAAGGACGCCGGCCGCATCGCGGGACTTACGGTCAAGCGCATCATCAACGAGCCGACCGCTGCCTCGCTGGCCTACGGCCTCGACAAGCAGAGCGGGGATCGCAAGATCGCAGTCTATGACCTCGGCGGCGGCACGTTCGATATCTCCATCATCGAGATTGCCGAGATCGACGGTGAGCATCAGTTCGAGGTGCTCTCGACCAACGGCGACACTTTCCTCGGTGGCGAGGACTTCGATCTGCGTATCATCAATTTCCTGGCCGAGGAATTCCTGAAAGAGTCCGGCGTCGATGTGCGCCGGGACCCGCTCGCCATGCAGCGCCTGAAGGAGGCCGCTGAGAAGGCGAAAATCGAGCTCTCCTCCACTCAGCAGACCGACATCAACCTCCCGTACATCACCGCGGATGCCTCCGGGCCGAAGCACCTGAACATCAAGCTCACCCGCGCCAAACTCGAGGCGCTGGTCGAGGAACTCGTGCAGAGGACCATTGCGCCGTGTCGGATTGCGATGAAGGATGCGGGGGTTTCGGCGAGCGACATCGCCGAGGTCATCCTGGTCGGTGGCCAGACCCGCATGCCGATGGTGCAGAAGTACGTGAAGGATTTCTTCGGGCGCGAGCCGCGCAAGGACGTCAATCCCGATGAGGCGGTTGCGGTGGGCGCCGCTATCCAGGCCGCCGTGCTGACCGGGGAGGTCAAGGACGTGCTGCTGCTCGATGTCACGCCGCTGTCGCTCGGCATCGAGACCCTGGGCGGTGTCATGACCAAGCTGATCGAAAAGAACACCACCATCCCGACCAAGGCCTCGCAGGTGTTCTCGACCGCCGATGATAGTCAGACGGCGGTGACGATCCACGTGCTGCAAGGCGAGCGAGACCGGGCGGCGGACAACAAGTCGCTCGGCAAGTTCGACCTGACGGACATTCCGCCCGCGCCGCGCGGCATGCCGCAGATCGAAGTGTCCTTCGACATCGACGCCAACGGCATTCTCAACGTGTCTGCCAAGGACAAGGCCACGGGGCGCGAGCAGAAGATCGTCATCAAGGCCTCGAGCGGCCTGAACGAGGATGAGATCAAGCGCATGGTGCGCGATGCCGAGGCGCATGCGGCTGAGGACAAGAAGTTCCGCGAGCTGGTCGAGGTGCGCAACAAGGCCGATGGCATGATCCACGCCGTGGAGCGGAGCCTGAAGGACTTGGGCGACAAGGTCGACGCTGCGGAGCGTGCCGGCGTGGAATCGGCGATCTCGGATCTGCGTACCGCGCTGAAGGGCGACGACCAGTCTGTCATCGACAAAAAGACCGAGGCGTTGGCACAGGCTTCCGCCGGCATCGCGAGCAAGGCGTATGCGGCCGGCCAGGCGGGCGCCGGGGGCGCCGCCGCCGGGGGCACGGAGGGAGCCGCGGGCGGCTCCGAGAGCGGCGGCGCCAAGAAAGAGGACGTCGTCGACGCCGAGTTCGAGGAGGTCAAGGACAAGGGACGCAAGGCGTCCTGAACCGCGATCGGTTCAGGACTCACGGCGCCGCCGGCGCGGAGCGCTCCGGCGCCTGACTTTCAGCATGCGCGCGCATGATTCGCGCTAACATCCTTTCATGTCCAAGCGCGATTACTACAAGGTACTCGACGTACCGAAGACAGCGACCGAGGCGGAGATCAAGAAGGCCTATCGGCGTCTGGCCATGAAGTATCACCCGGACCGCAATCCGGGCGACACGGAGGCAGAAGAGCGCTTCAAGGAGGCCAAGGAGGCCTATGAGGTGCTCACCGACCAGCAAAAGCGCGCCGTGTACGACCAATACGGTCACGCGGGCGTGGAGGCTGCGGCAGCCGGCGCCCGTGGTCGGGCGGGATCAAGCTCTGCGGATGCGTTCGGCGACATCTTCGGCGATGTCTTCGGCGATATCTTCGGCACGGCGCGCCGCGGGGGCCGATCCCAGGTTTTCCGGGGTGCGGATCTGCGCTTTGAGCTCGAGCTCGATCTGCCTCAGGCTGTATTCGGCCACACCGTCGAGATCGAGGTGCCGAAGCTCGTCGAGTGCGAGGTCTGCCACGGTACCGGGGCGGCCAAGGGCAGCTCTGCGGTCACCTGTGATACCTGCGGCGGCGCGGGCCAGGTGCGCGTCTCCCAGGGTTTCTTTCAGCTGCAGCAGACCTGTCCCAAATGCCGTGGTGCCGGCACGCTCATCCGCAACCCCTGCGACTCCTGCTTTGGTCAGGGACGGGTGCGCCGCACGCGCAAGCTCTCGGTGAAGATCCCTGCCGGCGTGGACACGGGGGACCGCATTCGGCTTGCTGGAGAGGGCGAGGCAGGCCGCAATGGCGGACCGCCGGGAGACCTCTACGTCGAGGTGCGCGTTCGCGAGCATCCGATTTTCGAGCGCGATGGCGAGCACCTATCCTGCGAGGTACCCGTCAGTTTTGCGACGGCGGCGCTCGGCGGCACCGTGGAAGTCCCCACGCTCGACGGCAATGTCGCGCTGAAGGTCCCTGCAGAGACTCAGTCCGGCCGGGTGTTCCGGCTGCGGGACAAGGGGGTGAAACCCGTGCGTGGCAGCTTGCGCGGAGATCTCTTCTGCCGGGTGGTCGTCGAGACTCCCGTACACCTATCGGCGGAGCAAAAGGAGCTCATCCGCAAGCTCGATGAGTCCCTCAAAGATGGCGGCCCGCGTCATGCACCGCGGGAGAAGGGCTTCTTCGAGGGCGTGAAGCGCTTCTTCTCCGGCGCCTGAGCGCATTGATTCATGCCCGTGACGGGGAGAACCCGCACAGTTATCGTCGGTGTCACCGGTCGCATGGGCCAGGCGCTGCTGCGGGCGGCGGCGGAGTTTGCGGACCTCGCCATCACCGGTGCGGTGGCTTCCGCTCACAGCGCCAGCCTTGGCCGAGACGCTGGCGAGCCGGTGGGCGTTCGTCTCGGCGTCGCAGTGACCGCCGATCTGCCCGCCACTCTGGGCGCAGCCGATGTGGTCATCGATTTCTCGCACCCGCAAGCGGCGGCTGAGCATCTGGCTGCCTGCCGAGCCGCCGGCAAACCGCTGCTGATCGGCACCACCGGATTCGCGCCACAGCTGGCCGAGACTGAGCTCGAGGCCGCCTCGCGGGACATTGCCCTGCTGGTCGCGCCCAACACGAGCCTGGGGGTGACGCTGCTCGCCGAGCTCGTGCGTATCGCGGCCCGTGCGCTTCCTGCGCAGTTCGACATCGAGATCCTCGAAAGACATCACCGCATGAAGCTGGATGCTCCCTCCGGCACCGCCCTGGCGCTCGCCCGTGCCGCGGCCGAGGGACGCAATCTGCCGGCGGCGGAAGCCACCGCGACCGTGGGCGCGAGCCGGGCAGGCCCTCGTCGGCACGGTGAGATCGGCTTCGCAGTCCTGAGGGGGGGGGACGCGGTCGGGGAGCACGAGGTGTGGTTCGCCGGTCCGGGCGAGCAGCTCTCACTCTCGCACCAGGCGACCGATCGTGCCCTCTTCGCGCGGGGAGCGTTGAGGGCTGCCCTGTGGCTGGCCCATCAGGCTGCGGGACGCTACACGATGCGCGATATTTTATTTAAAAATCAATAAAGTACGACGTTTTCTGCCGTCTCGCACACGCCACGCCGGCAGGATTTTTCCGTGGACACCCGCAGCCGACCCCCGTAAAATTTCCTCCTGATCCGTGTGCGGGTTAGTCCGATTCGTGTGCGGGTTAGTCCACGCAAGGCGGGAGGTCGTTCGCAAGAACGCCTCCCGCTTTGTATATGCGGAAGTCACGGACCTCGAGGCGCCCCGCCTGCCGCGCCCCCGGGCGCGCAGCGGGCCGCTTGGCCAACGGAAACGAGCGCCAATCTGACAACCTGAGAAGAGAGGAATCATCGAAGTGAGCGTCCCGGCAGTACTGGCACTGGCGGATGGCACCGTCTTCCGCGGCCAGTCGATTGGTGCCAAAGGCAACACCACCGGCGAAGTCGTTTTCAACACCGCGTTGACGGGCTACCAGGAAATTCTCACCGACCCCTCGTATGCCCGTCAGATCGTCACGCTCACCTGTCCGCACATCGGCAATACCGGCGCGACGCCGGAGGATCTGGAATCCGCCCAGGTATTCGCCGCCGGACTCATCATCCGCGATCTGCCCTTCAGGGCGAGCAACTGGCGCGCCAACGAGTCGCTCGGAGAGTTCCTCGAGCGCGCCCGGGTGGTCGCCATCGCCGGCATCGATACGCGCCGTCTGACCCGGCTGCTGCGCCAGGGCGGCGCGCAGGCCGGCTGCATCATGACGGGCGAGAAGGCCGATGAGGCCGCGGCGGTGAAGGCCGCGCGGAAGTTTCCGGGCTTGAAGGGCATGGATCTCGCCAAGGTGGTCACGAGCAAGCGCAGCTACCAATGGAACGAGGGCAGCGTCTGGCCGCAGAACCCGCGCCTGTTGCGCTCGCATCAGCGGCTGCACGTGGTCGCCTACGATTTCGGCATCAAGCGCAACATCCTGCGGTTGCTCTCGGACTGCGGCTGCCGCATGACGGTGGTGCCCGCGGAAACGAGCGCCGAGGAGGCGCTCGCGCTCAATCCCGACGGGCTGTTTCTCTCGAACGGCCCGGGCGATCCCGAGCCTTGCGAGTACGCGATCCGGGCGACACGCGCCTTTCTCGGAACCGATCTGCCGCTGTTCGGCATCTGCCTGGGACACCAGATCCTCGGGCTCGCGAGCGGCGCGCGCACGGTCAAGATGAAGTTCGGCCACCACGGGGCCAACCATCCCGTGCAGGATCTCGACAGCGGCCGAGTGCTCATCACGAGCCAGAATCACGGATTCGCGGTCGATGAATCGACGTTGCCCGCCCATGTCCTGCCCACGCACCGCTCCCTGTTCGACGGCTCGCTCCAGGGTCTCGCGTTCAAGGGTCAGCCCGTGTTCGGCTTCCAGGGACACCCTGAGGCGAGCCCCGGGCCCCATGACATCAAGCCGCTGTTCGAGCGCTTCGTCCAGCTGATGCTGCGCCGGCTGCAGGCGAAGCTGCGCGAGGCCGAGGGGCAGGCGCGGGCACAAGCCAGCACTCGCTGAAGAGAGCCGTTCGTGCCCAAGCGCAGCGACATCCAGAGCATCCTGATCATCGGCGCGGGTCCGATCGTGATCGGCCAGGCCTGCGAATTCGACTACTCCGGCGCGCAGGCCTGCAAGGCGCTGCGCGAGGAGGGCTACCGGGTCATCCTGGTCAACTCCAATCCTGCGACCATCATGACCGACCCCGAGATGGCCGATGCGGTCTACATCGAGCCGGTCAACTGGCGCACCGTGGCGCGCATCATCGAGAAGGAGCGTCCGGCGGCGCTGTTGCCCACGATGGGCGGGCAGACGGCGCTCAACACGGCGCTCGACCTGGTGCGGGAGGGGGTGCTGGATCGATTCGGCGTCGAGCTGATCGGCGCGCAGCGTGCCGCGATCGACATGGCGGAAGATCGCGAGCTTTTTCGAAACGCCATGCGCGAAATCGGCCTCGAGACGCCCCGCTCGCAGATCGCCCGCAGCCTCGATGAGGCGCTGGCCATCGCCGGTGAGATGGGCTACCCGATCGTCATCCGTCCCTCGTTCACGCTGGGCGGAACGGGAGGGGGCATCGCCTACAACCGCGAGGAGCTCGAGGACATCGCCTCGCGCGGCCTCGAGGCTTCCCCCACCGCCGAGGTGCTGCTCGAGGAGTCGGTGATCGGCTGGAAGGAATTCGAGATGGAGGTGGTGCGCGACCGCAAGGACAACTGCATCATCATCTGCTCGATCGAGAATCTCGATCCCATGGGCGTGCACACCGGCGATTCGATCACCGTGGCCCCGGCGCTGACGCTCACGGACAAAGAGTATCAGCGCATGCGCGACGCCTCGATCGCCGTGCTGCGCAAGATCGGCGTCGATACGGGCGGCTCGAACGTGCAGTTCGCCGTCAATCCGAGCGATGGCCGGCTGCTGGTCATCGAGATGAACCCCCGCGTGTCTCGCTCCTCGGCGCTCGCCTCGAAGGCCACCGGTTTCCCGATTGCCAAGATTGCCGCCAAGCTCGCCGTCGGCTATACGCTCGATGAGCTCAAGAATGACATCACGGGCGGCGCGACGCCGGCGTCCTTCGAGCCGACGATCGATTACGTGGTGACCAAGATTCCGCGGTTCACCTTCGAGAAGTTCCCGGCCGCCAACGACCGGCTGACCACGCAGATGAAGTCGGTCGGCGAGGTGATGGCGATCGGACGAACCTTTCAGGAATCGCTTCAGAAGGCCCTCCGAGGCCTCGAGACCGGCCTCGACGGCCTGACACCCGTGCTCTCGCCGCCCCTCGGTGAAGAGGCGCAGGCGAGGCTCTCGCAGGAGCTGCGCGCCGCGGGCGCCAACCGCCTGCTTTACGTTGCGGACGCGTTCCGCGCCGGCTGGTCCCTCGATCGCATCGCCGAGCTCTCGTACATCGACCCGTGGTTTCTGGCACAGATCGAGGACCTGATCGGTGAGGAGGCCAGAGTGCGCTCGGAGGGCTTCGGGGCGCTTTCGGCCGTCCGCCTGCGCTCACTCAAGCGCAAGGGGTTTTCCGACAGCCGCCTGGCCCGCCTCCTCGACATGCCGGAGCAAGCCGTGCGCGGCAAACGGCATGATCTGGGCATCCGGCCGGTCTACAAGCGGGTCGACACCTGCGCGGCGGAGTTCGCGACATCCACGGCCTACCTTTACTCGACTTACGAGGAGGAGTGCGAGGCCGAGCCTACCGGGCGGCGCAAGATCATGATTCTCGGCGGCGGACCGAATCGCATCGGCCAGGGCATCGAGTTCGACTACTGCTGCGTGCATGCGGCGCTGGCGCTGCGCGAGGATGGGTTCGAGACCATCATGATCAACTGCAACCCGGAGACGGTCTCGACCGATTATGACACCTCCGACCGGCTGTACTTCGAGCCGCTCACGCTGGAGGACGTGCTCGAGGTCCTCGCCAAGGAGAAACCCGAGGGAGTCATCGTGCAGTTCGGCGGACAGACGCCGCTGAAGCTCTGCCGTGCGCTCGAGCAGGCGGGCGCGCCGATCATCGGCACCTCGCCCGACTCCATCGACATGGCCGAGGACCGCGAGCGATTCCAGGCGCTCGTGCACCGGCTCGCGCTGCGGCAACCGGCCAATGCGACCGCGCGCACCGAAGAGCAGGCGGTGCAGCTTGCACGGGAGGTCGGCTTCCCGCTGGTGGTGCGGCCGTCCTACGTGCTCGGCGGTCGGGCGATGGAGGTCGTCTTCACCGAGGAGGATCTGCGCGCCTACATGACGCATGCGGTGCAAGTGTCCAATGACAGCCCGGTGTTGCTCGACCGGTTCCTCGACGTTGCCATCGAGGTGGACGTCGATGCGGTGTGCGATGGCGAGCGGGTGCTCATCGGCGGCATCATGGAGCACGTCGAGCAGGCGGGCGTGCATTCGGGGGACTCGGGGTGCTGCCTGCCGCCGAACAGTCTGAGCGCCGAAATCCAGGAGCAGCTGCGAGAGCAGACCCGCAAGCTCGCCAGCGGCCTCGGCGTGGTCGGGCTGATGAATGTCCAGTTCGCCATCCAGAACGGCGTTGTCTATGTGCTGGAGGTCAATCCCCGCGCCTCCCGCACCGTGCCCTTCGTGTCCAAAGCGACGGGACTGGCGCTGGCGAAGATCGCTGCGCGCGTGATGAGCGGCCGCACGCTTGGCGAGCTCGAGGTGACCGAGGGCAGGGTTCCCCCGTATTATTCCGTCAAGGAGGCGGTGTTCCCGTTCGTCAAGTTCCCCGAGGCCGATCCCATCCTGGGGCCGGAGATGAAATCCACCGGCGAGGTGATGGGCACGGGCCGCACTTTCGGAGAGGCGTACGCCAAGGCGCAGAGCGGCTCGGGCGTGCTGCTGCCGCGCAAGGGAGTGTGCTTCCTCAGCGTGCGCGACCGGGACAAGCCCGGGGCGGTGGAGCTCGGCAGGAGGCTCATCGCCCGCGGCTTCGAGCTGCTCGCCACCGAGGGTACGGCTCGGGCGCTCGCCGCAGCCGGCATCGAGTGCCGGCGCGTCAACAAGGTGCGCGAGGGCCGCCCGCACATCGTGGACATGATCAAGAACGACGAGATCGATCTCATCGTCAACACGACGGAGGGCAAGCTGGCGATCCGCGAGTCGAACTCCATCCGCCGCGAGGCGGTGCATCATCGTGTGACCTATTACACTACGCTCGCGGCGGGCCTCGCTACCTGCGAGGCCCTCGATCACCTGGACGAGGTCGAGGTGAATCGCCTGCAGGACTTGCATCAGGAAGCCTTGGCATGAAACGCACTCCCATGACCCTGCGCGGCGCAGAGGCGCTGCGCGCCGAGCTCAAGCGCCTGAAGGGCGAGGCCCGTCCCAACATCATCAAGGCGATCGCCGAGGCGCGCAGTCACGGCGACCTCTCCGAGAACGCCGAGTATCACGCCGCGCGTGAGCAGCAGAGCTTCATCGAGGGGCGGATCCGCGACATCGAGGCGAAGCTCGCCACTGCCGAGATCATCGACCCGAGCACGCTCACCAATACCGGCAAGGTGGTCTTCGGCGCCGTGGTCGAGCTGCAGGACGAGGAGGGTAGCCGCCTCGTCTACCAGGTCGCCGGCGAGGACGAGGCGGACATCAGTGCCGGCCGGATTTCCATTACTTCGCCGATCGCGCGGGCGCTGGTCGGCAAGTGCGAGGGGGATGTGGTGGACGTGGCCGCCCCCGGCGGGGTGCGCTCGTTCGAGATCGTGGCGGTGCGCTTCGAGTAGATTCGATATCGCCCGGGATGACGATTTTCGGCAGATCGGCGCGGGGACGATAGAGCACCGCGACGTTGCCGATGCGGTGCACCAGCGCGCTGCCCGTGCGGTGCGAGAGTTCCGCAAACAGGGCGTCTCGAGCCGCACGGTCGCCGCCCGGAGATTTGACCTTGATGAGCTCATGGTCCTCGAGCGCCCGGGCCGTCTCCTGCAGCACCGGTTCGGTGAGGCCGGCATTGCCGAGCCGGACCACGGGCTTGAGGGCATGGGCGATTCCGCGCAGGTGGCGGCGCTGGCGATCCGTGAGGCTGAGTGGGGCCGACATGCCTGAAATTTTACCTTCGTCTGCCGCGGAAAGCCCCGGAATTCAGAGCGAGAGAGACGAATGGCGTGCCATTCCCGTGAGCGGTATACTCCTTCGATCGTCGCCAAAGGGACCGAGAAGGTCTCGGTCGAACGGCGGGGCCCCAGACGGAGCGGATCCTGCGAAATGGGGCCGTACCGGGCTGCCGTAGAGCTGGGCGGACGCTCATTGCCCCATCGGCCTGTCACGCAAGCCCGCAAGGACCGGGAGCAGGCGCCACCACAGGGCGATGCAACTGCGGAAAGCGGCCGTCATCCGGGCCGCGTACGAGCACTCCGTGCGATTCGAGACGGAGAAGATGTTAAGGGCCAACATGGCTAGACGGTCCCAGAGCAGCGGCCGGTGGCTGCAGGAGCATTTTTCCGATCCTTTCGTGCAGCGCGCCCAGGCGCAAGGATGGCGCTCGCGTGCGGTCTTCAAGCTGGAAGAAATCGACTTACGGGAAAAAATGGTCAAATCTGGCGCGATCTGCCTCGATCTGGGTGCAGCTCCCGGGGCCTGGAGCCAGTATCTTCACCGCCGGCTCGGCAAGACCGGGCGGGTGGTGGCGAGCGATATCCTGCCTCTGACGCCCTTGCCGGGAGTGGAGTTCGTGCAGGGAGATTTCCGCGAGCGGGAGGTCTTCGAGCGCATCTTGACGGTCGTGCCAGAGCGGCAGGTGGACTGGGTGCTCTCGGACATGGCCCCGTCCATGAGCGGCATCGATGCGGTCGATCAGCCTCGCTCGATGTACCTGGCCGAGCTTGCGCTCGATATGGCCGCGCGGGTCTTGAAGCAAGGCGGCGGCGCCCTGATCAAGGTGTTTCAGGGTGCGGGCTTCGAGGCGCTGCTGGGCGAGGCCCGCAGTCGTTTTGCAAAAGTAAAGCTGGTGAAGCCCGCGGCTTCCCGGGCCCGCAGCCCGGAGGTCTATCTGCTGGCTAAGGACTTCCGCTTGGTGTAGCGTGGACACGCGATGAACGATCTGACCAAGAACATCATCCTCTGGGTAGGTATTGTGGTGGTGCTGCTGCTGGTGTTCAGCCGCTACGTGCCGACGACCAACCAGCCGGAGGTGCTTTCGTACTCCGCGTTCCTCAAAGACGTGCAGACCAATCGGGTCGACTCGGTGACCTTCCAGGGTACCGAGCTCTACGGCTTGCTGAGGGACCACAAGCAGTTCAAGACCTTCAATCCGGAGACCGACTACACGGCGCTCATCGGGACGCTGGAGAAGTACAACGTCGATATCTCCGGGCGCCCGCCGAAGGAGGAAGGCTTCCTCGAACAGGTGTTCATCCAGCTGCTGCCGGTGCTGGTGCTGATCTTCGTGTTCGCCTACATGCTCAGGCAGATGCAGGGGGCCTCGGGCGGGCGGGGCGCGATGTCCTTCGGCAAGAGCCGCGCGCGGCTGCTCGGCGAGGACCAGGTGAGCGTCACGTTCGCCGATGTGGCGGGCGTGGACGAAGCCAAGCAGGAGGTCAGTGAGATCGTCGACTTCCTCAAGGATCCCGGAAAATTCCAGAAGCTCGGCGGCAAGATTCCCAAGGGCGTGCTCATGGTCGGCTCCCCGGGCACGGGCAAGACGCTGCTCGCGCGCGCCATCGCGGGCGAGGCGAAGGTGCCGTTCTTCACCATTTCGGGCTCTGACTTCGTCGAAATGTTCGTCGGCGTGGGCGCTTCGCGCGTGCGCGACATGTTCGAGCAGGCCAAGAAGCACGCCCCGTGCATCATCTTCATCGATGAGATCGATGCGGTAGGCCGCCACCGTGGAGCGGGTCTCGGCGGCGGGCACGACGAGCGCGAGCAGACGCTCAATCAGCTGCTCGTGGAGATGGACGGCTTCGAGGGCAACGAGGGCATCATCGTCATCGCGGCGACCAACCGGCCGGACGTGCTCGATCCGGCGCTGCTGCGTCCGGGTCGTTTCGACCGCCAGGTGGTGGTGCCGCTGCCTGATGTGAGGGGGCGCGAGCAGATCCTGCGCGTGCACATGCGCCGGGTGCCGCTCGGCGAAGATGTGAAGCCGGCGCTGATCGCACGCGGCACGCCCGGGTTCTCGGGCGCGGACCTCATGAACCTCGTGAACGAGGCGGCGTTGTTCGCCGCCCGAGCCAACAAGCGCATCGTCGGGATGGAGGAGTTCGAGCGCGCCAAGGACAAGATCATGATGGGGGCCGAGCGGCGCTCCATGGTGATGACCGAAGAGGAAAAGCGCATGACCGCCTTCCATGAGGCCGGACATGCGATCGTCGGCATGACCGTGCCGGAGCATGATCCGGTGTACAAGGTGACGATCATCCCGCGGGGACGCGCCCTTGGGGTGACCCAATTCCTGCCGGAGCAGGACCGCTACAGCATGTCCAAGCGCCGCCTGGAGAGCGCCATCGCGACGCTCTTCGGCGGCCGCATCGCGGAGGAGCTGATCTTCGGGCCCGAGGCGGTCACCACGGGGGCCTCCAATGACATCGAGCGCGCCACGGAGCTGGCGCGCAACATGGTCACCAAGTGGGGTCTGTCGGATAAGCTGGGACCTCTCACCTATTCGGAGGAGATGGGGGAGGTGTTCCTCGGCCGCAGCGTCACCCAGCACAAGCAGGTCTCCGATGTGACCGCCCACGCCATCGACGAGGAGGTGCGGCGGGTCATCGAGGGCAACTACAAGCGCGCGCGGGAGATCCTGACCGCCGCGCTCGACAAGCTGCACGCCATGGCCGATGCGCTCATGAAGTATGAGACCATCGACGAAGAGCAGCTGAAGGACATCATGGCGGGACGGACGCCCAAGCCGCCGCCGGGCTGGGACGAGTCGATTGCCAACCACCGTCCGCCGATGCCGCCGGCGAGCGGTGCTGTCGCGGGGGCGCCGCCGCCCCTGGGGTCGCCGGCGAGATAACCCATGCCGCGGCTGCGCTGCGGTGAACGGACGCTCGATCTCGAGCGGCCCGTGATCATGGGGATCCTCAACGTTACGCCGGACTCGTTTTCGGACGGGGGGCGTTACTTCGATCTTCACGATGCCGTGGCTCGCGCCGTCGACTTGGCCGAGGAGGGCGCCGCCATCATCGATATTGGCGGTGAGTCCACCCGCCCGGGTGCCCCGTCCGTTGCACCGGAAGAGGAGCTTCGGCGAGTGATTCCCGTGGTGGAGCGGCTGCGTCCGCTCACCGGGGTCTGCATTTCCGTCGACACCAGCAAACCGGAGGTCATGCGAGCGGCAAGCGCTGCCGGCGCGGACCTGATCAACGACGTGTGGGCGTTGCGCGAGCCCGGTGCGCTCGAGGCGGCGGCGGCCTCCGGCTGCGCGGTGTGCCTGATGCACATGCAGGGCGAGCCGCGCACCATGCAGCGCTCGCCCCACTACGCGGACGTGGTAGGCGAGGTGCGCCGGTTTCTGCAGGAGCGTGTGCGGACCTGCCTCGCGGCAGGCATGACCGCAGATCGCATCGTGCTCGATCCAGGCTTCGGCTTCGGCAAGACTCTGGAGCACAATCTGAAGCTTCTGAGCCACTTGCGCGAGGTGCACGTCGAGGGGCTGCCGCTGCTCGCCGGATTGTCCCGCAAGTCGATGATCGGCACGCTCACGGGACGGCCCCCGGGGGAGCGCCTCGCGGGCAGCGTGGCGGCCGCTTTGATTGCCGCGATGAACGGCGCCCGCATCCTGCGGGTGCACGACGTGGCGGCGACAGCGGATGCGCTGAAGGTGCTGTCCGCGGCGCGGGGCTGACTGGAAACCAATACACGGGAGCGATTGTGTGAGTCGAAGATACTTCGGCACCGATGGTGTCAGGGGTCGCGTGGGCGAGCACCCCATGACGGTGGATTTCGCGCTGCAGCTCGCGAGCGCCGCCGGGCGCGTGCTCGCCCCGCAGGGCGGTACCGTGCTCATCGGCAAGGACACGCGTGTCTCGGGCTACATGTTCGAGTCCGCGCTCGAGGCCGGTTTCGTCGCTGCGGGTGTCAATGTGATGCTCATCGGGCCGCTGCCGACCCCGGGCATCGCCTACATGACGCGCCGCTTCGAGTGCGACCTCGGCGTGGTGATCAGCGCTTCGCACAATCCCTACGACGACAACGGCATCAAGTTCTTTGACGGCAGCGGCGGCAAGCTCTCCGATGAGCTCGAGGCGCGCATCGAGACCGAGCTCGACCAGCCCGTGCTCACCCGCTCCTCGCGCAGCCTGGGCCGCGCGATGCGCGTCGACCGCTCGCGCAACCACTATCAGGAGTTCTGCGCCTCGACGCTGCCCGAGGGGGTCGATCTCTCGGGTCTGAAGATCGTGATCGACTGCTCGAATGGCGCCGCCTACAAGGTCGGTCCGCGCATTCTGGCCGACCTCGGCGCCGAGATCGTCCCCATCGGCTGCTCGCCCAACGGCCGCAACATCAATGATGGCTGCGGCTCGCTGCATCCGGAGCTGTTGCAGCTCACCGTGCCGGGTGTGCGGGCGCATGTGGGGCTTGCGCTCGATGGCGACGGCGACCGGGTGGTCATGGTCGATCATCTGGGCAGGGTCGTCGACGGTGACCAGCTGCTGTACGTCCTCGCACAGGCCCGCAAGCATTCCGGCGCGCTCACAGGGCCCATCGTCGGCACGGTGATGAGCAACCTCGGCCTGGAGGTGGCGCTGCGCGAGAGCGGAATAGACTTCCGGCGCGCGCCCGTGGGAGACCGCTATGTGCTCTCGCTGTTGCGCGAGACCGGCGGGATGCTGGGGGGGGAGACCTCGGGGCACATCCTCTGCCTGGACAAGACCACCACCGGAGACGGGCTGGTGAGCGCTTTGCAGGTGCTCGCCGTCATGCGCCAGACGGACCTCTCGCTGGCGGAGCTGGCCGCCCCGATGCGCAAGTTTCCGCAGGTACTGCTCAATGTGAAGGTCGCCGAGCGGTTCGATCCGCAGAGTGTGCCGGCCGTGCAGAGCGCCGTGCGGCGCATCGAGCAGCGGCTGGGCGCCCAGGGCAGGGTGGTCCTGCGCCCCTCGGGCACCGAGCCGGTGATCCGCGTCATGGTCGAGGGCCGGGACGAGAGCGCGACCAGGGCCGCCGCCGAGGAGCTCGCCGAGGCGGTACGGACGGCGAGCTAGCCCCCGGGGCGCATTGCGCGTTGCACTGCGGGGGGCGCGCCGCTATCATCGCGCCCCCTTCGCGAATACGCGGGGTCAATCGGAGGCTCACCAGGTCGGGTCATGCGGCGCCCCATCGTTGCCGGAAACTGGAAGATGCACGGGACGCGCGCCGAGAATGCGCGTCTCATCGAAGAGCTGGTCGCCCGATACCCCGATCGGTCCGCCGCGGAGTGCTTGGTGTGTCCGCCCTTCGTGTACCTGCAGGAGGTTGGGCGGATGCTGCGGGACACGCCGATCGGCCTTGGTGCGCAGGACGTATGCGCCGAGGCGCAGGGCGCATTCACGGGTGAGGTTTCCGCCGTCATGCTCAAGGACGTCGGCTGCGAGCATGTGATCGTCGGGCACTCCGAGCGGCGCTGGGTCTATCACGAGAGCGACCAGCTCGTGGCTCGCAAGTTCGCGGCGGCCCAGGCTAAGTCTTTGGCACCCATTCTGTGCGTCGGCGAGCAGCTCTCCGACCGCGAGGCGGGGCGCACGGAAGAAGTGGTGGCACGGCAGCTCGATGCGGTGGTGTCGCTGTGCGGGGTGGGCGCGTTGGAATCGGGCGTTATCGCCTATGAGCCGGTATGGGCCATCGGCACGGGGCACAGTGCGACGGCGGAGCAGGCGCAGCAGGTGCATGCGTTCATCCGCGAGCGCATCGCGGCCCGGGATGCTAAAATTGCCGAGGTGGCTCGCATTCTGTACGGCGGCAGCGTCAAGGCGGGCAATGCCGCGGAGCTGTTCGCTCAGCCGGATGTCGATGGCGGGCTGATCGGCGGCGCCTCGCTCAAAGCGGAGGAATTTCTGGCGATCCTGGCCGCGGCCGGGTCGCGGTGACCCATTATGTTGCACGCTGTATTGCTAGTCATTCAGATCATCGCCGGGGTGTGCATCATCGCCCTGGTGCTGCTGCAGCACGGCCAGGGCGCCGATGCCGGGGCGGGCTTCGGCGCGGGCGCCTCCGGGACGGTGTTCGGGGCGCGGGGCGCCACCACCGCGCTTTCGCGCACCACGGCGATTTTCGCGGTCATTTTCATGCTCAACAGCGTCGCGCTCACCTATCTGAGCACGCGCGCGCACGTGCAGCACAAGACGATTCTCAATCTGGCGGCCGAGACTCCGGCTGCCGGCGCGAAAGCGCCGGCAGCGGCACACGCGCCGCCGGCGCCGGCGGGCAAGCCGGCAGATTCCGCCCACGTGCCGCCGAAGTGACGGCGGGGCGTGCCCGGGATGGATGGTGACGTTGCCGACGTGGTGGAATTGGTAGACACACTAGCTTGAGGGGCTAGCGCCGCGAGGCGTGTCGGTTCGAATCCGACCGTCGGCACCAAAACGTCTTCGAGCGCTGATACAATGCGCGGCTTTGGGCCGGAGCCGAACCTAAGGATCGGCGTCCGGCCGCGCCGTGGCTTTGCGTGCCGGATGAAAGCATGTTGACCAATTACCTGCCAATCCTCATTTTTCTCGCCATCGCGACGGCGATCGCGCTCGTGATGCTCACCCTCGGCTCGGTCATCGGGCGGTTCTTCTCGCGCAACCCGAAGGATCGCGACAAGCTTTCCCCGTACGAGTGCGGCTTCGAGGCCTTCGAGGACAGCCGCATGAAGTTCGACGTGCGCTACTACCTCGTGTGCATCCTGTTCATCGTCTTCGACCTCGAGATCGTCTTTCTTTTCCCGTGGGCCGTGGCGCTCGGGAGCATCGGGGCCGCCGGTCTCATCGCCATGGTCGTATTTCTCGCCATCCTGACCGTGGGCTTCATCTACGAGTGGAAGAAAGGGGCGCTGGAGTGGGACTGACGCAAGAGCCCGAGGGTTTCGCGCAGCGAGGCTTTCTCACCACCCAGGTCGACAACCTGCTCAACTGGGCGCGTACCGGGTCGCTGTGGCCGATGACCTTCGGCCTCGCCTGCTGCGCGGTGGAGATGATGCACGCGGGCGCCTCGCGCTACGATCTAGACCGCTTCGGCGTGGTGTTCCGGCCGAGCCCCCGGCAGTCGGACGTGATGATCGTCGCCGGCACGCTGGTCAATAAGATGGCCCCGGCGCTGCGCCGGGTCTACGACCAGATGGCCGAGCCCCGCTGGGTGATTTCCATGGGCTCGTGCGCCAACGGCGGCGGCTACTACCACTATTCCTACGCGGTCGTGCGTGGTTGCGACCGGATCGTGCCGGTCGATGTTTACGTGCCGGGCTGCCCGCCGACGGCCGAGGCGCTGGTGTACGGCATCATCCAGCTGCAGAAGAAAATCGCGCGCACCAGCACCATCGCCAGGTAACCGTTTCCATGGCAGAACCCACTTCCCAGCCCGCGGAGGGCGCGCAAACCCCGGTGAGCGCGCTCGCGCGCACGATCGAGACTCGCATCCCGGGCCTCAAGCGTCTGTCGTCGCCGCCGCGAGAGCTCGCCTATGAGGTCGAGGCCGACTCTCTTCTGGCGGTGTGTCGCGCGCTGCGCGATGCACCCGATCTCAGGTTCGAGATGCTGATGGATGTCTCGGGCGTCGACTTCCTGCACTACGGCCTGGACGAGTGGCAGACCAGCGGGGCCACCCGCTCGGGCTTCAGCCGCGGCCGCGAGGCCTTCGCGCCTCCCGATCCCGACATGCCCGGGCGATTCGCGGTCGTCTACCAGTTGCTTTCGATCAGCCATAACGCGCGGCTGCGGCTGCGCGTCGGATGTCCCGACACCCGCGAGCCGACGGTGGATTCCGTCGCCGGGGTGTGGGCGAGCGCCAACTGGTTCGAGCGCGAGGCGTTCGACCTGTTCGGCATCCTCTTCCGCGGCCACCCGGACCTGCGCCGCATCCTCACCGACTACGGGTTCATCGGACACCCGTTCCGCAAGGACTTCCCGCTCATCGGCAATGTCGAGACGCGCTATGACCCGCAGAGGAAGCGCGTCGTGTACCAGCCGGTGAGCATCGTGCCGCGGGTGCTCGCACCGAAGGTGATCCGCCACGACAACCGCTACGAGCCGGCGCTGAAGACCCCGGAGCTGCCCCGCTGATGGCCTCGAATCCAGATTCGCCTGTTGCGGAGATCCGCAACTACACCATGAACTTCGGTCCCCAGCACCCGGCCGCGCACGGGGTGCTGCGGCTGGTGCTCGAGATGGACGGGGAGGTCATCCAGAAGGCGGATCCCCACATCGGCCTGCTGCACCGCGGCACCGAGAAGCTGGCCGAATCGAAGCCCTTCAATCAGTCGATCGGCTACATGGACCGTCTCGACTACGTGTCCATGATGTGCAACGAGCACTCCTACGTGCTTGCCATCGAGAGGCTGCTCGGCATCACCCCGCCGCAGCGCGCTCAGTATATCCGGGTGATGTTCGACGAGATCACCCGCATCCTGAACCATCTGATGTGGCTCGGCGCGCACGCGCTCGACATCGGTGCCATGACGGTGTTCCTGCTGTGCTTCAAGGAGCGTGAGGAGCTCATGGACGTATACGAGGCCGTTTCCGGCACTCGCATGCACGCAACGTACTACCGGCCGGGAGGCGTGTACCGCGACCTGCCGGACAGCATGCCGAAGTATCAGCCGTCCAAGTGGCGCTCCCGCAAGGAGGTCGACCGCCTGAACGAGGTGCGCTCGGGCTCGATGCTGGACTTCATCGAGGCATTCGCCGAGCGCTTCCCGGCCTCGATCGCCGACTACGAGACACTGCTCACCGACAACCGCATCTGGAAGCAGCGCACGGTGAACATCGGTGTGGTCTCGCCGGAGCGGGCGATGCAGCTCGGCTTCTCCGGCCCCATGCTGCGCGGCTCCGGGATCGTCTGGGATCTGCGCAAGAAGGAGCCCTACGAGGTATACGACCGGCTGGATTTCGATATCCCCGTCGGCGTCAACGGGGATTGCTATGACCGCTATCTCGTGCGCGTCGAGGAGCTGCGCCAGTCGACGCGCATCATCCGCCAGTGCGTGCAGTGGCTGCGCGCCAATCCCGGGACCGTGATGGTCGATGACCGCAAGGTGCGGGCACCGCGGCGCGAGGAAATGAAGGGCGACATGGAATCGCTCATCCACCACTTCAAGTTCTTCACCGAGGGCTACGAGGTGCCCGAGGGCGAGACCTACGCCGCGGTGGAGGCCCCCAAGGGGGAGTTCGGCATCTATCTCGTGTCCGACGGGGCCAACAAGCCGTACCGCGTGAAGTGCCGCGCGCCGGGATTCGCGCATCTGGCCGCGCTCGAGGAAATGGTCCGAGGCCACATGCTCGCGGACGTGGTCGCGGTGATCGGCACGCAGGACATCGTGTTCGGGGAAGTCGACCGTTGAGCAATGACAATCCACCAGCCGCCGGGGCCGGCGGCACGCAGCTTCTCTCGCAGCACACCCGCCGGGAAATCGATCACTGGGTGGCCAAGTTCCCTCCCGGCCGGCAGCGCTCGGCGTGCATCGCGGCGCTGCGCGCCGCGCAGGAGCAGAACGACGGCCACCTCACCAAGGCGCTGATGGACGCCGTGGCCGCGTACCTCGCGCTTGCGCCCATCCAGGTGTATGAGGTGGCGAGCTTCTACTCGATGTTCGAGACCCACCCCTGCGGGCGCCACCACGTCAGCATCTGCACAAACATCTCGTGCATGCTGAACGGCGCCGACGAGCTCGTCGCACATGCCGAGCGCAAGCTCGGCATCAAGCTCGATGAGAGCACGCCCGACGGGCGGATCTTCCTCAAGGAGGAGCACGAGTGCCTCGCGGCCTGCACCGGCGCGCCGATGATGATGGTCGATCACGTCTTTCACGAGCACCTCACTCCCGAGAAGCTCGACCAGATCCTCGATGAGCTGAAGTAGCGCCATGGCCGTCAGTCCCGACAAGATGAACCTGGTGGTGTTCGAGCCGCTGTCGCTCGAGCGCTCGTGGGAGCTTTCGACCTACCGCAGGATCGGCGGCTACGCGGCCTGGGAGAAGATCCTCGCCGAGAAGCCTCCACGCGAGCAGATCATCGAGGCGGTGAAGGCTTCGGGCCTGCGAGGCCGGGGAGGGGCGGGCTTCCCGACCGGCACCAAGTGGAGCTTCATGCCGCGCAACTCGCCGATGCAGAACTACATGGTCTGCAACTCCGACGAGAGCGAGCCCGGCACCTGCCACGACCGCGACATCCTGCGCTACAACCCGCATGCCGTGATCGAGGGGATGGCGATCTCCGGCTACGCCACCAACTCCACGGTGGGCTACAACTACATCCGCGGCGAGTTCCTGGGCGAGCCCGTGCCGCGGTTCGAGCAGGCGCTGAAGGAGGCTTACGAGGCCGGCCTCCTCGGCAGGAACATCCGCGGCAGCGGCGTCGATTTCGACCTTCACACCTTCATCGGCGCGGGCGCGTACATCTGCGGCGAGGAGACCGGGCTGCTCGAATCGCTCGAGGGCAAGCCGGGCAAGCCGCGTTTCAAGCCGCCGTTTCCGGCCAATTTCGGACTCTACGGCCGGCCGACCACGATCAACAACACGCAGAGCTACGCCTCGGTGCCGACCATCCTGCGCAAGGGGCCGCAGTGGTTCGCTTCCTTGGGGCCTGTGAACTCCGGCGGCACGGTGATCTTCTCCGTCTCGGGCCACGTGGCCAAGCCCGGCAACTTCGAGCTGCCGCTCGGCGTCGCCTTCGCCGACCTGCTCGCGCTCGCCGGCGGGGTGCGCGGCGGCCGGGAGCTGAAGGCGGTGATCCCGGGCGGCTCCTCGGTGCCGGTGGTGCCGGGGCAGATCATGATGAAGACCAACATGGACTACGACTCGCTGCGCGCCGCCGGCTCTGCGGTCGGCTCGGCGGCGGTCATCGTCATGGACGAGACCACTTGCATGGTGCGCGTGCTCGAGCGCATCTCGCGCTTCTACATGGCCGAGTCCTGCGGCCAGTGCACGCCCTGCCGCGAGGGTACCGGCTGGATGAACCGCATCATCAAGCGCATTCTCGCCGGCGACGCGCGGCGCGAGGAGCTCAACCTCCTCCTCGATGTGGCCAATCGCATTGAGGGGCATACCATCTGCGCGCTCGGCGACGCGGCGGCCTGGCCCGTGCAGAGTTTCCTCAAGCACTACCGGCACGAGTTCGAATACATGATCGATCACGGCGGGCGCAGCCTCGTCGAGGAGCGGCTCGGGGTGGCGGCGGCCTGATATGGCACAAGACATGGCTGAAGAACTGCTCAACATCGAGATCAACGGCAAGCCCGTCAAGGCCCGCAGGGGCGCGATGATCATCCAGGTTGCAGACGCCAACGGCGAGTACATCCCGCGCTTCTGCTATCACGAGAAGCTGGCGGTGGCGGCCAACTGCCGCATGTGCCTGGTCGAGGTGGAAAAGGCGCCGAAGCCGCTGCCCGCCTGCGCCACGCCCGTCATGGAGGGCATGAAGGTCTTCACGCGCTCGCCGAAGGCGATCGCCGCGCAGCGCGCGGTGATGGAGTTTCTGCTGATCAACCATCCGCTCGACTGCCCGATCTGCGACCAGGGCGGGGAGTGCGAGCTGCAGGACCTCGCGCTCGGTTTCGGACGCGACTACTCGCGCTTCCACGAGCGCAAACGCTCGGTGCCGGACGAGACCCTGGGACCGCTCATCGCCACCGACATGACGCGCTGCATCCACTGCACGCGCTGCATCCGCTTCACCGAGGAGATCGCCGGCATCCAGGAGCTCGGCATGATCGGCCGCGGGGAGCGGATGAAGGTGCGCCGCTACATCGAGAGCACGGTCGACCACGAGCTCTCCGGCAACGTGATCGACCTGTGCCCGGTCGGCGCCCTGGTCTCCAAGCCCTACCGCTTCAGCGCACGCGCCTGGGAGATGAGCGCCGTGCCGCTCGTCTCGCCGCACGACGGCGCCGGCAGCAACCTCTTCGGCCACGTGCTGCGCGGGCGGCTGATGCGCGTCGTGCCGCGCCAGAACGAGGCCATCAACGAGATCTGGATCGCCGACCGCGACCGCTTCAGCTACGAGGGCATCTACAGTCCCGACCGCCTGCACGCACCGATGGTCCGCGAGGCCGGACAGTGGGTCGAGACCGACTGGGAATCCGCGCTTGCCAAGGCGGCCGAAGGTCTGCGTGCGCGTGCCGCCTCGCTCGGGGTGCTGGCGAGCGCATCGAGCACGCTCGAGGAGCTGTATCTTGCCGGGCGCCTCGCGCGCGGGCTCGGCACCGCCAACATAGACTGCCGGGTGCGCCAGGGCGATTTTCGCGACCAGGCGGCCGATCCGCTCTTTCCCAACCTCGGCATGCGCATCGCCGACATCGATTCGCTCGAGGGTCTGCTCCTCGTCGGCTCGAACCTGCGCCGCGAGGTGCCGATTCTCGCCCACCGCGTCCGCAAGGCCGCGCGGGCCGGCGCCAAGGTGGCGCTGGTCAATCCGGCGCTCTTCCCCTATTACTTCCCGGTGGCCGAGTACCTGGAGTCGGCGCCGGGGCGGCAGGTGGCCGACCTCGCCGCGATCCTCGCCGCAGCGGCGGAATCCGCCGGCCGCCCCGTGCCCGCGCACCTGGCGCAGGCCGTGCAGGGCGCCGCGGTCGGGCCGCAGCACCGCGCCGTGGCCGCGGCGCTCGGCCAAGGCGGCAAGCGCGCGGTGTGGCTGGGGGCGCTCGCCCAGCGCCATCCCCGTTTTGCCGAGCTTCGCTCGCTCGCCGCAGCGCTCGCTCAGGTGACGGGAGCCTCGTTCGGCCTGTTGGCCGAGGGCGCCAATGCCGCCGGCGCCTATCTCGCCGGCGCCGTGCCTCATCGCGAGGCCGGCGGCAAGCCGGCCGCCTCGCCGGGTCTCACGGCGGGCGAGATGCTCTCGCGCGCGCTGAAATCCTACCTGCTGTTGGGCACTGAGCCCTGGTGCGAGGCGCCGGACGCCGACCGTACGCTCTCGCAGGCGGAATTCGTGGTGGCGGTCACGCCGTTCGTGGGCGAGACGCTGCGCCAGGTGGCCCACGTCCTGCTGCCGGCGGGCACCTTTGCGGAAACCTCCGGCACCTACGTCAATCTCGAAGGTCTCTGGCAGAGCCAGACCGGCGCGGCCGCGCCGGTGGGAGAGGCGCGCCCGGCGTGGAAGATCCTGCGCGTGCTCGGCAACCTGCTCGACCTCGCCGGGTTCGGCTATCTGGGCGCGGACGCCATCCGCGAGGAGCTCGCCGCGCTCTGCGGCCCCGCCACGGCGTACACCGCGCCGGCCTACGCGGGCGAGCATCCGGTGGTCGGGGGCGCCGCGGCGGCTGCGGTGGTGGACGTGCCGATGTATCAGATCGACGCGCTCGTGCGCCGCGCGCCGTCGCTGCAGAAGACGCGTGAGGGCCGCACACCTGCGGTGACTTACTGACGATGCACACTCAAATCAGCCACCTGCTCGCGCTCTGGGGCACTCTCCCGGACATCGTGCGCACCACGGTGTGGATCCTGATCATCACCATCGTGGTCATCCTGTGCGTGGCGTTCCTGACGCTATGGGAGCGCAAGGTCATCGGCTGGATGCAGCTGCGCCGCGGACCGAACCGCGTACGCATCTTCGGGCTCCTGCCGGGGATGGGTCAGCCGTTCGCCGACGTCGTGAAGCTGCTCACCAAGGAGGTGGTGATCCCCAGCCGCGCGAACAAGTTCCTGTTCCGCCTCGCCCCGATGCTCGCGCTCGTGCCGGCGCTCGCGGCCTGGGCGGTGATTCCGCTGTCGCCGCAGCTCGTCGTCTCCAAGGCCAACGCGGGCCTGTTGTACCTGCTGGCGCTGTCGTCGATGGGCGTCTACGGCATCATCCTCGCCGGCTGGGCGGCCAATTCCAAGTACGCGTTCCTCGGAGCGATGCGCTCGGCGGCGCAGATGGTGGCGTACGAGATCGCCATGGGCTTTGCGCTGGTGGGGGTGCTGATGGCAGCCGGCAGCATGAACCTCGGCACCATCGTCGGCCACCAGGAGGGCGGCTTTCTCGCCTGGAACTGGTTCTGGCTGTTCCCGCTGCTCATCGTGTATTTCATAGCGGGCGTCGCGGAGACCAATCGCGCCCCGTTCGACGTCGCCGAGGGCGAGTCGGAGATCGTCGCGGGGTTTCACGTCGAGTACTCGGGCATAGCGTTCGCGCTTTTCTTTCTCGCCGAGTACGCCAACATGATCCTCATCTCGGCGCTGACCGCGGTCTTCTTCTTCGGCGGCTGGCTGTCGCCGTTCGCCGGCTATCCTGTGATCGGCGCAACGGTGCTCGGAGACCCGAGCTTCTTCTGGCTCGGCCTCAAGGTGTTCCTGTTCCTGTTCCTGTTCCTGTGGTTTCGCGCCACGTTCCCGCGCTACCGCTACGACCAGATCATGCGGCTCGGCTGGAAGGCGCTGATTCCGGTGACCCTCGTGTGGCTCGGGGCGGAGATGCTGATGGCGGCCGTCCACATCGGGCCGTGGGCCAGGCCCTGGTTCCATTGAAGGAGAAGCCAATGGCCAATCCGCTCAAGACATTCACGCTGCCGGACCTCCTGAAGGGCATGTCCGTCACCGCGCGAACCTTCTTCGCCCGCAAGTACACGCTCAACTATCCGGAGGAGAAGACCCCGCAATCGCCGCGCTTTCGCGGCCTGCATGCGCTGCGCCGGTATGCCAACGGGCAGGAGCGCTGCATCGCCTGCAAGCTGTGCGAGACGGTTTGTCCGGCGACGTGCATCACGATCGATTCAGACGTGGCCGAGGACGGCACCCGGCGGACGACGCGTTACGACATCGACCTCTTCAAGTGCATCTATTGCGGCTTCTGCGAGGAAGCCTGCCCGGTGGATGCCATCGTGCTCACCCGGATCCACGAGTACCACATGGAGCACCGGGGCGAGAACATCATGAGCAAGGACAAGCTGCTCGCGGTCGGGGAGCGCT
>JAJYUA010000057.1 GCA_021792755.1 Pseudomonadota bacterium
TTGAGACCGACGAGGCACAAGTTCCCCCGTGATGATTCAACGGAGACTCGGTGATGAAGACTTTGAAGACGCTCAAACTGGTGATCCCGGCGTTCCTGGTGGTGGGTGCACTCGCCGGCTGTGCCCGGGATTGGCACGAGTCCGTCACCGTCGCTCAACTGACGAAGGACGCCTCAAAAATGAACGCCGAGGTCAAATGGTGCCAGCGGCAGCGGGCGCAGGGGCAGAATACCCGCGATATCGCGGGATGTGCCGCAGCCAACACCGTGCTGCGCGCCGAGGTGAAGGATGCCGCACAAAAAACACTGACGGCGCCACTGATCAAACCACCGTTCTGATCCCGCCAATCAGCAATCCTGCTCATCCGGCGCTCGTGTCGGCGGAGGACGCCGCATCGCACGCACACTGAAGGCAAATAACGCAATGACCGCGCCGATGAGCACAACCGTCGGCCACAGGGGGTGGCCGGCGGCGAAGTCGATGCCGAGACACACGGCGAGGATGAGCCGCAGCACTCGAGCGCCGAGCTCCGGTGTGACCTTCGATTGTTGCCGATATCCCCGAATAAACGAGCGGCGAATGGCGCGCATCGACATCGCTTAATCCTTCTCAGTCTTCAGAGTGTCCGAAGCGAAGCCCCGGCGCGGAAACCCCACCCTCGTGTGGCAGGCCACGGTGTGCCTGACCCGCATGGTGCTGCGCTTGTTGCCAAAGTTTGCTGGCTGCGGACGGTTCTTTCTTCCCGCCTTCGCCTTTCGCTTCGGGGTCATCGTGAAATGTTTTAGCCCCCTGGGGCAGGTCCGGGGCCGAGAGTTGATCCGCCCCGCCCGTGCCGGGGGGGCTGCCGGTCGACGGTGCATCCCCGCCACCCTTGCCCGGGCCGCTGAAAGGCGTGCCCCCCGCAGGACTGGCGCCCGAGCCGGTAGTGGCGGCACCCGCCGCGCCACGCGCGGCGCTGGCCGCCTTTCCCGCCCCCTCAACCCCTTTGCCTGCTGCCTTGCCGGCAGCCTCGACACCCTTGCCCGCCGCCTGCCCGGCAGCGGAGACCGCCGCTCCGACGGGCTGCAGTCCCGGCACCGCCGAAAGGGCGGCTCCGGCGGCCTTGCTGGCCGCTGCGACCCCCGCCCCTGCGGCCTTCCCGCCCGCGCCCATGCCGGCCCCTGCCGCACCCCCGGCACCACGGGTGCCCGTGGCACCGCCGGGCGGCGGGGGCGTGGCTGCGATCGCGCCAGCGCCACCCTTGAACCCACCGACCGAACTCCCCGCGCCGCCGATGCCACCGGCCGGCGTCCCCGAGACTGACGTGAGCGCCGCCAGGCGACCGAGCGCGGCTTTGGCCGCGACGCCCCCGGCCGCAGCCCCGAGCGCCGTCGCCGCGCCCGCGCGGGCGATCCCGCCGCCCGCGGACGTGAGGTGCGAGAGCCCGAGGCTCGCGGCGCCCCCCATGATGCTGCCGGCGACGGAAGGGATCGTGAGCGCCATGATCCCGCCAAGCAATCCGGACGTGCCGAGCGCCATCATGTCGGGTGCCGCGAGCACCTGTCCGGCACCCAGCTGATTCAACCAGGCGGCATCCTGTTGCGCCATGTGCACCATGACGGCGCTCACACCATAGGTCGTGAGGAGCTTCACGCCGACGCTGGCGGCATAACTCGCGTAGCGCTCGCCGAATTGCACCGTCCACCGCGAACCGAGAAATCCCAACATGATGCTCCCGATCCCGAGCACCATGTACATCTCCATGAGCGTCATCATCAACTGCAGCGCCACGAGACCAAAGCCCAAATACAGCAGCAGCGACGTGATAATCGTCGCCAGGGATGCGATCATGCCCTCCATGGCATTTTCCGCGGCTTGCTTCACACAATTGATGGGATGGCCAAAGGAGCAATTCGAGTTCGTTGGACTCGTGCCCGCTCCCGTGGTGGGATTGCCGGCACCCGCCACTCGGGTGGGGTTGCCGCCGTTCCAGAGAATTTTCTCCACGTTCCATGCCTCGCTCATAATCCCGGACGGCGTGAGCGGCACGGTGGCGGCCCCGGGCGGCGCGCCGAACTGCGAGGCCGCGAGAAACTTCTGACCGATCATCTCGAATTGTTGCGGAATATAGGGCATCCACGTCGGCGCGGTGGCGACGATGAAGCCAAAAAACGACAGCTCAAGCATCTTAAGAAAGAGCGATGAGAACCACTCCCCGAGATCATTTTTGCGCAGGGCGTTGGTGATACCCCACCAGATCAGCTCGAGCGTCGCAAGAGACGTGAATATCACCCATCCGATTCCGGT
This sequence comes from Pseudomonadota bacterium, assembly GCA_021792755.1. Lineage (GTDB taxonomy): Bacteria > Pseudomonadota > Gammaproteobacteria > Steroidobacterales > Steroidobacteraceae > 13-2-20CM-66-19. The sequence goes on from JAJYUA010000057.1 coordinate 2,287, forward strand.
CTTGCCGGCGCCGATCGACACCCAATTCGCCGTCGCGTTCTCGACCATGCCGAGGATGGTGTCGAATAATCCGTTGGTGAGACAGGTCGAAGGCGTGCCCGCCGTGGCTGGCGCGCACGTGCCCACCGCGGCTTGCGCCAGCGCGGGCAAGAGCACCGCGGCGAGCGCGCCGAGTAGAACGACTCGCTGTCGGTTTCGATGCCGCATGCTGATATCCCTGCTCAGTACGGAGGCTTGACGAGCGGCGCGGTGAGATAGCTGCCGAGGACCTTTTGCTTGGCAACCCGGGCGTTCGCGCGATTTCCCATATCCGTGAGAATCGCGGTGTTGGCCGTGCGCGTGTCGGTATCGAGCTGCGCAAGTTCCGTCGCCAACACCCCGGACATCGCATTGCTCGCCTGGAGGATCTGATTGCGGCCCTGCGCGCTGCGCGAGGCCGCCTGCAAGGTCTGTTCGGTCGCGGCGGAGGTCGCGAACTGCTGCCGGGAAAGGTGGTATTCATGCAGCACGCCCGTAATTTGCGAATTGAATCCTTGCGTCCATTGCGCGAGGGTGCCGCCCGCATAGCCGACCGCGCCGGTCGGATCGCCGTATTGCTGCGCGGTCGCCGCGGCCGTATCCTGGACGCTCGCGGAAATGCCCTGCGCCTGCCCGATAATTTCCTGCATTAGCATGACCGGCTCTGTCAACTGCGACCAGAACTGAAGGGGCATCGTGCCCAGGTTTTCAGTCTGATCCATGACCATTCCGACCTGATCCTCCGTCTGGAGCACCGCCTGTTCATCCTGCTCCACGGCCGTGACCTCCTGCACGACCTGTTCAGGGAAGGTCGCGCCGGCCACCTCCGACACCGCCAAAGCGGGCGG
>JAJYUA010000045.1 GCA_021792755.1 Pseudomonadota bacterium
AAAATGCGTCGTTCCAGCCGTGACCCCACCACAGTCGCAAGGGGACGGGTTGCCTAGTGGCCGAAAATGCGTCGTTCCAGCCGTGATCCCACCACAGTCGCAAGGGGACGGGTCGCCTAGTGGCCGAAGGTAGCACGCCGGGTCTTGCGCCCATCGGTGATTGCGCTGGGCCGGTGATGGCGCATCGGCCGCCGGTGACCGCTTTCTTGGGCCGCACGCTAAAGGGGCCCTTGCATCGGCCCGTGCCGGTCGCGAGCTTCGCGGAATTCGAGCGTCTTTTCGGCGGGCTCTGGCAGCCGTCGACTCTGTCCTACGCGGTGCAGCAGTTCTTCGCCAGCGGCGGCGGCAGGGCGCTCGTCGTCCGTGTCGCCAACGGCGCCCGTGCCCCGACCCTTGTACTGCCCGCCGGCGAAGGGGCGCTGCGTCTCGCGGGCGTGCATCCCGGGTCGCGGGAGTACCTGCGCGCCTCGGTGGATTACGATGGGATTGCGGGGGAAGACCGCTTCAATCTGGTGATCCAGCGGGTTCGCTCGGCGGGCTCCGAGCGGATCGAGGACCAGGAGATCTTCCGGCGCGTCTCGATGCAGGCTGATTCGGCACGCTTCATCGGCGCTCTGCTGCAGCGCTCGCAGCTCGCGAGGGTCATCGACCCCTTGCCTTCGCAGCGCCCGGATCGCTCGAGCATGGTCGGGTGCGCAATCGGCTATAGCTGCTCCAACTCCGATGGCGATGACGGCGATGCGCTGACGGACTATGACCTCATCGGCTCGGCGGGCGAGCGCACCGGCCTGTTTGCGTTGGGTGCCGAGGACTTCGATTTTCTGTGCATACCGCCGCTGACGAGAGAGCAGGACCTCGGGCTGGGGACGCTCCTGGTCGCGGCACGGCTGTGCCGCGAGAGACACGCGCTGCTGATCGTCGATCCCCCCTCGGACTGGACGAGCGCACAGGAGGTGATCGAGGGGATTCGGACGTGGCCGTTCCGAAGTGACAACGCCGTGATGTTCTACCCGAGAGTGCGCACGCTCGACCCGTTGCGCGGCCGGGAGCAAACCTTCGCTTCATGCGGGGCGGCGGCGGGGCTGCTCTCGCATGCCGAGGAACGGCATCCCTTCGGCGCCGCCGAGGTGGAATGGCTTTTGCGCCCGGGACTGCATCCGGCCGTCGATGTCTCGGATGCACAGCGCCTGCGCCTGGCTCAGGTGGGAATCAATGGCCTGATTGCGGCGAGAGAAGCCGGCCGTCCGGCCTTCAGCGCCCGCACGCTGGCCGCCGGGGGCGGCTCGCCCGACTGGGCATATTTGTCGGCGCGACGCCTGGGATTGTGGATCGCCGCCAGCATCGAGCGCGGTACGCGCTGGGTACTGCTCGAGCAGAACAGTCCGGCCACATGGGCCAGAGCGGGCGCGCTGGTCGGCTCGTTCCTCGAGACGCTGGCCGGCGAGGGCGCCTTTGCGGGCGCCACAAGCCAAGAGAGCTACTTCGTCGTCTGTGACGAGCGCATCAATCACGCCCAATCCGTCGGCGCGGGCCGCGTCAATCTGCTCTTCGGCATCGCGGCCCGCAGAGCCTGCGAGTTCGATACCTGGCTGGTGAGCCACCATCCGGCATCGAGCCGGACCCGTCCGGTATCGGTCAACCGGCTGGCGACCGCCGGCGGGGCGCCCGAGGCGCTCCGGCTGTAGCGCGGGCTCCGGTTTGCCGGCATGATCGGGGAGCAATGAATCAAACGACCCCGCCCGCCCGGCAGCCTTTCAGCGCGGCCGATCCCGCCGCCACCCAGCGCCACGTAGTCTTTTCGCACGGCCAGGCGAGCGGACCGTGGGGACGCAAGATATCGGCGCTCGCCGAGATCGCGCGCAGCGAAGGATACGAGGCCCATTCGGTCGATTACCGCGGTATCGATGAGCCGCGCGAGCGGATCGCCAGGCTTGCGGAGTTCTGCAAGGAGCTGACCGGTGACCTGGTGCTCGTCGGCTCGAGCCTCGGGGGCTACGTGGCGGTGGCGTCCGCCTCGATGCTGCACGCGCGAGGCATCTTTCTGATGGCGCCCGCCCTTTATTTTCCGCAGCTGCCGCCGTTGCGCGAGGGCATCGTCGATTGTGCCGCTGCCGTGGTGCACGGGTGGCGCGACGAGGTGGTGCCTTTCGAGCAGAGCGTGCGTTTCGCACAGGGATGCCGCGCCTCGCTGCACGTTCTGGACAGCGATCACAATCTGCACGATCAGATCCGCGTCATCCAACACCTGTTCGAGTACTTCCTGATCGCGCTCGATCTGCCTGCGATGGCGCCCGAATAGCCGCGCCGTTTCCCGGGAACGATGAACTGGCTGCTGTATCGATTGCTTGCGCTGTGGGTGCGTTTCAAGGTGCTGCCCGAGGACCTCGCCGCGCGGCTGCGCAGGCGGGGCCATCCGGTGTGCTACGTGCTCGAGCGGCGCAGCGGCACCGACCTGGCGGTGTTGCAGAACGTCTGCGGGCGCTTGCACCTGCCGCGTCCTCGCAAACGTCTCCTGAGAAACGGCGGCTATCTGTATTCCTACTTCTACCTGAACCGCTTGCGCGGCTTCTGGAACGAGCGCCTGGACCGGCGCCCGCCGCCGCAGATCGCACTGATGCTGCAGAGGATAGACGCCGATCCGAGATTCGACGTGGACCTGGTGCCGGTCACCGTCTACTGGGGCAGGGCGCCGCAGCGGGAAAAGTCCTGGTTTCGCCTGCTGCTGGGGGAGAACTGGGCGCTCACCACACGAGTGCGCAAGTTCCTGCAGGTGCTGTTCAATGGCCGCGACGCTCTGGTGGAGTTCGAGGAGCCGATCTCGCTGCGCGGTCTGCTCGGGGACGAAGGCGGCCCGGCGGTTCGCGGCCGGCGCGTGGCGCGCTTGCTGCGGGCGCTGTACATCCAGCGGCGCACTGCGCGCATCGGGCCGGACCTGTCCCACCGGCGTACCGTCATGACGCGAGTTTTGCGCACGCGCGCCGTACGCGCCGCCATGGCGCAGCGGATGAAGGAGAAGAACATCTCGCGGCGCGCGGCGATGCGCGAGGCGGTGGGCTACGCCGAGGAAATCGCGGCCAACTATTCGCACGTCTTCGTCCGCTTCTTCGAGCCGGTTCTGACATGGCTGTGGAGCCGGCTGTACGACGGCGTGGATGTCGGCCATCTGGAGACGCTGGAGCGGGTGGCACAGGGGAACGAGATCGTATTCGTCCCCTGCCATCGCAGCCACATGGACTACCTGCTGCTCTCGTACGTGATCTACACCAACGGGTACGCCGTGCCGCACATCGCCGCCGGCATCAATCTGAACCTGCCGATCGTCGGCAGGTTCTTGCGCATGGGAGGGGCCTTCTTCATCCGCCGCCACTTCCGGGGCAACGCGCTGTATACGGTCGTGTTCATGAAGTACCTGGCGGCCATCATGGCCCGGGGGCATTCCATCGAGTATTTCATCGAGGGGGGGCGCAGCCGCACCGGCAGGCTCCTGAAGCCCAAGACCGGCATGCTCTCGATGACCGTGCGCAGCTTCCTGCGCGATCCGGTGCGCCCGGTGGTGTTCGTGCCGGTGTACTTCGGCTACGAGCGCATCCTGGAAGGCTCGACCTACATCGGGGAGCTCTCCGGCAAGCCGAAGGAAAAGGAAAGCGTGCTCGGGCTGCTGCGCTCGCTGCGCAGGCTGCGGGAGAAATTGGGGCGGGTGCGGGTAAATCTGGGCGAGCCGATCGCGCTCGCGGAGATCCTCGAGGGGCAGGAATCGTGGCGTGAGCGGAGATTCGATGACGACACGCGCGTGGCCTGGGTCGCCGCGGCCGTCGAGGAGCTCGCCGGGCGCATCATGTGCAACATCAATGCGGCCGCGGCGGTGACGCCGGCGAATCTGCTGGCGATGGTGCTGCTCGCCATGCCCCGTCAGGCGCTGCCCGAGCCCGATCTCGAGCGCCAGATCGATCTGTATCGCGCGCTCCTCGGCGGCTTTCCCTACAGCGACCGGGTGACGGTGAGCGAACTGACCGGCCGGGAAGTCATCGTCCATGGCGAGGCGATGAAGGTGCTGCAGCGGCAGAGTCATCCCTTGGGCGACATCCTGCGCATGAGCGACGAAAGCGCCGTGCTCGCCGCGTATTTCCGCAACAACGTGCTGCATCTGTTCGCGATGCCGTCGCTGATCGCGTGCGCGTTCATCAGCAACGCGGCGGTGCGCCACGAGGATATTCAGCGCCTCGTCGGGCGGATCTATCCCTATGTCGCCGCGGAGCTGTTCTTGCGCTGGGGCGAGCAGGAGGTTCCGGCGGTGATCGACAGCGTCCTCGCGGAGCTCTCGCGCCACGGCCTGATCGAGTCGGATCCCGAGCGGGCCGTGTGGCGTCGACCGCCGCCGTCGACGATGCAGGCGATGCAGCTTTCCATCCTGGCCCAGCCGACGATCCAGACGGTCGAGCGATATTACCTGGCGATCGCGCTGCTCATCGAGGCGGGCTGCGGCGCAATCACCCAAAGCGTGCTCGTGGAGCGTTGCCAGCTCGCCGCCCAGCGCATCGCCATGCTCTATGGCCTGAATTCGCCGGAGTTCTTCGACCGATCCATGTTCGAGAATTTCATCGATCTGCTGCGCCGCCGCGGCGTCGTGCGCAGCAACGCAGTCGGGGCGCTGGAGTACGAGGAGGTGCTGATGCGGGTGGCCGCGGATGCCCAGTTCGTTCTCAGCGAGCAGATCCGCCACAGCGTTCTGCAGGTGACCCACTAGGCTCAGCCCATCTTCCCGGGGCGCGGGGGCCGTGAGCGCGGCGGCTCAGCGAAAGCATCACCACGCTCGCAGGCAAGACGGGCCGATCGGGGCGCAGGCGGATCAGGAGGCGCTGCGCGAGGGCCCGAAGGGCAGGTCGATCGGCAGCTCATCGCCCGCCAGAGTGTCGTCCTCGTGCCCGAGCGCGGGGATCCCCGGCAGGGTGTCGTTCGGATTACGCGAGCGGGTGAGCCGCTCATCGGCGTACACGAGCTCGTGCTTGCCGATCAACACCACATCGCCGTCGCGCAGGTAGTGGCGATGCACCCGCGATGCCCCGATATACAGGCCGTTGGTGCTGTTGAGGTCCTCGATGACGGTCGACTGGGTGGTCGTGGTGATCTGGCAATGGTGGCGGCTGATGAAGCGGCTGTCGATCTGGACCTCGTTATCCGGCGTGCGGCCGAGGATGAGCCTGCCGGGCACCAGCGGGATCTCCTGCACCGAGCGGCCGGCCTCGAGGATGCGCAGCCGCGCCAGCACCGGCGGCGGCGCATCGCCGTGCGCGGCGCGCGGCGCATGGCTGGAGGCGATCTGCCGGCTCGGCCGGGCGGAGAACTCCACCCATTGCAGCTCGCTTACCGCACTGGCCACATCCACCGCGCTCACCCGGCCGCGATCGGCCGTGAAGGCGGCGATCATCGCCGTGTCGCACAGGGTGTTGATCAGGCGCGGCACCCCGCCGGTGTAGCGGAAGATCTCATCGAAGGTGTCATCGTCGAAGATCTGCCGCTCGCCGGCGCCCGCCACCTCCAGCCGATGGCGGATGTAGTCGGCGGTCTCGGCCCGCGACAGCGCCGAGAGATGGAAGCGCAGCCGTATCCGCTGGTTGAGCTGCACCAGCTCCGGCGCGTCGAGCTTGTCGTTGAGCTCGGGTTGGCCGGCAAGAATGATCCGCAGCACCTTTTCCTTGGTGGTCTCGACCCCGGAGAGCAGGCGGATTTCCTCCAGCACGCGCTGCGAGAGGTTCTGCGCCTCGTCGACGACGAGCAGCACGCGCCGGCCGGCGGCGTACTGCTCGATGAGGAAGTTGTTGAGCGTGCCGAGCAGCTCGCCTTTCTTCATCTTGAAGGGCGAGAAGCCGAATTGCGCCAGCAGCGCTTGCAGGAAGTCGACCGCCGAGACCTGCGTCTGGTTGATCTGCGCCACGACCACGTCCTGTGGAATTTCCCGCAGGAACGACTCGATCAGAGTGGTCTTGCCGGAGCCGATCTCCCCGGTGATCACGACGAATCCGTCGGCGAACCAGATCGTCGACTCCATGTACGCCTTGGCGCGCGCGTGCTGCTTCGAGAGGTAGAGGAACTGCGGGTCGGGACTGAGCCGGAACGGCAGCTCTTTGAGTTGAAACGGCTCGGTGTACATGACGGGTCGATTATGCTATGCCGCCCGCGGAAAGCGCACCCCGGGGGCGAGCGTCGCAAGCAGCCGACGCGCCAGCCGATCGCGCTTCGCAGCCGAATCCTCCACCAGGGTGCAGTGGCCGACCTTGCGCCCCGGCCGGGGCTGCTTGCCGTAGTCGTGCAGGTGCAGCCCTTCGCAGGCGAGCAGCCGCTCGCGAGGGGCAAGCTCGCCGATCAGGTTGATCATGGCGCTGTGCCCGAGGGCGCGGGTGCACCCCAACGGCAGGCCGAGGATGGCGCGCAGGTGGTTCTCGAACTGGCTGGTGCAGCTGCCCTCGATGGTCCAGTGTCCGGAGTTGTGCACCCGTGGCGCGATTTCGTTGGCGATCAGACGGCCCTTGTGCACGAAGAACTCCACGGTGAGCACCCCGACGTAGCGAAAATGCTCCAGGCAGCGGGTGAGATGGCGGGCGGCCGTGCGCTGCCATCGGGGCGGTCCGAACGGCGCGCGCGTCAGCCGCAGAATGCCATCGGCATGCACGTTGCCATTCAGGGGATAGACCACGGTCTCCCCCCGCCTGCTGCGCGCGCCGATGATGGATACCTCACAGTCGAACGGCACCCATTGCTCGTAGATGAGCGGCACATCGCCCAGGGTTTCGAAGGCGCGGTGCGCCTCCTCGCGGGTCCGGACGCGCAGCTGGCCCTTGCCGTCGTAACCCAGCCGCCGTGTCTTGAGAACTCCGGGCAGACCGACCTCGGCGAGCGCGCGCGCAAGCTGCGATGGCGAGCCGACCGCGCGCCAACGGGTGGTCGGAATGCCGAGCCGCTCGAACAGCTGCTTCTCGCAGACGCGGTCCTGGGCGGCGGCCAGGGCGGGCAGGGGCGGGCAGATACGCGCGCCCCGCCTCGAGGCGTGCTCGCGCAGCGCCTCGACCGAGATGTTCTCCCAATCGAAAGTCAGCACCTCGCATTCGCGGGTCAGCCATTTGAGCAGGTGCGGATCGGTGAAGGCCCCGTGCACCACGGGGGCGACCTTGCCCGCCGGCGCATCGCGCGAGGGGTCTAGAAACAGAAAGTCGATCCCGAGCGGATAGCCGGCCAGGGCCAGCATGCGGCCGAGCTGGCCGCCGCCCACGACGCCGACAGTCATGCCCGGCTCACCGTGCGCGGGTCGGGGTTTGCGAGCACCCCGGCGGTCTGGTTGCCGCGGAAGGATTCCAGCGCGTCCGAGACGGCCGGGTATTTGTTGGCGAGGATCGCGGCGGCACACAGGGCGGCGTTGGCGGCGCCCGCGGTGCCGATGGCGAAAGTGGCGACGGGCACCCCGGCGGGCATCTGCACGATGGACAGCAGCGAATCGAGGCCCCCCAAGCTCTTCGATTGCACCGGCACGCCGAGCACCGGCAGGCTGGTCTTGGCGGCGGTCATGCCGGGAAGGTGGGCCGCTCCGCCGGCACCGGCGATGATCACCTCCAGGCCGCGCACGCGGGCCTGCGAGGCGTACTCGAACAGCAGATCCGGCGTACGGTGCGCCGAGACGACCCGCACTTCATAGGCGACGGCGAGCTTGTCCAGCATGTCGGCGGCGGCGCGCAGGGTCTCCCAATCCGAAGAGGAGCCCATGATGATGCCAACCAGCGGCTTGCCCGGCTCATCCATGGGCTTCGTCCCTCCCGGGCCGCGGCCTCGCTGGGGTGAAAATCGGTCCCGGCGATTTTTTCATCGAGGCATTCTATCCGAGCAGAGCGCGCAAAGCGCGGAACAGCTCACGGCCGGCGGGTCCGGCGCCGGCCGTCCCTGCGGCCGCGGATCGCCGAGCCGCGCCCACGAGTCGCTGCCAGTGCGGCCGGTCAAGATCCGGCCTCAGGCGCGAGAGCTCATCGAGCGCGCTCTCGCCCTCCTCGATCAGGCGCTGGCGCCAGGCCTCGGCGCGCTTGCAGCGCTGGATTTCCTGGGCGCTTTGCGCATTGCGGTCCGCCAGCGCGCGGCGGATGGGCTGCGGGTCGATTCCGCGCATCAGTTTGCCGATGTACTGCCTCTGGCGGGCGGCGGCAGCACGGCTGCGAATTGCGCGCGCGTCGCGGACGGCCTCGAGCAGAGCCTCCGGCAGGCCGAGCGCCTCGAGCTCGCAGTGGCGCAGTCCGATCAGTGCTTCGCCGAGATCCTGAGCGGCATGCGCCGTGCGCTTGCGCTGGCTCTTGCTCGGCGGCTCGCCGAGATCCGGCGGCGGCAGGCCATCTGAGGCGGGTACTGTCATGGGCGAGAGGCCGCAGGCCGGCGACTGGTCGATAGCCTGACGATCAAGTTGAGGTTCCACCACGATCGCAGCGGCATGGGTTTCCTAGTGGCTGCTAAAATGAAAATTCTAGCCCGTGATTGCGGCGAAACCGAGTAAAACCGATGCAGCAGGCAGCCGAGCCGAACGACTCCTCTCAGCTTCACGACGTCGCCGGCTTCGCGCTCGAAGAGGCTCGCCGCCTGGGCGCTTCCCAGGCCGAGGCCGATGCGAGCCTCGCCAAGGGACTCTCGGTCACGGTCCGCCTGGGAGAGGTCGAGACCATCGAATACCAGAGGGATCGGGGTCTGTCCGTCACAGTGTACTTCGGCCAGCGCAAGGGGACGGCCAGCACCGCGGACCTGACGCGGGAGGCGGTGCGCGCGACGGTCGAGAAGGCCAGCGCCATCGCGCGCCATACGGCCGAGGATCCTTATGCGGGCTTGGTCGAGCCGCAAGCGCTGGCGCGGGACATCCCCGATCTGGATCTCGATCATCCGTGGGGGCTTGCCGCGGAGGAGGCGATCGCCATCGCCCGCCGTTGCGAGCAAGCCGGGAGGGCGGCCGAGGGGCGCATCGCCAACTCCGAGGGCGCCTCGGTGAGCAGTCAGCGCCACACGGGGGTGTACGGCAATTCACTGGGGTTCCTGGCGGGGTTCACCGGCACCAGTCATTCCATCAGCTGCTCACTCATCGCCGAAGAGGCCGGACAGATGCAGCGGGATTACTGGTACACCACGGCGCGCGATCCGGCCGGGCTCGAGAGTCCGGAAGCGGTAGGCGCGGCTGCCGCCCGGCGTGCCGCCGCCCGGCTGGGGTCACGCAAGATCACCACTCGCCGCGCGCCCGTGGTCTTCTCGCCGGAGATGGCCCGCGGCTTGTTCCAGCACTTCATCGGCGCGGTCCGCGGCACCAGCCAGTACCGCAAAGCCTCGTTCCTGCTGAATGCGGCCGGCGAGCAGGTGTTCCCGGCGTTCCTGGCGCTGAGCGAGCGGCCCCACATTCCCAAGGGACTTGCGAGCGCGCCCTTCGACGCCGAAGGGGCGGCGACCCACGATCGGGAATTGGTCGAGGACGGGGTGCTCAAAGGCTATGTGCTCGGCAGCTATTCGGCCCGGCGCCTGGGCCTCAAGACCACGGGCAATGCCGGCGGCATCCACAACCTCCTGGTCGGCGTTTCCCGCCGCGCGGTCGATGCGCTGCGCACCCGGGAGCGGCTTCTGCGGACCATGGGCACGGGTCTGCTGGTGACCGAGCTCATGGGCCAGGGGGTCAACGGCGTGACGGGGGACTACTCGCGGGGCGCAAGCGGCTTCTGGGTGCAGGACGGTGCGATTGCCCATCCGGTGCACGAGGTCACGATCGCCGGCAACCTGCGCACGATGTATCGAGGCATCGTGGCGCTTGGTGACGACGTGGATGAGCGCGGCGCGATCCGCTGCGGCTCGTTATTGGTGGGAGAAATGACGATCGCGGGAGAGTGAGCCCTCGCGGTCATTCCTCCTCGTCATCCGCCGGGTGCGTCGGGCCGACCGGTGTTGGCTTGGCGAGCGGCTTGACCGGCACGACGACCGGCCGGGTTCGCATCTTGGGTCGCGCGTTGAACACCACGATGGTCTTGCCGGTGGCCCGCAGCAGCCCCTGGTCTTCGAGGACCTTCAGCACCCTTCCGGCCATCTCGCGCGAGCACCCGACCAGGCGGGAGAGCTCCTGCCGGCTGACCTTGATCTGCATGCCCTCGGGGTGGGTCATGGCGTCGGGCTCTTCGCACAGGTTATTGATCGCGTGCGCGACCCGGCCTGTGACGTCGACGAAAGCCAGGTCGCCGAGCTTGCGATTGGTGCGGTCCAGGCGCGTGGCGAGCTGGGTTGCCAGCTCGAATACCAGCCCCGGGCTTTCGGCGGCAATCTGCCGGAACCGCGGGTAGGTCATCTCGGCCAGCTCGCAGGCATTGCGTGTGCGCACCCAGGCGCTGCGAGTGGCCTGATCCTGGAAAAACAGTCCCATCTCGCCGAAGAACTGGCCGCGGTTCAGGTAGGCGAGCACCATCTCGTTGCCTTCCTCGTCCTCGATCATTACCTCGACCGAGCCGCTGATGATGTAGTAAAGAACGTCCGGAAGGTCGCCAGCGTGGATGACCACCGTCTTGGAGGGTACGGTGCGGATGCGACAGTAGCTGAGGAATCGGTTGATCGCCGGAATGTCACTGAGCGGCTTGACGACGTTCTCTTCCATTGACGGCACCCCGAGCTGTCTTAAGGCCTCGACGAGGAGATGACTTAATTCGACCCCCGCCGCCGACAAGCGTACCGCACGGGACGCGGAGAACACCAGAGCCGAAGGCCCTCAAACCCAATAGGCAGTGCCTGTCATGACCCGGGCGGTGCGTCGCATGAGCTCACGGACCGGAGCCGGCAGGTCGATGCCGCCGGCCGCCCTGGCATGCGCCCCGTGCGCGATCTCGTCGGCCTGCATGGCCTTGACGATGGCGCGGCTGCGAGCATCCCCGGGCGGCAAGGCGCCGAGGTGGGAATCGAGATGGCCTTCGACCTGCTTTTCCGTCTCGACCACGAAGCCGAGACTGACCCGATCACCGAGAAGTCCCGCCAGCGCCCCGATGGCAAACGAGCCGGCATACCACAGCGGGTTGAGCAGACTCGGCCGCGACTCGAGCTCGGTCAGGCGCTTTTCACACCATGCCAGGTGATCGGTCTCTTCCTGGGCCGCCTGCAGCAGCATGCCGCGGGTGGTCCCGGTGTGAGCCACCAGCGCCTGGCCGTGATAAAGGGCTTGGGCGGCGATCTCTCCGGCATGATTGACTCGCATCAGCGCGGCCGCCCGGCGCCGGTCACTGGCCGAGAGCGCCTGTTGTCCCGCTTCGGCTTCGGGCGGCGCCCCGGGCACCGGACGCGAGGCGCGTGCGGGCGCGAAAAGCGCGCGCAGCGCCCGGTCGAGCACCGTGAGGCAGGGGTCGAGTAGCTGGGAGGCTTCCATGGCACCTATTATAGGCGCCGTGGCGGGACCCCGGGGACTCATCCGAGGCTTCTTAAAAGCCGGTTTTGCAATACGGGCGCTCCTTCAGTAGACTTGCCGGCCCTTTGGATAGGGTCCCTTTTGGATCGTAGCCCTTGGCTCGAGGCTCATCATGAAGACGGTTTTCGCCAAATCCGGCAGCGTCCGGGGCGACTGGTTCGTGGTCGATGCGACCGGCAAGACGCTCGGGCGTCTCGCCACGCAGATTGCGCACCGCCTTAAAGGCAAGCACAAGGCCGACTATAGCCCCCACGTCGACATGGGCGACCACATCGTGGTGCTCAATGCCGGCAAGGTGCACGTCACCGGCCGTAAGCTGAGCGACAAGATTTACTACCACCATACCGGCCACATCGGTGGCATCAAGTCGATCGCGCTTGAGAAGCTCCTCGCCGAGCACCCCGAGCGGGCGATCGAATTCGCCGTCAAGGGCATGCTGCCGAAGAACCCGCTCGGACGGCGCATGTTCAAGAAGCTGCACGTGTTTGCCGGCGGCGAGCATCCACACCAGGCCCAGCAGCCGCAGTCGCTCGAGATGTGAGGAATTGCAGATGGCAGTCCAGCAAATGAACTACGGCACCGGCCGGCGCAAGACCGCCACGGCGCGCGTGCACCTTCGCGCCGGCAGCGGCCATATCACCGTCAACGATCGCCCGCTCGATGAGTTCTTCGGCCGCGAGACCGGCCGGATGATCGTGCGCCAGCCGCTCGAGACGCTGCAGATGGGGAGCCGCTTCGACATCAGCGTGACGGTGGACGGCGGGGGAATCACCGGCCAGGCCGGCGCGATCCGCCACGGCATTACACGCGCGCTGATCGAGTACGACGAGACCCTGCGCAAGCCGCTGCGCGATGCGGGCTTCGTCACTCGCGACGCGCGCGAGGTGGAGCGCAAGAAGGTAGGCCGCCGCAAGGCCCGCCGCGGAACGCAGTACTCCAAGCGCTGATCCGGGGTCTTGCGGGCGAGTCCGGTTGAGGCTTCAATCCTGCAGCCTGACCGACGCCTGCCGATCCGGTCTCGGGATTTGGGGGATCGTCTAGTGGTAGGACAACGGACTCTGACTCCGTTTACCTAGGTTCGAATCCTAGTCCCCCAGCCAAAACGCGCAGGGCCCGCCAGACGGCGGGCCCGGTGCGTTTTTGGCGCCCCCGCCGCGCGGGTCGAGGCAGACGCTACCCGCGCGCGATCTGCTCGCGCATGGCACGGATGGTGGCGGCGTAATCGGGGCTGCCGAAGATGGCCGAGCCGGCCACGAAAGTGTCCGCGCCGGCGCGTGCGATCGCCTGAATGTTGTCGACCTTGACCCCGCCATCGATTTCCAGGCGCACGTCCCTCCCGCTTGCCTGAATGCGCCGACGGACGTGCTCCAGCTTGCCGAGAGCCGAGGGAATGAACCGTTGGCCCCCGAAACCGGGGTTGACCGACATGATGAGCACGAGGTCGAGCTTCTCGAGCGTGTAGTCGAGGTAATCGAGCGGTGTGGCGGGATTGAAAGCCAGGCCGGGACGGCAGCCGTGCTCGCGGATGAGCTCGATGGTGCGATCGATATGCTCGGTCGCCTCGGGGTGGAAGGTGATGTACGTCGCCCCCGCCCGGGCGAAGTCCGGCACGATGCGATCGACCGGACGAACCATCAGGTGCGCATCGATCGCGGCCTTGATGCCGCGCCTGTGCAGCGCCTCGCACACCAGCGGCCCGATGGTGAGGTTCGGCACGTAGTGATTGTCCATGACATCGAAGTGCACCAGGTCGGCCCCGGCACCGATGACGGCATCGACCTCCTCGCCCAGTCGGGCGAAGTCGGCGGACAGGATGGATGGAGCGATCCAGGGAGCGGCCATGCGAGACAGTTTACGCGACCGCTCGCGCCGCGGAAATCATCCGCAGCACAAACCGCAGGCCGGTCGCCGCCCGGTGGCAAGGCTGGAACACTCGGTTCCGCTTCCGGGGCAACTGCGCGGCAGATCGGCGAAAGCCCCACCCCAGGCGCGAGCAGGACGAGGCGCCTAGCGGGTCAGTCGGGCGAGTGCCTCGCGGTATTTTTCACCCGTGCGCGCGATGATCTCGGCCGGCAGATGCGGGCCCGGCGCGCGCTTGTTCCAGTCGAGGGTTTCGAGATAGTCGCGAACGAACTGCTTGTCGAAGCTCGGCGGACTGTGTCCCGGCTGGTACGTGTCGGCCTGCCAGAAGCGCGAGGAGTCGGGCGTCAGCACTTCGTCGATGAGGGTGAGGGTGCCGTCGGGGTCCAGGCCGAACTCGAATTTGGTGTCGGCGATGATGATCCCGCGCGACAGCGCGTGGGCGGCCGCGAACCGGTACAGCGCGAGGGCCGTGTCGCGAACCTTTGCCGCCAGGGCGGTCCCGAGGAGCTGCTCGACCTGCGCGAGCGGGATGTTCTCGTCATGTTGGCCGGCCGCGGCCTTGGTCGCGGGGGTGAAGATCGGCGCGGGCAGACGCTGCGCGAGAACGAGTCCCGCGGGCAGGGTGATGCCGCATACCCCGCCTGTCTCCCGATAATCCTTCCAGCCCGAGCCGATCAGGTAGCCGCGCACCACCGCTTCGATCGGCAGCGCCTCAAGGCGTCGGACGATGACCGCCCGCCCCTCCAGCATGGCCCGCTCGGCGGGGTCGGCGACGAGGCTCTCGATTGCCCGCCCCGTCAGGTGGTTGGGTACGAGATGGCGGGTGCGCTCGAACCAGAACTGCGAGATCTGGTTGAGCACCCGGCCCTTGCCGGGTATGGGGTCGGGCAGCACGACATCGAAGGCGGACAGCCGGTCGGTGGTCACGATGAGCATCGCATCCGGCCCCGCCGCGTAGAGGTCGCGTACCTTGCCCTCGTGGATCTTCTCCAGTGTCCGCAGGGAAGTGCGATAAACGGCCTGTGCGTCCATGCTTGCTACTATAACTGCATGACCCGCCCGTCCGCACCTCGAGGAGCACCTGCTTAAATCATGAGATATACCGGTAAGCTCGCCGGCGGCGCGCTCGGGCTGCTGCTGGGCTTCGGACCGATCGGGGCGGCGCTCGGCGTGCTTCTCGGACACCAGTTCGACACGTATGCCGAGCGGCGAGACGCCGGCGGATCCGCCGGCGGCGACGCCGCCCTCGGCGAGCTTTTCTTTCGCGCGACCTTTCGCGTGATGGGCTTCCTCGCCAAGGCCGACGGCCGGGTGTCCGAGCAGGAGATCGCCGCTGCCCGCTCCGTCATGGCGCAGCTGCGCCTCACGCCCGCTCAGGTGCAGTCGGCGATTCAACGCTTCACCGAAGGCAAGCAGCCGGCATTCGACCTGGATGGCGAGCTCTCGGAGCTGCGCCGCGCCTGTGCCTGGCGGCCGGACCTCAAGCGCGTGTTCATCGAGCTGCAGGTGCGCGCCGCAATCGCCGGCAACAATCTCGAGGGGCCCGTCAGGCCGCTGCTTAGCCGCATTGCGGCGCGGCTCGGCCTCTCGCCCTTCGAGCTGGCGCAGATCGAGGCGGCGCTGTGGTTCCGTGGCGGCGGATACGCCCGCGAGGCGCCGGGGCGCAGCGAGGCGGACCTCGAGCAGGCATACCGCGTGCTCGGAGTGAGCGCCGCGGACAGCGATCGCGACATCGTCAAGGCGTACCGCCGGCAGCTGAGCCGACATCATCCCGACAAACTCAAGGCCAATGGTCTGCCGGAGTCGATGCTCGAGCACGCCAAGCAGCGCACCCAGCAGATCATCGAGGCCTACGAGCTGATTCGCGCTCGCCGCGGGATGCCTTGAACTTTTCCGGCGCGCAGCGCCGGCGGCGATGAACGGCGGCCGATGGGCCGTTGCCCGAGCCGGCGGCACGGGTGCAGGCCCCGGCGCCCATCGCCGCGGCGATGGGCGCCCATGGAGCGGCACCGGGTGACAGACGCTTGCGTGGCGCTTAATCTTCCAAAGTCATGTGGGCGCGAATCTGGACATCTCTCGACGGATGGTTTTTCGGCGCCGCCTCCAGCGGGACGAGCGTGTCCGCGCGGCTGATCCGCTGCCTGAGCTACCTCTATGCGGTGGTACGCGATCTGATGCGCGGCGAGATCAATTTTCGGGCGATGGGCCTGGTTTACACGACGCTGTTGACGCTCATCCCGCTGGCCGCATTCAGCTTCGCCATCCTCAAGCTGTTCGGCGCCAGCGGCGATGTCGAGCTGGTGGTCTACCAGTTCTTCAGCGCGCTCGGCCCGGCCAATGCCGCAAAGCTGACGTCCCACGTGATGCAGGTCGTCAACCGGATCGGCGGCGGGGTGCTCGGCACGGTCGGCCTGGCGCTGCTCGCCTGGACCCTGGTGACCATGATCAAGAAGGTGGAGGACAGCTTCAATTTCCTCTGGCGCGTGCAACAGCCGCGCAGCCTCGCGCGCCGGGTCATCCATTACCTGACCCTGGTGGTGGCCGGGCCCGTGATCCTGGTCCTGTTCATCGGCGTATCGCGCCGGGCAATCGACAGCGCGCCGTTTCGCGACATGCGTCACTTGCCGCTGCTCGACATGCTGACCGCGGCGGGCGTCAAGCTCGCTCCCTACGCCATGGTGATCGTTTTCTTCGCCGGGCTTTATCTGCTCTTGCCGAACACGCGCGTGCGCTGGCGGCCGGCGCTCATCGGCGCGGTCGTGGCCGGTATCCTGTGGGCGGCCGTCGGAAAGATGTTCACGGCCTTCGTCGAGCATTCCACGCGGCTCGCGATCGTCTACGCGAGCTTCGCGCTGGTCGTGGCGGCCCTGCTGTGGACTTACCTAGGGTGGCTGATCCTGCTCGTCGGCACGCTGCTCTCCTTCTATGTCCAGAACCCGCTCTACCTGCGGGTCGGGTTGCAGCCGCTGAGGCTCTCCGGCGTCGAGGTCGAGCAGCTGGCGCTGCGAGTGATGTATTTCGTCGGCCGGGCGTATCTCACCGGAGGCAGGCGCTGGAGCGTCGACCGTCTCGCGGCCGAGCTGGGACTGCCCGGCATCGCGGTATCCGAGATGGTCCTGGCGCTGGAGCACGCGGGATTGCTGGCAGTGAGCGAGGGCGACGATCTGTTGCCGGCGCGCGACCTCGGACACATCACGCTGGCGGAGATCCTGGATGTTGCCCGCAACCGCCGCGGTGGACTGTTCACGCCCCGTGCCGTGCCGATACCGGGGGTCGATCGGCTGCTTGCCGCGATAGAGGACGCCAGACGCACCCGCTGCGGCGATCTGACACTGCGCGAGCTGGCCGAGGAGCCGGGGGAGTCTCTGAGCAGCTCCCGCGTACTGACACTGCCCCGGTGACCGCCAGCTGATTGCCCGCCGCCTCGGGGCGACCCCCGGGAAGCATGGCGTGCAGGCATGGGGACGAGGCGGTCTGCTTCGGCGAAGCATTGCGTTGCTCGCGCGCGGGGTGCCGGGTGGCAGTCGCGCCGGCGCGGGCGGGCGGAAAGGCAGGCCGTGCCGGGCGTTCGCGAAACAGGACAGCGCGGCGAGCGCCACGGCGCACTGCGAGCGGCGCACACGGCGTCCTGCCCAAGCCGCGTCCGTTGCGCACCGCCGGGAGGGGCTTGGAAAAATCCCCGGGAGCGGTTGCGGGCGGCACGAGCCGGCCCGAAGGGCGCGCCGCAGGGGGGGCAGGGGCGCTCGCTCTCAAGGAAGTTCGCCCCGGCTTCCGTACTAGATGGTTTCGGTTTCCGTCGGACTTCCGACCAGCAGCGTATCCGCCGGCCGCACCGCGAACAGCCCCACCGTCACCACGCCGGTGATTTGCCCGAGCCGCCGCTCGAGCGCCGGGGGATCTTGGATCGACAGGCCGTGCACGTCGAGGATGTGATTGCCGTTGTCGGTGACGAATCCCTCGCGCCACAGCGCGCGCCCCTGCTGCGCCTCGATCGTGCGCGCCACCAGCCTGCGGGCCATGGGGATCACTTCGATCGGCAGCGCAAACGTGCCGAGCGTATCGACGAGCTTGCTCTGATCGACGATGCAAATGAAGCGCTTCGCCGCGGACGCGAGAATCTTTTCGCGGGTGAGCGCTCCGCCGCCGCCCTTGATCAGGTGACGGGCCCGAGTCGCCTCGTCTGCCCCGTCGATGTAAAGCGGCAGATCCTCGACCTCATTGAGGTCCAGCACGGTGATGCCGGCGGCACGCAGTGCTGCGGTAGTGGCGTTCGAGCTCGACACGGCCGCGCGGATCAGTCCGGGTCGCGCCGCGAGCGCCTCGACCAAGAAAGCGACCGTGGATCCCGTGCCCACACCGAGCACGCTGCCCGGCTCGACGTGGCGCACGGCGGCCTCGGCGGCGCGGCGTTTTCCGGCCTGCGCATCGGTCCGCGGGAAAGAGGCGGGGATGTGCGTCGTCATAGAGCAGACCTCGAAAGCGGGCTTCAGAGACGAATGTGCCCGCTTGCGCGGGCACCAGGGCATCGAAACTCGTTTCACTCGGCGGCCGCCTGAGCGGCCGCCGAGCGAAAGGCCTCACTTCTTCTTCGCAGCTTTCTTCTTTGCGGCCTTCTTCTTTGCCTTCGCCATGTTGGCTCTCCAGTTGTCGGGTTAGTCCGAGGGCCGAGTATATACATGCGAAACAAAAATACAAGCAAGTCTT
>JAJYUA010000002.1 GCA_021792755.1 Pseudomonadota bacterium
CTTTTAATCCGCTGGTCGACGGTTCGAATCCGTCACGCCCCATAAAATAGTCCATTAAAAACAAAGACTTCTGCGACACGCGCAAGAGCCTGTGACGTGCTTGGCACACCGCTGGCACAGTCGGGTGTACAGTGGCGCTTGGTGGTGCACGGTTGTGTACCGTGGAGGGAGGCTGCGACATGGCGGCAATCCGCGAGCGCGGTGGCAGGTTTCATGTCCAGGTCCGCATGGCCGGATTCCCGGCGCGCACGGCCACCTTTCCAACGCGTCGGCAGGCCGAGCGGTGGGCCAAGACGATCGAAGCCGAGATGATCGAGGGGAAGCACTTCCGCTCCGTCGAGGCGCGCCGCAGGACGCTCGCAGAGGCGATCGATCGCTACCTGGCGGAGGAGTGACCTCGGAAGAAAGACGCCGCCACGCGCGATATGCGGCTGCGGTGGTGGCGGGAAAAGATCGGGCATCTGAATCTCTCCGATGTGACCGCCGCGATTCTGGTCGAATGCCGAAATCGTCTCACGCACGAGACCTACACGCGGGCAAAGCCCGGCTCTCCGGGCTCTACGCTCGAGGAGGGCGAGGCGGCGCGCAAGCTGAATCGCAAACCGCAGACCGTCAACCGGTATCTCGCCTACCTCTCGCATGTCTTCACGATCGCGCGTAAGGAATGGCACTGGATCGATCACGATCCGTTTGATGGCGTCGGCAAGTTCAAGGAAGGGCCTGGCCGCGTCCGGTACCTGTCCGAGGAGGAGCGCGAGCAACTGCTCAAGGAGACCGCGAGCGACCCTCATCTGCATACCCTGGTGGTGCTGGCGCTCTCGACCGCGGCCCGCGCTGGCGAACTCCTGGCGCTCACCTGGCGCGATGTCGATCTCAAGGAGGGACGGCTGCTGCTGCGAAAGACGAAGAACAGCCAACCGCGTGCCGTCTGGCTGCACACCGAAACGCTCAAATTGTTGAGCGAGCACGGCAAGGTCCGCCGGCTCGCCGATGACCGCGTGTTCGTCAATCCAAAGGGCGGCCCTTATAACTATCGCGATCCCTTCGAGGCCGCGTGCAAGGCGGCTGGGGTGAAGGATTTCACGTTTCACGGGTTGCGGCACTCGGCCGCGACGTACCTCGCCCGGGAAGGGGCAACCGAGCAGCAGCTGAAAGTGATCGGCGGCTGGAAATCGAATGTCGTGTCCCGATACGTACACGTGGCGACCGAAGACGCTAAAGCAGTGCTCGAAAAGATGAACACTAAAATCCTCGGGAATGCGTCTACGGGTAAGCCATGAACCAAGAACTGCCAGCAGCTGCACGCATGTTGCTGAAACGCCAAGATTGGCATGAGACTGAGGATACGACATGTCCGAATGGAGCTTTGGGAAATCCAGCAAAGAAGTATTCACCCGAAGTGCGTGAGCGGGCGGTATGCCTGTTCCAGGAGCACGTGCACGAGTACCCATCACGATGGGCTGCGATGCAGTCGATCGCCGGGAAGATTGGTTGCACGGCCGAGACGTTGCGCTCCTGGGTACAGCGAGCCGAGGCCCAGGCCGACTCGACGCGCAATGCAGCGCTGGCGGATCGAGAGCGCCTGAAGCAGCTGGAGCGGGAGAACGCGGAGCTGAAGCGCGCCAATGAGATCCTGCGCAAGGCGTCGGCGTTTTTCGCCCAGGCGGAGCTCGACCGCCGCGGGAAGTATTGATCGCGTTCATCGGCGCGCATCGAAGCGAGTGCGGGGTCGAGCGGATCTGCGAGCAATTACCGATCGCCCCGTCGACGTATTACGAACACAAGCGCCGGGAGGTCGATCCCTCACGCCTGCCGTCTCGCGTGCAGCGCGATGGCGAGCTCACCGGCTCGATCCATCGCGTCTGGGAGGAGAACTTCCGGGTCTACGGTGCGCGCAAAGTCTGGCGGCAGCTGCACCGCGAAGGCGTTCCAGTCGCTCGCTGCACGATCGAGCGGCTGATGCGCCGAGACGGGCTGTGCGGCGTGGTTCGTGGGCGCAAGAATCGCACGACCTTCCCGGCGGATGCCGCTGATCGACCGCTGGATCGCGTTCATCGGCAGTTCGTGGCCTCCCGGCCCGATCAACTGTGGATCGCCGACTTCACGTACGTCGCCACCTGGATGGGCTCCGTGTACCTCGCCTGCGTGATCGACGTGTTCGCCCGCTGCATCGTGGGCTGTCGCGTGAGCCGATCCATGCAGGCGGACCTGGTGTTGGATGCTCTGGAGCAGGCGCCGCACGCCCGTCAGGTCGGCAAAGGGCTCATTCATCATAGCGACAGAGGCGTTGAATATCTGTCCATTCGATACAGCGAGCGGCTCAAGGACGCCGGCGTGCAAGCCTCTATGGGCACCACGGGCGACTCCTACGATAACGCTATGGCCGAAACCATCATTGGGTTGTTCAAGACAGAGGTGATCCACGCTCGCGGCCCCTGGCGTTCACTGGATGCGGTGGAATACGCCACCCTCGAGTGGGTCGATGTTCAACAGTCGCAGACTCCGCGAGCCCATCGGTCATGTGCCACCCGCGGAGCACGAAGCAGAGTACTATCGTCAGCAATCCGGTCCGGCCATCGCGGCCTGACCCAAACCCGGAGCTCTCCGGGATACCCCGGGGCGGTTCAACTTGCGCCTGCGCCACGACGTGGCAATAGATCAAGCGCACGCCGCCACTCTTGCCGCCGCCTTTGATAGACCAGCGCACCTTGCGCAACCCGCCGGTGCCTGGGATGCCATCGCCCAATTGCGGATGTGCTGCCAGACACCGCTGGAATTGTGCATGGCTTTCTTCGGTCAGCAGTTCCTTGACTTGCCTGGTAAAGACCGCCGACTCGATGAAGACCCTGGAATCAGATGGTACGTCAATGACGTATCAGCGCCCGCGTGCTGCGAGCAGCCGATGGTGCTTAATCGCGCAGAGATTGGTCTGCGCGCAACGGGAAGCACTTTTGCTGGCCCATCAAAAAAGCCGATATACCTTGAGTTTCGTTATATCGAGATATATCATAAGACGATGTTCAAGAATCACAGACCCGGTTATGGACGCCGCGCCGTTCGCCCGGAAGATCCGCGGGACCGCGATCGCGACGGCCGCCATCATCGCCATCGCGAGCATCGACTCGGCGGCCGTCGCGGCGGACGGCCATTCGATTACGGTGAGCTGCGACTGCTAGTCCTCGCCATGATCGGCGAGCAACCCCGCCATGGCTACGAATTGATGAAGACCATCGAGGCCCGAATGGCCGGTAGTTACAGCCCGAGTCCGGGCGTTATCTATCCGACGCTCGCCTGGCTCGAGGATGTGGGGTACGCCCTGCCATCGATCGGGGACGGCAACCGAAAATGCTATCGGATCACACCGGCGGGCGAAGCCTTCCTCACCGCGAACAGATTCGCAGTAGATGCGCTGCTGGCACGGCTCAGTGACGCAGACGGGGGCACGCGCGAGGACGTGTCGGATCCGGTCATCCGCGGAATGGAAAACCTGAAAATGGCTCTGAGACTCAGGATGAGGCGTGGCAACCTCGATGGGGATGCCGCCGCCGCGATTGCCAAGGCACTCGATACCGCGGCACTCGAAATTGAGCGAAGCTATTGAACATCACAAAATGCCGCCCATCAGCATGGCCGAGGTTGAAGCGCCTATGGCTAGTCGCTATCTCGGGCAGTGAATCTGAGATCCATGGGATGTCAGATTCGGGACGCACTATTCAATCATCAGAAGAGAAGAAGGGAAATCTAGAATGCGTGTTGCTCTCATCGGCGCGACCGGGAATGCCGGTTCGCGGATTTTGAACGAGCTCGTCCAAAGAGGTCATCAGGTCACCGCCATCGTGCGCAACCCTGAACGTGTGCCCGCGCTTTCCGGCGTCGTGGCAAAGCAAGGGGATGTTTTCAATCAGAATCAGATCGCCAAGCTGGTTGCCGGACACGATGCTGTCATTAGTGCCGTCCACTTCACGGCAAGCGATCCCCACGAACTGATCGGGGCGGTACGCCAGTCCGGAGTCAGTCGGTATCTGGTGGTGGGCGGCGCAGGCAGCCTCGAAGTCGCCCCCGGCGTCAGGCTGATCGATACGCCCAGAATTCCGCCGGCAGTCAAGGCCGAAGCATCTGCCGGGGTGACCTTCCTTGATCTGCTGCGCGAGGAACGACAGTTGGAGTGGACGTTCCTGTCGCCTTCCGTGATGTTCATTCCCGGCACGCGCACGGGAAAATTCCGACTTGGGAAGGATAAACTGCTCAGCAATGAGCAGGGTAGCAGCATCTCTTTCGAAGATTATGCCGTGGCTCTCGTGGACGAGTTGGAGACACCGCAGCACTCGCGCCAACGTTTCACCGTCGGGTACTGATTCCAATGCGCGCAACTGACCTGAGTCCAGACTTTGCGATCAGTTTGGACCTGGAGAAACAGTGGCTTTGCTGAGCCTGCGCGAGGCGCAGGTGGTCGCCAAATTTGGCCCTTGGGCGCAATTTGGCACAGTGAGAGCCAATGCCGGCCAACAGCGACCGACAGCCTTTCGCTCGCAATGCTTCGGTTCGATTAGATGGCTGCGCGTTTGATCTGCCTGTCGATTGCTTCGCGGACTTCTGCGGGCAACAAATCCTTCGCTGCGTGATCACGCCAAGCATCCACGATGTGGGCCGATGTCTCCTGCGCAATCGTCCATAGCTGGTTGACCGACAGACGTGCCTTGTCTGCGAAGCGGCGCACCTGATCGGGCGTGATTTGGCTGATGTTCTTCTCGCCACCGAAGTTGAGGGCCAGATTGTCCTTCGGGAGGTAGGGGACCGTCGCCACCAGATCATAGGCGGGTGACAGAACGGGGACCCGGCTGTCCGGGTAGAGCAGGGTCCAGTTCTTGAGATGCATGTCACCATTGCCGGTCAGCACCGTGAAGACCAACCGCCGCATGAATTCGTGGACAGCGCCCGCACCCGCCTCGGCAGCGAGCACGGCGGCGATATTGGCGTAATTGCGTCCTTTGTACTTGTCGTCCGGATAGATGCCGAATACTTGGGCGAAGTCTTCCATGTGCACGCGGCCTCCGTGTGCCTTGCGGTCGAAACGGCGGACGGCAAGCGCCTGAACGCCTACGCATTTCATGTCTTCAGGCACGCCAGCGATCTCGTCGACCGGCAGCAGTCGGATCTCGGGTACGTCGATACCGATACTGCGCGCAAGCTCCATCATCGCGTATTCATTTTCAGCAATGGCTGGATAATGGGGCGACGGCAGCTTAACGATCCACGAGCCGCCGATGCCGTTGGCCGGTATCGTAAGATGTCCCTTGTCCTTCACAATCGCGGAAAACTTCATCTGCACGCCTGCCAGCGAGAATTTCAGTGGGGCAGGGGCATTATCCGTACCGCCGTCTTTCTCGACCTTCGGCTCCGGCGCCCATTTGTCGTCGAGCGGTTCGACCGTGACGGCTCCGGGCAGATCGGCGCCTAATTGCCAGAGGAGGATGAACTCCGGTCCGGGCTTCACGCCCGCTCTAGCCGCCAGGTAGTCGCGCAAGGCACCTTCCGGCAGCAGATTGGAAAAAAAAGCTGGCAGGCGCATCGCTGTCGGTTTCACCGTCGTCACCAAACCAGAAGCGCCCTTATAGGACAGGCTTAGCGTCGGTCGGTTGGTGTCCTCGACATAGGCCTCATCGAAGGCAAAAAGATATCTGTCACCGGAAAGGCGGTTGATGACGCCGATCCGTGTGCCGTGGAGGAGGACAGCGAGCGCGGCTGGCTGTTTGGTGGAGCCGCTCATGATGCGTCACCACCATCACCACCACCATCACCACCGCCATCATCATCATCGTCGTCGGCAGCATAGAGCGGGCGCTCGTCGGTTTTGCGAGTGTGGCTGTCACGCACCAGGGCGTTGACAGCAGGAACGAGGGACTGTGGCACCAGAACCAGATCCATGCCGAGCACCCGCACCAGATCGAGCAAGGTATCGAATCGCGGCACGATACGGCCGGTCTCAATACCGGAGATATGGGTCTGGGGAAGACCTGCGTGCTTTCCGGCCTCGGTCTGGCTCCAGCTACGGCGAAGGCGGGCCGCTTTCAGCTCCCGACTGATGGTCTCAGGTAGGCGGTCCATGCGGACTGGCTTTATATGCGAGTTCATCTATGTGATCCCTCCATAGATAATATCGCATATATCCAATTGAGTTGCAATATGTGACATTAGCTAAATTGGACTGAGGTAGCTAAATTCACATATAATGGTGTTCGGCGGACGGATAGCGCAGCAGCGGTCCGCTGACCGAGTGCCTGAACCTGCTTCCAGGCGGTCACCCGCCGAGGAGCTGAATCTCAGCGGTCCCCATGACAACTCAGACGTAAATTGGGAGATCACCGCCAGGGACGTTCAGAAAATTCTGACCGCAGCCCAGCTCGCTGAGTTGAACCCGGCCCTGACGGAGGCAACTCTGCGCCGGTGGATTTTCAACGCTGAGAGCCGCGGCTTTGCCAAATGCTCGGTTCCAATTCGCGGGCGTGTCTAGCTCGCATCATTCGTGCACGGTGCGATGTTGGGACAGATCACTCCGGGTAGCCGGCTTTGGGGGGGGGGGGCAGAGGCAGTTCTCGATGACCGATCGGTGGCTTACCGACGTTTTTTATGTGCATAACCGTTGATTTATGCCAACATCGGTGTGCTGTGGGCGAGCCAACTCCTCATCGAAGGTCGATGACGAGTGCAGAGCGAGGATATCGAGGTGTTGCTACGCCGGCACGGCGCCCACCGAGCGGGCGATGCGCAGCCAGTCGCAGAGGTAGGGAGAGGATTGCGGCAGGTGCAACACGATGCGCCGCACGGAACGCTCGATCCAGACGCCGAGCTTCAGGAACCGCTCACGCAGGGTGCTGACTTGGGCAGTCGCACACTCGCTGCCGCGGGCGCTCAGGCGCAACTCCTGCATCAGAACGTAGGCGGCGGCGGTGAGCAGGACCCGCAGCTGGTTGGCCAGAAAGCTCGTGCAGCTGGTGCGGTCGATCTCAAGGCCGTGGTGAAGCTCTTTGATCCTGTTCTCGATCTTGCCGCGACCGCAGTAGACCTTCTTATACAGATGCCGGGGAGAGCCTCAGGTTGGTCACCACGAAGCGCTCATTATCCTTCGGCTCCCGGCCCTCCAGGCGCACCACTTCCGCCTTGATCAGCACGCGACGCTTGCGGCCCTTCCAGCTCTTGGCCGCGCAGCGCGTCTCGCCAAACACGTTCGCGGTCTTGCCGCGACGTTTCGAGAGCCGTCGCGCCCGGCCCATCCGCCGCTGGGCACGGCGCTTCAAGACCTTGTTTTCCGCCATGCCGATGATGTAGTCGACCTTTGCCTCATCCTCCAGGAAGTTCAACAGCTCCGGACCGCCAAACCCACCGTCGAGCCGAACGAGGATGCGCGCCTTGGGGAACGTCGCCCGCAGCCGCTCGATCACACTCTCGGCCAGCCCCTCGCCCATGCGGTAAAGATCCGCCCGACGCGGGGCGTTCTCAAAGCCCGAGAGCGTCGGCTGCGAAGCCAGCGCTGCACCCGTCAGAGGATCGCGCCCGATCAGCAGCTTTTGGATAGGGTCCTCGGCCAACCGCGCCGCATCATTGCAGTCGGCGTAGCCGCACGCGATCCCGAACAGTCGCTGTCGGACCAGGTCCCGGATCGAGTGCTCCACCTTGCCAGCCTGCCGACCGTCACTGATGCAGGCGGCGCGGCGGAATAACGCGGTGCAAGGGCTGTAGGAGGGCGAGAATGACGCTGTGCGCCTCGATGCGCTCGCGCGCGGTGAGGTCGACCGGGCGGAGTTTGTCCGAGCGGGGTTCGACCGCAGGCATGGCTGCGCATTGCCGGCCCGCATGGGACTCAAAGCAATATCGCCGTGTTTATAAGAGAAATTTATAAGACTCCCGGGAAAGTATTATTTCCGCGCTGTCATGAAGTGCTCTATTTTTTCAGCATCAGTAGGCGTGATGCGCGCCTCGGGCTGAGATTGCAGTCGGCAAGCACGTGCATCGCTTGCCAGAAGCCCGACCGAAGCGAATTGGGCGGAAGCGGTCGCCAGGAGCAATGCAACCATGAGATTCGGCATTTCATTGACGTTTTCCAATCCCAAGGAAACGTTCATTCCCTATTCGCGCCTGATGGAAAGCCAGATTGCCCAGTCGGTGCTCGCGGAAGATGTGGGGTTCGATCATGTGTGGGTGGCCGAACATCACGGCAGCGAGCACTACTTTCCCGCGGCGATGTCGACTCTGGCGGTGCTCGCCACGCGCACGCGCCGCGTACGCCTCGGCAGCTACATCGTCGTCATGCCGCTGTATCACCCGATTCACATCGCCGAGCAGGCGGCGATCGTCGACCTGTTGTCGAACGGGCGCCTCGAGCTCGGCCTGGGGATCGGCAACTTCCAGGATGAGTTCGAGGCCTTCGGCATCTCCCGCAAGGAGCGCGGCTCGCGCATGGAGGAGGGCCTGCAGGTGATCGCCGGCCTGTGGGAGCAGAAGAGTTTTTCCTTCTCCGGCAAGCACTTCAACCTGAAGAATTTCAGCCTGGTGCCGCGGCCGGTGCAGCCCAGGGCACCGATCTGGATGGCGGGCAATGCGCCGCGTGCGATCGACAGGGCGGCCCGGTTCGGGTACCACCTGGCGGGCTCGGGCACGGGCTTTGATCTGTACGAGCAGAAGCTGCGCGAGCACGGCCGCGATCCCGGTCAATTCAACAAATCGATGATCGTGTGCATGCTGCTCGCCAACACACGCGAAGAGGCGTGGCGGCGGGCCGGACCGGCGATGCTGAGCTTCCTCGGCTACTACAAGGCCGAGTTCGACCGACATCCGGACTTCGAGATGTTTCGCAAAAAGCCCGGCGGTTATTTCGGCGTGGATCCATTGCCCGATTCCCGGGACGTCGAAAGCCTGAAGAAGCTGAACTTCCTCGGCTCGCCGTTCATCATCGGCACGCCGGACGATGCGCTGGAGGCTTGCGGGAGGATCCAGCAACTCGGCATCACCCATCCGGTGCTTTCCCAACATTTCGGCGGAATGGATCCGGCGTACAGCGAGGATACGATCCGACTGATGGGCCAGGCGGTGATCCCCGCCTTTCGCGACCGGTAAACAGGCTGCATGAGCGCGGTCGAGGGCTCGGGCGCCGGCCGGTGCCCCGGGGTGAGCGACTGGCAGACGCCGGTGCGGCCGCAATGGCGCATGCGCTGGCGGCGGCCGGGCCGGTGATGGCAGAGGGCGCGCAGGGCATACCGGAGGCGCTGGTGCGCGGGTCCGGTTGCGATGCATCACCCTGCGATGCGACCGGCGTGGGCCGGCCGCCGGCCGAGGAACTGTTCCCGTGAGTGTCACAGTTAAGGGTCTGACTCGTTCCGTGCCGCTTCGGCAAGGCGGGCGATGAGCTGCTGGGCGCTGGTTCCGGTCAAGGCGCGTGCCGAGGGCAAGTCGCGTCTGGCGCCGGTGCTCGATCCGCCCGCGCGGATCGCGCTGGTACGGTCCATGCTGGACCATGTCTTGGGCGTGCTGGCGGCGGCACCCGGCGTCGATCATGTGGCGATCGCCAGCCCGGAGCGCGACCTGGTATCCGCGGACATTCACCTGCTGCCAGAGCGGGGTCGCGGACTGAACCGGGCGTTGGGCAGTGCGGTAGCGGCGCTGAGGCGTCTTGGTGCACGCGAAGTGCTGGTGCTGCCGGGCGATCTGCCATGCGTGGGTACGGACGATGTGGCGGTGCTGCTGGCGCAGATGCGCGCCGGCGGTTGTGCGCTGGCGAGCGATCGGCAGGGCACGGGCACCAATGCGATTGCGCTTGATTTGCAGCGGCTCGGCCCGGCGGGGTTTCGATTTCTGTTCGGCCGCAACAGCTTTGCTCGCCATGCTCGCCAGGCGTGCGCGCTGGGATTGGGCCCGCAGATCGCTCGACGACCCGGTCTGGGCTTCGATCTGGATGAACCGCAGGCGCTCAGCGCCTTCAAGACCGTGCATCGACCCGATGCGATTAGGCAGGCTTCATGAGCACGTGGCAGAGGATACGCGATCGGTCCGCACTGGGCGGGGGGCTGTCGGGCGAGGAGGCGCTGAGCCTGCCCGCCATGCCGCTCGAAGCCCTGATGGAGGTGAGCGAAGCCCTGACGCTCGAGGGCTTCGGCCGCACGGTGACCTATTCGCGCAAGGTGTTCATCCCGCTGACGCAGCTCTGCCGCGACGTCTGCCACTACTGCACCTTCGCCAAGGCGCCCGGGAAGCTGGCGCGGGCCTATCTGTCGGCGGACGAGGCGGTGGCGATTGCGCGGGCCGGGGCGCAAGCCGGCTGCAAGGAAGCTCTGTTCACGCTCGGCGACCAGCCGGAGCTGCGCTACGCCGCCGCGCGTCAGGCACTCGAGGCAATGGGCTTTGCGAGCACCCTCGAGTATCTGGCGCATGTCGCGCAGCGGGTCCAGCAGGAGACCGGGCTCCTGCCCCATCTCAATCCCGGCGTGATGTCCCGCGAAGACATCGAAAAATTGCGCCGGGTGTCGGTCTCGATGGGCTTGATGCTGGAGACGGCCGCGACACGGCTGTGCGCCAAGGGAGGGCCGCATTTCGGCTCGCCCGACAAGGCCCCGGCGGCGCGTCTGGCGACGCTCAGCGCGGCCGGTGAGGCGCGGGTGCCCTTCACCACGGGCCTTCTGGTCGGGATCGGCGAGACACGGACCGAGCGCATCGAAGCCTTGCTGGCGCTGCGTGAGATTCAGCAGCGCCATGGACACATCCAGGAGGTGATCCTGCAGAACTTCAAGCCCAAGCCGGGCACGCGCATGGCGAATGCGCCGGAGCCTGCGCTCAGCGAGCACCTGTGGACCATTGCGGCGGCGCGCCTCATCTTCGGCAGCGCGATGAGCCTGCAGGCGCCGCCCAACCTGCAGAGCGACCTCGCCGCGCTCATTAGGGCCGGAGTCAATGACTGGGGCGGGGTGTCACCGGTAACGCTCGATCACGTCAATCCCGAAGCGCCCTGGCCACAGCTCGATGCGCTGGCACGAAAGACGGCGGACGCCGGCCGCGTGCTGCTCGAGCGTCTGGCGATCGCGCCCGCCTATGCACGCGCCGCCGAGCGCTGGGTGGACTCGACTCAGGCGAGACCGGTCGTGCACAGGACCGATGCACGAGGTCTCGCACGGGCCTGCGGCTGGATCACCGGTGCCGCCATGCCGGTGCCCGCCTATGCGCATCAGTGGCTGCGCGGCGGCAGACCCTCGGCCTCGACCGCGGCGATCCTGGCGCGTGCCGAGGACGGCGATGACCTGAGCGAAGAGCAGATCGTGGCGCTGTTCGGCGTGGACGGTCCGGACCTCGGCGCGCTGATCGGCGCCGCCGATGCGCTGCGCAGCCGCGTCGCCGGCGAGACCGTCACTTTCGTGGTCAACCGCAACATCAACTACACCAACATCTGCCTCTACAAATGCGCGTTCTGCGCCTTCGCCAAGTCCGGCTCGCGCGCCATGCGCGGGCCGGCCTACCGGCTCGACCTGCGGCAGATCGCCGCGCGCACCCGGGAGGCCTGGGAGCGCGGTGCCACCGAGGTGTGCCTGCAGGGCGGCATCCATCCGGACTACACCGGCGAGACCTACCTCGACATCGTGCGGGCCGTGAAGACCGCGGTTCCGGCCATGCACGTGCACGCCTTCTCGCCCCAGGAGATCACCCATGGCGCGCGCACTCTGGGGCTGTCACTCGATGACTACGTTACACGGCTGGTGCAGGCGGGGCTTTCGACCCTGCCGGGCACCGCGGCGGAGATTCTCGATGATGAAGTGCGCGCCGTCCTCTCTCCCGACAAGATCAATACCGAGGAATGGTTCGCGGTGATGCGGGCAGCCCATGGCGCAGGCCTGCAATCGACCGCCACTATCATGTACGGTCATGTGGATCGGCCCTGGCACTGGGCGCGCCATCTGCTGCGCATTCGCGAGCATCAGAAGAGCTTTGGCGGCTTCACCGAGTTCGTGCCCCTGCCGTTCGTGCACATGGAAGCGCCGATGTGGAAAAAGCGCGCCGTGCGGCCGGGCCCGACATTCCGCGAAGCCGTGCTCATGCATGCGGTGGCGCGCCTCGTGCTGCATCCGCACATCGTCAACGTCCAGACCTCCTGGGTGAAGATGGGCGCCGGCGGAGCCGCCTTCTGCCTGCAGGCCGGAGCGAACGATCTTGGCGGGGTGCTGATGGACGAGTCGATCACCCGCGCCGCCGGCGGCCTCAATGGCCAGGAATTCGACACCACCCGCATGCGCGCCCTGGCGAGCGCAATCGGTCGCGATGCGCGCCAGCGCACCACCCTGTATGGCGAGTTGCCGCGATACCGCGAGCTGACGCGGGACAGCTGCAGCGGCGCGAGCTGCGAGCAGCGATGAGAGCGGCGCAGCGCACGCCCGGACGGAGCAATTTCGCCACAGGTACTCGACGCATGCCCCACGGCGGCGCGCGCCTCGGGGCGCAAGGCATGGCGGAAACGGCTGATCAGGAGGAGCCGCGTGAACGACACCCGGGTACCGTAAGGGCGGCCCGTGCGCAGCGTGATCATGGCAGGCGCGCGCTACGATACCGGAAAGAAGGTCCCGCCCCCGGTCGAGGGCTTCAGCGCACAACCCGATGCGCGCATGATCCGGAAAGGACTGCCGGACGCCGAAGACCTGCTGGTGTTTGACAACGAGGCAGAGCGCGGACATTTGCCGCTCGACCCTGCAGCGGTGTGCGGCGCGCGCGCGCTCGGGATCGATCCGGCGACCCGGCGGGACAGGCGGCGGTACGTCGGCACGAAGCGAACGCTCTTCAGCCCGTTCATCGGCGCCGCCCGGCGGCTTGCCAATGCAGACACGCTGATCGGCGGGGGGACCCGGGCCCGGCTCGTCCGCGTGAGTGCCGCGGCAAAGGGCATCCGGCAGCACCTGCCGCCCTTTGCCGGCAGAGGCTGGGCACGCTCATAGCGGGCCGTCGGAAGATGCGCAGAGCCGAAGAGGAAACCAGCATGGGCCATCCGCCGCAGCGGCTGCTCAAGAGCATCGTGATGCACGATATCCCGATGGACGCGATCGCCGCCATGGAGCGTTGGTACTACAAGGATCATTCGCCCGAGGTGGTGCGCCGCTTCGGCCCCTGGCAGGCGCGCCATGATTCCTACCTTCCGGTGGATGCGCCGGCCGAGGCGCGCGCCTACGGCTTCTACAACTGGAGGGTGACCGAGGGCTGGTGGCGGGAATTGCCCCGGCCCGGCCCGCAGGGGAACCTGTGCTTCACGCTGCCGCCGGTGTGGCCCAGGGTTGCGACCTGTTTTATTCCGTGGCAGCCGACCGAGGACTTTATCGGACACGATGTGTCTGTCGGACAGAAGAACGTGCTGCGTTGGTATGTCCTGATGAGGTATCCGAGGGGTGTGCGCTTCGAGGACGCGGAGGAGTGGTTTCTGAAGACCCACGTGCCGCAGGTCAAGCGGCAGCGCGGATTGTGGCGATTCTTCAGCTACCGCACGCTCAGGGAGCCGCGGGCACTGCCGGGCAACTGGCCGCCCGCAGCCACGCCGCCGGCCGGCAGCGTCATGGCGCAGTGGGATCGTGTGTGTGAGCTGTGGTATGAGTCCTTCGCCGACTGGCGGCACGCGGTGATCGAGGCGCCGCCTGCCTATACCGTGCCGCCGTGGGCCACCTATGGCTGTTACCCGTTTCTCGATCCCTGGGTGGATTTCGTCAGCTCCTTTCTGCTGCAGCGGCCGACGGACGAATTCCTGCGGGATGCGCGCGGCTATGGTTGAGGGCGGCCTCGGCAGCCCGCAGCCGGTGCAGGTCATGGCGGGCGGCGCATCGCGGCTGAGCGGCGGCAATGACGGAAACGGATCGCATGCGGACAAGTATGAGGTGCATCATGTTGAAACTGGGTTATAAGGCGTCGGCCGAGCAGTTCTGCGGCAAAGAACTGCTCGAGTACGGCGTGATCGCCGAGCAGGTGGGCCTCGATTCGGTGTGGATCAGCGATCATTTTCAGCCATGGCGGCACAGCGGCGGCCAGGCGCCGTTCTCGCTCGCCTGGCTCGGGGCGCTCGGCGCGAAGACCTCACGGGTGCTGATGGGCACCAGCGTGCTGACACCGACGTTCCGCTATCACCCCTCGATCGTGGCGCAGGCGTTCGGCACCCTTGGCGCGATGTTCCCCGGCCGCGTGGCGCTCGGCATCGGCACCGGCGAGTCGCTCAATGAAGTGCCCTCGAGCGGCATGGCATGGCCGGAGCAGAAGGAGCGCACCGCGCGATTCAAGGAGGCCGTGGAGCTGATCCAGAGGCTCTGGCGGGAGGAGCGCGTGACCTATGAGGGACGCTTTTACCGTACCGATAGGGCCACGATCTACGAGCGTCCGCAGGGCAGCGTGCCGATCTATGTGGCCGGTGCCGGCCCGCTCATGGCGAAGTTCGCCGGCGAGCATGCGCAGGGCTTCATCTGCACCAGCGGCAAGAACTGGAGCCTGTACAGCGAGACCCTGCTGCCGAACGTCGACGCGGGTCTGCAGAAGGCCGGGCGGTCGAGCCAGGACATCGAGCGGATGATCGAGATCAAATTGTCGTTCGATCTGGACCGGCAGCGGGCGCTGCAGGACACGCGCCTCTGGGGCGCGCTCGCCTTGACGCCGGACGAGAAGATGAACGTGCAGGATCCGCTGCAAATGGAGAAGCTCGCCGACGGGCTGCCCATCGAGCGCGCCGCCTCGCGCTGGATCGTGAGCGACGATGCCGGGGAAATCCTCGAGAAGCTTCGTCCATACCTCGAGCTCGGCTTCACGCACCTGGTGTTCCACGCTCCGGGTCCGGACCAGGCGCGGTTCCTGCGGCTGTTTTCGCAGCATGTGGCGCCGAGGCTGCGCCAGGCCTTCGGCTGAGCCGCGTCCGCAGTCTGTGCCGTAACGGAAAAATGGGCGAGGAGATCTGCAGATGCAACTGGGTATGATCGGCCTGGGCCGCATGGGCGCGAACATGGTTCGGCGCCTGATGCGCTCGGGACATGATTGCGTCGTATATGACGTCGACGGCGCGGCCGTCGACCGGCTTGCGGCCGAAGGGGCCACGGGCGCGAGGACGCTCGATGAGCTCGTCGCCCGGTTGACCCCGCCGCGCGCGGTCTGGCTGATGGTTGCGCACGGCGCAATCACCGAGACGAGCGTACGCGAGATGAGGTTGCGCCTTGCCGCCGGTGATGTGCTGATCGACGGCGGCAACAGTTTTTACCAGGATGACGTGCGTCGCGCCGCCGAGCTGCGCGAACGGGGCATTGCCTATCTCGATGTCGGCACGAGTGGCGGGATTGCCGGGCTGGAGCGCGGCTACTGCATGATGATCGGTGGGGAGCGGGCGGCATTCGAGCGGCTCGACTCTGTTTTCGCCTCTCTCGCGCCGGGTGGCGGGCAGATCGTGCGCACCCGCGGCCGGCAAGCGCGCGACCCGCGCATCGAGCGCGGCTATCTGTATTGCGGCCCCGCCGGGGCGGGTCATTTCGTCAAGATGATTCACAACGGCATCGAATACGGCATGATGCAGGCCATGGCCGAAGGATTCGACATCCTGCGCAACGTGTCCAAAGGGAGCGTTCCCGAGGACCGTCGCTACGATCTGGATCTCGCCGACGTGGCCGAGCTCTGGCGTCGGGGCAGCGTCGTCGCGTCGTGGCTGCTGGATCTGGCGGCCGAGGCGCTGGTCGAGGATCCTCAGCTGGCCGGCTTTTCCGGGGTGGTCGAGGATTCGGGCGAGGGCCGCTGGACGGTGCAGGCGGCGGTCGAGGAAGCCGTGCCGGCCGAAGTGCTGACCGCCGCGCTCTATGCGCGGTTCCGCTCGCGCCAGGAGCATACCTTCGCCGAGAAGATGCTCTCGGCGATGCGCGCGAAATTCGGCGGTCACAAGGAGCCGGCGCTGCCGCGGCGCTGAGCACGCGGGCCGCGGCGGTCTCGCCGCTCAGGGCATGACCGGGGCTGAGCAGGCCGAGCGCCGGTGCCGCGAGCCGATCGAGGCCGCCGCCTTCCGGCGGCACGCGCAGGATCCGCGCATGTCAGCCCTGCAGCGGCTACGTGACCCGAAATACCCGAATGACGACCGCGCGTTGCTCCACCGGCAAAGGATGGAGTGTGCCGATGAACAGGGATTTATTCAGCCACTCGTAGCGTCCGCCCACCGCCGCCTCGAATTTCGGCTGCGTTCGCACATAGCTCGGCTTCGCCGTCGGGGACGCCCCTGGAACGATCAGGCCGCTGTTGATGATATAGATGAGCTCGCCGTCATCGGCGCGCAGGGCATAGCGAGCGCAGATTTCCGTCACGCCATCGGGACGCACGAGCTGCGTGTCCTGTCCCTCGTCGAGCACCTCGCCGGACAGCCTGGGACCGTGGAACCGTCCGCCGGTGATCGGAATGATGCGCCGCAGTCCGTAACTGACCCGCCCGAAGCTGATCACCGGGGCGATGCTGACCGTGGCCTGGAACACGAATTCCAGGCCAGGGGTGTGGAAATCCTCCTGCATGTGTCCAGGCTCGAGCCGTGCCGCCGTGGCCGAAGCGCGGCCGATGCTTTCGGCGAACACGGCGGCCGATGCCACCGCGGCCGCCACCACGGAGCGCCGCGACACGCTTACTCCGGGTGGGCCGGCGTCGCCTGCTCCCGCAGTCGAGTCTGAATCATTCGCCGCCATCAGCGCGCGCTCCGGTGTGCACGCCGGCAAGTCTGCCGGCTCATCCGGCCTGATCGGGCGGTTGGCGATTGAGCGCTGGCTATCGTCATGGTGTCACTCTCCGAGGCCCGGTGTCGCCGTGCCCTGCGGGCAAAACAGGTTGTTTCGCTCACGGGCCGCCGGCGTCGGGGTACGTGCAGTCTTGCAACATCGGCGCGCGGACTTGCCGCCCGCAGAGGTCGCGAACAGATCCGTGGCGGAACATAAATCGGATCGCGGTCGGACGGAAATAATGAATGGCGGGGATGCTCATAAATTCTGCCGATGAGCGGGCAGTTGACGTCCAGTTAGAATGAGTGGCGCCGAATACGCTGGGCGTTCGCCGGCGAACCGGCGGTCATCCGGGAGCGCGCGAGCGATCGGCGGGGCAACCACGGTCACCTGCCGCCCCGGAGAAATGATTTCGTCGTAAATCGATGGAGATGCCCGATGCTGTCACGACGCGATTTCATGCTTCTGTCCGGCGCGGCGGCAGCCGGCGCGGGCCTGCCAAGGGCCGCAGCGGCATTCGCCGCGAAGGATTCCGTGTCAGACGTCAATCCAATGACGCTCGTGAATCCGGAGTTCCGCAGCGCCTTGGAAAAATTGCCGCACCAGGGCAGGTTCGGTCCTATCACACGGGCCAATCTGCCAAAGCTCCGCGCGATGATGAACGAGTTCACGGCACCCGTTCGGCGCAGCCCGAAAGTCGTCAGGCGCCTCGTTCCGGGTTTCGATGGAGATCCGAATGTACCGGTCTACGTGATCGGTGCCGAACCGGGTGGGACCAAACCCGCCGTGCTGCACATTCACGGCGGCGGCTTCATTGCGGGCAGCGCGCGTGGCATTTTGCGGTTCACTCAGCACATCGCTGCGACCTGCGGCTGCGTGGTCGTGGCGCCAGAGTATCGGCTTGCGCCCGAGACACCATTCCCGGGGCCCGTGGACGACAATTACGCCGCGCTCCTGTGGATGCACACGCACGCACGCGAGCTTGGCATCGACCCGGATCGAATCGCCATCATGGGGGAAAGTGCCGGCGGCGGCCTCGCTGCGATGTTGGCGATAGCCGCGCGTAATCGGGGTCAGGTCCCGGTCGCATTTCAGGTCCTGATCTATCCCATGCTCGATGACCGAACGGGCTCGACTCGCTCGGTGCCCCGCTTCATGGGTCAGTTCATCTGGACACGGCAGAACAATCGATTCGGATGGAGTGCGCTGCTCGGGGAGCCCGCCGGCAGCGTGAACGTTCCGCCCGGCTCCGTGCCCGCCCTGGTGAGCAATCTGGCCGGGCTGCCGCCGACATTCATCGGGGTCGGCTCGATCGATTTATTTGCGAATGAGGACATCGAATACGCCAGACGACTGATGGATTCGGCCGTGCCGACGGAACTGCTCGTGATCCCGGGCGCTTTCCACGGCTTTGATTTCGTGGCCCCCCATGCCATATTGTCGCAAGAGTTCAGGCACGCGTGGCAGAATGCCCTGCGGCGCGCATTCGCAACAGCCTGACCGCTCGCAGTCGAATTGCGGAGCGATGTCGCCTCACCGAGGCATCCCCACGAGCATGTCGCCGCCGGCCGTGCAGTCCGCGGCGACAATCCTCGCGCCGCGGACGCCCGCGCGAGTCGGCATCGACGATGTTCGGCATGCGGCTGGGCACGCCGGCGTCGATCGTGGATCGGTGGGACGCCACGCGTCCGAGAGCGCAGGCGACGGCGGCGCTTGCGCAGGCACGGAATTCAATCCGCTACTACAGTGAACGGGGGTGGCATGTCTGACAGGAATGGTGTCGAGAAAAGCCGGTTGACGCGCCGGCAACTGCTGCAGGGAGCGTCGCTGCTGGCGCTGCCCGTTCGCCCGATCTGGGCGGAGGCGAAACCGGCTGCCGCTGCGGCCGCGGCGGCAAACCCAGCCCCAGCTTCAGTCTACTCCTGGCCGGTTCGGGCGCTGCTCGAGCCGGATCTGCGCTATTCCCTGGATGCGCGCGAGCTGACGAAGCGGGTGACGGGCTCGCTCGTCATAGACGACATGGAGCACGACAGAGGTTGGGTGGCATCCAACGTCGTGCAACTGAGCTACACCGAGGATCGAGCCAGGCAGGGGCGCCGATCGCTGCGATTCTCCGTGCAGCAGCTCAACATGCAATACGTGCGCGCCTCGCGGCGGCCGAACGGATCGTTCAGCGGCAGTGCGCCACTGTTCGACTTTCTGCCGTATGCGGCCTGGGCGCGCCTGCCGTTCAGTGAGCCGCAGGATTGGAGCGCCTTTAACCGGCTGTCCCTGTGGTGCTATGTGCATCCGATGGGCGATCCGGTGACGTGTGTTTCGCTGCAACTCATTTGCGAGGGTGCGCCGGCCGGTCCCTGCGATCCGGTGGCGGTGCATTATCTGTCCGGGATGAAGCAAGGAGAATGGAATTTTCTCTCCTGGGAATTCCCGGAAATGCGGCGCGACAGAGTGATCGCGCTGGAGCTGTTCCAGCCGATAGCAGGACTGCCGTTTCGCAAGGCGCGAAGTCGACTGACCTATGATCTTGACCAGCTTCGCCTCGAGAAGATCGAGGCGGAGCAGGTCGAAGGCTGGCAGATCGCGCCGCACACGCTCTCATTCAGCCACCTGGGTTATGGTGTCGGCGCGCGCAAGCTCGCCTTGGCGGGCAGCGACGGTCCACGCAGCCTCACGCTGTTCGATGCCGAGACCGGACGGACGATCACCGAACTCCACGCCGCGGACATGCAGACTCCTCTGGGCCGCTACGCGGCCTTTGACTTCAGCCACATCACCCGGCCCGGCCGCTACCGGCTGCGGTCGGAGCAGGCGCAGACCGAGAGCTTCACGATCGATGACCATCCATGGCGCCCGCTCGTGGAGGCGACCCTGAACGCGTACTACGGGCTGCGCTGCGGTTTCGCGGTTCCGGGCGCGCATGATGCGTGTCACTGCAACGTATTTGTGCAATACAAGGGAGACAGACGAGTCGTGGGCGGTGGCTGGCACGATGCCGCCAATCTCACCCAGCATCCGGACAACACGGCGATGTCCGTATGCGCGCTGCTCGATTTGTCCGACGCGCTTCGTGTCTGCGACCCGCAGCTCTCGGCGCGCGCGCTCGAGGAGGCGCGGTGGGGTCTGGAGTGGATCGTGCGCATGCGGTTCGGTCCGGGGCTGCGCTGCCTGGCGGGCGAATACAGCTACTTCACCGAGACGATCCCCGGTACCTTGGGCGAGGTGGTGCAGGAGAACGTGGGCTCGGACACGTTCAAGAATCTGACCGCGGCACTGGCGGAAGTGCGCGGCGCACGCGCCGTGTCGAAAGATGATCCGGGTCTTGCGGCAACGCTCCTGCGCGCGGCCGAGGAGGATTTTGCCTCGGTGCTGCGTGACAGATCCGGGCCACCGGCGCAGGGCCCGGCGGTGCCGAACTGGAACGTCGTTCCGTGGCAGAACGAGGCCGGGTACATCGCCTTGACCGCCCTGGAGCTCTATCGGGCTACCCGGGAGCCGCGCTATGCCGGCGAGGCGGTGCGATTCGCGCGCTGGGTGCTCGAGCTGCAGGAGTTTCGCTTCCTGGAGGGTGCGGCGGTCACCGGGTATTTCTATTCTGACGCCGCTCGAACCCGGATCCTGCACGAATTGCAGCGCACCAGCGGAGCTCCGAACAGCTTCGAGGAGGGGGCGTTGCTCGCCTACCAGGCGCTGTGCGAGGAACTGCCGGATCACCCGGAGTGGATAAACTGGTATGCCGGGCTGGTCGCGTACTCGGAGTACTTCTGTCGCACGGGCTCACGGGCATCGGCACCGTTTGATGTAGTGCCCGCGGCGGTGTGGCGGCGGACAGATCTGGATGCGCCCATTCCGGCGGACCTGCTGGCGCAGCGGCCGTGGACGGGCCCGAATGCGGTATACCCGAGTCCCGTGACGCAAAGCCTGATTCGCCAGCAGATGCGCGAGCAATACCAGGCGGCAACCTACCTGTCCGCAGGCCAGCGTCTGCGTGTGTTTCCGTTGTGGACCGATCACGTCCGGCACGGTGCCAGTTGCGTGCACCTGACCAAGACGCTGGGGCTCGCCGCGGCGGCGCAGGGGCGCAGGCGAGCGGATCTGTCCGATCTCATCGTGCGCCAGCTGCAGTGGGAAATCGGCGGCAATCCCTTCTCCCGCTCCCTGGTATACGGGGTGGGCTACAACTGGTGGCAGAATTTCACGGTCTCACTGCCGAATCTGGTCGGCGGTGCCCCGGTGGGCATGAACTGCTATCGTGGCGATGCGCCGGCCTGGGGAAACAATGCGGTGTTTCCCTACAAGGAAATCTGGGTCCTCTCGAGCGCCCGATGGGCGGCCAACCTCGCCCGGGTTCCCGGTTGTGTGAGCGTGGCGGGCGTCGCCCCGCAGGGCGCGCGGTTGCGCAGGGTCTCAACGGGTGAGATCACCGTGGTGCACAAAGGTCACTTCGAGCTGACGTTGCCCGCGGATCGGTATGAGCTTCACTACGGCGCCTTTTCCCGCGAGTTGTCGCTGCTCGACGGCGGGCGGTACCGACTGGATCTCGATCCCGCACGTGCAATCGATCTCAAAGTCTCCGCCAGCCAGACTGCACCTGACACGGTGTGCCTGCGCATCGAGGCACGCGGGGTGGGCACCCGAAGCATTGCGTTGCGCGTGAGCAACGGTCGAGTCCAAAGTACCCTGCTCACGATCAGTCTGGGCTCCGGGGGCGTTCGCGAAATCGAATGCCCGCTGACAGTGCTGGACCCGCAGCGGCCCTGGGTCGTGGTTGCCATACCCGATGGGCGTGTCGGCGAAGGCGTGGAGGCATTCGGCACGGTCGCGGCGCTGCGCGAGATGGGTCGTGCCGTTGCTGCGGGGTAATGGCCCGGCTGTTTACCGCGTCACGTGCCGATGAGATGGCAGGCTTCCCTGTTGCGCATGACGATGAGATGCTGATGGGTGTTCGCTCACTGATCCTGGATCTGCGAGGCCTCTCGATGAATGCAAAAGACCGACAGATCCGGCGGGTGCGAGGCTTGAGGGCGTGCGGGACGATGCTGGCGGCGCTCACGGTGGGTATGGCGCACGGGCTGGTCCCGGCGCGGGCCGCAGCCGATCCCCTGGTGGCGCGGATCGAGGGCGGGCTCGTTCGGGGGCGGATCCAGCGCGGGGTGATCGCATTCAAGGGCATTCCGTACGCGGCCCCGCCGGTGGGCGCACTGAGGTGGGCGCCGCCGCAGCCGGTGAGAGCGTGGAACGGGGTACGTCCGGCATTCGCCTACGGCTCTGACTGCATGCAGGTGCCTTTCCCGGGCGATGCGGCGCCGGAGCGGACGGTGCCGAAGGAGAACTGCCTGTACCTCAATGTCTGGCGCCCTCGAGGCGTCTCGGCGCACAACCTGCCGGTGATGGTGTGGATCTATGGCGGCGGCTTCGTCAACGGCGGAACCTCCCCGGCGGTGTACAACGGCACCGCCTTCGCCCGCGATGGCGTGGTGCTGGTCAGCTTCAACTATCGGCTGGGCAACTTCGGATTCTTCGCGTTTCCGGGACTTGCCCGCCAGGATCGCGGACAGATGCTCGGCGACTATGCCTTCATGGATCAGCTGGCGGCCCTGAGGTGGGTACGGCACAACATACGTGCCTTCGGCGGTGACCCGCACAATGTCACGGTCTTTGGCGAGTCGGCGGGGGGCATGTCGGTGAACAATCTGTTGATGAGTCCGCTCGCGAAGGGACTGTTTCAACGGGCCATCATCGAGTCCGGCGGCGGACGTCCGCTCTTTGCGGAGCGCCCCCTCGCCGGTTCGCCGTCCTCTGCCGAGGCGATGGGCGTGCGGCTCGCCCGACACTTCGGCATAGAGGGAGTGGGACTGCGCGCGCTCGCGCATCTTCGGGCCCTGCCAGCCTCCCGGCTGGTCGAAGGGCTGAATATGGGGACGATGATGGCAGCGGAAAAGAACGGTTACGTCGGGGGGCCGATTCGATTCGATTCTCTGTATCAGGGGGAGCCGACCCAGGTGTACGCCGAACACCCGGAACTCGGCAACCACGTCCCGGTGATGATCGGGGCGAACAGCGGCGATCTCAGCATTCTGCAGGCGAAATCTCTCCGGGCCCTGTTTGCGATGTTCGGGCCGAAGGCCGCACAGGCGCGCGCCGCGTTCGATGCCAGCGGGCGGTTGACGCTGCAGCAGGCTGCCTGGCGGGTCGGCGGCGCTCTGACGATGATCGAGCCGGCACGAGCCGTCGCGCGTGACCTGTCATCCCGCGGTCAGCCGGTGTACGAATATCGGTTCTCATACGTCGCGACGTCGATACGTCATACACCGGTCGGGAAGCTCGGCGCGATGCATGCCTCGGAGATTCCCTACGTGTTTGATACCGTGCGCGCGCGTTACGGCGATCAGACCAGTGCGCAGGACGAGCGCGTGGCGCGGCAGATGCATGCCTACTGGGTGGCCTTTGCGAGGACGGGCAAACCGGACCCGAAGGGCCTCCCGCCGTGGCCGCGCTACCGCACGCGCACCGACCGGTTGATGAACTTCACGGACGGCGGTCCGGTGCCGGAGGCCGACCCGTGGCGGACCCGCCTCAATCTCGCCGAATGGTACTCTGAGCGACGGGAGACCGCGCGCTCCTCGCACACGCCGGCGGCGCACTGAGAACGCA
The DNA here is from genome assembly GCA_021792755.1 of Pseudomonadota bacterium. GTDB lineage: Bacteria > Pseudomonadota > Gammaproteobacteria > Steroidobacterales > Steroidobacteraceae > 13-2-20CM-66-19. Next base: position 23,376 of record JAJYUA010000002.1, read on the forward strand.
TCGGGGCGAATAACGGAGCGCGCCGGCGCTCGGGCGCATCCGCCCCCGGCGCCACTCTGGCTCAGGCGTACACGTCGGGCCGCTGCAGCGGCTGCTCTCGGTCCGATTGCCGTGCACGTGGCGGTCGGGCGGTACCATCGGATCATCGAACGGGGCCTCATTCCCGCTCGCATGCTGCCCGGGCCGTCATCGAGGCGGTGGGTCGGTCCGGGTGAACCTCCTGCGTTGATGGAGGCGTGAAGCCCGGATGAGCTGCAGCGCCGATGCCGCAGGGTGATCGAGCGAGTGATCGGCCGTTTGCCACCGTCGATCGAGCCGCAGGCGCGGGGTCACCGCGCTCGCCGTGCAGCGATGGCATCCAACTGGAGCGAGGTCGCCAGAACGAGGTGAAATCACGGCCGCCGTGGCCGACGCCGCCGATGCCAGCGGGACTTTCGCGTTCAGGGGGATCGGCAGCGACGCGAGCGACATTGGCGGCTGCGGCCGGCCTGCCTCAGGCTCATTCCCTGACATTCAAGGCCGGCAGATTTGCTCATAAAATAAATTTATAAGCATCCCGGATAAGTGTTATTTCCGTGCAAAGGAAATGTGCTCTAGATTTCTCCACGGAGCCGCAGAGATTCCGAGAGACGGTCGAGTCGCCGGACATGACGGTGAGTCAAATTTCAGCAGTGCAACCGCGCGAGCTTTCCAGACCAATGCGCAACCGGTCCGCACGCCCCCCGGCTGCGGGCGACGGCATCGCGCTTCGGGCGCTGGAATGACTTGCGGCAAGTGCTGCGGCGCTGCTCGCAGCAACGGGGGCGCGGGGGAAAATCTGTCGTTTGAGCGCCTCTTCACGGCTGACGGCCGGGACCGGCGCACGTTCACCGCCGTGCTCGGCGGCGGGTAGCTGCCCCCCACAAGGGCCGCCCGCAGGTCGCACAGGGGTGCAGGAAATATCACATGCAGAGCATGACGGCCGAAAAACTCGTTCCAGTGCCTGCTCGCCTGCATGTGGCGCGAGGCGGCAGGCGGCTGTGTCGCGCGCAAGGACCTGAAGTCTCGCGGGACGCGGTCCACGGCCGGATGAGGCACCCCGAGTGCCAGGGCTACCGCCACGGCCGGCGGCGGATGCGCCGGGATCGATCGGATTCATCACTTACCATCATCTACTTCGACGAGGGGGATCAATGAAAGAGACCCGCTACACACTGCTCACCGGAGGCATCGCCTGTCTGGCCATCATGGGCGATGGCGCCGCTCAGGCCCGTAACGCGCCGCCGAGTCCCGTTCAGGCGAACCCTGCGGCCGTGCTGCAGGAGATCGTGGTCACGGCTCAGAAGCGTGCCGAGCCTCTGCTGGACGTGCCGGAAGCGGTCCAGGTGGTGAGCAGCGAGCAATTGCGCGAGCAGCACATCACCAACATCTCGACGCTGAGCGAGACGACTCCGGCGCTCGAGATCGCGCAGGCTTTTGGCAGTCCCGGTGGCGGGGCCATGATCAGAGGCATCGGGACGCAGTCATTTACAAACTCCGCCCAGGGAGCGGTGGGCATCGTCGTCGACGGGGTCGAAGAGGGCAACGTCAACATCAGCGACCTGTTCGACGTGAAGAGCGTCCAGGTGCTCGAGGGCCCGCAGGTGACCCTCTACGGACTCGGCTCCTCGGCCGGCGTGATCGTCATCACCACCAATGCGCCGAATCCGAAACGGTTTGCAACGGACTGGCACTTGTCCTATGCGCACAAGGGAACGGCGGGCTCGGAATTCGGGCAGCGCACGATTCAGGGCATGGTGAACGTGCCGCTCACGGCGGATTCGGCGATTCGCGTGGCGATGATGATGGACAATTACCGGGGCGTTCAATACAACGCCTACACCGGCAGGCAGGGTCTGGCGGAAAACTATTCCGGGCGGATACGGTATCTGTGGAAGATCTCCAGGAAGCTGAAACTGAACGTCATGGCCGACCTGCAGAGGGAAGTTCAGCACGGCCCTACGGGTGAGTCGTCGTTGGCATCGTTCAATTACGTCTATGCGGATCCGGCGCTCACCGCGGAGCTCGCGCAATGCGGCATCACGCCCGGGTTTGCGAACCAGGCCAGGTGCGAGAACCACCCGCAGCAGTTCAGCGACACGAACTACGGCCTCGCCGTCAAGATGGCCTATGACTTCGGGGGCGGAACGCTGACGTCGATCACGGCGTATCGTCGCGATCAAAGCGGGCCGTTTTCCAATGATATCCAGGCCGTGCCGCAGGAGATCCCGCAGATCTACACCATCGGGCGGATGGGCGCGCAGGACCAGTTCTCGCAGGAATTCACGGTGGTATCGAATCCGGGGGAGAAGCTCGGATATACCGCAGGGCTCTTTTACAACAACTACACGACTCTGGGGTACAACATGCCGTGGGAGTTTTCCCATGTCACCTTTCCGTTCAACCCGCCCGGTGAGGTCGGGTCGCCGGACCCGTACACGGAAACCAGCATGAAGCAGACGGCGGCGTATGGCCAGTTGACGTATCACCTGACGCACGCGTTTTCCGTCATCGGCGGTCTGCGGTACACCTACGAGACGGTCAATGATTTTGACTCGCCCCTCGGGCTGCAGCCGTTCGCTCCGAATAATGTCGGCGCAGCGTCTCTGACCCTGGTGGCGCACAACGTGTCGGGGACGGCGGGTGTGCGCTACGAGATCAATCGCCACTGGACGACGTATGCGACGGTCACCAGGGGCTATGTGGGACCGCAGGCCGAGGCGGCGACGGCGGCCACGCCCGGCGCCCTCATCCCGGCGGAGGTTCCCACCTCGTACGAGATCGGAGCCAAGGGGATGGTCTGGCAGAACAGGCTGTACCTGGCGGGCGACCTGTTCGATGAAAAGGTGCGCAACTACCAGGGGCAGACCTGTTATCTCACCCCGTTCGGCTCGTTGCAGTGCGTGCCGAGCTCGGTGAACATCACGACCAAGGGTATCGAGCTGAACGCGGATGCGCGGCCGCTGCCGCACTGGCACCTGACGGCCGGTTACATCTACGACAAGGCGGTCTATCCGCCGGGCTACCAGGGCGAGAATCCCAATGCTCTGGTGGGCGCCAATACGACGCTGCCGATGGGCGGCATGCAGCTGGTCAACGTGCCGCGGGACAAGTTCACCCTCTCCACGGAATACACGATTCCGCTCGGCAGGGTGATGGCTTTCGTCGGGACGACTGCGGACTACAAGTCCAAGCTGCGTCTCGGGCCGAGTCCCGATCCGAGGTTCGTGTATCCGGCGCACTGGACGGTCGGGGCACGCCTCGGCGTGCGCGGCATGAACGATCGCTGGTCGGTCGACCTGTTCGGACGGGATCTGAACAATGCGCATCAGCCGGTGACGCTGTTTGGCGGCCCGGCGTTCGTGCCGGCCGGGGTGGATCCGGCGTTTCCCAACGGAGCGGTGTCGGGAGTGTCGGGCTGGATCGGCCGCTCGTCGCTGCGAGAGGTGGGCATTTCCATGAGCATGCGCTACTAGGTCCGGGCGGCAGGTACGGATCGAGGCATCGTGTGGCGATTCGCAACAGGCGGAGCGGCGGAGCGGCGGGGCGGCGGGCGCGGCGATGGCGTTTGCGCCGCTCGGGCCGCGTCGCGGGCCGGATCGCTGCTGTTTGAACGGGCGCGGCGACGCTGCGCCTATTGAGGCAAGCTGCAGGGGGTACCATGTCGTTTCGGCTCATCGCAAAAAGCCCGTCGACTCGCACGGCAGGCATGTGGCTCGCCATGCCGGGATGGCGCAGTTTGGACAGCAATGGCGGCGGATGCACGCCCGAGCCCTTTGGGGGCTGCGCGATGCCGCCGCAGGGCCGATTTTCCCGGGTCGCGGCCAGTGCGCTGGCGCTGTTCATGATGAGCGGTGCGGCGCTGGCCGCAGCGCAGCCGGGCGCGGTATCGGTTGTCGTGGTCGATGCGCGGTCCGACGCCGGAGCGCTCAAGGCGCTGCGGGGCGTGAACGGTGCTCCGAACCTCACGTTCCTCGGCAGCTCCCCGTTGCTGCCGATGCCGCTGCTGAATGAGACGCGCGGCTACCTGGCGGCGCACGTCAACTTGGTGCGCACTCACGATTCCGGCGGTGTCGGTGATATCGATTCAAACGTGGGCAATCTCCCGCCGCTCATTCCGGAGCCGGCCGACAAACGGGCGGCAATCGCAGCCGCCATCGAGCGCAATGTCATCTTCAGGAATCTCGGGGCAAATCCGGACAATCCGGCGAGCTATCATTTCGGTCCGACGGACAAGCTGATCGAAGGGATCAGGCGAATCCATGCGCAGGTGCTGTTTCGCCTCGGCCGCAGCGGCATGACGACGGCGCCGCCGCCGGCGAACGTGGCGCGCTACGCCGACATCATCCGACATATCGTGCTGCACTACGATCGGGGGTGGGATCATGGCATGCATGATGCGGTGAAATACTGGGAAGTCTGGAACGAGCCCGATCTCGGCAAGATCTTCTGGCGTGGCACGCCGCAGCAGTATTACGCACTGTATGCCGCGGCGGCTCGTGCCGTGAAGTCGGCCGATCCGCACGCGCAGGTCGGGGGACCGGCCATCGCGCTGGTGAACCAAAAGACAGCCTATCGACAGGGATTTCTGGCTTTCGTGCGCGCGCACCATCTGCCGCTGGATTTTTTCTCCTGGCACTGGTACTCGGTCGGCGCCGATGACCCGTATCAATTTGCGGAGATTGCCCGCTCGCAGCGCGCGTTGCTCGATCGCTATGGCTTCACGCATACCCGCAGCTTTCTGGATGAATGGAATTACGATTTCAGGCAACTGCACACGACGCCGCCGATCCAGGTGGCGAGCTTCGTGGCGAGCGCTCTGATCTACATGCAGTATGCGCCGATCGATCAGAGCGCCATCTACCGGGCCGACCACTTCTTCAATGTCTCGGGCACGCCGCGCACGCCGAGCGGCCAGGTGCTCATCGACTTCGGCGCGCTGGTTGACACACCCATTCGGCTGCGCAGCAGCGGCACAGACCACGACGGCTTCGCGGTGCTCGCGGCCCGAAACGCCGACGGCAGCCGGATTCGCGTGCTCGTCAGCAACTATCAGATCCCGGCCGCTGACATGGGGCCGCGCCGCGGCGGCCTGGTGTGGCATGTGGATCATCTGTTCAGCATGCGCATCCTGCCGCGCCGCAGCGTGCATTACCCGCCGGTGCGTCGGTACGAGTTGAGCGTGCGTCATCTGCCGGCGGGTCGATACCGCTTCATTCGCCAGCGGCTCACGGCCGCGGGTACGTCGACCATGCAGCGCGTGCTGCGGGTGAGCGGCACAATCCGGTTGGGCTTTACGCTGCCTGCGTACGTCGTAGACGCCATCGAAATCGTGCGGCTGCCGGCTCGCCGGCCGCCGGCCGCCCAGCGAGCGGCCGACAGCGGCAGGTAGCCGCGGGGTGCGTGTACAGCGCCCTCGAGCATTCCGATGCGCGATGTGGGTGAAGGCTGATCGCAAGCGCGGATTGCGGCACGCGAGCACAACGGCCGCCCGGAGCCGGGAGGCCGGTCGCTGCGGGCGGCCGTTCAATGGTCCGGGCAGGGGGCGCTATGTTCCGCTCAAGCAGCCTTGGGGCTGACCGGCGCGATCTGCTTGCGCGGGAGCGGCGGTATCGGGCACTGAAGAGTGCCTCGGCCATCCTGCGGGGGCAAGGGCGCGGAGGCCACCTCGAGGCGGGATCTGCACGCTCTTCACTGCGCCAGGGGCCGGGTTCCGTCCTGCAAGTCCGCTGCCGCCCGCGTTTCTCCTTGTCTTTCCAAGACTTGGCGGCCTGTTAGCGCGGCGCTCGCCGCCGGATTCCGTCGCCGTCCCGAAGCGGCACTTGCCTGTCTGCCTTGGGGTTGAGATGCTGCCGAGGCGATGGCTGGCGCCACGACGGCAATGTGCCGCTGGGCGAGCGGCGCCGGGGGGGCGGGATGGACTTCAAGCGACTGAGATGTTTTCTGGCCGTGGCCGAGCAGCAGAGCTTTACCAAGGCCGCTGCGGCGATGTTTATGACCCAGCCTGCCATCAGCCAGCAGGTCGCTGCGCTTGAGCGGCAGTTGCGGGCGACCCTTTTCCTGCGCAACACCCATTCGGTCCGGCTCACGCGCCAGGGCGTGCTGTTCAAGGAAACGATTTCCAAGATGTTTGTGGAATACGATGCCGCGATCAGTCGCATGCGCGCGATGGAGGCCGGGGTGGTCGGGGACCTGACCGTCGGGTTCATCGGCGCCAGCGAGACCCATTGGCTGCCGGATTGCATCAACCGGTTCCGCGCGGACGTGCCGGATATTTTCATCGAGCTGAAGCGGTACAGCTTGGTGGAGCTCGCCCGGGCGCTGGAGGAGGAGCAGATCGACGTCGGCTTTACGCTGTCGGTCGGGCTGGCGGACAATTCGGCGCTGGCCACCCACACCATGCACCTCGGGAATGCAGTGGTGGTCATGCGGCCCGACCATCCCCTGGCCAGCCGCCGCAAGCTGACGTTCGGGGATCTGAAGGACGAGCGGTTCGTCCTGGAAGCGAACCTCGACCAGTCCTCCGTGCTCAAGCATCTGGAAATGAACTGTGCGAGGCACGGATTTACCTTGAGGATCGCCCAGTGGGCCACGGATTTCGAGACCATCCTGGCTAAGGTGGAAGCGGGCGTCGGAATCTCGGTACTGTCGGCACACCTGGTGGGGTTTCATCCCAACTACAGGATTCACTGCGTTCCCATGCACGGCGAGGGCACCGAGGTATCGGATGTCATGGTGTGGAAAAAGCAGGGTCACAATCCGCTGGTGCAGAAATTTGTGAAATTCGTCAAGAACGTCGCACCCGCCGAACCGCACGCGCGCTGAGGGCGCCCCGGCAGGCGGGGTGCGAAGGGGCCCGAGCTGGCGCATCGGACGGGGGCGCGTGCGCCCCGAGGCGTCAGGGCGACCGCACGGTGAACGCTTGCGCCCCCGGGGGGGGGGCCGCAGCCGCCCGCCCCGGCAAGCCGGCGCTCATCTTCCCGTGTCCGCAGCAGGCGGCGCGCGCGGCGCTGCCCAGCCTCCTCGGCGGGCGGCATCGCCGGTTTGCAGCGCCGTCGCGGCTTCATTGCGAAGGCGGCGTGCGGCGCTGCCGAAGGCTACCGAGGACTTGCGGCAGCGCAGCGGAAAGAGTATACCTTAACTTGCATTACGGTACAGTAGCACCGTATCGCGATACACATTGAATCGAAGGGCACCGAACATGCCGAGCCTCGCCGGCGTCGCCGGCGCAGGTCATCCCGGCACGATCCCGGCGCACCACACCGCCGGCCCGACGTCCTTGCAGGCGCGCTCTTAGAGCGGAAACGTGCGAACTCGGCATCGAGGTTCTGCAGGGTAGTACGGCAAGCTGGCGACGATTGCGTAGGCAGCTCCGAGCGCGGGCCGCTCGGGCCGCGGAGGACTATGCGTTGACGGCATCGATTTCAGTCGGCGAATCGCGCATCAGGCGTCAATCGCCGACTGCTCGAACACAGGGGTGAATGGGTGCGATTGATGACGCGAAGACTCTGGGGGTGGGCTGTGGCGGGTGCGCGGCGTCGGCCTTCGCGGGCGGGCAAAGTCGTCCGCCGTCTGCGCAGCTTTTTTTGCAGGATAGATAACGCGGCCGGCGAACGCGTCTCGACCGCCGGGCGCGCATGTGCGTTCGCGACCGCCCTTGTCATTGTCGGCGGTATCGGCGCCGGCGTCGCATCCGCAAGTACACCACTTCGCCGCGGTTTCGAGTCTCCTCCCAGATCGGCACGCCCGCGGATCTGGTGGCACTGGATGAATGGTAACCTCACCGAGCGCGGCATTCGAAAGGATCTGCAATGGATGCATGGCATCGGAATCGGCGGCGTGAACGTGATCCCGGTGTCCATCTTCACACCCCGCATCGTGAAGCGACCGATGATCTACATGACGCCGCGGTGGAAGCGCGCGTTCCGCTACGCCGCGCGCATCGCTGGACGAGACGACATGGAATTGTCCATAGACTCTTCTCCCGGCTGGAGCGAGACGGGCGGTCCCTGGGTGAGGCCTGCACAGGCAATGAAAAAGCTCGTATGGACTGCGACTATCATCCGCGGTGGGCGGCCGTACCACGGGCGCCTGCCGCTGCCGCCATCGAATACCGGGCCGTTTCAGGATGCGCGACTGCACGGCGGATTGCTGGGTGCGCCGCGGTATGCACACCTGAGATTCTACCGCGACAGCATGGTCATCGCGTATCGTGCGCCGGTGCTCGATCCGCTGCCCGCGACGGCCCGGTCGGCATCGGCAGCTCTCGGCGCCCGGGCGATTGCCGAGTTGTCCGACGGAAAACTGACCGATGGAGTGACCTTGCCGGCGCGGAACGGTCAGTCGTGGCTCGAGCTCGGCTACGCACGACCCGTCGTCCTGCAGGGAGTGACGCTGGCGGCGTCGTGCGTCGGAATGCCGAACATGGTGATCGCGGTCTATGTGAGTGCGAATGCGCTCACCTGGAGGCGTGTCGCAACCATCAGCCCCGGAGCTGGACAGATTCTCGGCGCCGTCTTCCCGGAGCAGACCGAGTCCTTCGCTCCGGTTACGGCGCGATACGTTCGCGTCGTCATGCGGCGCGCGCCGTCGCCGCATAGCGATTTTGGCCCGTCATTTTCGTACAACGCCCGCGGCGCGGTGCCGCTGAGCTCGCTCATGCAGTCTGCGCATCGAAAAGCGCCGGTGACGCGGGCGTTCAAGATTCATGAGCTCGTGTTGCATTCGCTGGCAACTGTCAATCAATTCGAAGCCAAGGCCGGCTTCCGTATTGCCGCAAACTATTACGCCTTGATCTCCCATGACCCTGTTGCGCCACATACCGTGGTAAATCCAAATCGTGTCGTAAACCTCACGGCGCGCATGAGCCGATCCGGCGTCTTGAGCTGGACACCGCCACGGGGGAATTGGGTGGTGCTGCGCTTTGGATACTCCCTTGAAGGCACGACAAACCACCCGGCGCCCGCCGGCGGCACTGGACTGGAGGTCGATAAGCTCAGTCGGGCCGACGTCAAATCGTACATGGTGCACTACCTGAGTCTGTTTCGCGCGATCACAGGCCCGTTTGGACGAGGCAGCGTGAGCGCTTTCACGGCGGATTCGACCGAGGTGGGCATGCAAAATTGGACAGCGCATCTCCTGGCCGACTTCGAGCGTCTGCGCGGCTACAATCCCATTCCGTGGTTGCCTACGCTGACGGGCGTGGTCGTGGGCAGCCGCGCCGAGAGCGATAAATTCCTTTGGGACTTTCGCCATACGATCAAGGAGCTTCTCGCACGCAACCACTACCGGGAAATACAGCGGGTCGCCCATGCAGATGGTCTGGTGACGTACGGTGAAGCTCTCGAGGACCACCGGCCCACATTCGGCGACGACATGCAGATGCGCCAGTATACGGATATTCCCATGGGCGCGATGTGGATGTATCCGGCGGGGAAGCGACCGTACGCGACGTATGTTGCGGATCTAAAAGGCGCGGCGTCGGTCGCTCATGTGTACGGCAAGAAGCTGATCGGGGCGGAGTCGCTGGATTCGGTAGACCAACCTTGGGCGTTCGCGCCGCGGCAGCTGAAACGGGTGGTGGACGAGGAATTTCTCCTGGGCGTGAATCGCGTCGTGATTCACGAGTCCGCGGAGCAACCAATCGATCGCCCTCCCGGCTTTTCCCTCGGATTCTTCGGACAGATGTTCAACCGTCTCGACACCTGGGCGCCGCAAGCGGCTCCCTGGATCCGCTACCTTTCGCGCTGCTCGTACCTTCTGCAGCAGGGGCATTACGCCGCCGAGATCGCGTATTTCTACGGGCAAGCCGCACCGCTCACCGGGATCTTTGGCAACAAAAGGATAGACGTTCCGCCGGGATACGGGTTCGATTTTGTCGACCCGAACGCGCTGATTTCGAAGTTGAGCGTCGAGCATGGTCGAATCGTCACCAAGTCCGGAATGAGCTACCGCTTGCTCTATCTGGGCGGCACGAGCCGATGGATGACGCTGCGGGTGCTGAGGAGAATCGACACACTTGTGTCTGATGGGGCGACTGTTGTGGGTAGGCGCCCCCTCGGCTCGCCGAGCCTGAAGGACAATCCCGTCAAATTCGCCGCGCTGGCGCAGCGCCTGTTTGGAGGTCCGGGCGCCGCGCCGATCCGCGCCGTCGGCAGGGGCGTCGTCTTTACCGGCGGGTCGTTGCGGTTTGCATTGAGAAAGTTGCGGATACAGCCGCAATTCGAATACAGGAGCTCGAGGGGCGATGCCAGAGTGCGGGCGACAGAACGTATTTTGGGCGAGGACGGGTACCTGTTTTTCGTCAGTAACAGATCGAATCGGCGGGCGCGGATAACGGCGAGTTTCCATGTGGCCGGATACTCTCCGCAGCTGTGGAACCCCGTCAACGGACACATCGCGTCGGTGAGCTATCGTATTTCACGCGGCCGCACCCGGGTGCCATTGTCACTGGCGCCGTATGGTTCGGAATTCATCGTGTTTCGCGAGCCGGCAGCAACCAAGGCGCTGCAGTTGCCTGCGGCACCGCCAAGCAGGGCGCTCGCTCTGCACGGTCCGTGGAGCATTGCGTTTCAGCCGCACCGTGGCGCGCCCGCGAAGATCGTTGTGCGACATCTGCAGTCGTGGACGAGAAGCGAAATTGCGGGCGTGCGGTATTTTTCGGGCACTGCGACTTATACGCGCACTTTTGAGTTTCAGCCGCGTTCGCCGGCCGGCAAGGTCTTCCTCAACCTCGGCAACGTCGATGAGCTTGCAGATGTGCGGTTGAATGGCCGGCAGGTCGGGATAGTGTGGACACCGCCGTTTCGACTAAATGTGACTCGCTATGTGCATCCGGGGAACAACAGGTTGTCCGTGGCGGTGACAAACCTCTGGGTCAACAGGCTCATTGGGGATGCGCAGCCGGGAACGAAGGAAAAGTATACCTTTACCATCCTTCCGACCTACCAGCCTGACGCGCCGTTGCGACGATCGGGACTTCTCGGGCCGGTGTCGGTGCAAGAACAGGCCGGTGCGCGCGCGGGGCAATAGGTAGCCGGCGTGCTGCCGGGGCGCGTCGCAGCTGCCGATGGCGGCAAGCCGGCGGTTACGCGCAGCATATTTGCAAGGGACGGCCGGCTCGGTGAGCGGATCCGTCGCCTCGGCGCAATTCGCCCATCGGGCCGAGCATCCCGGGCGCGCCGGCATGGCGGGCACCGCGGGCGCGAGAACGGCTGGCGACTCTCGGGCTCAACCCCGGTTGTTGACAAGCGCCGCCCGCCGGTTCACGATGTTGGTTCGGTCGGATGCCGCTCAATTTTTCGGTGCTGCCGCGCAGACGCGCTGGGTTCGGGTCGGCCTGCGGTGTGGGTGCGGGATGCGAACAGAATGGCGCACAACGTCAAGAGCCCTCCGTGATGGATGAGATAGCGATGGTCGGCATGCGCGCATCCTCGTTGGAAGCCGCGGTAGGCGCCGGCTGCCTCGCGCAGGCGCAGATACCGGCGTCGTGCGGCGTGCGTCGCCTCGGGCGCGACCCGTTCGCGGGCAGGATGGCGCTGAAGAGGACCGCCGGCCGCCTGCCCGAGCGTTCGGAGCTGCCTCGGCGAGGCGATCACGGGCGGCGGCGGCGGCACGCACGCAGTTCGCCGTTTCAGCAGCCGGTGCCAACGGTGAGGCGGCCGACTGTCATGGCCATTGCGAGCGGCGGTGGCGTTGATGCCGTCGCGGCCGCCGGCTTTGAACCGCAGCAACTCTTTACCCGTCCGCCGGCACTGCCGGGGACCGGTGCAAGGTCGGGGCTGAGCGATCTTCGCGCCGGCGCGCTCGCCAACTCGGCCGCCGCGGGGGCGCCGAGCTCGCTCTTGAGGCTCGGCAAGCGACGCTGCTCGGCCGGCGGCGCGGGGATCGGGTTCGGCGGGCCGGTCGATTGCGCTCCCTGACGCTCAGCGCTTTGCCGGGAATCGGCGAGATCAATCCGGGCGATGACCTGGGCGGGGTGCTTTGCGGGACGCTCACCGCCCTTGGAATGACGCCCCGGGCGCGCGATGTGCTGGTCGTCACGCAAAAGGTGGTCTCGAAGGCCGAGGACCGCTACGTGAGCCTCGACACCGTGCAGGTATCCGCGCGCGCTGCCGAGATCGCCGCGGCGACGGGCAAGGATCCGCGACTGGTCGAGCTGGTGCTGGCCGAGTCGACCGAGGTGCTGCGCGCCAAGGAGAGGAATGTATTGATCGTGCGCCATCGGCTGGGGTTTGTCATGGCCAATGCGGGCATCGATTGCTCGAACGTGCCGGGCGCGCAGCGCGTGCTGCTGCTGCCGCGCGATCCGGACAGCTCCGCTGCAAGACTCCGCGCTTCGGTCGCGGAGCGATTCGGCCTCGAGGAGTTCGGAGTCGTCATCTCCGACAGCTTCGGGCGCCCATGGCGCAAGGGCGTCACCCATGTGGCGCTTGGCGCGGCCGGGATTCCGTCGCTTCTGGACCGGCGCGGCGAGCAGGACCGGGGTGGTCGCAGGCTGCAGGTCACCGAGGTGGCCATGGCGGATCTGCTCGCCTGCGCAGCCGGTCTTCTCATGGGAGAAGGCGCCGAAGGGCTTCCGGCGGTGCTCATCCGCGGATTCACCTGGACGGCCTCGAGCACACCCGCCAGTGCCCTGATTCGTCCAATCGAGGAGGACCTTTTCCATTGAGTCCGCAGACCGAAGCCGCTGACGGCCAGGTCGTTGCGCTCACGGGAGGCATCGGCGGCGCGAAGCTTTGTCTCGGGTTGCAGCGGATCCTGCCCCCGGGGGCACTGCGGGTGATCGTCAACACCGGCGATGACTTCGAGCACCTGGGGCTCGCCATCTGTCCGGACCTCGACACCACTCTGTACACGCTCGCCGGGCTCGCCAATGCGCAGCTCGGCTGGGGACGCAACGAGGAGACCTGGACCTTCCTGCGGGTGCTGGAAAGCCTCGGCGGACCGACCTGGTTCAGGCTGGGCGACGCTGATCTGGCCTTGCACGTGGAAAGAACGCGCCGCTTGCGAGCTGGAGAGACTTTGACCTCCGTGACGAGCGATCTGAGCCGGCGTCTCGGTGTTTGCTCTGAGATCATGCCGATGAGCGATCAGCCCGTGCGCACCATGGTGGACACGACCGACGGCGAGCTCGCGTTCCAGGAGTACTTCGTACGCCGGCGCTGTGAGCCGGCAGTGATCGGCCTGCGGTTCTGCGGAGCCGATCACGCCCAGGTAGCCGAGGCGGCGGCGCAGGCGTGTCGTGCTCCGTCGCTGCGGGCGATCCTGATTGCACCATCGAACCCGTATCTCAGCATCGACCCGGCGTTGGCCATTCCAGGCATGCGGGAAGCCCTGCGTGCCGGTGGCGTTCCCGTCATCGCGGTCACCCCCATCGTCGCGGGCACGGCGGTCAAGGGTCCGACCGCGAAGATCATGCGCGAGCTGGGCCTGTCGCCCTCGCCGCTCACCGTCTGCGAGCATTACCGCGGGCTGATCGACGGCTTTGTGTTGGACGAGAGGGATGCGCGGCTCGCGGCGGCCATGGACCTGCCCGTGCGGCTGTGCGATACACTGATGCAGACGATCGAGGACCGCGAGCGTGTGGCGCGCTGTGCGCTCGAGCTCGCAGCGGATCTTGCGTGAGCGGCGTGCGCGCCGGGTGAGGTCGGGACGCGCGCGCGGTGTCTGTCAGCGCAACGCCGGATGGGGCTCGTGGCGAGCATGCCCGGCCAAGTCGTGTCGGTACTGCGCCGGATGTGCGGCCCGGATCAGGCGCCGGTCGCGGCCGGCGCCGCCGTGAGCGGCTCGGGCACCGGACGGGTGCGGTGCGGCCAGGCACCGGGGCAAGGCCACAAGGCTTGCGGGAACGCGAAGGCGGCTTCGAGGCCGGCGTCGCGAAGGCGCCTCGGAGGGGCTGCGGGATCGAGGTTGAGGATGAGATCCTGCGCCTCGAGTGCGGTGGCCAAGTGTTCCCCGTCCTTTTCCGGGCGCACTTGCGGACCCGACCGTCCGGTGAGCCGGTATGCTATGCGCTCCACGGACCTGAGTTAAGGTGTCTGCCATGACCTACACCTTCGCGCCGCCCCCTGTCGTCAGCGTGCCCGTCATAGGCTCGGGGGCGCGTTTCCCCGTCCACCGCATCTACTGCGTGGGCCGCAACTACGCCGAGCACGCCAGGGAGATGGGTCAAAGCGCGAGCGACCCGCCGATGTTCTTCCTCAAGCCCGCCGATGCGGCCCTGGTGATGGAAGCGGGGCGGACCGCAGAGCTCGCCTATCCGGGACTCACTCACGATCTGCATCACGAGGTCGAGCTGGTGGTGGCGCTCGGGGAGGGCGGCCGCAACATCGCGCAGCAGGAGGCCCTGCGGCACGTTTTCGGCTATGCCGTCGGACTCGACATGACCCGTCGCGACCTGCAGGGGCAGATGAAGAAGCGGGGCGGACCGTGGGACATCGGCAAGGCGTTCGATCACGCCGCGCCGATCGGACCCATCACCCCCGCGGCGCAGGCCGGTGAGATCACCGGCGCCGAGATCACCTTGCACGTCAACGGCGAGCTTCGCCAGCACGGGTGGCTGAGCCAGATGATCTGCAGCGTGCCGGAGATCATCGCACAGCTGTCGGCGGCCTGGCAGCTCGCGCCCGGCGACCTGATCTATACCGGCACGCCCGCGGGTGTCGCCGCGGTGCAGCCCGGCGACGCGCTGGAGGCTCGTGTCGGCGGCCTGGAAACCTTACACGTGCGCGTCGTCTGAGCGGCCCCGGCTCCGGCACCCTCGCGGTTTGCCTACACCCGCTCGAGCGCCAGCGCGATCCCCTGTCCGACGCCGATGCACATGGTGCACAGCGCGCGCTTGGCTCCGGTGGCCTGCAATTGATTGATGGCCGTGGCGACCAGCCGCGCCCCGCTCGCGCCGAGCGGATGGCCGATCGCGATGGCTCCGCCGTTGGGATTGACGTGCTCGGCCGCATCGGGCAGCCCCAGCTCTCGCAGCACCGAGAGCGACTGAGCCGCGAAGGCTTCGTTGAGCTCGATGACATCGAAGTCGGACAGCTTCAGTCCCGTGCGCTCGAGGAGCTTGCGGGTGGCCGGCACCGGCCCGATCCCCATGATGCGCGGCGGCACGCCGGCAACCGCGCTCGCGATCACGCGGGCGCGGGGCGTGAGGCCGAACCGCCGGGCAAGCTCTTCGCTCGCCAGCAACACGGCGGCGGCGCCATCGTTGATTCCCGAGGCATTGCCGGCGGTGACCGAGCCCTCGGGGCGCACGACACCCTTGAGCCTCGCCAGGGTTGCCAACGAGGTGTCGGGCCGGGGATGCTCGTCGGTCTCGATGCGCTGCGGCTCCTGCTTCGGCCGGGCGATCACGACCGGGGAGATTTCCCGTGTGAAGAACCCGCGCGCCTGGGCTCGCGCATACCGTTGCTGACTGCGCAAGGCGAAGGCGTCCTGATCCTCGCGCGAGATGCCCCGTTCGGCCACCAGGTTCTCGGCCGTCTGGGCCATGGAGTCGATGCCGAAGCGCCCCTGGATGAGCGGGTTGACGAACCGCCAGCCGATGGTGGTGTCCTCGAGCCGTGCGCCGCGCTCGAACGCTCCGCTCGCCTTGCCCATCACGAACGGCGCGCGTGTCATGCTCTCGACTCCTCCGGCGATGCAGAGCTGTGCCTCGCCCGTGGCGATGGCGCGGGCGGCGATGGCTACTGCGTCCAGGCTCGAGCCGCAGAGCCGGTTCACGGTCGAGGCCGGCACGCTCTCGGGCAGTCCGGCCAGGAGCACCGCCATGCGCGCGACGTTGCGATTGTCCTCGCCGGCCTGGTTGGCACAGCCGTAATAGACGTCATCCACCCTTGCCCAGTCGACGCCCGCGTGGCGCTCGGTGAGCGCGCGGATCGGGAGGGCCCCGAGGTCGTCGGTGCGCACGGCTGCGAGGGCTCCTGCGTATCGGCCGAAGGGAGTGCGGATCGCATCGCAGATGAATGCTTGAGTCATGAATAGTGTCCAACTTAATGAAAAATAAATAATTATTGACCGGCTCCCGCCGCGCTGCGAGGCGGGACGCGCCAACCGCCATTCACGCCGGAGGCTGCGGTTTCCCCAATCGTCTCCCGAGCCCGAGCGCCGTTACAATAGCGCCTCGTCGATCCGGAATACCCGCATGCCGCATTTCAAGGCTCTTCGCGTCCATCAGGGGTTGAACGGCCGCTTCGTCTCGCTCGAGTCCGTCTCGCTCGATGAGCTGACCGCGGGC
Source organism: Pseudomonadota bacterium (assembly GCA_021792755.1). Taxonomy (GTDB): domain Bacteria; phylum Pseudomonadota; class Gammaproteobacteria; order Steroidobacterales; family Steroidobacteraceae; genus 13-2-20CM-66-19. The sequence goes on from JAJYUA010000002.1 coordinate 39,631, forward strand.
GAGGTGGTCGTCCGAGTCGCCTATTCCGGCCTGAACTACAAGGATGCGCTCGCGATCACCGGCAAGGGCGCCATCATGCGAGCCTATCCGCGCACTGCGGGCATCGATCTTGCGGGGGTCGTCGAGCACAGTGAGCATGCCGCCTTCAAGGCGGGGGATCGGGTGCTCGCCACGGGCGCAGGGCTTGGAGAGTGGCTGGACGGCGGGCTCGCCGAATACGCTCGCCTTCCTGCGCAGGCCCTGGTGCCTCTGCCGGCGTCGCTTACCCTGTTCGATGCCATGGCGCTCGGCACGGCCGGGTTCACGGCGGCCCTGGCGCTGACGCGCATGCTGGAGAATCATCAGTCGCCCGAGCTCGGCCCGATCGCCGTCACCGGCGCCACGGGCGGGGTCGGCGGCATCGCTCTCGGTCTTTACAAGCAGGCGGGCTTTGCCACCGTGGCGATCACCGGTAAGACCGGCGTCGAGGGATATTTGCACACGCTCGGCGCCGACCGGGTCATCGAGCGCCAGCATCTTGACTTCGGCAGCAAGCCGCTCGGGCAGGCGCTCTGGGGCGGGGCGGTGGACAGCCTCGGCGGAGAGGTGCTCACCTATCTCACGCGCACGGTGAAGCCCTGGGGCAACATCGCCTGCATCGGACTCGCCGAGTCCCCGGTGCTCAACACCACGGTGATGCCCCTGATCCTGCGCGGGGTGAGCCTGCTCGGCATCCACTCGGTGGAGGTGCCGAGGGACTGGCGGCTCAAGGTGTGGGAGCGGCTCGCCGGGCAGTGGAAGCTGCCCGATCTGAAGGGGCGCATCGTCAGAGCGGTCATCGACCTCGAGGAGGCGCCGCTTGCGTGCAAGGAGCTGATCGCCGGGCGGGCGCGCGGCCGGTACGTGATCCGCCTCGCCGGCGAGGACCTCGGACCGTCGTAACGCTGAGCGCGAGGAGGTATCCAATGGCACGAGACCCTCTGGCTTTCATTCCCCGGGTACCGCCGCAGCTCGGCGCCGCCGACCCGGAACGGCGCAATTCGCCGCTCGAGACCGACCCCGCAGAGGTGTTCGAGCTGCTGCGCGAGCAGGTCGGCGACGAGGCCGGGTGCTGCTACTTCAACGACGTGCGCTACGCCAACGGCGATGAGGTGCTGAGCGGCAGCACGCGGCTGCGCTGCGAGCAGGGCATCTGGGTCGAGGTAGGGGCTCGAAAGCCCTAGGCTGCCGCCCGAGCGGCGGCGGCGCGACTCGCGCGCGGCCCGGTCCGCGGCTATGCTTGCCGCCGCGTGTCTAAAATGAGGACGGGCGCTTCAAGTGACGCAAGAGCGGGCGGTTCCCCCGGGCGGGCGCGGCGAAAGACTCAACACCCGGGCCGCCGGCGTGATCGCCTTGGCGGTGCTCTGCAGCCGGGTGCTCGGCCTCGTGCGCTGGATGGTGTTCGGGGCGCTGTTCGGCGGCGGGCGGCTGATGGATATCTACATCACCGCGTTTCGTATTCCCAACCTGTTGCGAGACCTGGTGGCCGAAGGGGCGCTGTCGACCGCCTTCGTCACGACCTTCAGCAAGACGCTCCTGCGCGAGGGCGAGCAGTCCGCCTGGCAGCTCGCGAACAAGGTGCTGACGCTCGCGGTGATCGCGCTCAGCGTGGTGGTGCTGGTCGGCGTCGCGCTCGCGCCGTGGCTGGTGGCGTTGCTCGGGTGGGGTTTCAGCCCGGCCAAGGCCGCCCTCACCGTCGAGCTCACGCGGATCATGTATCCGTTCATCCTGATCGTGTCGCTCGCGGCGCTCGTGATGGGCATGCTCAACGCGCGCAACGTGTTCGGCATGCCGGCGATGGCCTCGAGCTTCTTCAATCTGGCTACCATCATCACCGGGGCGGGGCTTGGTTGGTGGCTCGATCCGCACTTCGGCCCCAAGGCCACGGTGGGTCTGGCGCTGGGGACTCTGATCGGGGGCTTCGCGCAGCTCGGTGTGCAGTTGCCGTCGCTGCGGCGCTTCGGGTACCGGTTCCGTCCGGACTTCCGCTGGCGCGATCCGGGGGTCAAGGCCATCTTGCTCATCATGGGGCCGTCGGTCATTGCCGCGAGCTCCGTTCAGGTGAACGTGGTGGTGAATTCTGCGTTCGCCTCGCTGATGGGCAATGGGCCGATCACCTGGCTCTCGTACGCCTTCCGGCTGATGCAGTTTCCGCTCGGCATGTTCGGTGTGGCGCTCGGCACCGTGGCGCTGCCCATGCTCTCGCGCATGGCCGCGTCGGGAAATCACAGCGCGTTTCGCAGCGAGCTCGCCCGTGGCATGCGCATGGTCTTCGTGATGACCGTGCCCGCGGCCGTCGGGTTGATCGTGCTCGCCGCGCCGATCGTGTCTGTGTTGTATCAGCACGGACGGTTCTCGGCCGCCGATGCGGCCGAGACCGCCTCGGCGCTGCGCTTCTACGCTCTGGGGCTGTGCGGATACGCCGCGCTCAAGGTGCTCGTCAACGCCTTCTACGCGATCGACCGGCGCAAGACGCCCATGATGGTGAGCCTGGGGGCGATGGGACTGAATCTGCTGCTGTGCTGGTTGTTGACCGTGCGCCTTCACTGGGGGCCGAAGGGGCTCGCGTTCTCCACCGCATGTGTCGCCACCACGAACTTCCTGGTGCTGTACGCGCTCATGCGCCGCCACCTCGGACGGCTCGAGTCCCGCGCCATGCTCGCCATGCTGGCGAAGCTAGGCCTCGCCTGCGGGGCGCTGGCGCTCATCTGCTGGGGCGGCTCGCACTGGCTGCTCGCCGACTGGGCGCTCGAGCGGTTCTGGCCCAAGCTCGGCGCTCTGATGGCGGTCATCGCGGCCGGCGCCGGCGCGTTCTTCGGAAGTGCGATGCTGCTGGGCATCGAAGAGGTGCGCGAGATCACGCTCGTCGTGCGGCGTAAACTGCATGCTAGGTGAGCGCGCAGCGGGGCTCGGCCGGCACGCGAGCCCCTCGCACCCAGGCACACTTAAGGAGTCGAGTCACGTGAGCAGTCCCCTGAAACGATCGCTTTGCCTGCTCGGGGCGCTGGTGCTGATGGGCGCGGGCGGCCGCGCCTCGGCCCAGACCTACTACGAGCAGACGTTCCGGCCCTGGCAGCCCCTGCACTGGCATGTGGAGGCCGGCTACAGCCCCACCCTGGGACAGACCTCGAAGTACCTCGATGGCGGCTGGACGCTCGGCGGCGGGCTTACCTGGCAGCCGAGCCGCGGTACGCCGCTCGCCCTGCGGGCCGATCTCGATTACAGCTATTTCTACGCCACGCGCAACCTGATCGCGCTCAACGAGCAGGCCGACCAGATCCAGATCGACAACGGCTACGGCGAGGTGTTCGGCCTGAACGTCGATGGTGAGTGGCGTACCCGGCTCGGCCCCATGACGAGCGCTTTCTTCCTCGCCGGAGTGGGGGTGAATCACCGGCGCATCGCGCTGACGCAGACCGTCGCGTTCGGCAGCTACTTCTGTGATCCTTACTTCGGGTACTGCGACTACGGGCTGGTGCCGGGGCAGGTGGTGGTGGCGAGCGACGATACCACCCGCTTCGGCTGGAACGCCGGAGCGGGTCTTGACTTCAGCCTGCGCGACGGTCAGACCTTTTTCGTCGAGGCTCGCTACATGCGCCTGCAAACGCCTCAGCCGACGGAGTTCCTGCCGATCACGGTGGGGCTGCGGTTCTGAAGGGCGGGCCGCGGTTCGGAGTAGTCTTTCTGCCGTGGCCGAAGTACTCGGGGCTTTCCATCGAGCCGTCGCACGTTGGTTCGAGCGCGCCTTTCAGGCGCCGACACCGGCCCAGGCGCAAGCGTGGCCGGCTATCCTCGCCTCGCGCCACAGCCTCATCGCCGCTCCGAGCGGCTCGGGCAAGACGCTCGCGGCGTTCCTCGCCGCGAGCGATCGGCTCGTGCGGGAAGGGCTGGAGGCAGGCGGCCTGCGCGAGGAGACGCGCATCGTGTACGTCTCGCCCCTCAAGGCGCTGTCGAACGACATCCGGCGCAATCTCGAGGAGCCGCTCACCGGGATACGCGAGGAGCTCGGCGCCCTGGGGCTCGCGGATCTGGACATCCGCACCTCGGTGCGCACGGGCGACACCGCGCAGCGCGAGCGCAACGGCATGCGGCGGCGCCGCAGAGCGATGGCGTGGAGCTCGCGGCCAGAACCCTGTTGCGCCGGTGGGGCGTGGTGTTTTGGCGGCTGCTCGCGCGCGAGGCGCCGTGGCGTGACCTGCTCGCCTGCTACCGGCGACTCGAGGCGCGCGGGGAGATCCGCGGCGGCCGCTTCGTCGCCGGCGTCTCGGGTGAGCAGTTCGCCGCGCCGGAGGCGGTGGGGCTGCTGCGGGGGATGCGCGGCCGGCCGCGCGAGGGCGCCTATCTTTCCCTGTCCGCGGCCGATCCGCTCAACCTGCTCGGTATTCTCACTGCGGGGCCGCGGCTGCCGGCGCTCGCCGGCAATCGCCTGCTCTTCCGCGACGCAGTGCCGGCGGCAACTCTTGCCGGAGGCGAGCTGCGCTTTCTCGAGACGCTCGATCCGGCCGCGCAGTGGCAGGCGCGCAATGCGCTGCTGCGGCGCCAGGTACCGGCGGCGCTCACCGACATCGTCTGAGCGGTTGTGCAGCCGAGCGCTGCGCGGGCCGGGCTCCCGCCCGCGAGGCGACCGGCACGGACGGCCGCGAAGCTGCTAAAATTCGCGTTTTTATACCGCGTCCGGCCCGCGCCGGGCTCGTAAGGATGTCCATGGCACTGAAGATCATGATTCTAGGGGCGAACGGCTTCATCGGCAGCGCGCTCACCGCTGCGATCCTGCGCCAGCGCGACTGGGAGGTCTACGGGATCGACCTCGCCGACAACAAGCTCGGCGAGCTTCCCAGGAACGAGCGCTTTCACTTCGTCGAGGGCGACATCACCATCAACAAGGAATGGGTGGAGTACCACGTCAAGAAGTGCGATGTGGTGATGCCGCTGGTGGCGATCGCGAACCCCGCGCAGTACGTGACCCATCCGCTTAAGGTCTTCGAGCTCGACTTCGAGGCCAACGTCGATGTGGTGCGCCACTGCGTCAAGTACGGCAAGCGCCTGATCTTCCCCTCGACCTCGGAGGTGTACGGCATGTCCGCCGATGCGGTGCTCGATGAGGAAGCGAGCCCGCTCGTCTACGGTCCGATCAACAAGCAGCGCTGGATCTACGCCGCCTCCAAGCAGCTGCTCGACCGGGTGATATACGCCTACGGGGTGCACGAGGGGCTCGACTACACGCTGTTTCGCCCGTTCAACTTCATCGGGCCCAACCTCGACAACATCGAGGAGCCCAAGGAAGGCAGCTCGCGCGTGTTCACGCAGTTCCTTTCCAACGTGCTTTACCGCCGGCCGATCAAGCTGGTCGACGGTGGGCGGCAGAAGCGCTCGTTCACCTACATCGACGATGCGATCGAATGCCTTCTCACCATCATCGAGAACGAGGACGGGCGGGCCTCGCGCGGCATTTTCAACATCGGCAATCCGGACAACTGCGTCTCGATCCGCGAGCTCGCCGAGCGCACCATCGCGATCGCGCAGGAGTTCCCGGAGCTGCGCGAGGTGGCCAGGGCGACCGAGATCATCGAAGTCTCGGCCGGGGAGTACTACGGCAAATATTACCAGGACATCCAGGTGCGCGTGCCGGCGATCGAGGCGGCGCGGCGCGTGCTCGGCTGGAGTCCGAGCACGGACCTCGACACCGCGATCCGCCGCACCATCGACTACTACGTCAAGCTCGGCAGCTTCAGCGGCCGCGCCGGCGAGCAGCCCGGCCTGTGAGGCAGCGCTGCGGCGCGGCGCACTTGCGCGGGCGCTCGAGAAGATGATGTCATTGCCACCTTTCAGGCCGCCTCCCCGGGGGCGCCGGATCGCGGCGAGCGATCTCAGTGCGTTGCTCGCAGGCGCGAGGGCCCCGGAAAACTGCCGGGAACGGTTGCGGCGCACCCCGGGAGCGAGCGCGCAAAGGCGCAGTGCGAGCCGGGTCTCGGCGGGCGATCCAGCCATCCTGCGCAGCAGGGCGAGGCCATGAACGGAGCACGTACCGGCTTCAGGTGGTGGGCGTGGGTGCTGCTCGCGGGCTGCTGGCTGCTCACGCTGCAGGTGCGCCCCATGCTCGATCCCGACGAGGGCCGCTATGCCGAGATCCCGCGCGAGATGCTCGTCAGCGGCAATTGGGTGACCCCGACCCTCGATGGGCTGAAGTACTTCGAGAAGCCGGCGCTGCAGTATTGGGCGACCGCCGCCGTTTACTCGCTGTTCGGGGTCAGCAACTGGTCCTCGCGCATCTGGACGGTCGGACTCGGATTCGGCTGCCTGGCGCTCATCTACGCGTGGCTCGCGCGGCTCTACGACCGGCGTTCGGCGATGACGGCGGTGGCGCTGCTCGCGATGAGCCCGTACTTCGGGGTCATCGGCCATCTCGATCTGCTCGATGCGGGCTTGACCTTCTGGCTGACCGCCATGGTGCTCGCGTACACGCGCGCGCAGTGCGCCGAGCCGGGCTCGGGCGCGGAGCGCAACTGGATGCTGTTGTCGTGGGCGACGGCCGCGCTCGCCTTGCTCACCAAGGGGCTGGAGGTGTACGTGCTGGCGGGACTCGCGCTCATCGCCTATACGGCGCTCGAGCGCGACGGGCGGCCGTGGCGGCGCCTGCACGCGGGGCTCGGGGTGCCGCTGATGGTGGCGATCGGGGCGCCTTGGTTCATCCTCGTGTCGGTGCGCAACCCGAGTTTCGCCCACTACTTTTTCATCGACCAGCACTTCGAGCGCTTCCTCACCGATCGGGCGAGGCGGATCGAGCCGTGGTGGTATTTCATTGCACTGCTGGCGGCAGGGGCCTTCGCCTGGCTCGTGCCGCTTGCGCGCGCGGCACGCTCGGCGTGGCACGAGGCCGGCCCCGTGCCGTATTTCAAGCCGCTGAAGTTCCTGCTACTTTATTGCGGGCTGACGGTGGTGTTCTTCTCCTTTTCGGACTCGAAGCTCGCGACCTACATTCTGCCGGTGTTCCCGCCGCTTGCGGCGCTGACGGGCGTGGCGGTGGCAAAGCGTCCCGGGAGCCTGGAGCGTGCGGCCTGGGCCGCCGCAGGACTGACGCTGTTCGTGGCCGGGGGGCTGCTGGTGTATTCGCAGCACCGCAACGGCCTCATCCCCGCGCAGGCGATCGCGTGGGCGGTCGCGGCGGCGCTTGTCGCCCTGATCGCGGTGGCGGTCTCTTGGGGGCGCAATCGACCCCTCAGCTCGCCGGCCGCGGTCGGGAACGGGGTCGCAGCCGGGGCCACGGCGGCAGCACCGGGCGGGCTCATCCGCCCGCTCGTCTTCGCGCTCCTGTACATCTTCGCGTGGCAGGCGCTGCTGTGCGAGTACACGGTGATTCCGCCGTCCCGCTCGGCGTATCAGCTGGTCCAGCAAGTCAAGCGCGACGTGCATCCCGGCACCGCGCTCTACAGCGTCGGCCAGTATCGCCAGACCATCCCACCCTACCTGCACCGGCTGTTGACCCTCGTCAGCTACAAGGGCGAGCTCGGCTTCGGAGAGCGTCTGCAGCCGGGGCTCATGACCGCGACGCCTCGGCAGTTCGTGCAGCGCTGGGACAAGAGCCACGATGCCATCGCGTTCTTCAGCCCGCAGGCCTGGCAGAAATACCGCAAGCAGGGATTGCCGGGACGGGTGCTCGCGCGGGATGGTTTCACGGTGGCGGTGGGCAGGACATGAAGTGGGGGGCGTTTGCGTTTCTCTTCGGCGGCGTGCTGCTCAATGCGTTCGCCCAGCTTGCCCTGAAGGCGGCCACCGATGCCACCGGCCCGCTGGCGGGCGGGGAAGGCCCGATCGTGCGCCGCCTGATCGAGCTCGCGAGCGTGCCCTGGCTGTGGGTGGCACTCTCCCTTTATGGCGTGTCCGTGATCGTGTGGCTGATCGGCCTCTCGCGGGTGCCGGTGAGCCAGGCTTACCCTCTGCTGTCGCTCGGCTATGTCATCATGCTGGGCCTTGCCTGGTGGCTGTTCGGCGAGGTGCCGACCGTGCAGCGCGTGGTGGGAATCGTCGTGATCATGCTCGGCGTGGCGCTGGTGGCGCGCTCCTGAGGCGCCGGGATCGAGACAGGATGCGACAATGAAGCCGATGTTGCCGTTTACCCGCCCGACCCTCGACGAAGAGACTCTGCAGGAAGTGCTCGGGGTGCTGCGCTCGGGCTGGCTCGCGAGCGGCCCCAAGGTCAAGGCGTTCGAGGCGGCGCTGTCGGATTACTTCGGCGGCCGGCCGGTGCGTACCCAGACCTCGGCCACCGCCAGTCTCGAGCATGCGCTGCTCGTCTGCGGCATCGGCAGCGGGGACGAGGTGATCGTTCCGGCGATGAGCTTCGTGGCCACGGCCAACGTCGTGGCGCGCGTGGGAGCACGGCCGGTGTTCGTCGATGTGCAGCTGGAGTCTCGCAACATCGATCTCGATCAGGTCGAGGCGGCCATCACCCCGCGCACGCGCGCCATCCTGCCGGTGCATTTCGCCGGGCTGGCGGTGGATCAGGACAGACTCTATGCCATCGCCGAACGGCACCGGCTGCGGGTGATCGAGGACGCCGCGCAGGCCATCGGCGCCTCCTTCCGCGGGCGGCGCATCGGCAGCTTCGGCGATCTGGTGTGTTTCAGCTTTCATCCGAACAAGAACATCACCTGCATCGAGGGCGGCGCGGTGGTCGGAGGCTCGCCCGAGGAGGTGCGCGAGCTCGAGCTGCACCGGTTCCACGGCCAGGTGAGGAGCGGGCCCGAGGAGCTCGATACCCTGTTTGCGGGCGGCAAGGCGAACCTCTCGGATGTCGCCGCGTGCATCGGCCTCGGGCAGCTGAAGCGCCTGGAGGAATTCAACGCGCGCCGCCGCGTGCTCGCGGCCCGCTACTTCGAGCTTTGGCGGCAGGATCCGCCGCTGAGCCTGCCGGCGCGCGGCGAGGAAGGGCACAACTGGCACATGCTCACGGCACTGCTGCCGCTCGAGCGAGTGAAGCTCACGCGGCGGCAATTCATCGAGGCCATGGCGCAGCGCGGCATCGGGGTGGGCGTGCACTATCCGGCCATGCACCTGTTCAGCGCGTATCGTGCGATGGGGTATCACGAGGGACAGTTTCCGAACGCCGAGCGCATCGGCCGCGAGACGGTGACATTGCCGCTGTTTCCGGCCATGGAGATCGCCGATGTCGATCGTGTCGTGGAAGCGGCGACGGATCTGTTGCGGGGGGCGCTGCGTTGAGCGCGACCGTCTCGGTCATCATCCCCGTCTACAACGAGGAGGCCGGCCTGCAGCAGCTCTTCGAGCAGCTCTATCCGGTGCTCGATGCGCTCGGGCGCCGCTACGAGGTGATCTTCGTCGACGATGGGAGCCGGGACCGCTCGGCGGCGCTGCTGCGCGAGCAGTTCGAGCGCCGGCCGGATGTCACACGGGTTGTCCTGCTGACCCGCAACGCCGGGCAGCACATGGCGATCCTCGCCGCCTTCGCACAATCGCGCGGCGACTATGTGATCACGCTCGATGCGGACCTGCAGAACCCGCCCGAGGAGATCGGCAAGCTGGTGAGGGCGATGGACGAGGGCGCCGATTATGTCGGCACCATTCGCGTGCGGCGCAAGGATGTCTACTGGCGCAAGGCCGCATCGCGCCTGATGAACCGGATCCGCGAGCGCACCACGCGCATCCGCATCACCGACCAGGGCTGCATGCTGCGCGGCTATCACCGCAGCATCGTCGATGCGGTCAACCGCTGCGTGGAGGTGAGCACCTTCGTGCCGGCGCTCGGCTACACCTTCGCGCGCCACCCGGTGGAGATCGAGGTGGCGCACGCCGGGCGCATCGCGGGCGAGTCGAAGTACTCGATGTACCGGCTGATCCGCCTGAACTTTGATCTGCTGACGGGCTTTTCGGTCGTGCCGCTGCAGATCTTCACCATGGTGGGCATGGTGGTCGCGCTGATCTCGCTCGCCTTCGTGGCGGTGCTCGCGTTCCAGCGCATCTTCATCGGCCCGGAAGTTCAGGGCGTGTTCACCCTGTTCGGCCTGGCGTTTTTCTTCATCGGCGTGCTGCTGGTGAGCGTCGGGGTGGTGGGCGAGTATGTCGGGCGCATCTACGAGCAGGTGCGCCAGCGGCCCCGCTACACCATTGCCGCGGTGCTGGAAGAGGGCGGCCTCGCCGGGAGCGAGGAGTTCGACCTCGATGCGCTGCAGCCGGTGCCCAAATCGGTCGATCACACGGAAATGCTGCGCGCCGAGCACGAGGTGGGTGAGTCGCAAGGCGGCGAGCGGGCCGGCAGGGTGGCGCGCATGCGCGCCACGGCCGGGCAGGATGATCACACCGGACCCGGCGCGCGGCAGGGCGAGCAAGGCGCGCTAGCCCCGGCGCCGCGCCCGAATCTTGGCAGCGGGGAGCGTCGGTGAGGACCGCAAGGGCGGTGGTGTTCGCCTACCACGATGTCGGGGTGCGGTGCCTCAAGGCGCTCCTCTCGGCCGGGGTGCAGGTGCCGCTGGTCGTGACGGCGAGGGACGATCCGAACGAGACCCGGTGGTTCGCGAGTGTCGCCGAGACGGCGCGCGACTACGGTCTGGCGCTCATCGCACCCGATGAGGCCAACACCGCGCAGATCGAGGAGCAGGTGGCGGGGGCGAAGCCGGACTTTCTCTTCTCGTTCTACTACCGCTCCATGCTCGGCGGGCCGATGCTCGCCTGCGCCCGGCGCGGAGCGCTCAATATCCACGGATCGCTGCTGCCGAAGTACCGAGGGCGCGCGCCCGTGAACTGGGCCGTCTTGAACGGCGAGCGCGAAAGCGGCGCGACGCTGCATTACATGGTGGCCCGGGCCGATGCCGGTGACATCGTCGATCAGCTCGCCGTGCCCATCCTCGCCGACGATGATGCGCGCGAAGTGTTGGCCAAGGTGACCGTCGCCGCCGAGATCGTGCTCGCGCGGTCGCTGCCGGCGCTGCTCGAGGGCAATGCACCGCGGCGCCCGCAGCCCCTCGAGCCCGGGCAGTACTTCGGACGGCGCCGGCCCGAGGACGGACGCATCGACTGGACGTGGCCCGCCGTGCGTATTCACAACCTGGTGCGGGCCGTCGCCCCGCCATTTCCCGGCGCGTTCACCGACGCCGGGGGGAAGCGATTGTGGATTCATCGCACGCGTGTGCAGGGGACGAGCGGCCCGCCCGGACCGGCAACCCTGTTTGGCGAGCACGGAGCCTGCTACGCGGCGTGCGGGGACGGGGGGGTGCTGAGGATCCTGGCGGCGGCCGACGAGAACGGGCCGGTGGATCTGGCGCAAACGGCTCGCCGATGGCAGCTGAAGCCCCTGCTGATGGGGTGATCGCTTTCCCGAGGAGGTGCGAACTTTGTGAGCACGATTGCTCTGAAGATCGACGTCGATACGTACCGCGGGACGCTTGAGGGTGTACCGCGGCTGGTTCTCGCTCTCGAGCGTGCTGGAGCAAGGGCGACGTTCCTCTTCAGCTTGGGCCCCGATCACACCGGGCGCGCGCTCAAGCGCGTGTTCCGTCGCGGCTTTCTCGGCAAGGTGCGCCGCACTTCCGTCGTGAGTCACTACGGCTTGCGAACGCTTCTCTACGGAGTGCTGCTGCCGGGGCCGCACATCGGCAGGCGCTGCGCCGGGGTGATGCGGGACGTGGCGCAACGCGGCTTCGAGGTCGGCATCCACACGTATGACCACATCAAGTGGCAGGACGGGGTGGCCCGGGCCGGCAGGGCATGGGCCAGTCGGCAACTCGAGCTCGCGCGGGACGAGTTCGTGCGCGTGTTCGAGCGAGAGCCCGGCACTCATGGAGCGGCCGGCTGGCAGGTCAATCGCCATGTGCCGGAGCTGGAGGCGGCGATGGGGTTGCAGTACGCCTCGGACACGCGTGGGACGGGTCCTTTCATCCCGGTCGTGGAGGGCAGGGAAATCGGCGTCTTGCAGCTGCCGACCACTTTGCCGACGCTCGATGAGCTGATCGGCCGGGAGGATCTCGCGGGCGAGGAGCCGGTCGATCACCTGCTGTCGCTCACCGAGGGGGCGGCGGACCAGGTGTTCACGCTGCATGCCGAGCTCGAGGGCGGCGCGTACCTGGCCGGCTTCGAGCGGCTGCTGCGCGAGTGGCAGTCGAGGGGGCACAGGCTGACCGATCTTGCGACCTACGCCGCGTCGCTGGATGTTGCGCGCCTGCCGCGCAGCCGGATCGAGGCCGGGACGGTGGCGGGGCGTGCGGGGACGTTGGCGGTGCAGGGTCAAGCATGAACATACCGACCTTGATGACTGCGATCGAGATCGCCCGGCCCGGTCCGCCGGAGGGGCTGCGCGCCGTGCAGCGCCCGGTGCCGGAGGTCGGCGCGCACGAGGTACTGATTCGCGTGGCGGCCGCGGGGGTCAATCGCCCTGACCTGATGCAGCGTCAGGGGCACTATCCGCCGCCGCCCGGAGCGAGCGACATCCCGGGGCTGGAGGTGGCGGGGGAGGTGGTGCGGCTGGGCGCCGCGGTGCAGACCCCGGCGTTGGGATCGCGCGTGTGCGCGTTGGTGGCGGGCGGAGGCTATGCCGAGTACGTGGCGGCGCCCGCGACGCAGTGCCTGCCCGTGCCGGGGAAGCTCTCGCTCGAGGAGGCCGGGGCGCTTCCGGAGACGGTGTTTACCGTCTACTACAACGTCTTTGAGCGGTCACGGCTGCAGCCCGGCGAGTGGCTGTTGGTTCACGGCGGATCGAGCGGCATCGGTGTCACGGCCATTGTGCTCGCCAAGGCCCATGGCGCGCGGGTCATCGTCACCGCCGGCAGCGCCGAGAAGTGCACCGCCTGCCGCGAGCTCGGTGCGGATGGGGCGATCGAGTACACGCGCGAGGATTTCGTGGCGGCCACCCTGGCGGCGACCGGGGGCCGAGGGGCCGATGTCATTCTGGACATGGTGGGCGCCGACTACGTGGCCCGCGATATCGCCGCGGCGGCGCCGGAGGGGCGCATCGCGGTGATCGCGACCCAGCGCGGCCGCGAGGCGAAAATCGACCTGCGGGACCTGATGATCAAGCGCTTGATGCTGGGCGGCAGCACGCTGCGCCCGCTGTCCGTGCAAGCGAAGGGCCGGCTCGCCGCGGGGCTGCGCGAGAAGATCTGGCCGCTCTTCGAGTCGAAGTCGCTTCGCCTGCCCATCCATGCGGCCTTCCCGCTCACCGAGGCGGCCCGGGCGCACGCGCTGATGGAATCCGGCGGCCACATCGGCAAGATCGTGCTGAGGGTCTAACGCAGAGGCAACTCCGTCGTGCGGGTGACGGTGCGCATGGCGAAGCTCGAGTGCACGCGCACCACGCTCGGCAAGCGGGTGAGGTGCTGGCTGTGGATGCGCTCGAAGTCGGCGAGGTCGGCCACCACGACACGCAGCAGGTAGTCGTGCTCGCCCGTCATGAGGTAGCACTCCATGACCTGGGGGATCTTGCGCACCGCGGCCTCGAAGGCCTCGAGGCCCGACTGGCTCTGCCGGTCGAGGGTGATGCTCACGAACACGTTGACCGGGTAGCCGCACTTTTGCTGGTCGAGCAGTGCGGTGTACCCCTCGATGAGGCCGGCTTCCTCCAGAGCCTTCACCCGGCGCAGGCAGGCCGATTCCGAGAGGCTCACCTCGCCGGCGAGCTTGGCATTGGTGAGGCGCGCATCCTGCTGCAGACGGCGCAGGATGGCGTGATCGTAGCGATCCAGTTCCATATGCGCAATATTCTGCCATATTTCAGTTTTTGAGCAGCAGAATCCGCCTATACCCGCGGTCCCCGGCCCGGTATTTCGCAAGTCTCCTCCAGCCCCTCCTCCCTAAGCTGTACGGCAGTCTTCACCTGGGGGAAACGCATCCATGCGTATCGGTGTTCCACGCGAGATCAAGGTTCATGAATATCGGGTCGGGCTCGTCCCCGCCGGGGTCCGCGAGCTCACCGCCGCCGGCCACGAGGTGCTGATCGAGACCGGCGCAGGCGCCGGCATCGGCATCTCGGACGTAGACTATCGAGCCGCCGGTGCGGCGATCGCCAGCGCTGCGGCCGAGGTGTTCGAGCGTGCGGACCTGGTGGTGAAGGTGAAGGAGCCGCAACCGGCCGAGTGCGCCCTGCTTCGCGGCGGGCAGATGCTCTTCACCTACCTGCACCTCGCGCCGGACCCCCAACAGGCGCGCGCGCTGATGAAATCCGGCGTCACGGCCATCGCCTACGAGACCGTGACCCGTCACGGCACACTGCCGCTGCTGACGCCGATGAGCGAGGTGGCCGGGCGCATGTCCGTGCAGGTCGGCGCCACCTGTCTGCAGAAGGCCAACGGCGGGCGCGGAGTGCTGCTCGGCGGGGTGCCGGGCGTACCGCCGGGGAAGATCGTGATCCTCGGCGGCGGTGTGGCCGGTACGCACGCGGCGCAGATGGCCGTGGGCCTGCACGCCGATGTGACCGTGGTCGACCGATCGGTCGAGCGGCTGCGCGAGCTGTCGGCTCAGTTCGGCTCCTCGCTGCGTACGGCGTACTCGACCACCGAGGCCATCGAGCGGCTCGTCAAGGGCGCAGACCTGGTGATCGGCGCGGTGCTGATCGCCGGAGCCGCGGCGCCGAAGCTGGTGACGCGGGCCATGCTCTCGAGCATGCAGCCCGGATCGGTGCTGGTCGACATCTCCATCGACCAGGGCGGCTGTTTCGAGACCAGCCGGCCGACCACGCACGCCGAGCCCACCTTCGTCATCGACGGGGTCGTGCACTATTGCGTTGCCAACATGCCGGGCGCCGTGGCGCGCACCTCGACGTTCGCCCTGACCAATGCGACGCTTCCCTATGTCAGGATGCTGGCCGATCACGGCTGGGAAGCGGCGCTTGCGCAGGATGCGGGCCTTGCGATGGGGCTCAACGTGCACGCCGGCGGCATCACCCATCCGGCGGTGGCCCAGGCGCTCGGGGTGCCGCCGGCCGCCTCGCCGCTCGCTCGATAGCCGGCGGATCGCCCAGAGGCGCGCCGATGAGGCCGGCGGCGAGGGCGGCCCGAGGCGCGCAAAAGTCGCGCCTTCTTGGGCGAGGGCGGCGCGAGGCGCGGCACCGGTACGCCTCGCGCCTGGACTGAGGACGGTTAACTGCGTGTAACTCCTGGCGCAGCCGCCGCTCCTGCCGGTAGGCTACGCAGCGTCTCGCGCGGGCGACCCGGATCGAGTCATCCCGCGGGGCGCCTGCACACTACAAGGAGCCCCCATGCGACCAAGAAAGCTCGTTCTGCTGCTTGCCCTGCTGGGGCTCTGCGGCACAGCCCTTGCGAGGCCCGTCACCTACGTGTGCGATCCGGCGCATACGCATCCCAGCTTCGCGGCGGATCACTTCGGCGGGCTGTCCGTCTGGCGTGGCCTGTTCACCAGGACGCGGTGCACCATCGTCATGAACCGCCAGGCCCGCACGGGCACCGTGCATGTGACCGTCGAGACCGCCTCGGATGATTTCGGCAACAGACAGCTCGACAAGGACGCACGGACCACCCCGACATTGCTCGATACGGCCAAGTACCCGACCGCCACCTACATCGGTCGCTTGGCGGACTTCGTGCACGGCTCGCCCACCCGGGTGATCGGCAGGTTCACCCTGCATGGGGTGACGCGGCCGCTCACGCTCACGATCCGCCATTTCGAGTGCAAGGAAATCCCGATGTTCCATCAGTACCGCTGCGGAGCGGATGCCGTCTCGGAGTTCGATCGGGCCAAGTACGGCATGACCTTCGGCAAGGCGTTCGGGTTCCAGATGTGGGTGCGCCTGAAGATCCAGGTCGAGGCCGTGAGACGGAAGTGAACGTGAGAGCCTGATCACATAGCCCGAAAATCTGACCCTCGGCGGCGCTTCGGACGGCCGGCGGGCGGTGTATTGTGTAGACTGCGTCCACCGTCGTGAAGAGTATGCGCATGTCTCACATCGCCGACGCCGACTTGCTCGAAGGCCTGCTGGGGGTGGCCCACGCGGCCGGCCGGGCGGCGCACGCGGTCTATGAGAGCGGGTTCGCGGTCGAGCACAAGGCGGACCAGTCTCCGGTCACCGAGGCCGACCGTGCCTCGGAGGCCATCATCCTCGAGCACCTCGCACGCCTCGCGCCCGACATCCCGGTGGTGGCCGAGGAGTCGGTCGCGGCCGGGCACATCCCGCAAGTCGGCGAGGCGTTCTTTCTGGTCGATCCGCTGGACGGCACCAAGGAGTTCATTCACCGGCGCGGGGAGTTCACCGTCAATGTCGCGTTGATCCGGCACCGGCGGCCCGTGCTCGGTGTGGTCTACGCGCCGGTCGGCGGAATGCTCTATGCGGGCGATGTCGTCACGGGGCAGGCCTTGCGCTGTCGCCATCTCACCGGTGAGGCAACAGCCGGGTCGCGCGAGAGCCTGCACGTGCGGGCGGTCCCCGCGGAGGGAGTGACCGCCGTGGTGTCGCGCTCGCACTCCACCCCGGAGACGGAAACCTATCTGCGCCACTACACCGTGCGCCACCGCGCCTCCGTCGGCTCTTCGCTGAAGTTCTGCCTGGTGGCCGCGGGCGAGGCCGATCTGTATCCGAGGCTCGGCCCGACCATGGAGTGGGATACCGCCGCCGGGCACGCGGTGCTCGCGGCGGCGGGCGGGCGGGTGCTCGCCCCGGGCGGGGGGGCGCTGTTGTACGGCAAGCCGCAGTTCCGCAACCCTTTCTTCATCGCCGCCGGGCCGCTCGAGCTCGCCCCGTTGCCGGTCTGATCGCTCATGAGCACCGATACCCTGTCCCGGGCGCGGCTCTCGCAGCACCTGAAGCGCCTCGAGGCCGAGTCGATCGGCATCCTGCGCGAGGTGGCCGCCGAGTTCCGCAATCCGGTGATGCTGTACTCGATCGGCAAGGACTCCGGGGTCCTGCTGCATCTGGCGTTGAAGGCGTTCTATCCCTCCAAGCCGCCGTTTCCGCTGCTGCATATCGACACGGGCTGGAAGTTCCGCGACATGATCCGCCACCGCGATGAGATCGTGAAGCGTTACGGGGTGAAGCTGCTCGTGCACACCAATCCGGAGGGGCTCGCGCGCGGCATCAATCCGATCACCTCCGGCTCCCGGCTCCACACCCAGGTGATGAAGACCGAGGCGCTGAAGCAGGCGCTCGACAAATGGGGCTTCGATGCCGCCTTCGGCGGCGCGCGGCGCGACGAGGAGAAGAGCCGAGCGAAGGAGCGCATCTTCTCCTTCCGCTCCGCAGGACACGTCTGGGACCCGCGCAACCAGCGCCCGGAGCTCTGGAACCTCTACAACACCAGGATCAGCCAGGGCGAGACGATCCGGGTGTTTCCGCTCTCGAACTGGACGGAGCTCGACATCTGGCAGTACACGCGCGCCGAGGACATCCCGGTGGTGCCGCTGTACTTCGCCGCTCCGCGGCCCGTGATCGAGCGCGATGGCCAGCTCATCATGCGCGACGACGAGCGCATGCCCTTGCGGCCGGGCGAGCTCGAGCGCGTGCGCATGGTGCGGTTCCGCTCCCTCGGCTGCTATCCGCTCTCGGCCGCGATCGAGAGCACCGCCGCCACGCTCGATGCGATCATCGCCGAGATGCTCGCGACGCGCACCTCGGAGCGCTCGGGGCGGCTCATCGACACCGACGAGGCGGCCTCGATGGAGAAGAAGAAGCGTGACGGGTATTTCTGAGGAGCCGCTGCCATGACCTCAGGCGCGCATCCGGAAGTGACTGTGGGCGCGGGCGGCGCGGGCGGGCCGCAGAAGGAGCTGCTGCGCTTTCTCACCTGCGGCTCGGTGGACGACGGCAAGTCGACGCTCATCGGCCGGCTGCTCTACGACACCCGCCTCATCCTCGAGGATCAGCTGGCCGCGCTCGAGCGCGACAGCCGCCGGCACGGTACCACGGGCGAGGAGCTCGATCTTGCGCTGCTCGTCGATGGCCTTCAGGCCGAGCGCGAGCAGGGCATCACCATCGATGTGGCGTACCGGTTCTTCTCCACGCCGCGCCGCGCCTTCATCGTGGCGGACACCCCGGGGCACGAGCAGTACACACGCAACATGGCCACCGGCGCCTCCAACTCGCAGGCCGCCGTGATCCTGATCGATGCGCGCAAAGGCGTGCTCACCCAGACGCGCCGGCACAGCTACATCTGCTCACTGCTCGGCATCAAGCACGTGGTGCTCGCGGTGAACAAGATCGACCTCGTGGACTACTCCGGCGAGCGCTTCCACCACATCGTGGGCGATTACCTGGGGTTCGCCCAGGCGCTGCAGTTCAGCTCGATCACCCCCATACCGCTGTCGGCGCGCTACGGCGACAACGTCATCCACCGCTCCGAGCAGATGCGCTGGTACGAGGGGCCGACGCTGATCGAGCACCTGGAGGCGCTCGATGTGACCGAGGGGCTGGACGAGAAGCCGTTTCGCTTCCCGGTGCAGTGGGTGAATCGCCCCAATCTCGACTTCCGCGGCTTCTCCGGCACGGTTGCCTCGGGTGTGGTGCGTGCGGGCGATCGCGTAGTGGTGGCGGCCTCGGGCCGCGAGAGCACCGTGGCGCGAATCGTCACGGCGGACGGGGATCTGGCCGAGGCGCGCGCGGGCGATGCGGTCACGCTCACTCTGACCGATGAGGTGGACGTCGCCCGGGGCGATGTCCTCGCCCTCTCGCACGAGCGCCCCGAGGTGGTCGATCAGTTCGCCGCGCAGGTGCTGTGGATGATCGAGGAGCCGATGCTGCCCGGGCGCTCCTACCTCATGCGCATCGGCACCCGGTTCGTGCCGGCGCGGATCACCAGCCTCAAGCACAAGACCGACGTCAACACCCTCGAGCACATCGCCGCCAAGACGCTCGCGATCAACGAGATCGGCTTCTGCAATCTCGGCACGGCGAGCCCGGTGGCCTTCGATCCCTACGGCGAGAACCCGCGCACCGGCGCCTTCGTGCTCATCGACCGCTTCACCCATCAGACCGCCGGCGCGGGCATGATCAGCTTCGGGCTGCGCCGCGCGACCAACATCCACCGCCAGGCGCTGCTCGTCGACAAGGCGGCGCGCACGCGCCTGAACGGGCACCGGCCCGCGATCCTGTGGTTCACCGGCCTCTCCGGCTCGGGCAAGAGCACCATCGCCAACATCGTCGAGCGCGAGCTGCACGTGCTCGGCGCGCACACTTACATGCTGGACGGGGACAATGTGCGGCACGGACTGAACCGCGATCTCGGCTTCACCGATGCCGACCGGGTGGAGAACGTCCGCCGCGTGGGCGAGGTCGCCAGGCTGTTTGTCGATGCCGGGGCGATCGTGCTGTGCTCGTTCATCTCTCCGTTCCGCGCCGAGCGGCGCATGGTGCGCGAGCTGGTGGAGGCGGGGGAGTTCATCGAGATCTTCGTCGATACCCCGATCGAGGAGTGCAAGCGGCGAGATCCCAAGGGCCTGTATGCCCGGGCTCTGGCGGGCAAGATCAAGCACTTCACCGGCATCGATTCGCCTTACGAGATCCCGGAGAGCGCCGAGATCGTGCTGGAAACGGGCGGCGGTCCGGAGCCGGCCGCGCGCCGCGTGCTCGATGCGCTGCGGGAGCGGCACATCATCGGCTGAAGATCGGCGCGGGAGGCGGTGTCTGTGAGATCGACCCGAGGAGCGCCGAAGTGGCGCCGGAAAACGCTGTGAGAACGGTGGCCGCGAAGATACGATAGAAGGGGTGGTGGGAACGGGTACGCTACCCTCACCCGATTGCCCCACCGATAGGCGCCATGGCAACAAACTACCGCCTCGAGGCCGATGTGGCCGTGCTGGAGATCGACAATCCGCCGGTCAACGCGCTCAGTCTTCTGGTTCGCGAGGGCCTGGTGCAAGGGATCCGCAGGGCCGCTGCGGACGGAGCGGTCAAGGGCATCGTCATAGGCGCCCGAGGCAGCTTTCCGGCCGGCGCCGACATCAACGAGATCGCCAACGGGCTGGCGTTCGCGCCGCCGATCCTGCTCGATGTGCAGGCCGAGATGGAATCGACCGCCAAGCCCATTGTTGCGGCCATCTGCGGCACCGCCCTCGGCGGCGGGTTCGAGCTGGCTCTCACCTGCCACGCACGCGTGGCCTCGCCCGATGCGAGGATGGGGCTGCCGGAGGTGAAGCTCGGGTTGATCCCGGGGGCGGGCGGCACGCAGCGCTTCACGCGCCTGGCGGGCCCGGAGGCGGCGCTGGAAGCGATCACCTCGGGGATGAACCTGCCGGCGGCCCGTGCGTTGGATCTGGGGTTGATCGATGCGATCGCCGCCGATCCGCTCGCCGAGGCGGCGGCGCTGGCGCGTTCGCTCGCGAACTCGGGCGGGCCGCTGCGCCTCGCGAGCGAGCGCACCGACAGGATCATGGGGGTGGATCCGGGGCTGATTGCGGCCTGGCGGCAGAAGCTCGCGAAGCGATACCGCGGTCAGCTCGCGCCCCTTCGCGCCTGCGATGCCATCGAGGCGGCCTGCACCAGGGAGCGTGCCGAGGCGTTCAAGCTCGAGCGGCAGTACTATCTGGAGTGCCGGGAAAGCCCGCAGCGCAGGGCACTGATGCACGTCTTTCACGCCGAGCGGGAGGCGAGAAAGATCCCCGGCGTGGGAGCGGATCTCGCCCCGCAGCCGATCCGGCGTGCCGCGGTGATCGGCTCAGGCACGATGGGCGGGGGCATCGCCATGTGCTTCGCGGACGCCGGCATTCCCGTGACGCTGTTGGACGTATCACGGGAGGCGCTCGCGCACGGCCTCGGGGCGATCCGCGAGCGTTACGCCGCCTCCGTGGCGCGCGGCCGCCTCGCCAAGGAGAAGGTCGAGTGGGCGCTGTCGCTCATCGGCACGACCACCGAGTACGAGGCGTTGGCGAATGTCGACATCGCGATCGAGGCGGTGTTCGAGGATCCTGCGCTCAAGCGCGAGATCTTCACGAAGCTCGACCGCCATGCGCCCGCGCACGCCATCCTGGCCACCAACACCTCCTCGCTCGACATCGATACGATCGCCGCGGCGACCTCGCGCCCGCAGCAGGTGGTCGGGACGCACTTTTTCAGTCCCGCCCATGTCATGAGGCTCCTGGAGAACGTCCGCGGCGCGCAAACTTCCCCGCAGACCCTCGCCACGGTGATGGCCCTCGCCCGCACGCTCGGCAAGATCCCGGTGCTCGCGGGCAACTGCGACGGGTTCATCGGCAACCGCATGCTGCAGTACTACGGCGCGGAGGCCGAGCGGCTGCTCGAGGAGGGCGCCACCCCGGAGCAGATCGACCGGGTGATCGAGGCGTTTGGCTTTGCGATGGGGCCGCTCGCCATGCGCGACCTCGCCGGCAACGACGTCGGCTGGGCCATCCGGCGCAACCGCAGGCTTGCGCCGGACGAGCGCTGGTCGCCCATCCTGCAGAGGATGGCCGAGCAGGGCCGGCTGGGCCAGAAAAGCGGCCGAGGCTTCTACCGGTATGAGGGTCGCGAGCGTCGCGCCGATCCAGAGGCGCTGGCCCTCATCGAGGCAGTCTCGCGCGAGCTCGGGATCGAGCGGCGGCAGATCGCCGATGAGGAGATCCTGGCACGGCTCCTGCACCCCCTGGTCAATGAGGGGGCGAAGATCCTGGAGGAAGGGATTGCTCTGCGCGCCGGCGACATCGACATCGTCTATATCAACGGCTACGGCTTTCCCGCCTACAAGGGCGGACCGATGTTCTGGGCGCAGCAGGAGGGGCTCGGCAAGATTATCGAGACCATGGAAAAGCTGGCGCCGAGCCACGGGCGTCGCTGGCTGCCGGCGCAGCGGCTGAGACAGGCGGCGGAGAAGGGCGGCTGGACGTCGTGAGATGAGAGCGAGACGGGGGGTATCCGGTCCCGGTCCGGGCTCGGAAGAGAGCACTTGACTGGGGAATAAAATGAACGTATGTTTCAAACAGCTGTTTAAGCCATGAATCAGGCGAAACCATCCATCCCCATCGGGCAGGACGGTCCTGCCGAGCCGAAGTACTCGGAAACCGCCGTCCGTATCCTGGATGCGGCCGAAGGGCTGTTCGTGGAGCTCGGCATGGCGGCGACGTCCTTGCGGCTGATCACGCAACAGGCAGGGGTCAACCTGGCGGCGGTGAACTATCACTTCCGCTCGAAGGACGCCCTGTTCGAGGCGGTGTTCTTGCGCCGCTTCGGTCCCTGGGCCAGGGCGTGTCTCGAGGAGCTTGATGCCCTGGAGAGGCGCGTGGCGGGGCAGCCGCAGGCGCTGACCGCCGAGGTGGTGATGAGTTATGTCCGGCCCGCGGTTGCGTTGTCGAAAGACCCGGCTCGCGGGGGCGCGATGTTCGTGCGGCTGTTCTCGCGCGTGCTGGTGGAAAACCACCGGCAGCTGCGCGAGACGATGTCGCGGCAGTACGGCGATCTCGTGACCCGCTATGCGCGGGCGCTGGGACGGGCCCTGCCGGGCCTGTCGGAGGAGGAGGTGGAGTGGCGCATGCACCTCGGGTTCAGCGTCATGTTCCACGCCTTCGCCGGCAACGACATCCTCAAGGTGTTTGGCCGCTCCGCGGTCTCGGCGCGCGACCCGGACTTGATCGTCAAGCACATGGTGCCCTTCGTGGTCGCCGGCTTGACCTCGCCCTCCGCGGGCCGCCCGCCGGGACCGTGACTGCGGGCCGACGGTGTCCCCGGATGGCCGACCTGACCGGCATGATGTGTTTGATCGGGGAGATGCCCTTCGATGCTGTCCGCCGCCTTGGGCTTGGTGCTGTTTGGGACTCTGGCCTACTTCCGGGCCGGCATTCTTTATTGGACCCTGGGGCTTGCCGCCTGGCTCGCCGAGCTCGCTTTCGGGGCGGGCCGCGCCCTCCCCCCGGCCGCGTGGGGCGTGTTCGCCGGCCTTGCCCTGGTCCTCAACGTCCCGCCGCTGCGGCGGTGGCTGATCGCGCCGCTGCTTGCGCTGTACGCGCGCCTGAAGCCGCCGATGTCACGGACCGAGAAGGAAGCCATCGAGGCCGGCACCGTCTGGTGGGACGGGGAGCTGTTCTCGGGCAGGCCCGATTGGCGCCGGCTCCTCGCCTTCCCTGAGCCGACGCTTTCGGCCGAGGAGCAGGCCTTTCTCGAGGGTCCGGTCGAGGCGCTCTGCGCGATGCTCGATGACTGGAAGATCACCCAGGAGCTGAAGGATCTGCCGCCGGAGGCGTGGCGCTTTCTGCGGGCAAACGGCTTCCTCGGCATGATCATCGAGAGGAAATACGGCGGACTGGAATTCTCCAACTACGCCCATGCCAAAGTGGTCACCAAGATCGCCACGCGCTCGGGCTCCGCCGCGGTGACCGTGATGGTGCCGAACTCGCTCGGCCCCGGGGAGCTGTTGCAGCGCTACGGGACCGAGGCGCAAAAGGACTATTACCTGCCGCGGCTCGCCCGAGGTATCGAGATCCCGTGCTTTGCGCTCACGAGTCCCTCTGCCGGCTCGGATGCCGGCTCGATCCCTGACTACGGCCATGTCTGCCGCGGCTCCTACACCGATCCACGCACCGGGGAGCGCCACGAGAACGTGCTCGGTATGCGCCTCAGCTGGGAGAAGCGCTGGATCACCCTCGCTCCGGTGGCGACGCTCCTCGGCCTGGCGTTCAAGCTGTATGACCCCGAGCGGCTGCTCGGAGGGGAGCAGGACATCGGCATCACCTGCGCGCTGGTGCCCGCCGAGCACGAGGGCGTGCGAATTGGGCGCCGGCACTGGCCGGGGGGCGCGGCATTCATGAACGGTCCGACCTGGGGTCGGGAGGTGTTCGTTCCCATCGATTGGATCATCGGCGGGCCGCGCTATGCCGGCCAGGGCTGGCGCATGCTGGTCGAATGCCTGTCGGTGGGACGGTGCATCTCGCTGCCGGCGATGGCGGTGGCCTCGGGCAAGGTGGCGAGCTTCGCCACGGGCGCCTACGCGCGGGTGCGCGATCAGTTCGGCATGCCGATCGGCCGATTCGAGGGCGTCGATGAGGCGCTCGCGCGCATCGGCGGCTACACCTACCAGATGCAGGCCGCGCAGGACCTCGCCCTCACCGGACTCGATCTGGGGGAAAAGCCCGCGGTGCTGTCGGCGATCCTCAAGTATCACAACACCGAGCGCATGCGCAAGGTGCTGAACGATGCCATGGACATACACGGCGGGCGCACGGTCGTGCTCGGACCGCGCAACTACCTGGCGGGGGCCTATCAGACGATTCCGGTGGCGATCACCGTGGAAGGCGCCAACATTCTCACCCGCTCCATGATCATCTTCGGCCAGGGCGCGATCCGCTGTCATCCCTTCGTGCTGCGCGAGATGCGCGCTGCCGAGGCCGGCGACCTGAAGGAGTTCGACCGGGCGTTCACGGCGCACATCGGGTTCGTGGTCTGCAATGTCGTGCGCTCGCTGTGGATGGGGCTCACCGGCGCGAGACTGATCGCCGCCGTGCCGCGGCGCGGGCCGCACAGCCGCTACTACCGCCAGCTCACCCGCTACTCGAGCGCATTCGCGCTGCTCGCCGACATGGCGCTTGCAAGTCTCGGTGGGACGCTGAAGTTTCGCGAGAAGCTCTCGGCGCGGCTCGGGGACGTGCTCTCGGGGCTGTACATCGCCTCCTCGTGCCTCTGGCGCTTCGAGCGGGACGGGGCGCCGCAGGAGGACCTGCCGCTGCTCGCCTGGGCGGTCGAAGCGGCGCTCTACGACATCCAGCAGGCGATGGATGGCTTTCTCGCCAACCTGCCGAACCGGGCGCTCGCCTGGATGTTGCGCCGGGTCGTGTTTCCCTGGGGACTGACCCGCAAGCCACCCGCGGATCGCACCGGCACACGGGTGGTGCTCGCCCTGATGACCGAGGGCGGCGCAAGGCAGCGGCTCACCCGCGGCATGCACGTGCCCGAGGACGAGCGCGAGCCGCTCGGCGTGCTCGAGCCGGCGCTGCGCGCCGTGCTGGAAACCGAGCAGATCGAGCGCAAGCTGCGCGCGCTCGCGCGCGAGGGGAGCCTGAGAGCGCTCACCGAGCGCGAGCGGCTCGCCGAGGCGCGCGAGGCGGGTATCATCAGCGCCGAGCAGTACCGGGCGCTCGAGCGTGCCCGCAGGCTCAAGCGCGAGGTGATCATGGTGGATGACTTCGATGCGACCCTCACGCGCCATGACGAGGGGTTGCTGGAAAGGGTTGTCTTCTGAGGGGAAAACATGTCCGAGACGAAATTCATCGTACGCAAGGCGGCCGTGCTCGGCGCCGGGGTGATGGGCGCGCAGATCGCCGCGCACCTGGTCGATGCACGGGTGCCGACGATCCTGTTCGACCTGCCGGCCGCGCAGGGCGAGAAGAACGGCATCGTGAGCAGGGCGGTCGCGGGACTGAAGAGGCTTCAGCCCTCGCCGCTCGCCGGCCGTGACAGCGCCGATTACATCCAGGCGGCCAATTACGACGAGGACCTCGGGCGGCTTGCCGAGTGCGACCTCGTGATCGAGGCGATCGCCGAGCGCATGGACTGGAAGACGCAGCTTTATCGGAAGGTGGCGCCCCATCTTGGCGCCCGCGCGATCTTTGCGACCAACACCTCGGGCCTGTCCATCGGCAAGCTCGCCGAGGCCTGCCCGCAGGGGCTGCGCCCGAGGTTCTGCGGCGTGCATTTCTTCAACCCGCCGCGCTACATGCATCTGGCGGAGATCATTCCCTGCGAGGCCTCGAGCCCGGCGGTGCTCGATGCTCTCGAGCGCTTCCTCGTCACCACCCTCGGCAAGGGTGTCATCCGCGCCAAGGACACGCCGAACTTCGTTGCCAACCGCGTCGGGGTGTTCTCTATGTTGGCGACGATCGCCAACGCCGAAAAGTACCACGTCCGCTTCGACGTGGTCGACGATCTCACCGGGCCGCGGCTCGGGCGGGCGAAGTCGGCTACTTTCCGAACCGCCGACGTGGTCGGCCTCGACACCTTTGCGCACGTGGTCAAGACCATGCAGGACACGCTGCCGGAGGATCCGTGGCATGGCCTGTTCCGCTGCCCGCCCTGGCTCACCCGGCTGATCGAGGCCGGCTCGCTCGGCGCCAAGACAAAGAGCGGTATCTACCTCAAGAGGGGCAAGGATCTTCAGGTGCTCGATCCGGCCGGCGGCGGGTATGTCGCGGCCGGGGCGAAGGCCGATGGGAGCGTCACCGAGATCCTCGCCATCAAGGACCCGGCGCAGAAGCTCGCGCGCTTGCGCGCGAGCGATCACAGCCAGGCGCAGTTCCTCTGGGCCTGCTTTCGCGACACGTTCCATTACATCGCCTGTCACCTGGCGGACATCGCCCACTCGGCGCGGGACGTGGATCTGGCGATGCGCTGGGGTTTCGGCTGGAAGCTCGGACCGTTCGAGATCTGGCAGGCCGCCGGCTGGGCGCAGGTGGCCGGTTGGATCGAGGAGGACATCCGCGCCGGCAAGGCGCTGGCACAGGTGCCGCTGCCGGCGTGGGCGCGGGAGGCGGGGCGCCAAGGGGTGCACTTCCCGCAAGGATCGTACGATGCCGCCGGCAATGCCCTGGTGGGACGCTCCACGCTCGATGTGTATCGGCGGCAACTGTGGCCCGCCACCGTGATCGGCGAGGAGAAGGCGGCGCTCGGGGAGACGGTGTACGAGAATCCCGGCGTGCGCGCCTTCACGAGCGGTGATGGCCTTCTGGTGGCGTCCTTCAAGACCAAGGTGCATTCGATCAGCCCGGAGGTGCTCGAGGGTCTGAATCGGGCCATCGATCTCGCCGAGGAGCGCTTCAAGGGGCTGGTGATCTGGCAGACCGAGGCGCCGTTCTCGGTCGGCGCCAACCTCGAGTCGCTGCGCCCGGCGCTTGCCGCGGGCGACTGGACGACCATCGACCGGATCATTGCGCTCTTTCAGACAACCTCCCAGCGCTTGCGCTACAGCCAGATCCCGACCGTGGCGGCGACCGAAGGCTATGTGTTCGGCGGCGGGTGCGAGTTCGCGCTGCACTGCGACCGGGTGGTGGCGGCGCTCGAGTCCTACGTCGGGCTGGTGGAGGCGGGCGTTGGCCTGTTGCCGGCCGGCGGGGGCTGCAAGGAGTTCGCGATGCGCGCGGCCCGGCAGAGCAAGGGCGACCTTCTCGCCTCGCTCAAGGACTATTACCTGATGATCGCCACCGCCAAGGTCGCCACGAGCGGCATCGAGGCACGCGAACTCGGGTTCCTGGGCGCGGACGATGTGCTGCTGTTCAACCCCTACGAGCTGCTCTACGTCGCCAAGCAACAGGCGCTCGCGCTCGCCGAGGCCGGCTATCGCCCGCCGCTTGCGGGCAGGCGCTTCCCGGTCGCCGGCCGCGCCGGCGCGGCCTCGATCAAGGGCCAGCTCATCAACATGCTCGAGGGTCACTTCATCAGCGAGTACGACTACGAGATCGGCGCGCGCATCGCCGAGGTCGTCACGGGAGGCGATGTCGAGCCCGGCACCGAGGTCGATGAGCAGTGGATCCTCGAGCTCGAGCGGCGGCACTTTTTGAGGCTGCTGAAGAGCCCCAAAACCCAGGAGCGCATCGCCCACACCCTCGCCACCGGCAAGCCGCTGCGCAATTGAAGAGCGCGGAGGACAGAAGAGTCATGACCCGACAGATTCAAGACGCCTATATCGTCGCCGCGACCCGCACCCCGGTCGGCAAGGCCCCGCGCGGCATGCTGCGCCAGGTGCGCCCCGATGACATGCTGGTGCACGTGCTGAAGAGCGTGCTTGCGCAGGTGCCGGCCATCGAGCCGCAGCTCGTCAACGACGTCGTCGTCGGCTGCGCCTTCCCGGAGGCCGAGCAGGGCCTGAACATGGCCCGTATCGGCGCGCTGCTGGCGGGATTGCCCGACACCGTTCCCGGCATCACGGTCAACCGCTATTGCTCCTCGGGGCTCAACGCGGTGCAGATCGCCGCCGACCGCATCCGCCTGGGCGAAGCGCAGGTGGTGATCGCCGGCGGCGCGGAGTCGATGTCCATGGTGCCCATGATGGGCAACAAGGTGGCGTTGAATCCGCAAGTCTTCGCCGCGCAGGAGAACTACGCGATCGCCTACGGGATGGGCATCACGGCCGAGAAGGTCGCCGGGCAGTGCAAGGTCTCGCGCGAGGATCAGGACGCGTTCGCCCTGGAGTCGCACCGGCGCGCGGTGGCGGCGAGGGCCTCGGGCGCCTTCCGGGCGGAAATCTCGCCCATCGAGATAACGCTGCGGGTACCGGATCTTCAGGCCCACGAGGTGCGCCATTCAACGAGGACCTTGGCCGATGACGAGGGGCCCAGGGCCGACACCTCCCCGCAGGCGCTCGCGAAGTTGCAGCCGGTCTTCGACGCCCGGGGAACCGTCACGGCCGGCAACAGCTCGCAGACCTCGGACGGGGCGGCGGCGGTGATGCTGGTATCGGAGGCGATCCTGAAGCGCTACGATCTCACCCCGCTCGCCCGTTATGTGACGTTCGCCGTCAGAGGCGTGCCGCCGGCGCTCATGGGCATCGGCCCGAAGGTGGCCGTGCCGGCCGCGCTCGAGCAGGCGGGCCTGAAGCAGGGGCAGCTCAAGTGGATCGAGCTCAACGAGGCCTTCGCCGCCCAGGCGCTCGCGGTCATCCGCGACCTCGACCTCGATCCGTCCCTCGTCAATCCCCACGGCGGCGCCATCGCGCTCGGCCACCCGCTTGGGGCCACCGGAGCGATTCGCACCGCCACGCTGGTGCACGGCATGCGCGGGCGCGGTGAGAGCGGCTATGGCATGGTCACCATGTGCATCGGCACCGGCATGGGTGCGGCGGGGATCCTGGAGGTGCTGTGAGGCCGCTGCGCGGGCATCGACCCGGCGCGAGGTTGCCGCTGAACGGCGCAACGGCACCGAGGCGCTGGGCGATCAGCCATGCCACTGCAGCACGATGGCGGTGGTGATGAGCACGGCCATGAGCTGATGAAAGACGACGAGGGTCCCGGGGGATTTCGGCCTGGAGTTCACGGCGTGAAACAGAAAGAAGCCCACCGCGGCCTGAAGAAGCGCCAGCCCGAAGGCCACCGGATAGCCTGCGCTCAGCCAGCCCAGGGTCGCGAGCACCAGCAGCGCCGCGATGCCGTGCACGACGAAAATCCACTGCGCCGTCCGCTGCGGGCGCAGGAACGGCTCGATCGGCTTGCCGAAGCCGCGCTGGCCCGTGACCATGCCGCCCATGAACACGGCGAATAGCACGGCGTGCAGAGGGACCGCGCTCTCGAGGTAAGCGCCCAGATGCGCGCCCGGGAAGCTCACCGCCACCAGATAGTTGATGAACACCAGATAGGCCAACAGGCCGTGCGTACCGTGCACGAAAGCCGGCGCGCGGCCGGCGAGAACATAGAGAGTGCCCATCCCGAAAAGCGCCGTGAGCACGATCAGGCCGAGCCCAACGAGGGTCATGTACTGCGGCTGCAGGATGGCGAGCGCCAGGGCGGTCAGCCCGACCGCCGTGGCGAGCACGCGATGCGCCGCCTCCGGATCGCCGCGCAGCATCAGCACGATGATGTTGCGCGTATACGGCCAGCGCGTACCGAGCGAGAGGCCGTAGCCGAAGCCCTCGACGATGCTGCCGAGCAGAACGAGCGCCGCGGCAAAGATGACTTCGGCGGTGATGAGGCCGGCGACGAGGGCTGCCCTGGCCGGCTGCGCACTGATCATGCCGCGCCACAAGCCCATGGCGATCGCCAGCACGACCATGCCGGCGATTCCCAGGCCGATGACGCGCACCTCGGGGGTCATCTGTCCTTCCACGACATGACCGGTATCGAGGGAAGGTTGCACGTCGGGGGAGTTCATGGCCGGGGTCTTTATAGCCCGATTCGCGCATTTGCGTCGAGGGGGATCTGTGCGCACGGACCCGCTGAGGCCTTGCGTGCGCTGTCGGTTCCCGAGCCTCGGCCGCCGCTCGAGGGCGTGCGGGTCGCCGATCTCGAGCCGCAGGTGATGCGTCGAGAGAGCGGGACTCAGGCAATCGGCCCGGTCCTCGCGCTCGGCGAGCGCGCCGTGCGCGTACGCCTCGATGAGGGCGCCGGGAAGCCTTTCTGGCTTGCTCATCCGCGCCGAGCGCGGCCGAGCGGCTGCGGCGCATCGCGCCGGCGCGCACCCGAGGGGATCAATCTGCACGCGGTCCGGCTCAATCCACCGGCAGCCGTGTCGTGAACTTCTTGGTGCGCAGCACGAAGCTGGTGTTGACCGAGCGCACCGCCGAGAGCTGCAGCACGTGCGTGGAGAGGAAGCGCTCGTAGGCCTCCATGCTCGCCGCCACGATCCGCAGCAGGTAGTCGTTCGGGCCGCTCATCGAGTGGCACTCGAGCACCTCGGGCCGCTCGTGCACCATCTGGTCGAACTGTTGGACCGTCTGGGGATGGTGGTTCTCGAGCGAGACCAGCGCATAGGCCTGAACGGCCAAGCCGATTGCCGGCGCCGAGAGGAGCGTGGCATAGCCGCAGATGAACCCCTCGGCCTCCAGGCGCTTCACGCGCCGCCAGCAGGGCGCGGGCGACAGACCGACGCGTTTGGCGAGCTGCTGATTGGTGATGCGGGCATCGAGCTGGAGCTCTTCCAGGATACGACGGTCGAGGCGATCGGGTAGGCGGGCCAAGGGAATGCTCCAAAATCGGCTTTTAAGCAATAATATTGCCAGATCGTCGGAAATATCAGCAAGACAAGCAAGCCTATTTCTCGGATGACGGCATAGGCTATTCGCGAGCTTTTCACGTTCGGAGCGTCTCGATGCCCGCCCTCGCATCTGCGGCTTCCCTCGACAGCCGCACCCCTTCCTCGGGGCGTCAGACCGACTGGCATCGGGTCACGCACCTGCTGCAGCTCTCCCGGGCCCTCGATGACATCGAGGAGTCGCGCCTGCTGCCCGAGCGGCAGGTGCTCTATCAGTTCTCCGCCCGCGGCCACGATCTGGCGCAGATTCTGCTCGGCCTCGAGCTCACCGATCCGCACGACGGGGTGACGGTGTACTACCGCTCCCGGCCGATGATGCTGGCCCTTGGGGTGGGGGTGGAGGAGGCGGCGGCGGGGCCGCTGGCGCGAGCCGGCTCCTTCAGCGACGGCCGCGACATCGGAGTGGTGTTCAACAAGCCCGGACGCGGCGGACCCACGGTGCTGCCGGCCTGCGGGGGAGTCGGCGCCCAGTACACTCCCGCGGCCGGCTGGGCCCAGGCGATCCGCTACCACCGCGAGGCCCTCGGCGATGCGAGCTACGAGGGCAGCATAGCGGTGGCGCTGGGCGGGGACGCCTCGGTTGCGACCGCCGGCTTCTGGTCGGCGCTCACTCTGGCGACGACCCTGCGTCTACCGATGTTGTTTTATGTCGAGGACAACGGCTTCGGCATCTCGGTCGGCTCGCATCTGCAGACCCCCGGAGGCAACATCGCCGCCAACCTGCGCTCGTTCTCGGGGCTCGCCATTTTCGAAGGCGACGGCGCCCATCCGCAGCAGGCGGCCGAGCGGGTGAGCGAGGCGGTGGGCTACGTGCGCGGACAACGCGGCCCGGCGTTGCTTCGCCTGACCGTGCCGCGGCTGTGCGGACATTCGGGCCAGGACACCCAGGCCTACAAGTCGGCCGAGACACTCTCGCGCGAGCGCGCCAACGATCCGCTGCAGCGGCTGTATCGGCATCTGGTCCCCCGGCAGATCTGCGAGGCCGAGTGGGCGCTGCTCGCCGAGGGGGCGCGCCGGGAGGTCGAGAGTGCCGTCGCGCGGGCGCTCGCAAGGCCGCATCCCGATCCGGCGCAGCTGACGCGCTACGTGTTCTCGGAGCAGGGCGCGGACGGGCGGGCGCAGCTGCAGGAGCAGGGCGGTCTCGCCCCGCTCGGGCACGCGGTCCCGCCCTCGAGCGCGCAGGCCGAGCCGCAGCCCAGCCGCATCAACATGCTGACCGCGATCCGGCGCACCCTCGATGTCGAGCTCGCGCTCAATCCGCGCATGGTGGTGTTCGGGCAGGACGTGGGACCGAAGGGCGGCGTGCACGGCGCGACGCTCGGACTGCAGGAGAAGCACGGGGCGGCGCGCGTGTTCGATACCAGCCTGTCGGAGGAAGGCATCATCGGGCGGGCGGTGGGCATGGCGCTGTCGGGCCTTTTGCCGGTGCCGGAAATCCAATTCCGCAAGTACGCCGATCCGGCGACCGAGCAGTTGAATGACTGCGGCACGATCCGCTGGCGGACCCGCAACCGCTTCGCCGCGCCCATGGTGGTGCGCATGCCGGGCGGGTTCTTCAAGTGCGGCGATCCCTGGCACAGCCAGACCAACGAGGTGGCCTGGGTGCACGGCATCGGTTGGCGCGTGGCGGTGCCCTCGAATGCCGAGGACGCCACCGGGCTGCTGCGCAGCGCGTTGCGCGGCAACGATCCGACTTTGTTCTTCGAGCACCGCGCGCTGCTCGACGGCGCGTGGGCCCGCCGCCCCTACCCCGGCGACGCGTACGTCGTGCCCTTCGGGGTGGCGCGGCGGGTGCGCGAGGGCGGCGAGCTGACGGTGGTGACCTGGGGAGCGATGGTCGAGCGGTGCGAGCTCGCCGCCGCCGCATCGGGAGTGGACGCGCAGATTCTCGACTTGAGGACGCTCGCGCCCTGGGACCGCGAGGCGGTGCTCGCCTCGGTGCGCAAGACCCGCCGGTGCCTGATCGTGCACGAGGACAACCTGACCGCCGGCTTCGGCGCCGAGATCGCCGCCACCCTCGCCAAGGAAGCGTTCTTCAGCCTGGATGCGCCGCTCGAGCGGCTGGCCATGCCGGATATTCCAAGTCCGCACAGCCCCGTGCTGCTCGCGGCCGCCGTGCCGGGCGTGGAGGCGATCACGCGCGCCATCCGGGCGACCGCGAGCGTCTGACCATGGTGCAGCAGTGGGTGGACGTGCGGGCGCCGTCGGACCAGGAGGAGGGCACGCGCTCTCAGGTGTTGCGTTGGCTCAAGGCGATCGGCGAGGCGGTCGCCGAGCATGAGCCGCTGATCGAGCTCGAGACCGACAAAGTCACGGTCGAGGTGGCCTCGCCCGCCTCGGGCGTGCTCGCCGAGATCGCCAAGGGCGAGCAGGAGGAGGTTTCGCCGGGCGATCTGTTGGGACGGATCGGCCCCGCAGGGGCGCTGCCGGCGGGCCCGGGCCCGGCCGCGCCGGGGGCCGGAGGCGGTGGGATGCGCCTCAGTCCGGCCGTGCGGCGTCTGCTGACCGAGAACCGAGTCGATCCGGTGACGGTGGCGGGCACGGGCGAGGGCGGTCGCATCACGGTAGACGACGTTCTGCGCGCCGTGGCTGAGCGCGGACCGGACGGCGCATCGCAGGGCAGGGCCCCGGGCGGGAAACGGCAGGACGGGCAATGCGCGGGCGGCGCCCCCGGTGCCCCGGCCGCCGTGCCCAGTCACAAAGTGCCGCACTCCGCGGTGCGCAGGCGCACCGCCGCGCGGATGGTGCAGAGCCTGCTGCATACCGCTCCGCACGTCACCACCGTGTTCGAGATCGACATGGCCGCAGTGCTGGCCCACCGCCAACATCATCGCGGCGAGTTCGAGCGTGGCGGCGTCGCGTTGACGTTGACCGCGTATTTCGTGCGTGCGGCGGTCGATGCCATCCGCGCGGTGCCGGAGGCAAACAGCCGCTGGACGGACGATGCGCTCGAGGTGTTCGACAGCGTGGAATTCGGTATCGGCACGGCCGCCCCGGCCGGGCTGGTGGTGCCGGTGCTGCGCCGCGCCGAGACGCTGGACCTGTTTCAGACCGCGCAGGGCATCGGCGACCTGGTGCGCAGGGCCCGCTCGGGCGAGTTGACGCCGGCGGACGTGCGCGGCGGCACCTTCACGATCTCCAACCACGGGGTCAGCGGGAGCCTGCTCGCCGCGCCCATCATCCTGCATCAGGGGCAAGCGGCCATCCTGGGGGTGGGCAAGCTCGAGAAGCGCGCCGTGGTGCTCGAGCACGCCGGGCCTTCTGAGCCCGGCATGCCCGGGCAACAGGATTCGGGAGACGAGCGCATCGTCATCCGGCCCCGCTGCTATGCCACGCTGACGATCGACCATCGCGTCTTGGACGGAGAGCAGGCGAACCGCTTCATGCAGGTGCTCACGCAGCGGCTGGGGAACTGGGAAAATCGGAAGCAGTGAGCGGGACTGCGCAGGGGAACCGCGGTTCCGTGCGTCTCAGCCCCTGGCGGCGTTGCGGGAAAACCCGCTCGAGGGCCTGATCCGGGCTAGGCGCCCGCCAGCCCTCCGAATCGCGCATAGACCGCGGGCGCAGGCGGCGGCAGCGGCTGCGCGGTCTGCGTCAGATGCTCCTCCGCGCCGGCGAACACCGCGGCGTACAACCTTCTGCACAACTCGTACGCCTCCGCGCCGATCCAGGCGGGGGGCAGCAGATCCGGCGGCAACTGCGGATCGCGCAGATGGATCTTGCGGTACTCGTGGATGAGGAGCGTGCGCACGAGAAAGGCCGACTGGGGCGCGAGGGGCGCGAGGGCGGATGCGGTCTGCACCGGTGCGAACAGGTCGCGGAAGCGATGGTAACGATGCGCGATCGCGGCAAGGTCCCAGCCCGCGGCTGCGAGCCGCCGATCATGCTCCAGCCCCTGCGCGGCGCCTCTGAAGACCCAGCTTCCCTCGGCGCATGCGCGCGAGGCGAGCCAGCCGCGCGCGTCCTGCAGAGTGCAGGAGGGGTGTGCGAACACCCCCGGGGCGAGTGCCCCGAAACCGAGCCAGCGCAGCTCCTCGCGCAACGTGCGCCGGGGCGGGCCGCCGGCCGGCGGCAGGATCAGCAGCGTCCAACGCCCGTCCCAGGGCTTCGGACCGGCGCCGTAAATCCGGCGGGTCGCCTCGGCGAACAGCCGCTCACCGTGCTCGGTCAGGCGGTACTCGCTGCGTCGGCCGTGACGGGTGGCCGTGAGCCAGCCCTCGGTTGCGAGCCGCGCCACGGCGGTGCGGACCAGCCGCTCGGAGAGCCCGAAGGGCCGGGCGAGGCCGATCAGGCTCCCGAGCATCACCCGCCCGCCCCGCGGCGCAATGGCATCGCCGAAGATCGTGACGAGCAGTGATCCGGCGCGCAGCGGCCGCTGGCCGCGAAAGCGCCGCAGCAGCGCATCGACGGCGGCATGCCGGTTACGTGCGACGTCCACGGATCGCCGGGCGGGTCTCGGATCGGCCGATTTGGGCACGGAAACCTCTTGACACAAAAATGAGACCGGGTTTAAAGTTTTTGTATCATATCAGGCTTGGCAGCGTCCACATGTACACCCAGGCTCTCGACTCCTGCGGGACCGAGCCGCCATCCGTCGCGCCGGCCGGCGAGGCCGAGCGTGAGCGGCAATTCCAGGAGCGCATCGACCGGGACGAGAAGATCGAGCCGAAGGACTGGATGCCCGATGCCTACCGCCAGACCCTCATCCGCCAGATCGCCCAGCACGCCCACTCGGAGATCATCGGCATGCTGCCGGAGGGCAACTGGATCACCCGCGCCCCCAGCCTTCGGCGCAAGGCGGTGCTCATCGCCAAGGTGCAGGACGAGGGCGGACACGGCATGTACCTCTACAGCGCCGCCGAGACGCTCGGGGTCAGCCGGGGCGAGCTGATGGCGCAGCTGCTCGCCGGCCGCGCCAAGTACTCGAGCATCTTCAACTACCCGACGCTCACCTGGGCGGACATCGGGGCGATCGGCTGGCTGGTCGACGGGGCCGCCATCATGAACCAGATCCCGCTGTGCCGCTGCTCGTATGGTCCGTATGCCCGTGCCATGGTGCGCATCTGCAAGGAGGAGAGCTTTCACCAGCGCCAGGGCTACGAGATCATGTTGACCCTCGCCCGCAGCGGCACGCGCGCCCAGCGCGAGATGGCGCAGGATGCGCTCGATCGCTGGTGGTGGCCGTCGCTCATGATGTTTGGCCCGAGCGACGTCGAGTCCGGGCACACCGCCCAGTCCATGCGCTGGAGGATCAAGCGCTTCACCAACGATGAGCTGCGCCAGAAGTTCATCGACGCGACCGTGCCCCAGGCCCGCTTCCTCGGCCTGTCGATTCCCGACCCGGATCTGCGCTGGGACGAGGCGAGCCAGCACTACGCGAGCGGCCCGATCGACTGGGGCGAGTTCCAGGCGGTGCTCAAGGGCGAGGGCCCCTGCAACCGCGAGCGCCTGGCCGCGCGGCGCGCCGCGCACGAGTCGGGCCGCTGGGTGCGCGAGGCGGCGGCCGCTTACGCCGACAAACATAGCGATCATCGGACCGGGACGGGCCCCGCCCCGGGGTATGCGCAGGCGAGCTGAGGAGCACAGGCCATGAACGAAGACTGGGCACTGTACGAGGTTTTCATCCGCGCCCGCTCGGGCCTGGAGCACAAGCACGTCGGCAGCCTGCACGCCGCCGATGCGCGCATGGCGCTCGAGCATGCACGCGACACCTATACCCGCCGCCAGGAGGGCGTGAGCATCTGGGTGGTGCGCTCGATCGACATCCTCGCCTCGGACCCGGAGGAGGCCGGAGAGCTGTTCGAGCCGGCCCGCGACAAGGTGTACCGGCATCCGACCTTCTACAGCATCCCGGAAGAGGTCAAGAACATATGAGCAGCGCGGCCGAGTGCACGGCGGGCGCGGTGTCAGCCGAGGAGCGCTTTCGCTACCTGCTGCGCCTTGCCGACACCAGCCTCGTGCTCGGCCAGCGCCTCGGGGAGTGGGTGGGCCATGCGCCCGCGCTCGAGGAGGATCTGGCGCTCGCTAACATCGCGCTCGATCTGTTCGGCCAGGCGCGGCTGCTGCTCGCCTACGCCGGGCAGGTCGAGGGGCGCGGCCGCGACGAGGATCAGCTCGCGTTCCGGCGCGATGCGCCGGAGTTCTTCAACGTCACGCTCGCCGAGCAGCCGAACGGGGATTTCGGCCAGACGATCGTGCGCCAAGCGCTGCTCGATGCCTGGCAGGTCGAGCTCTACCACAGTCTCATCGGCTCGACGGACGAGCAGCTCGCCAACATCGCCGCCAAGGCGATGAAGGAGTGCCGCTACCACTGGCGCTTCAGCTGCGGGTGGCTCGTGCGCCTCGGCGACGGCACCGAGGAGAGCCGCGCCCGCGTGCAGGCCGCGCTCGATGGGCTCTGGCGCTTCACCGGCGAGCTGCTCACGCCCGATGCCCTCGATGCGCACATGGCCTCCCACGGCATCGCCCCGCCCCTGGCGCTGATCCGCAGCCGCTGGGAGGCGAGACTCGCCGCGGCGCTCGAGGAGGCCACGCTGCGCCAGCCGCCGCCGGCGTATTTCCCGTGGCACGGCAAGCGCGGCGTGCACAGCGAGCACCTGGGACACCTGCTCACCGAGATGCAGCACCTGCAGCGCCTGCATCCGGGGGCGACATGGTAGCCGCGGCGACATCGCCGGCAGCGGAGCCGCTCGTGCGGCGGGTCTGGCAAGCGCTCGAGACGGTGATGGATCCGGAAATTCCGGTGCTGAGCATCGTCGAGCTCGGCATCGTGCGCCACGTGAGGCTGCGGGAGGACGGGCTGGTGCATGTCGGCCTCACGCCGACTTACTCGGGCTGTCCGGCCACGGAGTTGATCCACAGATCGGTCCGCGAGGCGCTCCTCGGCCAGGGCCTCGCCGCTGTCGTGCTGGAGACGGTGCTGTGGCCGGCCTGGAGCAGCGAGTGGATGAGCGAGCAGGGGCGGCAAAAACTCGAAGCCTACGGCATCGCGGTCGAGCGCGCGCCCGCGGGCCGCATCGCATGCCCGCGCTGCGCCAGTCGGGCCGTGGAGCGATTGAGCGAGTTCGGCTCCACGCCCTGCAAGGCGCACTATCGCTGCAGCGCCTGTCTCGAGCCTTTCGACACCTTCAAGTGTATCTAGGGCCCGCATGCTGAAATTCCACTCCCTGCGCGTGGCGCAGACGCAGCCCGAGGCCGAGGACGCCCTGGGTGTCGCGCTGGCGGTTCCTCCCGAGCTCGAGGAGGCCTTCCGCGCCAGTCCCGGACAGCACATCGTGCTGCGCGCGCTGATCGACGGCGAGGAGATCCGCAGGACCTACTCCCTGATCAACGCCCCGCAGGAGCGGTCGCTGCGCATCCTGGCGCGGGTGCAGCCGGGCGGGCGCATGTCGGGGTTTCTCGCGCGGCTGCGCGCCGGCGAGAGCCTCGAGGCGCTGCCGCCGAAGGGCAGCTTCACGCCGCACGCCGGGACGCTCGGCGCGGGGATTCGCGTGGCCTTCGCCGCCGGCAGCGGCATCACGCCGGTGCTCTCGGTCACGCGCGCGGTCCTCGCCGCCGGCGGGCGGATGATCGTGTTCTACGGCAACCGCAGCGCCGCGCGCACCATGGGCATCGAGGAGCTCGAGCGGCTGAAGGACCGCTACCCGGCGCGGCTGTCGCTGCACTTTCTCATGAGCCGCGAGCCGCAGGATGTGGCGCTTTACAACGGCCGGCTCGATGCAGACAAGGTGCGGCAGCTGAGCGCTGCGTTCTTCGCGCCGCAGGCGGTCGCGGAGTACTTCCTTTGCGGTCCCGGGGAGATGGCCGCCACGGTCTCAGCGGCGCTCGCGCAGCTCGGGGTGGCGGCGGATAGGATCAGGATCGAGCACTTCACGGCGATTGTCCCCGGGGCGGCGGCGGCGAGCGCGGCGGGCGCGGCGGCACACGCGCAGGGCACGGGACTTGCGCAAGTGACGGTGACGCTCGATGGCCGGCGCCGCTCGTTCGGGATGAGGCTCGGGGAGGAGACCGTGCTCGATGCGGCCGAGCGCGCCGGACTCGATCTGCCGTTCTCCTGCCGCTCGGGGGTGTGCTCGACGTGCCGGACGAAGGTGGTGCGCGGCGAGGTCGAGATGACGCAGAACTACGCGCTCGAGGACTGGGAGCTCGAGCAGGGCTATGTGCTCGCGTGTCAGTCGCGCTGCAAGAGCGCGGAGCTGGAGCTCGATTACGATGAAAAATGACGCCGCGAGGCACTTGTGATGGGTTACCAGACCATTCTCTTCGAGATGACCGAGGGCATCGCCCGGCTCACGCTGAGCCGGCCGCAGCGTCTCAACAGTCTCAACGCCGCGATGCACGCGGAGTTGAGGGATGCGCTTGCGGCGGTGCAGCAAGGCCCCGCCCGCGTACTGGTGATCACGGGGGCGGGGCGCGCCTTCTGCGCAGGCCAGGATCTCGGCGAGCGCACCGTGGCGCCCGGGGGCGCGCCGGCGGATCTCGGCGAGTCCATCGAGCGCGCCTACAAGCCCCTGGTGCTTGCGCTGCGCCGCCTGCCGCTGCCGGTCATCGCGGCGGTCAACGGGGTGGCCGCCGGTGCCGGCGCCAACCTCGCGCTCGCCTGTGACCTCGTCGTGGCGGCGCGCTCGGCTAGCTTCGTGCAGGCGTTCTCGCGCATCGGCCTGGCGCCCGATTGCGGCGGCACGTGGTTCTTACCGCGGCTCGTCGGTCAGGCGCGCGCCATGGGACTTGCGATGCTCGGCGAGAAGCTTGCCGCCGGGCAGGCCGCCGAGTGGGGCCTCATTTGGCGCTGCATCGATGATGAGGACTTCGCGGGCGAAGTGGATGCGATCGCGCGCCGGCTCGCCAGCGCGCCGACGGGCGCGCTGGCGCGAACGAAGCGGGCGATGCAGGAGGGCTGGGGCCGCACGCTCGAGCAGCAGCTCGATGTGGAGCGCGATCATCAGCGCGAGCTCGGCTTCGGCGCCGACTACGCCGAAGGGGTGGCCGCGTTCGTGGAGAAGCGAGAGCCGAGATTCACCGGTCGATAAGGGACTACGAAACGAAGCACACCGGAGGACCGGGTCCAGCCGGTCTTCCTCGACCACGTCGGGTAACGCCATGCAACTTCAAAGCTTCATCTGCGGCCGCTGGCGCTCGGGCACGGGCGAGGCCGCCGCGCTCCGTGACGCCACCACCGGCGAGCTCATCGCGAGCGCCTCGAGCGAAGGACTCGACTTCGCCGCCCTGCTCGATCACGCGCGCCGGGTCGGCGGGCCGAACCTGCGTCGCCTCACCTTTCACGAGCGCGCCGCGCAGCTGAAGGCGCTCGCCCGGTACCTCACCGAGCACAAAGAGGAGCTCTACGCCCTCTCGTATGCCACCGGCGCGACCCAGTCCGATTCCTGGATCGACATCGACGGCGGCATCGGCACTTTGTTCGTGTACGCCAGCAAGGGAATGAAGGAGCTGCCGGATGGTCAGGTGTACATCGACGGTGCCGTGGAGGCGCTCTCGAAGTCCGGGGGGTTCCTGGGCCAGCACATTCACGTCCCGCTCGAGGGGGCGGCGGTGCACATCAATGCCTTCAACTTCCCGGTCTGGGGCATGCTCGAGAAGCTCGCCCCGGCGCTGCTCGCGGGTGTGCCGGCGATCGTCAAGCCGGCCACCGCGACCGCCTACCTCACGGCGCTCGCCTTCCGGCGCATCATCGACTCGGCACTGCTGCCGCAGGGCTCGGTGCAGCTCATCTGCGGCGGCGTCGGCGACCTGTTCGATCACCTGACCTGCCAGGACGTCGTCGCCTTCACCGGCTCGGCCTCCACGGCGCGCAGGCTGCGGACGCATCCGGCCGTGGTGGATCACTCGGTGCGCTTCACCGCCGAGACCGACTCGCTCAACTCCTGCATCCTGGGGCCGGACGCGGCAGCGGGCACGCCGGAGTTCGAGCTGTTCATCCGCGAAGTGGCGCGCGAGATGACAGTCAAGGCGGGCCAGAAGTGCACCGCGATCCGCAAGGCGATCGTACCGGCCGCGCAGGCGAGCGCGGTGATCGAGGCGCTGCGCGTCGCTCTCGGCAAGATCGTGGTCGGCAACCCGCGCCGGCAGGAGGTGAGGATGGGGCCGGTCGCCTCGCTCGCGCAGCGGCGCGAGGTGCTGGAGCAGGTCGCGAAGCTCGCGCGCGAGGCCGAGGTCGTTTACGGCCGGGACGGGAAGCTCTCGCTTGCCGATGCGGATGCCGACCGGGGCGCGTTCCTCGCTCCCACGTTGCTCTATTGCCAGGATGGCGCCCGGGCGAAGGCGATCCACGAGATCGAGGCCTTCGGTCCGGTGAGCACCGTGGTGGCGTATGGGAGCCTCGAGGAGGCGATCGCGCTCGCCCGCCGCGGCGCCGGCAGTCTGGTGGGCTCGGTGTTTACCGCCGAGGAGCCGGTCGCAGCGCTTCTGGTGCGCGGGCTCGCGCCTTTCCATGGCCGCGTGCTGGTGGTCAACCGCCATTGCGCCCAGGAATCCACCGGTCACGGCTCCCCGCTTGCCCATCTGGTGCACGGCGGACCAGGACGCGCCGGGGGCGGAGAGGAGCTCGGGGGTATCCGCGGTGTGCTGCACTACATGCAGCGCACGGCGGTGCAGGGCACCCCGGATGTGTTGACGGCCGTCACCGGACGTTGGGTCAAGGGATCGCGCCAACTCGATCCGGGAGTGCATCCCTTCCGCAAGCCTTTCGGAGAACTCAAGATCGGCGATACCTTCAACTCCGGGGAGCGTGAGGTGACCGTGGAGGACATCGAGCGGTTCGCGGCGCTCTCCGGCGATCGCTTCTACGCGCATATGGATGAAGCGGCGGCGAGGCGAAATCCCATCTTCGGCGGCCGTGTGGCGCACGGGTATTTCCTGATCAGTGCGGCGGCCGGATTGTTCGTCGATCCGCCCCTGGGCCCAGTGCTCGCCAACTACGGCATCGACGGGCTGCGTTTCACCAAGCCGGTCAAGCCGGGAGATCGCATCAAGGTGCGCCTGACCTGCAAGGAGAAGTCGCTGCGCATCGGCCAGGGCTATGGCGAGGTGCGCTGGGACACGCAGATCACCAATCAGGACGGGGAGACGGCGGCGGCCTACGATGTGCTGACGATGGTCAGCGAGAAGGCCGAGCCGGACGCCTGAGGGCGGCTCACTCGAGCCGCCTGCCCGTATCGCTTGTGTGCGGCATCGGCTCGCTCGCCCCGCCTCACCCGGCCAGGGGGAGGGCCGGGAGGCGCTCGCAGCGCATCCTGATGCCGAAACTTCAAGCCTCGGCGGCGGCTTAAACGGGCATGGGCCCCGCGGGGCAGGGCGGGCAGCGCCTGCGCGGGTGCCCGCGCCGTCCCGCGGCGGTTGCCGTCGCTGCGGCAGACCGGGACCGGGTTCTTGCATACGCATACGCCCCAATAGCATCGCGCCTCGCGGAAGCGGAGGCTCGAGGGGCGCCTTGCGGCGGCTCGGCTTGACTTGTCCGCCTTCGGCCGCATCTCATCGAGTAAGCGGCCCTCGCACCCCGGGTTGCCGCCGAGAGCGCGAGGCTCACGGGTGATGGTGTGCCGGAGGGCGAGTGCGAATGAGCAGCGAGCGACAGTACGGGTGGATGTGGGTCGAGGCGCTGGAGGTGCTGGAGCGGGCCGAGCGGCTGCAGCGGCAATTTGTACGCTATCTCGGGCCGGGGGCCGATGCGGCCGTATGGGAGCCGCCGGTGGACGTCGTGGAGAGCACCGAAGGGGTGCTGCTGCTGTTTGC
Source organism: Pseudomonadota bacterium (assembly GCA_021792755.1). GTDB lineage: Bacteria > Pseudomonadota > Gammaproteobacteria > Steroidobacterales > Steroidobacteraceae > 13-2-20CM-66-19. Next base: position 81,995 of record JAJYUA010000002.1, read on the forward strand.
GCTCCCGGGCGTCGCTCCCGAAGACATCGACGTCAGGCTCGAGCCCGCCGCGCTCACGGTCAGCGCCGTGCGCCGGTTGAAGCTCGGGCGTTCGGACGCGGTCATCCGGCGCCTCGAAATCCCGCACGGCCGCTTCATCCGGCGTGTTGCCCTCACCGGTTTGCCGCTCACGCTTTCGGCTAGCCGCTACGAGCGCGGCTGCCTGGAGGTGCACCTTAAGCGGGCGTTGGAGAAATGATCATGACGGAAATCGAGAACGCTGCTGCGACGGCCCGGATCGAGCTGCCGCCCGATGCGGTGCCGATCGTGGCGATGCGCAACGTGGTGCTGTTCCCCGGCATCGTGCTGCCGGTGACGCTCGGACGCGAGGAGAGCATCGCCGCCGCCCAGGAGGCGGTGCGCACCGGGGGCAAGGTCGGCCTGCTGCTGCAGCGGGATCCGGCGCTCGAGAAGCCCGCCGCGAGCGAGCTCTTCGAGGTTGGCGTGCTCGCCACCGTGGTTCGCTACATCACCGCGCCGGACGGTGCGCATCACCTGGTCTGCCAGGGAGAAAGCCGCTTCCGGGTGTTGGAGATCGTGCGTCAAAAGCCGTTTCTTGCCGCGCGCATCGCGACGGTGGCCGAGCCGGCGACGAAAGGCGCTGACATCGAGGCGCGTATGGACGTCCTCAAGGAGCGCGCCGTGGAGGCGCTTTCGCTCCTGCCGCAGGTGCCGGCGGAGCTGGCGCGCACCGTGCGCGGCATCGAGTCCGCCGGGCAGCTCGCCGACCTCATCGTCAGCTTCATGGACGTCAGGCCCCAGGAGAAGCAGGAGCTGCTCGAGACCATCGATTTGAAGGAGCGGCTCGACAAGGCGATGCGACTGCTCTCGCACCGTGTCGAGGTGCTCAAGATCACCCGCGACATCACCGAGCAGACCCAGGCCGCCCTCGGCGAGCGCCAGCGCGAGGCGGTGCTGCGCGAGCAGCTGCACCAGCTGCAGAAGGAGCTTGGGGAGGACGGAGGCGAGGAGGGCGATTTTGCCGAGCTCGATGCCTCGATCACCGCGGCGCAGATGCCGCAGGAGGTCGAGGAACAGGCGCGCAAGGAGCTCAAGCGCCTGCGGCGGATGAGCGAGGCGAGCCCCGAGCACGGTATGGTGCGCACCTATCTTGACTGGCTGGTCTCACTGCCCTGGAGCAAATCGGACGTCGAGGACATCGATATCGAGCGCGCGCGAGGCGTGCTCGAAGAAGATCACTATGGGCTGGATAAGGTCAAGCGTCGCATCCTCGAATACCTGGCCGTGCGCAAGCTCAACCCGCGCGGGCGCAGCCCGATCCTGTGCTTCGTCGGTCCGCCGGGCGTCGGCAAGACCTCGCTCGGACAGAGCGTGGCGCGCGCATTGGGATTGAAGTTCGTGCGCGCGAGCCTGGGTGGGGTGCACGATGAGGCGGAGATCCGCGGTCACCGCCGCACCTATATCGGGGCGCTGCCCGGCAACATCGTGCAGGGCCTGCGCAAGGCGGGCACGCGCAATCCGGTGTTCATGCTCGATGAGATCGACAAGCTGAGCGCAAGCTTCCACGGCGATCCTGCCTCGGCGCTGCTCGAAGTGCTCGATCCGGAGCAGAACTCGACCTTCCGCGACAATTACCTCGGTCTGCCGTTTGACTTGAGCCACGTGCTGTTCATCGCCACCGCCAACGTGCTCGAGACGATTCCCGGGCCGCTGCGCGACCGCATGGAGATCATCCCGCTCACCGGCTACACCGACGAGGAGAAGCTTCAGATCGCGAAACGCTATCTGTTGAAGCGCCAGCTCGAGGCAAACGGCCTCGATGCCTCCAAGGTGCAGATCTCCGATGAGGCGCTCATGCGCCTCATCCACGAGTACACGCGGGAAGCCGGCTGCCGCAGCCTGGAGCGGGAGATCGGCGGGCTGCTGCGCCAGGCGGCCATGCGCATCGCCGAAGGCAAGGTGGCGGGCGTGCGCTTCGAGGCGGACGATGTGCCCGGCGTGCTGGGGTCGGCCAGGTTCGAGAACGAGGTCGCCCAGCGCACCTCGGTCCCGGGAGTGGCAACCGGACTCGCCTGGACTCCCGTCGGCGGCGACATCTTGTTTATCGAGTCGGCGCGCATGAGCGGCAACGGCAAGCTGATCCTGACCGGCCAGCTGGGCGATGTCATGAAAGAGTCGGCGCAGGCGGCGTTGAGCCTGGTCAAGGCGCAGGCCGAGGAGCTCGGCATCGACCCCAAGGTCTTCGATGCGAGCGACATCCACGTGCACGTGCCCGCCGGAGCGATTCCGAAGGACGGTCCGAGCGCCGGTGTGGCGATGTTCGTCTCCCTCGCTTCGCTTCTGAAGCGTCAGGTGGTGCGCCCGGATGTCGCCATGACCGGCGAGATCAGTCTGCGCGGCCTGGTGTTGCCCGTCGGCGGCATCAAGGAGAAGACGATCGCCGCGGCGCGCGCCGGCATCCGCAAGGTGATCCTGCCGGCGCGCAACCGGCGCGATCTCGAGGACATCCCGCAGACCGTGCGCTCGGCGCTCGAGTTCGTCTGGGTGGAGCGCGTCTCCGAGGCGCTCGAGGTGGCGCTCGCCGAGCCCGCCGAGGGCCGCAAGTCCAGCGACGCCCCGGCGCAGCAGCGCTCGGCCGCCTGAGGCGCCGGCTCGCCCGCGGCGGCGGCACCGGAGGGCCGCTGCGCGCGGGCGATGCGCTCAGGCGTGCGTGGCGAGGGACGGCCTGTGCGGCCGCGGCGCGCACCGCATGAGCGGCTTGCCGTGCGCTTGACTCAGCGCCCCGGTCCGGTCGTTTGGGTGGGATTGTGCATCGCCTCGGGTGCCGCGCCGCGCTGCAGACGCGCGGCGATCTCTGCGACGTGCCGGCCCTGGAAGCGCGCCGCGGCCAGCTCGTTCTCGCTCGGCTGCCGGGAGCCGTCGGCGCCCGCGAGCGTCGTTGCGCCGTAGGGCGTGCCGCCGGTCATCTCGTCCATGCGCGTCAGTCCGGCAAAGGAATACGGCAGGCCGACGATGATCATCCCCTGGTGCATCAGCGTGTGGTGAAAACTGGTGATGGTCGTTTCCTGACCGCCATGTTGAGTCCCGGTCGAGGCGAAGACGCTGCCCACCTTGCCGACGAGGGCGCCCTTGACCCAGAGCCCGCCGGTCTGGTCGAGGAAGTTGCGCATCTGCGCGGCCATGTTGCCGAAGCGAGTCGGGGTGCCGAAGAGGATTGCATCGTAATCGCCGAGCTCATCGACGCTCGCAATGGGCGCCTTCTGTTCGGTCTTCATGCCCGCTTTGCGCGCGACCTCCTCGGGCACCAGCTCGGGTACCCGCTTGACGGCGACCTCGATGCCCGGGACCGAGGCGGCGCCCTGCGCGATCGCCTGCGCCATCCGCTCGATGTGGCCGTAGGACGAGTAATACAGAACGAGGACTCTTGTCATGATGCGCTCCATAAATCCGGATCGGTTCGGCCGCAGTATAGGACAGCGGGGCGGGCCGATGGGCTAATAGGCTGCGGGGCGCGAGGCCGCGGCCCGCAGCCGCCGTTTGCGCTCATTCCGCGGCACAGTTACCTCGATGTGACCGTGTGTCGCCAGGTCAGAATCGCTACGCCGCCGCGCTTGCGGCGGCCAGCCGCTGCCGGGCCGCCGATCGGCGCGCCGCGAGCTGCCGGCGAACCCATCGACCGGCGCGGCGGGGTCGGTGAGGCGGCGCCGGGGGACGGGCGATTGCGCACGCCGGGGCGGCGGGGGGCCGATGAGCCGTGCGCGCGCGGCAAGCGCCCCTGCCCTGTCTTTGGGGCGGCGCGCCGAAGGTATGTTCCCGAGCGTCTGCGGGGAGGCCGCCACGCGGCTGCGTTTCTACCGGCCCAAGCGGGCCGACCACGCTTCCCCGGCCAGTGCGCCCGCCGACAGACCGAGGAACGATCCGGCCACCACATCGCTGAGGAAATGCCAGTCGCCGACCACCAACAGGACCGCGGCGATGAGCAGCAGGGCGGCAAGCGGCCGGATGCTTGCTCGATAAAGGCGCATGAAAACTCCGGCGAACGCTCCCGAGAGCATCATGTGACCGGACGGGAAGCTGCTCATCGCCGAGCCCTTCCAAAGGTTCAGCGCATGCGGGGCGCCGTGCAGCACCGCCGTGGGGTTTGGAATTCCGAAAAATGGCTTCAATACGAGACTGTTGATGCCGTAGGCGCAGATCGAGGCGAGACAGGCGATGATCAGGACTTGCGCGAAGCGCGAGATGTGGCCGCGGACCAGACGCGCAAGCACCAGCGAGAGCATCACCGCCGACTCCAGTATCAGAATGCCTGAGGCTCCGAAGGGCTTGTTCAAGGGGTGCAGAAAGCGGCCAATCCTCCAGAAGTACCTCGCCATCGGCACATCGATGTGCCCGAAGGAAAAGGCCGCCACCCCGGCGCAAGCCGCGAATGAGAGGAGCCAGGAAGGTAGGAGGGCGGGGAGGCGCCTCACGGCCATCGCGCCTGCGGCGCGATGGCCGTGAGCACGGTGCGGGGTGTGTCGATGAGCGGCATGAGGCGTACTCTAGCAGATGGGATGGGAGCGCTGGCGGCAGGGGCGCCGGTGGCGCGGACGGCGACAAGGCGCCCGGATCGGCGCCGAACAGCGGGGCGACATCGACGACGGGGATCATCTCCCTCTGCGCGCTCATCTTCGCATTCGATCAGTAATGCGGCGGCCGCTCATCCTGCGGCGACGGGGCGGGCAGGTCCGTATCCCTCGCCTGCATGCGCAGCGCCAGGGCGGCGATCCGCTCGCGCAGCGCTTCGATGTCGCGGTGCTGGCGAAAGACGACATCGCTCAATTCGGCGTTCGCCCGCTCGAGGTAGGCGATCCTGGTCTCAATTCGCTCTATCGATCCGGTATCCACGGCACGACCTGCTCCATCGCGTATCGGGAAGTGGCGGTATCTTACCGGACGGCGCGCGATTCGGATCCCGCCGGTCCCTGCGGTGACGCCCCTGAAGCGAACGCGGCCGCTGTCGCGGGCGAGCCGGCGAGTAAAGGCCCCGCGAGCTCAGGCTTTTCCTGCGCGCCCGAGGACTGCACTGGCGAGACCGGGCAGGCCGCCGGCCGGCAGCCCGGGCGTGCCGGGCTGCGGCACCGGGCTCATCGAAGAGGAATGCACCCGGATGTTTGGTCGATCTCACGAAGGAGGGAGTGATGTCGTTTGGCTGTTGTAGGCGCCAAGGCGAACGATGAATCCTCTGCGCGCACGGCACGGTTGCGGCAGGGCCCCGAGCCCGATGCTAGACTCCTCCGATATGGCAGATAACGAGCCGAGCGGCGATTGCACAGCGCGGGGCGAGCGGCGGCGCCTGTCGCAAACGATCACCACCATCTCCTGGTGGGACCTCAGCCATACCCTCGGCCCGATCCTGCTGGCGAGCGCGGCGGCCATCTGGCTCACGCTGCACTTCGTGCGTCCGGCCCCCCCGAGCACGATCACCATCAGCGCGGGCCCCGAGGGCAGCAGCTTTGCGCTGCTCGCACAGCGCTACCGGACGATCCTGGCGCGCAGCGGCATCACCCTGAGAATCCGCCCCTCTGCGGGGTCGTTGCAAAACCTCGAGCGCATGCGGGCGCGCGACTCGCACGTGAACATCGCCCTGGTGCAGGCGGGCATCGGTCCCGGGGCGGCCGCGGGCCGTGCGGGCGCGGCACATCTGGTGTCCCTCGGCACGATGTTCTATCAGCCGCTCGCGATCTTTTACCGCGCGGCGAAGCCCTTGCGCCGTCTTTCGCAGCTCTGGGGCAAGCGGATTGCCATCGGGAAGCGCGGCAGCGGCACGCGCGCGCTCGCCCTGGCGCTGCTCGCGGCCAACGACATCACTCCCACGGCGCCGACACGGCTGCTCGATGTCGAGGGCGCCGCGGCGCGCGACGCGCTGCTCGGCGGGCAGGCGGATGCGATCTTCCTCACCGGGGATTCCACCCCGCCGGCCATCATCGGGGCGATGCTGCACGCCCGGGGCGTGCGGTTGTTCGACTTCGAGCAGGCCGACGCCTACGTGCGCCGATTCCCCTACCTGCACCGCATCGACATTCCCGCCGGCGCGTTCGATCTCGGCGAGAACCTGCCGCCGCACCCGATCACGCTGGTCGGTCCGGCCGTGGAGCTCATTGCGCACGCCGATCTGCAGCCGGCGCTCGTCGATCTGCTGATCGAGGCCGCCCAGGAGGTGCAGGGCGAGGCCAATGTGCTGCACGCGGCGCATGTCTTTCCAAACAGCGCGACCTACGGCTATCCGCTCGATTCGGAGGCCGCGCGCTACTACAAGTCGGGCGACAAGAGCTTCCTCTACCGCTATCTGCCTTTCTGGCTCGCGAGCCTCTTCGAGCGGATCCTGGTGGTCCTCGTGCCCGCGTTCGTGGTGCTGGTCCCGGGCTTGAGCTACCTGCCGAAGCTGTATGGATGGCGAGTCAACGGCCGCATTCACCGCCGCTACGGGGAGCTCATGGCGCTCGAGCGGGAGTCGCTCGGGGCGCTCTCTGCCGAGCGCCGGGCGGATCTGATCGAGCGGCTGCACGAGATCGAGCGCGCGGCGATCCTGCGCAAGATCCCGGGCTCGCACGCCGATCAGCTCTATCAGCTGCGCGAGCACATCGCGTTCGTGCGCGCCAATCTCGCCCGGTCGAAGGCGGACGCGCACGCGCCGGGCGGCTAGGGGCCCGGCGGACTCAGGCGAGCATCACCTTGCGCACGTCGATCGGCTCGCCCGCGGGCGCCGCCAGGGCGAATTGCGCCAGGCCCTTCTGCGCCAGCCACTGCCGATTGAACAGGCGCGACTGGTATTTTGCGCCGCCGTCGCACAGCACCGTCACCACGATGTGACCCGGGCCGAGGTCGCGGGCCACGCGCACGGCTGCGGCGACGTTGATGCCGCTGGTGCTGCCGAGGAACAGGCCCTCCTCGCGCAACAGCCGGTAGACGTAGCCCACGGTCTCGCCGTCCTCGATGTGCACGGCCTCATCGATGGGCGCATCCTTCAGGTTGGCGGTGAGGCGACCGATGCCGATGCCCTCGGTGATCGAGCCGTTGCCGGTGGCCTTGAGCGTGCCGCTGCGCACGTATTCGTAGAGGCTGCTGCCAGGGGGATCGGCGAGGACGCAGCGTACCGAGGGACGCCTCGATTTCAGGTACTCCGACACGCCGGCGAAGGTGCCGCCGGTGCCGCTCGCGGCGACGAATGCGTCCACGCGGCCGCCGGTCTGCTCCCAGATCTCGGGCCCCGTGGACTCGAGGTGCGCGCGGCGGTTGACGGTGTTGTCGAACTGGTTGGCCCAGATGGCGTTCGGCAGGCTCCCCGCCAGGCGCTGGGCGAGCTTCTGGTACTGGTTGGGGCTGCTGTAGGGAACCACCGGCACCTTGTGCACATCGGCGCCCAAGGTCTCGAGCAGCTGGAATTTCTCCGGCGACTGGTTATCGGGCATGACGATGACGCAGCGGTAGCCGCGCGCGTTGCACACGTGCGCCAGGCCGATCCCGGTGTTGCCGGCGGTGCCTTCGACGACGGTGCCGCCGGGGGCAAGCTCGCCGCTTTTCTCGGCCGCGAGCACTATGGCGCACGCGGCGCGGTCTTTCACCGAGCCGCCGGGGTTGGTGAATTCCGCCTTGCCGAGCACCTCACAGCCGGTCTCCTCGCTCAAGCGCCGCAGCCGGATGAGCGGGGTGTGGCCGACCGATCCGACGAAGCCGTCATGGAGGTTCAAGCGAGGTCTCCTTCGGTCCGGTCGCCGGCTTCGGCCGCGATTGCCGCCCGCTCGGCGGGCGCGCCGCAGGCCTCGGCCAGCGCCTCGACATTGAGCGCCGCCACCTCCCCGATCACGAGCAGCGCCGGGGGAGCGATGCCCGCCTCGCGGCCGAGGGCGACTATGGTCTGAAGCGTGCCGCGCAGCGTGCGCTGCTCGGGGAGCGTCGCCCGCTCGATGAGCGCGGCGGGCAGGGTGAGGGGCGCTCCGGCCGAGCTCAGCCGCGACACGATGTGCGCAAGGTGTGCCACGCCCATGTAGAACACCACGGTTTGATGCGGGCGGGCGAGCGCGGGCCAGTCGAGCGCGGCGTCTTCGAGCGGATGGCCCGTCACCAGGGTGAAACTCTGGGCCATCTTGCGGTGGGTGAGGGGGATGCCCGAGGCGGCGGCGGCGCCAAGCGCGGCGGTGATGCCGGGAACGACCACATAGGGGATCCCGTGGCGCGCGAGCGTCTCGAGCTCCTCCCCGCCCCGCCCGAACACGAACGGGTCGCCGCCCTTCAGGCGCGCCACCTTGAGCCCCTCGCGGGCGTAGCGGACCATGAGCTCGTGGATGCGCCCCTGATCGGTGTGCGGGCCGCGCGGGCCCTGAGTCGCGCCTTTGCCGACGAACACCCGCCGGGCCTCGCGCCGGGAGCGCTCGAGGACCGCTTGCGGAACGAGGCGATCGTAGAGGATGACATCCGCCTGCTGCAGCAGCTGCAGCGCCCGAAGCGTGAGCAGGTCCGGGTCGCCGGGCCCGGCGCCGATCAGGTACACCTCACCCAGAGCGCGCGCACCCGTGGCGCCCGAGGTGGTGAGCTGCGAGGCGCGCAGCTCCCGCTCGAAGTCCCGCTGAGCGCCGCCCGCATCGCCCCGCAGCACCCGCGAGCCGACTTTGCCCGCCACGATCCGCTCCCAGAACGAGCGGCGCGCCGAGGGCGCCAGCGCCTCCTGCACGGCTTTGCGCCGCTCGCCGATGAACCTCGCCAGCGCCCCGAGCGTAGCGGGCAAGAGCGCCTCGATCTGCTCGCGCACCCAGCGGGTGAGGACCGGGGAGTTGCCGGCGGAGCCGACCGCCACGACGATGGGGGAGCGGTCGATGATGGCCGGGAAAATGAAGGTCGAAAGCGCCGGGTCGTCGACGACATTGACCGGCAGGGCGCGCGAGCGGGCGGCCTCCGACACCGCCGTGTTGACGACCTTGCGGTCGGTCGCGGCAATCGCGAGTCGCGCGCCGTCGAGATGGCTCGGGTGGAAGGCTTCGGCGAGGTGGCGAATCTCACCCGCCGCCGCGCGTGCGGCCAGCTCCTCGCACAGCTGCGGCGCGATCACCGTCACCTCGGCGCCGCACCTGAGGAGCAGCTCGATCTTGCGTTGCGCGACCTGTCCGCCGCCCACGACCGCCGCGGGCGCGGCGCGCAGGCGCAGAAAGACCGGCAGATGCTCCATGCCTTGCGGGAGGCTGTTCAGGCTTGGGCCGCCGCATGGCGTACTCGGGGGTGTAGGCCGCATTCGCGAGACTCGGGTTGCTCCCACCACCAACGGCCTGCACGGCGGCTCTCGCCCGGCTGGATGGCACGGGTGCAGGGCGAGCAGCCGATGCTCGGGTACTGGCGGTCGTGCAGCGCATTGTACGGCAGCTTGTGGGCGCGGATGTACTGCCAGACTTCGGCCTCGGACCACTCGAGCAGCGGGCTTACCTTGTAGAGGCCGTGCTCGCCGTCCCATTCCACCGGCTCGGCTAGCGAGCGGGCGGCAGATTGCTCCCGCCGCACCCCGGTGACCCAGGCGCCGTAGCCGGCGATGGCGCGCTTGAACGGCTCCACCTTGCGTACGTGGCAGCACGAGAGGCGCGCTTGCAGGCTGTGATAAAAGCCGTTGACCCCCTGGGAGGCGGCGAGGCGCTCGAGCGAGAGAGCATCCGGATGCACCAGGCGCAGCGAGCGCCTGTAGCGCCGTTCCAGCCTCTCCAGCAGGTCGTAGGTCTCCTGGTGGAGCCGGCCGGTGTCGATGCTGAACACATCGATCTCGGGCACCTGGGTCCAGATGATGTCGGTGAGAACCATGGCCTCGGCGCCCAGGCTGTTCGAGTACGCCACTCGCCCGTACTCGCGCACGGCGCCCGAGAGCAGCTCGCGCACGGCCGAGGCCTTCTGCTCGAGATCGGAAAGGTTTACGAGTTCACCCATGGTGCGGGCGACTATAGCGAGTGGGGGCCGGTGCGCTGAACGAATGATTGCTTCTGACGCACTCCCGAGCGGTTATGGTGGCAAAGGGGGGCTTGGGATACCCTGTCTCCATGAAACTGCACCAGCTGCGCTACCTGGCGGCCGTTGCCCAGAGCGGGCTCAATATCACCGCCGCGGCCCAGAAGCTGCACACCTCGCAGCCCGGGGTGAGCAAGCAGATCAAGCTCCTCGAGGACGAGCTCGGCTTCCAGATCTTTGTGCGCGAGGGCCGCAACCTGACCCGCATCACCCCGGCGGGGCAGCAGGTGATCGATCGGGCGCTGCGCGTGCTGCTCGAGGTGCAGGGCATCCGCGGGCTGTCCACCGAGCTGCGCGACGAGGGTCGCGGCAGCCTCTCGATCGGCACCACCCACACGCAGGCACGCTACGTGCTGCCGGCCGTGATCCGGGCGTTTCGCGCCAAGTACCCGAATGTGCGCCTGAATCTGCACCAGGGCACTTCCGAGCAACTCGCCGAGATGGTCGCCCAGGACCGCATCGACTGCGCCATCGCCACCGGCTCGGAGCAGCGCTTCAGCAGCCTGACCCTGTTGCCTTGCTACCGATGGAGCCGCGTGGTCATCGTGCCGCGGGAACATCCGCTTGCCGCCGCGGGCAGGCTGAGCTACCGCACGCTCGCGGCTCATCCGATCATCACGTACACGTTCAGTTTCACGGGTCCGTCTTCACTCAACGAGGCGTTTGCCCGGGCGGGCTTCACGCCGAACGTCGCGATCACCACGCAGGACGCGGACGTGATCGTCACCTACGTGCGTCTGGGGCTCGGCGTCGGGATCGTGGCGCCCATGGCAGTGGCCGAAGACGCGCAGGATCTCGCCGTGCTCGAGGCCTCGCACCTGCTGCCCGCCCACACCACCTGGCTGGGATTCAGGCGCGGGACGCTGTTGCGCAAGTACATGTATGATTTTGCGCAACTGCTCGCGCCGCACCTGGAGCGGCGCCTGGTGGAGCGTGCGCATCGCGCCGCGAGCCCCGAAGAGACGGCGGCGTTGTTCGCGGACGTGACGCTGCCGCAGCGCTAGCCGGCCGCTCTCAATCCAGAGATCTTGAAGAGCTCATGATCGATCATCGCCTGCCGGTGCTCGACCGGCGCCGCGCCGGGGTGTTGCTGCACCTGAGCTCGCTCGAGGCGCCGCTCGGGCGCGGGGGGCGGGCCTTCATCGACTGGCTGGCCGAGGCGCGATTCGGCGTCTGGCAGTTCCTGCCCGTGGGGCCGACCGGGACGGACGGCTCCCCGTACTTCGCGCGCTCGGATTTCGCCGGCAACCCTGCATTCATCGATCCGGCCGAGCGGCCCGAGGCGCTGCCCGAGCAGTACGCGGGGTTTGCGCACGGTGCCCGGGACTGGCTCGAGGACTACGCGCTCTTCGAGGTCTTGAGCGAGGCGTACGAGGGCGAGCCGTGGTGGAACTGGCCGCAGGAATTGCGCGATCGGGATCCGGCCGCCCTGGATGCCATCCGTCGCCGGCGTGCCGCCGAGCTCGAGCGCATCCGGCTCGAGCAATTCGCTTTCTTCGTCCAGTGGCGCAGGCTTCGCGAGTATGGCCGCTCGCGGGGCGTGCGCCTCTTCGGCGACCTGCCGTTTTACGTCGGACCGATGTCGGCCGAGACGTGGATGAACCGTCGGCAGTTTCAACTCGATGCCACCGGCAGGCCGACCGCGATCGCGGGTGTGCCGCCGGATTATTTCTCCGAGAGCGGCCAGGTCTGGGGCAATCCGCTCTACGAGTGGCACACCCTCGAGCGCGAGCGATTCGCGTACTGGCGCTCCCGGGTGGCCGCGCAGCTCGCCCGGGTGGATCTGCTGCGCATCGATCACTTCCGGGCGTTCGCGGCTCACTGGGCGGTGCCGGCGGCGGCGCCTGATGCGCGCGGCGGACGGTGGTGTCCGACGCCGGGGCGCGCGTTCCTCGAGATCCTGCGCGAGGAGCTCGGCGAGCTGCCGATCGTCGCCGAGGACCTCGGCATGATCACCGAGGACGTGGTGGCGCTGCGCAAGGATTTCGGGCTCCCGGGCATGCGGGTGCTGCAGTTCGGGTTCGATGGCTCGCCGGACAATCCGCATCTGCCGCAGCAGATCGGTGCCGACTGCGTGGTGTACACCGGTACGCACGATAACGACACGACGCTCGGCTGGTACCGCAGCCTCAGCAAGCCGGCGCGAGAGTATGTCGATCGGGTGATGGGGGTCGGACCCGACGCGATGCCGGAGGCGCTCGTGCGCGCAGCGCTCGAATCGGCGGCGACCCTGGCGGTGATTCCCGCTCAGGATCTGCTCGGTCTCGGCTCCGAGGCGCGACTGAACCTCCCCGGCACCCAAGGGCCTCGGAACTGGCGCTGGCGGCTGCCAGGCGGCGCCCTGACCGCACCGCTCGCGCAGCACTGGGGTCAGATCAACGCGAGCTGCGAGCGCGCCTGAGCGGATGCGCTGCGGGGGCGAATCAGCCGCGCGCCCGCATGCGTCTGCGCACCCACGCGCCGGCATGGGCGTCGGCGGCGGGTTGGTAGGCGACGTCCAACTCCCCGAGAGCGCCCCGGCAGGCCTCGAGGTCCTGATCGGGCCGTGGCACGATGGCATCGAAGCCACAGCGGCCGAGCCAGAACACGAGGTCGCGGACGATATCGCCGAGCGCGCGCAGCTCGCCTGCGAACCCCAGTCGGTTGCGCAGCAGCACCGCCTGGGTGAGCGCGCGACCGTCGGTGAAGGTCGGAAACTGCAGCGCGATCAAGGGGCGGTCGGCGATCTGCGGGTAGAGGGCATCGACGTCCTCCGTGTTGGGCAGCAGCACGCCGATCGCGGCGGCGCTCGCGAGTAACGGCTCGCGCTCGGCCCGCCAGCGAGCGAGCGGCACGATCAGCTTGCCGGAGGCGGGCGCACCCGCCGCCCCCTCGGGGGCGAGCGTCCAGTCGTCCTCGACGATGGCGTGCCTGGCGATGATGCGGGTCATGCCGCGACCAGACGCGCCGCTTCCTCGCCCAACCCGCCCTCGGCCTCGGCCTCGTACAGGCGGGCCTTGAACGGCGTCATGCCGACACGCCGGTAGCACTCGATGAAGGTCTCCTCCTCGTCGCTGCGCAGCTCGAGGTAGGCGCGGATCAGGCGCTCGACGCCGCCGGCGATCTCGTTTCGCGAGAGGGCGCGCCCGACACGCTCTCCGATGGCGGCATCATTGCCCGCGCTGCCGCCGAGGGTCACCTGGTACCATTCCTCGCCGTGCTTGTCGACGCCGAGGATGCCGATGTGCCCGACGCTGTGGTGGCCGCAGCCGTTCATGCAGCCGCTCATGGTGATGCGAATCGGGCCGACTTCGTACTGCGCCTCGAGCGAATCGAACCGCCGGTAGATGTCGTGTGTCACGCCGATCGTGCCGGCGTTCGCCAGGCCGCAGAAATCGAGTCCCGGGCAGGCGATGATGTCCGTGGTCAACCCGATGTTGGGCGTGGCGAGCTTCGCCGCATCGAGCCCGCCCCAGAGCGCGTGCAGATCGCGTTCGGCGACATCGGCGAGCACCAGGTTCTGATCATACGTGGAGCGCAGCTCACCGAAGCTGTAGGCGTCGCACAGCTCGGCCAGCGCCTCGAACTGCTCGGCGGTGCAATCGCCGGGGGCCTGCCCCGGGGCCTTCAGCGACACGAACACCACGCGGTAGCCGGGAATCTTGTGCGGGCGCACGTTGCGCTTCAGCCAGGCGGCAAAGCGAGGGTCGCGCGCCGCGTGCGTGTCCGGGTCCAGTGCGGCTTCGGCCGCCGGCCGGTAGGGCGGCGCGCCGAAGTGCGCACGCATGCGCTCGATGTCCTCAGGCAGAAGCTTCAGCCGCGCGCCCTCGGCGCTGGCTGCGATCTTTGCGTACTCCTCCTCGAGCGCCGCGCGAAAACGCTCCGCTCCCCACTCCCGCAGCACGATCTTGATGCGCGCCTTGTGCAGGTTGTCGCGCCGCCCGAAGCGGTTGAAGGTGCGCAGGATCGCGCAGGAGTACAGCAGCAGGTCCGATTCGGGCACGAAGCCGTTCATCTCCTGCCCGAGCATCGGCAGCCGGCCGAGACCGCCGCCGACGAAGAAGCGGTAGCCGATCGCCCCGTCGCGGCGCAGCACGTGCACGGCCGCGTCGTTGGTGCGAGTGGCGGCGCGATCCACCGTTGCGCCGGTGAAGCCGAACTTGAACTTGCGCGGCAGCCAGTAGAACTCCGGGTGCAGCGCGATGAACTGGCGCAGCAGCTCGCAGTACGGGCGCGGATCGACGCTCTCGTCCCCGGCCGCGCCCGCGAGGTAGTCGCAGGTGATGTTGCGGGTATCGTTGCCGCAGGCCTGGATGCTGTGCAACTGCACCTCGGCGAGCTCGGCGAGCAGATCCGGCACCCGGGCGAGCTGCGGCCAGTTGAGCTGGATATTCTGGCGCGTGGTGAAGTGCCCGTAGCCCTTGTCGTACTTGCGCACGACGTGCGCCATCCGGCGCAACTGCGCGGAGTCGAGCAGTCCGTAGGGCACGCTGATGCGCAGCATGGGCGCGTGGCGCTGCTGGTACAGGCCGTTGCGCAGGCGCAATTGCCGGAAGTCCTCCTCCGAGAGCTCCCCGGCGAGGAAGCGGCGCGTCTGGTCGCGGAACTGCTCGGTGCGCTGCCTGAGCAGCTCCCGGTCGATCTCATCGTAGCGATACATGCCGGTGGACTATAGGCGTCGCCCGCCGCGGCGCTAAATACCGTGTGGTTTGGCGGGACGCCGGCATGGTTATGAGCCGCGGCCCGACCGGTGCGATAATGGGGCATCCGGCAAGGCCTGAGGGGTGAGGTGGATGGGACTTTATTTCGAGGAATTCACGGTCGGGCAGCGCTTCGAGCATCAGGTGCACCGCACGGTCACCGAGACCGACAACCTGCTCTTCAGCGCCCTTACCATGAACCCGGCGGCGATCCATCTCGATGCGGAGTATTGCAAGGAGAGCAGCTTCGGCGAGCGCATCGTCAATAGCGTGTTCACGCTGGGGCTGCTGGTGGGGCTGTCGGTCTATGACACCACCTTCGGCACCACGATCGGCAACCTCGGCTGGGAGGAGGTCAAGTTTCCCCGCCCGGTGCTGGTCGGCGATACGCTGCGCGCCGTCACCACGGTCCACTCCGTACGCGAGAGCCGCTCACGCGCCGATTCCGGGATAGTGGTGTTCGAGCACCGCGCCTACAACCAGCGCGAGGAGGAGGTGGCATCGTGCCGCCGCGCGGCGCTGATGCTGAAACGGCCCGCATGAGAATAACGGTCCGCAACCCTCTCACCCGGCCCGCTCCCTGCGCCCCGAGCCTGCGGCCCGGCGCGCGCAAAGCCGCGCGCTCAAAGTCGCCGCGGGCGGCTTTAGTGCACGGCGCCGGCCGCTGCACGGGGGGAGGGCGATGAGTGTGTCCTCGCGAGCGCGGCTCTCAGGGGGCGCAGGCACGGAGGCCCGCAGCGCGCCAGCGCTGCGATCGCTGCTGTTCGTGCCCGGGGACAGCGAGCGCAAGCAGGCCAAGGGCCTCGCCACGCCCGCCGATGCGCTGATCCTCGATCTCGAGGACTCGGTGGCCGAGGAGCGCCGGCCGGTGGCGCGGGCGATGGTGCTCGAGCTTCTGCAGGGGCAGCCCGCGCCGGCGCGCCGGCGGCTGTGGGTGCGGGTGAATGCGCTCTCGAGCGGGCGGTTGTTCGAGGATCTGGCGGCGGTGCTGCCGGGAAAGCCGGCCGGCATCGTGCTGCCCAAGGTCGATTCCTACGATGACATCGAGCGGGTCGCGCGCGCCCTGGAGGCGCTGGAAGCCGGCCAAGGGCTGTTGATCGGCTCGACGCCGCTGCTCGTGATTGCCACCGAGACCCCTGCCGGACTGCTGTCGCTTCCGGGCTATCCGCAGGCCGCGGCCTCGCACGGCGCCTCGGCCCGGCGTCTCGCCGGGTTCACCTGGGGCATGGAAGACCTCTGCGCCGCGCTCGGTGCGCGGGTGAAGACCGACGCCACGGGTGCGCTGCGGCCGGCTTTCCAGCTCGCCCGCGTGAGCTGCCTGCTGGTCGCCGCCGCGCTCGGCGTGCAGGCCATCGACGGGGTGTACGTCGATTTGCGCAACACCGAGGGCCTGCGGCGGCAGGCCGAGGAAGCGCGCGGTGACGGGTTCAGCGGCAAGCTCGCCATTCATCCCGAGCAGGTCGAGGTGATCAACGCCGCCTTTACGCCGAGCGCTGCCGAGACGGCCTGGGCCCGACGGGTGGTCGCGGCCTTCGAGGCAGCCGCCGGCGCGGGAGTGACGCAGCTTGACGGACGGATGCTCGATCGACCCCACTTGCTTCAGGCGCGGCGTATCCTGGAGTCTGTGAGGCCAGAGGAGGATATGACGCCATGAAACTGAGAATCCGGGGCAACGCGTTGCGGGTGCGGCTCTCACGGGGTGAGGTGCAGAGCCTGGCCGAGCAGGGTGTGGTCGAGGACCGGCTCGAATTTCCGGGAGGCGGCCGGCTCGTTTATCGGCTGCGGGCAGAAAAGAATATTACCGGAATATCAGCTGGTTATAGCGGAAACATCATTGAAGTTCTCGTTCCGGAGACGCTCGCGGGTCAATGGTGCGGCACCGACCTCGTCACCCTCACCGGTCTGCAACCGGTGGCGGCGGGCGAGCTGCGCGTGGTCGTGGAGAAGGACTTCGCCTGTCTCGCCCCGAGAGACGGGGAGGATGAGTCGGACAATTTCCCGCACCCGGATGCGGCAAGCGCTCGCAGCTGTTGACTCGGCGCGCCGGCCGGCGCCTCAGGCGGGCGGCGCCTCGAGCGCGATGCCCTCGGGTAGCTGTGCGGCGAGGCGCGCGTAGCGGGTCCGCTCCTCCAGGATGGAGTCGGCGTCGACGGCGCAGACGGCGCGCCAGTGAAGCGTGCCGGGCAGCCGGCTCAGGTGCTGCTCGATGGCAATGCGCCGCTCGCTCCAGGCCGATTCGAAAAAATGCGCGAACGCCTCCCAGGCGCTGCGGGCAGCGTCCGGGCTCCCCGCCCCGAGCGCGGCCTCGAGCTTCGTGAGCGCGTCGCGGCTGGTGCCGGGGCGGGCTGCGATGGCGCCGAGCTCGAGCGCCACCGAGCCTTCGTGCGCGCCGCCGCAAGCCGCTGCAAGCCCTTGCAATAGCTCGGCGAGCAGCTGGTCGCGCTGCTCGAAGCGGGCCAGCACCCACACGAGGTAGCTCACACAGGTGTCCCGGAAGGTTTGCACGGCGTGCGCTTTGGCCGGCTGTGCCGCCCCGAGCGCGGCCATGCAGGCCCGCACGGCCCGCGCCGCATGGATGCGCTCGGTGGTGATCTGGGTACGGATGAGCTCGATCTCGTTCACCGGATGATTTTAGCGTGCAGGGCGGCACGAAATGATCCATTGCGCAGGCGGATGGGCATCAGTAGAGTCGCACCGCTTTCCCTTTAGGTCAGTTTCCACTCCCATGTCGAATCCCGTGCCCTGGGTCGTGCACAAGTTCGGCGGATCGAGCGTCGCCGATGCCGCCTGCTTTCGCCGCGTGGCGGCCATTCTCGATGCCTCTGCGGCCGAGCGCATGGGCGTGGTGCTCTCGGCCTGCAAAGGCGTAACGGACGCGCTGCTCGGGCTGGTGCGGCTCGCCGAGGAGCAGGACGAGGGCTACCGGGTGGAGCTCGCCGCGCTGCGCGCGCGGCATGCCGGGATGGCCCAGGAGCTGCTTGGGGGCGAATCGGTGCGGCTGTACCTCGCCGGTTTCGACCGCGACTGTCACGATCTCGAGGGCATCCTGCAGACCGTGAAGCTCACCCGGGCGGCGGCCGCCAATGTGCGCGACCTCATCGCCGGCTATGGCGAGATCTGGTCGACCAAGCTCTTCCATCGCTTCATGGAGGAGCGCGGCGGGCGGCGCGGACCGGTTCAGTGGGTCGATGCCCGCCGGGTGGTGGTGGTCGAGTGGGGCCCGCTCGGGCCTGCGGTGCAGTGGGAGGCCTCGCGCTCGCGCCTCACCGATCTGGTCGATCCGGATTTCAAGGGCACGCTGATCATCACAGGCTTCATCGCCGCCGACCGGCGCGGCGTGCAGACCACCCTCGGGCGCAATGGCAGCGATTTTTCCGCCTCGATCTTCGGGGCGCTCCTCAAGGCGTCCGAGATCATCATCTGGACCGATGTCGATGGGGTACTGTCAGCGGACCCGCGCCGGGTCCCGGATGCCACCGTGATCGATTCGCTCTCCTACAGCGAGGCGATGGAGCTCGCGTACTTCGGCGCCAAGGTGATCCACCCGCAGACCATGGCCCCGGCGGTCGGCGATGCCATCCCGATCTGGATCCGCAATACCTTCGCGCCCGAGAAACCCGGCACGCTGATCTGCGCCAGGCCCGTCTCGCAGTTGCCGGTCAAGGGCATCGCGAGCATCGAGCAGGTGGCGCTCGTTAACCTCGAGGGCGCCGGCATGATCGGCGTGCCGGGCACCGCGCACCGGCTGTTCGGCGCGCTGCGCGAGGAGGGGATCTCGGTCATCCTGATCTCCCAGGGCAGCTCGGAGCACTCGATCTGCTGCGCCATCCCGCAGGTGGAGGGCGAGCGCGCCGCGGCCGTGATCCGCCGCGCGTTCGAGCGCGAGCTCGCGGAAGGGCAGATCCAGAGCGTGGAGATCGACCCGCAGCTCGCGATCCTCGCCATCGTGGGTGACGGCATGGCGGGCACGCCGGGCGTGGCTGCGAAGGTGTTCAACGCCCTCGGCACCGCCGGTGTCAATGTGCGCGCCATCGCGCAGGGCGCCTCGGAACGTAACATCTCGGTGGTCGTCGAGGGGCGCTGCGCCACGCGCGCGCTGCGGGCCGCACATGCGGGGCTGTATCTCTCCCCGCACACCATTTCCGTCGGGGTGATAGGGCCGGGGACCGTCGGGCGGGTGCTTCTCGATCAGATCGCCTCGCAGGGCGAGCGGCTGCGCGAGCAGTGCAAGCTCGATCTGCGGGTGCGGGGCCTGCTCGGCTCCAAGCGCATGCTGCTCTCGGAGGCAGGCATCGGCCTTTGCTCGTGGCGGCAAGAGTATGAGCGCAGCGAGGCGGCAGCCGATCTTGAGCGCTTCATCGAGCACGTGCGCGTCGATTACCTGCCGCATACCGTGATCATCGACTGCACGGCGAGCAGCGCGGTCGCGGCGCGCTATGCGCACTGGCTGCGCGCCGGCATACACGTGATCACGCCCAACAAGAAGGCCAACAGCGCGGACCTGTCTTACTATCGGGCGCTGCGCGAGGCCCGCCGGGCGGGCTCGGCGCACTATCTGTACGAGGCGACCGTTGGGGCGGGATTGCCGGTGGTGCACACCTTGCGCGACCTGCGCGAGACGGGCGATGAGATCACCAGCATCGAGGGCATCTTCTCCGGCACGCTGGCGTACCTGTTCAACGTCTACGACGGCGGGGCGAAGTTTTCCGACATCGTGCGCGATGCGCGCCGGCTCGGCTACACCGAGCCCGATCCGCGCGAGGACCTCTCCGGGATGGACGTGGCCCGCAAGCTCATCATCCTCGGGCGCGAGATGGGCCTCGAGCTCGAGCTTGCCGATGTAAAGATCGAGAGCCTGGTGCCGGCGGGGCTCGAGAGCGGCTCCATCGAGGAGTTCATGGCGCGGCTGCCGTGCTACGACGAGGCCACACACGCGCGGCTCGAGGCCGCGCGCTCGCGCGGCAGGGTGTTGCGCTATGTCGGGCGGCTCACCGCGGACGGTCAGGCGACCGTGGGGCTCATCGAGCTCGATGCCAGGCACGCCTTCGCCAACATCGCGCTCACCGACAATGTGGTGCGCTTCGCCACGCGCCGCTACTGCGACAATCCGCTCATCGTGCAGGGTCCGGGCGCCGGACCGGAGGTGACCGCCGGCGGGGTGTTCGCGGACCTGCTGCGGCTGTCGGCTTATCTGGGAGCACGGTTTTGACGCTATGAGTACCGAGCTCACGTGGTCCACGGCGTTTGCCCCGGCATCGAGCGGCAACGTTGCGATCGGTTTCGATATTCTCGGCTTCGCCATCGATGCTCTGGGCGATCGGGTGACGGTGAGCCGTACGGACAGGCCCGGCGTCACCATCTCGGGCGTCACCGGTGTGGCGGGACATCTGCCGAGCGACCCGGCGCAGAACACCGCGGGGCGGTCGCTGCTTGCCCTGCAGGAGGCGCTGCAACCCGCGTTCGGGTTCGACATGCGCATCGAGAAGGGCATTGCGCTCGGCTCCGGCCTCGGCGGCTCGGCGGCCTCGGCGGTCGGGGCAGTGGTGGCCGCCAATGCGCTGCTCGGGGCTCCGTGCGAGAAGCTCGAGCTCTTGAAGTTCGCCATGCAGGGTGAGGCGGTGGCGAGCGGCTCGCTGCACGTGGACAACATCGCCCCGTCGCTGTTCGGCGGACTGGTGCTCACGGTGGGGATCGATCAGCCGCGGGTGAAGCGCATTCCGGTGCCGCAGTGCATTCGTGCCGTCATCGTCCATCCGCACATGTATCTTGCCACCAGGCAGGCGCGCGCCATTCTCAGGCGAAGCGTGGATCTCTCGGACTTCGTCTGGCAGACGGCCAACCTCGCCGGGTTCATCTCCGGCTGCTACACCGACGATCTGGACATGATCCGCGAGTCCTTCCAGGACGTGGTGATCGAGCCGCAGCGCCAGGCGCTCATTCCGGGGTTCCAGGAGGTGCGTGCGGCGGCGATGGGCGCGGGCGCCCTCGGCTGCTCGATCTCGGGGGCGGGGCCGTCGCTGTTCGCATGGGCGCTCGAGCCGGATGCGCAGCGGGTGCTCGAGGCGATGCGCGGGCAGTTCGTCTCGCGCTCCATCCACGTCGATGAGTGGGTGGTCGGGCTCGCATCGCCGGGCGCCCGCGTGGTGGCCAGTGGCTGAACGGCCGGGAGATCCTTAAGCTATGCGTTTTATGAGCACTCGCGACCCCGAGCTCTCGGCGGGCTTCGCCGATGCGCTGTCGCAGGGGCTGGCGCCAGACGGCGGGCTGTATGTGCCGCAGGTCTGGCCGCGCCTGGCGCCCGAGGCATTCGGTGCGGCCGAGGATCTGGCGGCCGTCGGCACGCGGCTGCTCGAGCCTTTTGCCGCGGGCGATGTGCTTGCGGCATCGCTCGGTGACATCCTCACCGAGGCATTCGATTTCCCGGCTCCGGTGGTGGCGCTGCCGCGCGAGCGGCTCTCGATCCTGGAGCTCTTTCACGGTCCGACCGCTGCGTTCAAGGATTTCGGCGCGCGATTCCTCGCCGCCTCGCTCGGCCGGCTGCGCCGGGGCGCGTCACGGCCGCTCACCATCCTGGTGGCCACCTCGGGCGACACGGGCGGGGCGGTGGCGGCCGCGTTCCACGGCCGTGCGGGCATCGAGGTGGGGGTGCTGTTTCCGAAGGGGCTGGTCTCGCCGACTCAGGAGAGGCAGCTCACCTGCTGGGGCGGGAACGTGCGCTCCTTTGCCGTGCGCGGCACGTTCGATGACTGTCAGCGCCTGGTCAAGCAGGCCTTCATGGACCGCGGCCTGCGTGCAGGGCGCGAGCTTTCCTCGGCCAACAGCATCAATCTCGGCCGCCTGCTGCCGCAGGCGGTGTACTACGCCGCGGCAAGCCTTGCGATCTGGCGCCGCCACGGTGAGCCCGCCTCGTTCATCATCCCGAGCGGCAACCTCGGCAACTCGGTGGCCTGCGTCTGGGCGCGCAAGGCGGGGCTGCCGATCCGGGACGTGCTGCTCGCCCATAACGCCAACCGCACTGTTCCCGACTATCTTGCCACGGGCGAGTGGCGTCCGCGGCCGAGCATCGCCACGCTGGCCTCGGCGATGGACGTGGGCAACCCGAGCAACATGGAACGGCTGCGGGCGCTCTACCCGCGCCTCGATGAGCTCCGCTCGGCGGTGAGCGCCTGCACGGTGGACGATGCGGCCATCCGCGAGCGTATCCGCAGCGGCTACCGCCAGATGGGCCAGATCTGGTGTCCGCACACGGCCACGGCGGCGGAAGCCTACGAGCGGCTGCCCGAGGCGCTTCGCGAAAGCAGGCGCTGGGTGCTGGTCGCGACGGCCCATCCGGCGAAGTTCCGCGAGATCATCGAGCCGCTGATCGGCCGCGAGGTGCCGGTGCCCGAGTCTCTCGCCCGGCTGTTCGCCCGTCCCAGCGCGTATCAGGAAATCGAGGCCGAGCTCGCTTCGCTCGCGCGCGCGCTCGAGGACCGGCCCGCTTAGAGGGGAACGCAGAGTGCAGGGCATCATGAGCCTGCCGCTCGCGGCATGGGTGCTGGTTGGGGCGGCCGTGGCGGTGGGCTTCGGCCTCTCCTGGCTGTGGCGCTGGTATCGCGTGCGGCGCGCCCGCAAGGTGCTGCGCACGGCGGTGACCTCCCTCGGCGTCGATCACCTGGTGGACGTGCTCGTGCCGGATGGCATGGGCGACGGTTATCACGTGGATTTCCTGCTGCTCACCGTGCACGGCATCATCGTGATCGACATGCGCGAGGCGCAGGGCAACATCTTCGGCGGCGACCAGATGGCCGAGTGGACCGTCATGGATGGGCCGCGCCGCTTCACCTTCGTCAATCCGCAGAATGGCCTTTATGACCGGGTGGCAGCGGTAAGGGCGATCAGCGGCGATGCTCCGGTCGAGGGGAGGGTGGTGTTCACGAGGGACAGCCGCTTCCCGAAGGGGCTGCCGAAGTGGACGCTGGTGATCGACTCGCTGCGCACGGAGTTTCCGGGACTCGAGGCGGAGCAGGAGGCCGACACGATCTCCCACTACCGCGGCGCCTGGGAGCGGCTGAAGGCGGCGGTGAGCCCGAGCCCCATGGCGCACATGCGTTAGGGGCCATTTGCGCCGACGGGCCCCGGTTGCCCTATCTGCCGCCGGCGGTCTTGTTGCGCACCAGAGCACGCAGCTCTTCGACGATCTCGGGATTGGCGAGCGTCGTGACATCGCCGGCGTCGTGGCCGCAGGAGATCGCGGTGAGCACGCGGCGCATGATCTTGCCCGAACGGGTCTTCGGCAGGTCGGGCACCAGCCAGATGCCGCGCGGGCGCGCAATGGCGCCG
This sequence comes from Pseudomonadota bacterium, assembly GCA_021792755.1. Lineage (GTDB taxonomy): Bacteria > Pseudomonadota > Gammaproteobacteria > Steroidobacterales > Steroidobacteraceae > 13-2-20CM-66-19. Next base: position 105,016 of record JAJYUA010000002.1, read on the forward strand.
ATCTGCTCCACGATCGCGCTGCAGATCTTCTCGGCCAGCGCCTCGCCGGCGGCCACGCCGGGGTGCAGTGAGGCGTAGACCTCCGGCAGCGCGCCCTTGATGTCATCCGGCACCGGCACCACGGCCGCTTCGGCCACTTCCGGCACGGTCAGGCAGGCGGCCTCCAGCTCCTTGGTGCCGAGCCGGTGGCCCGCCACGTTGATCACGTCATCGATGCGTCCGAGAATGCGTATGTAACCGTCCTCGGCACGCAGCGCTCCATCACCGGCGAAATACGGCCAATCGCGCCAGTCTTTGCTGCCGGGCTTCGAATAGCGCGCGTAGTACGTCTTGACGAAGCGCTCGTCGTCACCCCAGATGGTGAGCATCCGGCCCGGCCAGGGATTGCGGATGCAGATGTTGCCGGCCGTGTGGCTGCCGGGCGGCAGCTCGTGTCCATTCTCATCGTAGATCGTCGGATAGATACCCGGCAGACCCGGCCCGTTGGCGCCGGGCTTCATGAGGTGGATGCCGGGCACGGTCGAGCACAGATGCCCGCCGGTCTCGGTCTGCCACCAGGTGTCGACGATCACGGCTTCTCGCTTGCCGATCACTTCCCAGTACCAACGCCATGTAGAGGGCTCGATCGGCTCGCCGACCGTGGTCATGTGCTTGAAGTGGTAGTTGTATTGCAGAGGGATATCCGAGCCCGCGCGGCGCAGCGCGCGGATCGCGGTCGGGGAGGTGTGGAAGATGTTGACGCCCAGCGCCTCGGCGATGCGCCACGGCCGTCCCGCATCCGGGAAGTTCGGCACGCCCTCGTAGATGACGGAGGTCGCCGCCACCGCGAGCGGTCCGTACACGATGTAGGAGTGTCCGGTGATCCAGCCGATGTCCGCCATGCACCAGTACACGTCTTCCGGGTGCAGATCCTCGATGTACTTGGAGGTGCCGGCGACGTAGGCCAGGTAGCCGCCGGTAGAGTGCTGCGCCGCCTTGGGTTTGCCCGTGGTGCCGGAGGTGTACATGAGAAAGAGGGTGTCGTTGGCGTCCATGATCTCGGGCGCGACCTCGCGGCGCTTGCAGCCGGCCAGTGCCTCGTCGACGAAGAAGTCCCTTCCCGCGACCATCGGCGCCTCGCTGTGATATTCGCCCGGACGGCGGCGCCAGACCAGCACCTTCTCCACCTTGACGCCGGTCTTGTCAGACTCGAGCGCTGTCGTATCGGCCTTCCTCTTGTGATCGAGCAGCTTGCCGCCGCGATAGTACGCATCCATGGTAATCAGCACGCGGCTGCCGGAGTCGGCAATGCGATGGGCGCATGCCGAGGCGGAAAATCCGCTGAATACCTGCGAGTGGATCACCCCGAGGCGCGCACAGGCGAGCATCGTCACCGGCAGCTCGAGCGTCATCGGCAGGTGCAGCGTGACGCGGTCCCCGCGCTTCAGTCCACAGAACTCGCGCAGCATCGCGGCCATCTCATTCACCCGCCGGTGCAGCTGCTGATAGGTCAGGGAGACGACAGGCTCGCCCTCCGGCTCGGGGACGAAGTAGAAAGCCGTCTTGTTGCGGTGTTTCTGCAGGTTGCGGTCGACGCAGTTGTGACAGGCATTGAGTTTGCCGCCGACGAACCACTTGAAAAACGGCGGATTGGAGCTGTCGAGCATGGTGTGCCAGGGCTGATCCCAGTCGAGCATCGCGCCGTATTCACGGAAGCACTCCGGGAAGTTCTTCTCCGAGAAGCGCTCGAACACGCCCGGGTCAGTCAGGTTCGCCTGGGCGATGAACTGCGCCGCCGGACGAATGTAGCTCTCCTCGCGCCAGTGGGCGGAGATGACCGCCGTATCCTCTTCGACATCGATCGGGCTCATCTCGTTTTCTCCACGCTTGCCAAGACCTCACCGCACTGTCGGGGGCGGCGATCGAGGGGCAAAGGCCCGGGCTCGGATCGGGCGCCCGTGCGCACCTCATGGACACCTAGGCGTCCACCCCCGCGAATCGTTCTGCGGCACCGATCGTACTTCTGCAAGAGCAATGCCAGGCGCGCAAGCCGTTGATTTACCTTCCCGTGCGCACGGTCCGGTGTTACCCGACGTAACGTCCCATCCACGGAGCGTAACAGCCCCGTGCGGCTGACTCCCGCGCGCGTGTGCGGGTCAATCGGCGGCTTGCTCGGAGCCGGGCGGCGGCCGGCGCGGAATGCCCATGCGCTGGCGCCGCTGCCAGAGCGACTTGCGGCTGATGCCGAGCCTGCGCGCCAGCTCCGACTCGGTCAGATGCTTCTGGTGGCGCAGCACGAAGTCGCGGAAGTAGTCATCGAGGTTCAGCTCGCCCGGGGCCTGCGCGCGGGCCGGCGCTTGCGCCGGAGTCTGCAGCCCGAGATGCTCGGCCTCGATCGTGCCGCCGTCGCACAGGATCGCGCCGCGCTCCAGGCAGTTGATCAGCTCGCGCACGTTCCCCGGCCAGGTGTGTTGGCGCAAATGCGCGCGGGCCGCGGCGGTCACCGCCAGGGGCCCGCGCCCGACACGGGCGCCGATCTGCTGCAGCATCCGATCGACCAGCAGGTCGAGGTCCTCGCCCCGCTCGCGCAGCGGCGGCAGGCGGATCTCGATCACGCGCAGGCGGTAATACAGGTCCTCGCGGAAGGCGCCCTCCGCGACCATCCGCGCCAGGTCGCAGTGGGTGGCCGCCAACACACGCACATCGACCCGGTAGGGGCTGGCGGAGCCGACCGCGCGCACCTCCCCGTCCTGCAAAGCGCGCAGCAGCCGGGCCTGGGCGAGCGGGGCGAGCTCGCCGATCTCATCGAGAAACAGCGTGCCGCCGTGCGCGGCCTTGAACAGGCCGGGTTTGCTCTGGGTGGCGCCGGTGAATGCGCCGCGCTCGTGCCCGAAGAGCTCGGCTTCGATCAGCGGCTCGGGAATGGCCGCGCAGTTGACCGGCACGAACGGCCCCGCGGCGCGCCGGCCGCTCGCGTGCAGCGCGCGTGCGATGAGCTCCTTGCCGGTGCCGGATTCGCCGAGAATGAGCACCGTGGCGTCGGTACCGGCCACCCGGCCGACGCTCCTCGCCACCGCCCGCATCGGCGGGGAGTGTCCGATGATGCCCTCGATCGGCCAGTCGCGCTTGAGGTCCTCGGCCATGGCACGATTGCAGCGAAGCAGGCGTGCCTGTTGCAGGAGCCTGCGCACCGTGAGCAGCAGCGCTTCGAACTCGAAGGGTTTGGCGATGTAGTCGGCTGCGCCGCGTTTGATGCACTCGACCGCGGAGGCGATGCTCGCGTAGCTCGTCGCTATCAACACCGGCACGCCGTCGGCCGGCTCGACGAGTTCCACTCCCGGCGCATCGGGCAGGCGCAGGTCGGCGATCACCAGATCAAAGCCGCTCGGGCCGAGACCGAGCGCCTGCGCGATGCTGCCGGCTTCGGCCGTCCGATAGCCTTCACGCGCGAGCCGTTTCACGATCTGGCCGCGGATTAGCGGCTCATCCTCGACGACGAGGATACGGCTGCGCGCGCCCACGGGCTCTTGCGCGCTCTCGGAGGCGGCGGCCGGGGCGGGCCGATACGGTCGCGAGGTGTCGGTCATGCGAGCTCTCCCGCGGTGAATTGGGGCAGGAACACTGCGACCCGGGTGCCGGAGCCAGGCTTGCTCTCGATGCTCACGCGGCCGCCGTGCTCGCGCACGATGCCATATACGACCGACAGGCCGAGGCCGGTGCCGCGGCCCGGCGCCTTGGTGGTGAAGAACGGCTCGAATACCCGTTCCTGTGTGTCCGAGGGGATGCCGCAGCCGTGATCCTCGACCTCGAAGCGCACACCGTCGCCGCAGTCCCTGGCGTACACCGCGATCTCGCCGCCGCGGGAGGAGGCGTCGGCGGCATTGGTCAGAAGATTCACCAGCACCTGCACGATCTGCTGGCGCTCCCCGAACAGCTGCAGTGACCGCGGCACATGATTGAGGAAGCGCGCCCGGTCATGCGCGCAACCGAGCTGCACCAGGCGCAGCGCCTCATCGACGCAGGCGGCGAGGGCGAAGCGCTCCGTGCGGCATCCGGACTCGACTCCCGGGTGGCTGAAGGACAGCAGCGTCGAGACGATCCGCTGGATTCGACGCACCTGTTCGAGGATCTCATCGAGCCCCTGGCGCAGCTCTGTGTCGACGTCGAGCTTCAGATTCTGCGCAAGAGCGCCGATGCCGGTGAGCGGGTTGCCGATCTCGTGCGCGATGCCGGCGGCGAGCGTGCCGATCGAGGCGAGCCGCTCGGAGTGCGCAAGCTCCGCCTCGAGCAGCCGCTGCTCGGTCAGATCCTCGATGAGCACGATTTTGTCACTCTCTGGCCCCGGACCGACCGTCGCCTTGTGCAGATTCAGCCACAGCACACGGCCGGGCACGCTCAGCTGCACGCGGTACAACTGAGTGTCGGTCACCGACAGGAAGCCCAGCAGCAGATCCGCCCACGGAGCCGGCAGATCCCCGACCCTGTATCCGAGCGCGGCGTCCTCGGCGAGCCCCGTGAGCCTCGAGAGGCGCCGGTTCCACAGCCGCACCCGGCCTTCGCCGGAAATCGAGCAGGCGCAGATCGGCAGCTCGCGCAGCATCTGGCGGTGCAGGCGGCGCAGATGATCGAGCTCGGCGGCGAGGCCGGTGAGCCGCCGCGAAGAGCGCTCCAGGTATTCCTCGACCAGTCGGCCTGCGGGCTCGCGCGTGCCGAGCAGCGCCCACGCCAGATGCGGCCCGACCAGGCCCGAGAGGTTGCGCTCCAGGCAGTGCTCGAGTGCAAGCAGCGCATGCGGCCGGGATTCCTGCGGATCGAGCTGGCAGTCGCCGAGCGCGCGCTTCATCTCGCGCTCGGCGTCGGCCGGTCCGAGCGCGGCGCTCAGGCGGCCGGTGAGCTGTGCGACGCTCGGCACATGCGGATCCTCGCGCAGCAAGGGCGAGTGCAGGCGGATCGCCTGGTCGGCCAACAGCTCCCGGGTCCGCGGCCGGGTGGCGAGCGACACCAGCACCAACAGGCCGATATTGGTCGCCAGCGTCCAGAATGTGAGCGATGGCCAGTCGGGGGCGGGCGGATGCGGCACGGACCAGAGCTGTACGCCGAACAGCGGCAGCATCAGGCGCACGAACCACACCGCCATGCCGCCGCATGCGCCGGCGACGAAGCCCGCTCCGGTTGCCCGAGGCCAGCTGAGCAGCGCAACCACCCCGGGCAGGAACTGCGTCACCGCGAGAAACGAGATCATGCCCATTTGCGCAAGTCCCTGGTTCTGGCGCATCACGACGTAGGCGAGGTAGCCGATGCCGATCACCGAGGCGAGCAGCAGCCTCCTCCAGCGTCGCAGCTGCCGGTACAGGTCCCCACCCCTTCGCCGCGGCAGCCACAGCGGCAGTGTGAGGTGGTTCAGGCACATGCCGGCGAGCGCCAAGGACTCGACGATGAGCATGGCGCTCGCTGCCGAGACGCCCCCGACATACGCCAACAGCGTCAACGCATTGCCGCCGTAGCGCCTGGCGAGCGCCAGCACGAAATAATCCGGCGGCGCCGCGCTCGCCGTCTTGATGCCGGCCCACAGGATGAGCGGAATCGGCAGATTGAGCAGCAGCAGGTAAAGCGGGTACAGCCACGAGGCGGTCGCGAGCCCGTCGCTCGCGCCGTTCTCGACGAACAGCATGTGAAAGCAGCGCGGCAACAGGAAGGCCGCCGACGCCGAAAGCAGCAGAAGCGTGATCCAGGTGTCGCCGCCCACCGGCGCATACATGCTCGAGAGCACGTGCGGATGCCGCGAAAGCCATCGGCCCACGCCGGACCAGCCGCCGAACACCACCACCACCACGAAAACCCCGGCGGCGAGCAGCGCCGCGAGCTTGACGCTCGACTCGAACGCGATCGCCATCACCAGGCCCTCGTGGCGGGCCCGGGACTTCAGCTGACGGGCGCCGAAGGCCACCGCAAACAGCGTGATCAGCGCGCAGAACAGCGCGGCGAGCAGCGGTGAGGTCGGGTCGGCATGGTGCCCGGTCAGCACCTCCATCGAGTCGGTCACGGCGCGGATCTGCAGCGCCATGTACGGCAGCAGGCCGAGCAGCATGAACACCGTGACCAGCGGCCCGGTGAAGCGGCTGGCATAGCGAAAGGCCAACAGGTCCGCAAGTGACTGCAGCTCCCGGTCGCGCACCAGCCTGAGAATCGGCGAGAGCAGCAGAGGCGCCAGGATGAAGGTCAGCGTCACGCCGAGATAGATGGTCAGGAAGAGAAAGCCGCTGTGGTCGGCGAACCCGACGCTGCCGTAGTAGGTCCAGGTGGTCGCGTAGACGCCGAGCGACAGCGAGAACGTCACCGGATGGCGGGCCAGGCGCGCGGGCAGCAAGCCGCGCTCGGTCAGCCATGCCACCAGGAACAGCAGGCCGAGGTAGCCGAGGGCTACGACGAGCAGCGTGATGAGGTCAATCGTCATGGCGCCTGCGGTGCGCGAGCCAGGCGGTCGCGCCGATCAACAGCAGCCACAACAGATACGGCGCCCACCAGCCGCGGGCCGGCGCGGCCCACAGCGCCACCGCCGGGCTGGCCCACAGCGCAATGGCAGCCCCGGCCAGCGCCGCCGATTCGGCGCCGCGTTGCGCGGCGGCGTCGCCGTTCTTGCGACTCATCGAGATCCCCCGTCCTCTGTTACCGATGGTAGCACGCGGTTGCTCGCGGTAGCGAGCGCACGCGTGCGCCGGCGGCGATGCAGTCAACTACATCATGATAACCATATGTTATTCAACAATTTTTGCGGTTGTCGCCTCGTGCGGTCCAGGCTGGCAAAGCGCTTGCATTCGTCATCGTCCGGGGGGTGAGTGACTTGCCGGTCGTCGCCCTGCGAACGGATGGATGCGGATATCAACATCGTTTATGGCAGATATCAACATTCATGATTCACAGCTAATGCGGAGGACCCGAATGATGCGAACGAGCAAGTTGTCATTGCGGCGCGCCGTGGCTCGCCGGCTCCTGGCCGGCGCGGCGGCGATCGTTGCGGCGATGGCCGCGCTCCCCGCCTGGGCGGCGAACCCGCCGTTCGCGATCGTCGGACCGACGGAATGGGATTTGCCGATCGTGCCGTCCGCCAACGTCTTCATTCAGACTTTCTACGCGCAGAACAGCGACGTCGCATACGGACGCGACGGCAAGCAAATCGCCGGGCCGGAAACGCACACCTTCGCGGGACTGTCCCGATGGGCGCATCTGTTCTCGTTCAAATCGCTGCCGCATGTGGGGTTCTTCTGGGAATATCTGCAACCGGAAGTCGATCTGCAGCCGTCCGGAAATTCAAACAGCGTGACCGGTCTCGGAGATCCATTGTTCGACTTCGCCGCCTATGTCAAGCCGACGAACTCCTTCACCATAGGCTACCAGAACATTCTTTCGGTTCCCATCGGAAACAACAACCTGTCGAATCACGCGTGGATCGAGTTTCCCACCATGATCTTCGACTGGCATCCGAGCGGCCCGCATTGGTATGACAGATTCGGTGATGACGGCACCGCCGGCGCCGGCATATTTTCCACGATACACGACACGAACTGTGCGGGCGTCGGCCAGGACTGCAACGTGGGGGATACCTACTTCCTGCAGGACTCCGTGCGCTATCAGCTGACTTCGTGGTTTGCGCCTTTTGTGGACGATATTTATCAGGGGCAGTCCTCCGGCCGGACCACCGTCACGCACAGCCGCATTTTCGGCAATTACGAAAATGACATCGGCGGCGGAGCGAAGTTCAATTTCACTGCGAACCGCTGGCTTGCGCTGTGGTACCTGACCAGCACGGGAGGGAACAATACCGTCAAGACGAAGGCCATCTATCTGCGGTTCGTCAACATATTCTGAGCGTCGCGAGCGCAACAGGGGGTACGTACGATGACTGACCAAATCAAACTGGCCAACCCGGGTCCGCTGGGGCTCATCGGGTTCGGTCTGACCACGGTGATGCTGAGTCTGATCAACTCCGGCATTCTGCCGCAGGCGGGCACCGCGGTGGTGCTGCCGCTGGCGTTCGCCTACGGGGGCTTGATCCAGATGGTGGCGGGGGTCATGGAGTTCCGTGCCGGCAACACCTTCGGCACCGTGGCGTTTCTGAGTTACGGCGCGTTCTGGTGGTGGTTCTGTCTGCTCATCGTGCTCGGCTCGCACGGGGTGCTCGATCTGAAGGGGGCCGGCTCCACGATTGCGGTGACGCTGCTTGCGTGGGGGGTATTCACCCTTTACATGTGGATCGGCACGTTCCGCATCAACCGGGCGCTGTGGTGGGTGTTTCTGACCTTGTGGGTGACGTTCTTCCTGCTCGGGTTCGGTGCGCTGCTCGCCGCCAAGGAGCTGACGGTGGCGGGCGGCTGGGTGGGACTTGTGTGCGGGTTGCTCGCCGCCTACACGAGCTTTGCCACGGTGACCAATACGACTTTCGGCCGGACGGTGCTGCCGGTCGGTGCTCCGGCGCCGACCGGGCAATGAGCTGACGCGCGAGTGTCAGCGTGCGTGCCCCGCCGGTTCGCCTAACCCCCGGCCGGCGGGGCCTTCCTTGACGCCCCGGCAGGGGCGGCGCATGCGCCGCCCCCCGCTTGGCAGCGTCCGGCTTGGGGGGGCGTGCGCGCGAGCCATCCCCTCATCGGGTCAGCCGGGCAGCGTCGCGGCGTGGTCGGCGAGCACGAGGGAGACGCACGCGGTCAGCTTCTGCGCGTACTCGAGGTGCAGAAACTCGTTCGGGCCGTGCGCGTTGGCGTGGGGGCCGAGCACGCCGGTGATGAAGAACTGCGTGGCCGGGAAGCGCTCCCCGAGCATGCCCATGAAGGGGATTGTGCCGCCGCAGCCGACGTGCACGGCCTCGTGGTCGTAAATCTGCCGCGACGCCTCCCGGATCGATTCCTCGAGCCAGGGGGCGAAGGAGGGCGCGTTCCAGCCACCGGTGCTCGCGCCGGGCCGGAAGCTCACCTGTGCGCCATAGGGCGGGTCGTGCTCGAGACAGGCCTTCACGGCGCGCGAGGCCCGGTCAGGATCGCAGGTGGGCGGCAGGCGGATCGAGAGCTTGAAAGTGAGCTCGGGCAGCAGAACGTTGCCGGCCGATACCGTCGGCGGCAGGCCGTTGGCGCCCGTGACCGCGAGGGTGGCCTTCCAGCTGCTGTTGATCAGCAGCTCCACCGGGTCATCGGACACGGCCCGCGCGCCCTTCGCCCAGGGAAGCTTGCCGGCGACGCAATCGCCGAGCACGCGCGCGGCCGCGCGCGCCTGCGCAAGGCGGTCCTCGGGGATGGGCACCGACAGCTCATCGAGCAGCAGCGCGCCGTTGACGGGGCTCTCCAGCCTCATGAGCAGCTGCTCGGCGATGCGAAACGGTGTCGGTGCGATGCCGGTGGCCATGCCGGAGTGCACGCCTTCCTCGAGCACCCGCACGCGCAGCTCCCCGACGAGGTTGCCGCGCAGGGAGGTGGTGCACCAGAGCTGATCGTAGTTGCCGCATTCGGCGTCGAGGCACACGACCAGCGAGGGCTCGCCGATTGCCCCGTCGAGCGCGGCGAGGTGAGCGGGCAGATCGGCGCTGCCGCTTTCCTCGCAGGCCTCGATCAACACCAGGCAGCGGGCCAACGGGACATCCTGTGCCTTGAGCGCCGCGATGGCCGTGAGGGAGCTGAATACCGCGTAGCCGTCGTCGGCGGCGCCCCGGCCGTAGAGCTTGCCGTCGCGCTGCACCGGCTCCCAAGGGCCAAGGCCGGGCAGCCAGCCGGTGAATTCCGGCTGCTTGTCCAGGTGTCCGTAGAGGAGCACGCACCCGGGAAGCTCCCCGGGCACGTCGATCAGCAGCACCGGCGTGCGGCCGGCGAGCCGGTGTACCTCGACTTTCATGCCCGCGATGGGCTGCGCGCGGCACCACTCGGCCATCAGGGTGATGGCCGCTTCCATGTAGCCGTTCTCCTCCCATTCGGGATCGAACAGCGGTGATTTGTTGGGAATGCGCACATAGGCGCTCAGCCGCTCGATGATCGAGTCGTGCCAGGCGGCGGCGATGTCGGCGCGCAGCTTCACGATGTCCATGGATGGCTCCCGGAGTTTTGTCGAATGGTAGGCGTTGCCGGCGTCCGCGCCAAGCCGCGCTTTTTGCCCCAGGTCCGCTGGGCGGGACACGATGCCCCGAGCCAGCGTTTCTTACTGGTTCCCCAGCGACCGCCGGTCCACCCCGAGTCATGAAACGGCACGAGCGGCTGCCCAGGCACAGGGAGTGTGCGCCGCCGCCGCAGGTGGCGGACGGTGAGCCACAAACCACGCTTTTTGGCTCAACGGCGCTGGGCGGGGCAGGAGCCCCGAGCCAGCGCTTCTTAGTACCGCACCTGGTAGGACAGCCCGACACTGCTGCCGGGGTCGTTCTGCGGGGTGGTGCCCTGAGTGCTCGCCGTGCCGTTGCCCAGGCGTGTCTCGAGCTTCAGATTCCGGGTGAGCGCGATGTCGACGCGGATCTGGCTGGAGCCTTGGGTCGTGTGTGTCGCGGCGACGTACACTCTGTTCGAGAGGTACTTGCCCGCAGTGACGCTTGCGCCGCCAGTCTGCGTGCCGCTGCCCGCGCCGCCCGTCCCCGGCGCTGCGCTGGCGACGGAGAGGGTGTTGAGGCCGAGGTGGCGCCTGATCCATGTGAGCGGATTCAAGCTGCTGGCGCCGCCGCCGCCGAGGCCGCTCAGGCTCGCGAGGGCCGCGCCGGTCTCGGCGAGCTCGTAAGGGGTGAGCTGGGAGGCGGGCTTGCCGAACAGCAGCAGCGCGAGCAGATCGTCCTGCGGCAGCTCGGGGTTGCTCGAGAGCGATATGTTCGGGGCGTCCGCGAAGCCTGTGATGCGCAGCGTCACGGTCGTGGGCGAGATGTACATGACGCTCGTTTGCGCAACGAAATCGAGCGTCGGATCGATCCCGCCCCTGAGACCCTCGCCGTTGAAGCCGACCCGGCCGCGTGTGAAGCTCAGGCTGGTCCCCGCCAGCGAGAACGTGCCGCGGGTCATCGAGAACCCGCCGCTCACTCGAGGGTGGGCGGAGGTGCCCGCGATCGCAAGCCTGCCTCCGAGCTGGGCGTCGAGTCCTCTTCCGCGGACGAAGATGGCCTCCGGAGCGGTCAGGGTGAGTCCGAGGCCGATCACGAGGCGCGCTTTGCGCTGCACGCGGGCCGCCTCACCCGCGCGCACCACCTCGAGCGTGGCGACGTTCGGCGGGAACGCGTTCGGGATGCTGATCTCGGCGCGGTGGATGTGGATCGAGCCCGTGATGTCCAGGCGATGTCGCAGCGTTCCCGTCACCCGCACATCGGCATCGAGGTTGGCCGTCAGAATGTCGTTCGTGATCGGCTCGATGGAGCGGGCGGTGAGCGAGACATCGACCGGCATCTGCGGCAGCAGCACGCCGATCGTACCGGCGGCGGACAGGCGGCCCGGCCCTGCCCGTGCCGTCAGGCTCGCGATCCTCAAGACGCCGTGATCGCCGATGAGGCGGGCGTTGATATCGGCGATGTGCACGCCCTCGGCGTAATCGCGCAGATCCCCATTCGCCAGCTGCACGCTGCCCTGAATCTGCGGGGCGCGCACGCCACCGCTCACTGTGGCGTCGACCGTGAGGGTTCCCGCCGCGCGCTCGCCTCTTGCCTCGAGGAAGGGGTTGGTCAGGGCGGCGTCCATTTTGCCGGCGAGCCTCAAGGCGAGCTGACCGGTCGCGTTGAGCGGCGCACGGCCGCTCAGGGTGAGCCGTGACGTCGGACCCGCATCGAGCGCGGCGGAGACATCGGCCACGTTGCCGTGCAGGTGCGCGGCGGCGCGTATGGTGACGGAGGGCAGTCCCTGCGCGGCCGGACCGGCGAGCCTCAAGCCGCCCATCTCGAGCGAGACCTGACCGGTTGGCGCCGTGCGAGTGCCCGTCAGGTGTGCCTCGGCGTCGAGCGTCCCTCGAGCCAGGAGCTTCGGCGCAAACGTATCGATGAGCCCGGCGTCGAGATGGTGAATGGACGCGCGGACATCGAGCGCCGGAGAGAGCTCCCCGTCGAGGCCGATCACGGCCCGGTGCACGCCGAGCCGCAGATGGTGCACCGTGAGGCCGCCGGCGAACCTCACTTGCGACGGCGACAGCAGCCGCAACGTCTGGCCGCGATAGCGCGCATCGAGGCCGAGCAGATCGAGCGAGCGCACGGCTGCGTTGAGCTGCGCGTCGGCCTCGAGACTCGCCGGTGCGCCGCGCACATCGGGCGAGTTGGCCGCGAGCCGCACGTGCAGCGCATCGATCGGGCCTGTGGCCGACACTCTGACCGTGCCCGAGAGGCCGTCCGCTTCGATACGGCGGGCGCTGATCTCGATGCGGGCGTTGGCGCGGCCGGCGAGCCGGGAGAGTGAGACGCTCCCATCGAGGCTGCCCGCGAACGCCGTTCCAAGCAGGGGCTGAAGGTCCGCCAACCGGCCGATGCTCAGGCGCAACCGCCCTCGTGCGGCCGCGAGCCTCGAGCCCGAAGTCAATTCGCCGTTGACTCGCAGGCTCTTCCACTGCGCGCGGCGAATGGCCAGGCGATAGGCGTGAGCGCCGCTTCGGTCCAAAGAGGCCTCGAGCCGCAGCGGTGCGCCGTCGAACGTGCCCGTCGCACGCACCGTGGCGCTCGGGGCCGAAGGTAGGCCGTGAGCGTGCAGGGTGGCTTGCAACGTTCCGGGCGGCGAGCCGTGCAGCGAGAGCCTCGCTCGTGCCCTCGCCTGCAGGGTCAGGGCGCGCAGCGGTCCGTTGACTGTGCCGCTGAGCTCGAGCGGCCCGGCGGCCGATGGAAAAATCCGGGTCAGATCGGGCAGGAACGCCCGCCAGCGGACATGCAGCGCGCGCACCGCGCCGGCCGCGGCGCCCGGCGGGTTGCGCTCGGCATCCCCCGTCGCGGAAACCGAGAGCGCGCCTGCGGAGAGTGTGGCGCGCTCCACATCGATCCTCGTGGGCGTCACGCTCGCCTCGAGTCGAAGGCGCGTTCCGGCCCGAAGAAGCCGCGCGGCGAGGCTGGTACCCCTCAAACGGCCCGTGCCCTCGACATCGAGGCGAGTCGTCGCGCCTTTCTCCGCGACCGCGCCGGACAGATGTACGCTACCGCGGATGTCCTGGTGGTAGAGCGCCGCGAGCGGTGACACATCGGGCAGCCGCAGATCGAAGGTGGCGCCGCGCGCGCCCGCGGTCAAAGCACGGGCCCTCAAATCGAGCAGTCGATCCGTCACGGTCAGCTGCAGCGGGCGATGCGCCGCACGCAGTTGCAGCCTCGCATCCATGGTGAGCGGGGCGCCCTCGAGCAGCCGCGGATGCGAGCCGGGCAGCCTGATGTGGCTCGCTGTCGCGCGCACCGTGAGGACCCGGCCGTTGGCGGCGAGCCTTGCCTCGAGGGCGCCGAGCCGCGCCCCATCGGCAAGTCGCAGGCCCTGCACATCGAGCGCCGCGCTTGCCTGGGCCGTTGCGAGCGGTCCGCGCCAGTGGCCCGCGAGCGCGATGCGCCGCCAGGCGAGCCCCGGCCGCGGCGTCATGGCCGGTGAGGCCATCGAATAGGTGAGGTCGGCCGCCCGCGCGATGAGATCGATGGTGCCGCGGGCGCGGGCCGTCAGCTGGCCGACGTGGGCGGTGAACCGCAGCTTCTCCGCGCGGCGCGGCCCCTGGAGGCTTGCGCCAAGTCTCAATGCGCCGAGCCCGGGAAGGTTGAGCCAATGCTCGAGCGGGCCGCCCGCGGGCTCCTCGAGCACGAGGCTTGCCTCAAGCCCCGGGGGGGCGGCAAGCAGCGTCAGTTGGTAAAGCCCCGCGCCGTTGGTGCGCCGCGCGAGCAGGCTGACTCGGGCATCGTCCATCGACCGGTAATGCAGCTCTCCCTGAACGGCGAGGCGCGCCAGCGCGCCGGCGGCGGGTGGCTCGAGCACGAGAGTGTGGATTCTCAAGTGATCGATATCGATGGCCGGCAGATGCGTCCGCCCGCCGCTGCGGCTGCCCGAGGCGGGCGCGAGCGGGCGGCGCAGCACATCGACGCGGCCGACCTCGAGGCGCTCGAGGTGCAGATCCCAGGCGAGGAGCGCAAAGGGCGACCAGCGCAGCGAGATGCGCTCGGCGCTCATCCAGACTCCCTTCGGATCGCTCAACAGGAGCCTGGCGATGTCGATGCGACAGGGAAAACGGCCGCCGAGCCCCGCGATGCGCACCCGGCCGGAGGTGAGCCGGGCCGTCTCGCGCTCGAGCAGGCCGCGTCCGGCTTGGGTGTTGCCCGCGACGATCAACACGCCGACGGCAAGCGCCACCAGCAGCAACAGGACGGCGAGGCTCAAGGCCGCGATGCGAGCGATCCGTCGCATCAGAACGCCTGCCCGAGCCCGATGTAGACCTCGAAACGCCCGCTGTTGCGCAGCCGGCGCGTCGGCACGGCGAAATCGAGGCGCACCGGGCCGATGGAGGTGTAGTAGAGCACGCCCATTCCCACGCCCACACGGTATACGCTTTGCGAGCCGCTTGCGACGCCGCCGCCGTCGGCGAACAGGACGAAGCCGAATTTCGCACCCACGCGCTGGCGCAGCTCGAGGTTGACGGCCTGCAGGCTCGTGCCGCCTTGCGGATTGCCGTCGGCAAACTGCGGGCCGACCGACTGATAGCGGTAGCCGCGCACGGTGCCGCTGCCGCCTGCGTAGAAGCGCTGATCGGGCGGCAGACTGAAGCGGCTCGCCCCTTCGGCCACGCCGGCGATCAGCCTCGAGGCGATCACGGTGCGTCCGGGCGGGTCGCTCGGGAAGAGCCTGTGCAGGTCGAAGTACGTCGCCAGGCTTCCCTGCATGATGACGAACAGCTGGCGGCCCGAGGCGCCCGAGGAGAGCGTGGGCGAGACGCTGAGCGAGATCCGGTAGCCGTGGGTCGGGTCAAGGAGCGGGGAGGTGAGATCGGTGGAATCGAATCGTGCCGACAGCGGCATCGAGACCAGATCGTATTGGTACTGATGGCCCTGCTGATCGATGATCTCGTGCTCGTAGGAAGCGCCGGCGCTCGCGGTCCAATCGCTCGAGAGCCGTCGGGTGAGGGTGCTCTGCGCCGTCGCGCCGTTCTGCGTATACGCCTGCAGCGTCTGTCGCAGCGCGGCAACCGAGAATCCGAGCGTCTGTGCGCGGCGGTGGAAGTCGGGAATGTCGTATCCGACTCGCGCATCATAGCCCACGCCCGTACTGGCCGTGCCGCCGAGATCGATGGCGGTCGCCGAGAGGGTGAGGTGTTGCCCGCCGCCAAACACGTCGAGGTCGCTCCAGTGCACCCCGCCGCTGCCGCCGAGATCGCTCGAATACGCGCCGCTCACGCCGACGGCAAAGCGCTTGCTTTCCCGGACGAGAAACGTGAGAGGCACCCGCCGCTCGGCATCGGGGGCACCCAAGCGGACACTGACGCTCGAGAAAAGTCCGCGCCCGAGCAGGTCCTGACGCGCCTTTTCGACGGCGGCCGCGTCGTAGATTTCCCCGGTGTGGACCAGGAGGCGGCGCCTGACGAGCGACTGGCGGACATGACGAAGCCCCTCGATGCGGATCTGTCCGATCCGCACGCGCGGACCGCTTGTTACGCGAAAGGTGAGGTTGAGCACGTGCCGGGCGGGCACCTCGTAGGCGATGGGCTTGTCCACTTTCGCAAGCGCATAGCCGGCATCCTGAAGCCTGATCTGCAGGCTCGCGCCCGCCGCCAGGACCTTGGATGCGACCGCCGGCGCGCCGGAGGAAAGGCCGAGAAGCGCGTGCGGCAGTCCGAGCGTTCGTTTCATGCCCGCGGGCAGCGTACCTTCGATATCGATGCGACCCACATGGAACAGCGGTCCGAGGGCGGGAACGATCTTCACGTGTGCAGCCGCGCCTTTTGGCAGCGCGCTCAAGACTTCCCCGAGACCGGGGCTCTCGAGGTCTCTGCCGTCGATCGTGATCGTGATCGTGCCCTGGTAGTACCCGAAGCTCTCGAGCACCGTGCGCAATCGGCTCACGTCGGCGCGGGCCCGCGCGATCAGCCCGTACGGTCCGACCGGCGCGGTGGCGCGCAGCGTTTGCAACTGTGAGGTCGACTTCAGCGTCGAGTCGATCCCGCCGTTGCCGCTGGAGATCCAGTCGATCCTGTACGGCTGGGGATCCGCCGCGCAGGCGAAGCGCATCGCAAGCGCAGAGTACACGAGCAGCGTGAGCGCGCAGGCCGCGCTCGCCCAGGCGGGACGGCGGGCAGGGCGGGTGCGCCGAGTTGCGCGCGCGCCGCGGCGGCGGCGCGTGCCGGGTGCAGGCTGCGGGAGCGTTCTGGTTTTCATCGCTCTCAATGGTAAACAGTCGGGCCGCCCGAGGCTCGTCGCGCTCGCCGCAGTGCCCGTCCCGGCGGCGGAACCGGTCCGGCCCTCGCCCGGGGAGCCGGACTGTCCCGCGAGCGCACCAGCGGCTCGGATCCCGGCCGCCGGCTGCCGCGCGCTCCATCGTTGAGTTGCAGGCGACTCGCCCGCGAGCGGCACCGACTGTCACGCGATCCGTTGCGCCCGCGGGATGGGTCGCATTGCATCGCCTCATCGAGCGATCCGGCGCGGCGCCGGCCCGGCTGCGGGGCGAGGTACGACGCTCGCCCGTCATGGGCGGGTGCGGCGGGGCTTACGTGTCGATCTCGGGCAGCCGGAACAGCCGTCGAGCCGCAGCCGTGCTCGCTTGCGCGAGCGCCTGCGGCGGCTCGCCGCGGGCGCGCGCGATCGCCGCGGCGATGTGCGGCAGATACGCCGGCTCGTTGCGCCGCGAGGCGGGCTTGGGATCGAGGTCGCGCGGCAGCAGATACGGGCCATCCGTTTCGAGCAGCAATCGATCGGCCGGTATCCGTCGCGCCAGCTCGAGCAAATGCTTCCCCCGGCGCTCGTCGCAGATCCAGCCGGTGAGGCCGATCGCAAGCCCGAGATCGAGATAGCTCTCGAGCTGCGCATCGCCGCCGGTGAAGCAGTGCGCGACGCCGCCGGCGAGCTGCGGCCAGTGCTCGCGCAGGATCGCGAAGAAGTCCCCATGCGCGTCGCGCTGGTGGAGGAACACGGGCTTGCCGACGCGCGCAGCGAGTTCGAGCTGGCGGTGGAAGGCCTGGCGCTGCGCCTCAGGGGGGCAGTAGTTGCGGTAGTAGTCAAGGCCGCACTCGCCCACGGCGAGCACTTCCGGTGCGCTGGCGAGCGGCGCGAGCTCGGCGAGCAGCTCCGGGGTAAGCTGCGTGGCATGGTGGGGATGCACCCCCGCGGTGGCAAAGAGCCTGCCGGCGTGCGAGCGGGACAGCTCGATCGCCCTGCGCGTGCTCGCGCCGCAGGACCCGGTGATCATCATCTGCACGACGCCCGCCTCGTGTGCGCGTGCGATCACCGCCTCGCGATCCGCGTCGTAACTGTCGTGCGCGAGGTTGATGCCGATGTCGATGAGGGGGGCGGCGGAGCGCAGTTGCGAGGGCGGCGGCATGGCTGGGTGAGGTGTCCGGGTTGAGAGCGGGCGGAGTTTTGCCAGGCGGCGCCGGCGGCCGCACTTGGCGATCTGGCGGACCTGCGTCAGGCGGGTGCCGGCGCGCTCGCCGAGCTCAACAGCCTGCCCTGGGTGGCGGCAAGGGAGAGCTGCGCAGCGGCGGTGCCGAGCGCCAGCAGGCGCGATTGTCTTGCGGCCACGGAGGGCTCCTCGATGGCTCAGGTGCCCGGCAGCTCGCCGAGCGAGGCGCACAGCGCCTGCACTCCCTGCTCGCTCTGATCCCAGGAGGCGACCAGGCGCGCGAGTCCCGAGGCGGGTGCGCCCCAATCATAGAACTCGAAGCCGGCCGAGCGCAGCGCCTCCTTGCCGGCCTCGCCCAGGCGCACGAATACCTCGTTGGCCTCCACCGGATGCAGCAGGCGCGCACCGGCGGCCTCACCGATCCGGCGTGCCAGGCGATTGGCTTGCTCGGCATTGCGCCGCCAGAGGCCCGTTTCGACGTAGGCCAGCAACTGAGCCGAGACGTACCGCGACTTGGACAGCAGATGGCCGGCGCGCTTGCGCCGCAGCTCGAAGTCGCGCACCAGCGCAAGGTCGAAGAACACGACCGCCTCGGCGGCCATGGCGCCGTTCTTGGTCGCCCCGAAGGACAGCACGTCGATCCCGGCGCGCCAGGTCACATCTGCCGGAGGGCAGTCGAGAAACGCGAGGGCATTGGCAAGGCGCGCCCCGTCCATGTGAACCTTGAGTCCTTGGGCATGAGCCACCTGGCAGAGCGCGGTGAGCTCGGCCGGGCGGTACGCGCCGCCGAGTTCGGTTGCCTGGCTCACCGACACCGCCGCCGGCTGCACGGTGTGCACCGAGACCGGGTGCTCCTCGAGCGCCCGGGACAGTGCGGCGGCCGAAAGCTTGGCCTGCTGTCCGTCGAGCAGCGTGAGCTGCGCTCCGCCGGTGAAGAATCCGGGGGCGCCGCACTCGTCGCAGGCGATGTGGGCCTGATGGTGGGCGAACACCGCCCCATAGGGAGGCGCCAGCGTCGCGAGCGCCAGGGCATTGGCCGCCGTCCCGGTGGCGATGGGGAAGGCGCGCACCTCGGTGCCGAAGAACTCCCCGAGCGCCCCGTCCAGGCGCTCGGTCCAGGGATCATCGCCATAGGCGCCCGCAAGGCCGGTATTGGCCTCGGCGAGGGCGGCAAGGATCTCCGGGCAGACGGTGGCCGTGTTGTCGCTGAAGAATCGGGTGCGAGGGGAGTCTGACATAGGCCATCCATCCTCTATATGCGCCACCTGAACGACCATGCCCCGATGACGAGGAATACCAGGGTGATCACGCTCAGGTAGATGAGGCTGGGGGCGATCTGACCAAACCCAGCGCCGTAGAGCATCACCGCGCGTGCCGCGTGCAGCAGCTGCGTCAGCGGCAGCGCGTCCGCCACCCGTTGCACCCATTTCGGGGCTCCGGCGAGCGAGAACCATACCCCCGAGAGCAGCATCATGGGCCAGGTGAGCAGGTTCAGCAGCCCATTCACCAGCTCCTCGCTGGAGAAGCGAGCCGAGATGGTGAGCCCGAGGGCGATCATGGACAAGGAGCCGAGCACGGCCAGCAGCAGCAGCAGCAGCACGCTGCCGCTGTCGTGAAAGCCGATCAGAGTCCCGACCCCGATGTACAGCGCCGCCGTGATGAAGACGGTGATGCTCAGGCGCGAGAGCACCTGGGCGCCGAGGAACTCGAACGCGGTGAGCGGCGTCGCGTGCAGGCGCTTGAGAAAACCGCTCTGGCGGTACCTCAGCACGATGTAGCCGACGCCGAAGAGGCAGCTGAACATGAGGTTCATGGCCAGGATGCCCGGAAAGAGCCAGTCGATGTAGCGCACCGCCTTGCCCCTCACCTGCACGCGTCGAGCGTGCGGGTCGGCGGCGAGCAGCAGCCTCTGGATGATGTAGCCTTTGGGCGAGTCGGTGTTCACCCAGTAGCGCGGCGGATCGCCGGGCGCGAACAGCATGTCGATCCGCTGGCGCCTGACGTCCATCAGGCCTTCGCGCCGCGAGGCCACGCGGATGAACTGCACGTAGCGCTCGCGCAGGAACGCGTCCGCCGCGCAGCGGCCGGGCGGGCACGAGCCGCGCCCCGGCGGCTGGTTCGATGCGCGCGATTGCCGCAGAGCAGGGGGCGCCGCGGCGGCTCGATGCGCGCTCAGCACGCCCACCTTGAACAGCGGCCGAGGCGGGCCGCCGAAGATGATCGCCATGCCGATGATGATCGACAGCGGCAGGATCAAGGTAAAGAACAGCGCACCCCGGTCGCGCAGAAACTCGAGGTTGCGCGCATGCCAGACCGCGAGCAGCCGGCGCATCATGAGCGCAGCTCCCGACCGGTGAGCTCGAGGAACAGGTCCTCCAGGTTCGGCGGCCGGATGCGCAGGTTCTTCAACGGGACGTGCGCCGAGATCAGGGTGCGCAGCGTCCCGTCCAGATCATCCGTGGTGATCTCCACGCGGTCACTCGCCTCGATGAGCTGCATCGGAAGCCGGCGGGCGGCCGGCGGGAAGTCCTGGCGGGGCAGCTCGAGCAGCACCTCGGCGAAGTGCTCCTTCAGCAGCCGCTGCGGGGGACCTTGGGCGACGATGCGGCCGCGGTCCACGATGGCGATCTCGTCGCAGAGCACTTCGGCTTCCTCCATGTAGTGCGTGGTGAGCAGGATCGTCTTGCGCTGGGCCTTGATCGACTGCACCAGTGCCCAGAAGTTGCGCCGCGCCTGCGGGTCGAGCCCGGTCGTGGGCTCATCGAGGAACAGCACCGCGGGGTCATTCACCAGCGCGATGGCGAGCAGCATCCTCTGGCGCTGCCCGCCCGAGAGCTTGCGATTGTCGCGGCGGGCGAGCTTCTCCAGGGAGCAGAGCTTCAAGACCTCGTCGATGTCGAGGCCGCGGCGGTAGAGCCCGCGGAACATCGCCACGCTCTGGCGCACCGTCAGAAAGTTCTGCAGGGCGGTCTCCTGGAAGAGGATGCCGGCCTCTTCCTGGAAGCGGGCCCTGAGCGGCTCGCCGCGATAGAGCACCTCGCCCGAGGTCGGCGCGAGGATTCCCTCCATGATCTCGACGATGGTGGTCTTGCCCGCGCCGTTGGGGCCGAGCAGCCCGAAGCAGCTGCCCTCGGGCACGGCGAACGAGACGCCGTTTACGGCGGTCAAAGCAGGGTACTGTTTGACGAGATCGCGGACCTCGAGAATCGGTGTGCTCACGGTATGCCTGATCGCTCCAGGAGCGCGCATCCTAGCCGATTGCGCCCGCACCGTCTGCCGCTCTTGCCGGTGCAAGCGCCGGCCCCCTGGTATGATCGGCGGGCAGGTTGCGACGGGGTTTGCGATCGATGCGGCGGTTCCCTTGACTCCCGAGAGTGCGGCGTCCCAGTTGCTGTTGTGGCCTGAACAAGACGCCGGCTGGAGCGTGCGTGAGAGCCAACGTGCGCGACGTATGGTGGTGCGCGTCTTTCACACAGGACGGGTGGAGGTGGTGGTGCCGGCCAGAACATCGCCGCACGCGATCGAGAGCTTTCTGGCGCGGCATCGCTCCTGGATCGAGCGCAAGCGCGAGGAGATCCTCCTCAAGGCGCTTCCGCCGGCGCCCTTTCCGCCGCAGCGGATCGAGTTGGCGGCCTGCCGGGAGCTGTGGCGGGTGCATCTCGCCGGCGGGCGGGGGCGGACGAGTGCCGCCCCGGGGGCCGGGGGGCTGCTGGTGCTCTCAGGCGATGCCGGCGACCGCCGGGCGGTGCGCGCGGCGCTCATGGGCTGGCTCATGGAGCGGGCGCGGCAGGTGCTCTCGCCCTGGCTCGCCGAGTGCGCGCGCGAGCTCGGCTTCGAGTACGGGCGCGCGGTGATCCGCCGGCAGCGCACCCGCTGGGGCAGCTGCTCGACGCGCGGCACCATCAGCCTCAACTGCTGCCTGCTGTTCCAACCGGCCCCGGTGGTGCGCTACCTCATGATCCATGAGCTCGCCCACACCCGTCACATGAATCACTCGCGAGAGTTCTGGCAGTGCGTGGCGCGGCACTGTCCGCAGTATCGCCGGCTCGATCGGCGGCTGCTCGAGGGTTGGCGGGTCGTGCCTGCATGGGTGTTCGGAGAGCGGATCGAATGAGCAAGCGGCCCTACGAGACGTCCGAGCGTGTCGATCTGAGCGGCGAGCCGATCCATTGGGATCTCGGCTCCTCGCTCTCCTACGGCGAGTACCTGCAGCTCGACAAGGTGCTCGATGCGCAAAAGCCCTTGTCCTGCGAGCATGACGAGATGATGTTCATCATCGTGCACCAGGCATCGGAGCTGTGGATGCGCCTGATGCTGCACGAGCTCTCAGGGGTGCTCGAGTGCGTGCGCCGCGACGATCTCGGTCCCTCGTTCAAGCGCCTGACGCGGGTCTCGCGGGTGCAGACCCAGCTGCTCTCGGGCTGGGAGGTGCTCTCGACCATGACGCCGTTTGACTACTCGGCGTTTCGCAACGCGCTCGGGCGCTCCTCGGGCTTTCAGTCCTATCAGTACCGGCTGCTCGAGTTCCTGCTCGGCAACAAGAACGCCGAGCTGATCGAGGTGCACCGTCGGGACCCGCGGATCCACGAGCGGCTCACGCGCGCTCTGCAGGCGCCCTCGCTCTACGATGAGGCGCTGCGGCTGCTCAGCCGCCGCGGCTATGGCATTCCCGAGGACTATGTGATGCGGGACTTTCGCGAGCCGTACCAGCCGAGCAAGCAGGTCGCGGGCGCCTGGCTCGGGGTGTATCACAACGCGCAGAAGGACTGGGACCTGTACGAGCTCGCCGAGCGCCTGGTGGACCTCGATTACAAGTTCCAGCTCTGGCGTTTCCACCACATGAAGACGGTGGAGCGCATCATCGGCTACAAGCCCGGTACGGGCGGCACGGGCGGGGTGTCGTACCTCGCCAAGGCGCTCGAGCTGAAGTTCTTCCCCGAGCTGTGGCAGGTGCGCACGTCGATGTAACGGCTCTTACCGCCACACCGTGCAGGCGATCCCCGCCCGGGCGGCCGCGCGCCGCGCCCACGCCGAGCCGTTGACGAGCACGCCGTGCTCGACGAGTTTCAGGTGCGCGAGGTCGCTCGCGGCGTTGCCGTAGGCGGCGGCGTGCCCGCAATGACGTTTCCTCAGCTCGCGCAGGCAGCGAGCTTTTTCCTCGCCGCGCCGGTTGGGCGTGCTCAAATGGCCGTCCAGGCGATCGCCCCGCCAGCGCACGCCGGTGCAGATCGCCTCGTGAAAGCCCAACGCGCGCGCGATGGCCGGCACGTACAGGTCGATGGTCGCGCTCAGAAGCACCAGATGATCGCCTTCGCTGATGTGTTTGCCGATCGCCTCGCGCGCCGCCGCGAAGGTGCCGTTCGCGAGCAGGCGCGGCACGAATTGCGCCGTCCAGCGCTCGATCTCCGCGCGGGACACGCCCCCGAGGGTGGCGCGCAGCAGGGCGGATTTCAGCTCGCCGTGGCCGATCAGGCGCAGGCCGAAAGCGGCCGCCGCCGGCACCACGAGCAGCGCCCGCGGCAGCCGCCAGGGCCGTCTCAGCAGGTACCCGAGCACGTAGCGCACGAGCGTGTCGTGCCGGGTGATGGTTCCGTCGAGGTCGAAGACGGCGAGGCGCTTCGGCGACATGTCATCAGCAGCCCCTCGAGCGGCGCTCGAGGCTGCGATGGCCGCTCAGGAACGGCCCGGGCTCGCAAGCTGGCGCAGCACGAACTGCAGGATGCCGCCGTGCCGGTAGTACTCGCGCTCCTTCGGCGTGTCGATGCGCACGCGCGCCTTGAAGGCGATCGGCCTGCCGCCATCGGCGGGGGTCGCTTTCACCGCCACTTGCTTCGCCTCGTTGCTCGCGAGCCCGGTGATCTCGAACATCTCCCGGCCGGTGAGCCCGAGCGAGCCGGCGCTCTCGTCCGGCAGGAACTGCAGCGGCGCGACGCCCATGCCGATCAGGTTCGAGCGATGGATGCGCTCGAAGCTCTCGGCGATCACCGCGCGCACGCCGAGCAGCATCGTGCCCTTGGCCGCCCAGTCGCGCGAGGATCCCGTGCCGTACTCCTTGCCGGCGAGCACGATGAGCGGCGTGCCCTCGCTCTTGTAGCGCATGGCCGCATCGTAGATCGAGGTCCGCTCCCCGCTCGGCAGGTGCACCGTCATGCCCCCCTCGACGCCCGGGACCAGCTGGTTGCGCAGCCGGATGTTGGCGAAGGTGCCGCGCATCATCACCTCGTGGTTGCCGCGGCGCGAGCCGTAGGAGTTGAAATCCTGCGGCTGCACGCCGTGCTCGAGCAGGTAGCGGGCCGCGGGACTCGTCCTGGCGATGTTGCCCGCCGGGGAGATGTGGTCGGTGGTGACCGAGTCCCCGAGCATGGCGAGGGCGCGCGCGCCGCGGATGTCCTCGAGCGGCGCCGGGGTGCGGGTCATGCCCTCGAAGAACGGAGGATTGCGCACGTAGGTGGATTTCTCGTCCCAGGCGTACAGCTTGCCGGCCGGTATCGCGATGGCTTGCCAGTTCTCATCGCCCTGAAAGACGCTGGCGTAGCTGTCCTGGAACATCTTCGAGTCGATCGAGCGGGCGAGGCACTGCTGCACCTCCGCATCGCTCGGCCAGATGTCCTTCAGATAGACGGGCTTGCCGTCCGAGCCCGTGCCGAGCGGCTCGCCGGTCAGATCGATATCGAGCGTGCCGGCGAGCGCATAGGCGACGACCAGCGGCGGGGAGGCGAGGAAGTTCATGCGCACCTCCGGGTGCACGCGGCCCTCGAAGTTGCGGTTGCCCGAGAGCACCGAGCAGGCGGTGATGTCGCCCGCCTTGACCGCGGCGGATATCTGCGGCTTCAACGGGCCGGAGTTGCCGATGCACGTGGTGCAGCCGTAGCCGACGAGCTCGAAGCCCACCGCGGCGAGGTCGGCCAGCACGTTCGCCTTGCGGAAGTAGTCGGTGACCACGCGCGAGCCGGGCGCGAGGCTGGTCTTGACCCAGGGTTTGGCGGCGAGCCCGCGCTGGCGCGCCTTGCGGGCGAGCAGGCCGGCGCCCAGCATGACCGAGGGATTGGAGGTGTTCGTGCAGCTGGTGATGGCGGCGATCAGCACCGCGCCGTCCTTGAGCTCGAAGCTCCTTTCATCGAGCGTCACCTGCGCCGCCCCTCGGGCGGCCGGATTGCGCGCGGCACGCTCCTCCGCGAACTTCCTGGCATCGGTCTCATAGACGCTCTTGGCGCACTGCAGCGGCACGCGGTCCTGGGGGCGGCGCGGACCGGCGAGGCTCGGCTCGACGGCGCCGAGATCGAGCTCGAGCACCTCGGTGTACTGCGCCGGGCTCTTGCCCGGCTGGCGCCACAGGCCCTGGTGCCTGGCGTAGGCGGTGACGAGCGCGATGCGCTCGGGGGGGCGGCCGGAGAGCTCGAGGTAGCGGATCGTCTCCTCATCGATCGGGAAGATGCCGCAGGTGCTGCCGTACTCCGGCGCCATGTTGGCGATGGTGGCGCGGTCGGCGAGCGGCAGGTTGGCGAGGCCGTCGCCGAAGTACTCGACGAACTTGTCGACGACGCCCCGCTTGCGCAGCATCTCGGTGAGGGTGAGCACGAGGTCGGTGGCGGTGGCGCCGGGCCGCAGCCTGCCGGTGAGGCGCACCCCGATCACCTGCGGGATGAGCATGGTCACGGGCTGACCCAACATCGCGGCCTCCGCCTCGATGCCGCCCACGCCCCAGCCGAGCACGCCGAGGCCGTTGATCATCGTCGTGTGCGAGTCGGTGCCGACCAGTGTGTCGGGGTAGGCGCGGTGGGCGCCGTTGCGCTCGGCATCGAACACGACCCGGCCGAGGTACTCGAGGTTGACCTGGTGCACGATGCCTGTGCTCGGCGGCACCGCGGCGAAATTGCGGAATGCCGACTGGCCCCAGCGCAGGAACGCGTAGCGCTCGGCGTTGCGGGAGAACTCGATGCGGGTATTGGCGGCGAGCGCCCCGGGGGTGCCGTACTCGTCCACCTGCACGGAATGGTCGATGACGAGCTCCACCGGGGCGAGCGGGTTGACGCGCTCGGCATCGCCGCCCAGGCGCACGATGGCCTCGCGCATGGCGGCGAGGTCCACCACGCAGGGCACGCCGGTGAAGTCCTGCAGGATCACACGCGAGGGCGTGAAGGCGATCTCGTGGGCGGGGGATGCCTTTGGGTCCCAGTCGAGCAGCGCCTCGATGTCCGCGCGGGTGACGTTGAGGCCGTCTTCGAAGCGCAACAGGTTCTCGAGCAGGATTTTCAGCGAATAGGGCAGTCGTGCGACCTTCTCCTGTGGCAGGGCCGCGAGGCTGTAGATCTCGTAGGAACGGTTGCCTACCGAGAGGGTGGTGCGCGCCTTGAAGCTGTTCGTCATGAGTCGAGCTCTCCGCGAGGGGGGCCAGGAAAAGGCGGCGCGGATTATAGTCTGTCCGCGGGCCGCTCGCTTCCTGTCATCAGCGCACGAGGCGCGCTGCATCGGTCCGAATTCCTAATACAAATTGGCGCCCGTTGCGGCTCGGGACGCCTGCTGTGCCATGACGGTCTCGATCACCGCCCCTGCGAGGCAGCGCTCGCCCTCGTACACGACGGCGTACTGACCGGGCGTGACCGCCCGCTGCGGCCGCTCGAACAGAATCCGCGCCGCTCCACCGGGAAGCGGCTCGAGCGAGGCGGCCTGGTCGGCCTGGCGGTAGCGGACCTTGACCGCGCAGGGGAAGGGCGCCGACCGCGGGCGCGCGAGCCAGTGCACCGCAGCGGTGGTGAGCGATGAGCTGAGGAGCAGCGGATGATCCTGCCCCTGCACGACGATGAGCGCGTTGCGCGCGGTGTCCTTTGCGGCCACGTACCAGGGTAGCTGCGGGCGGCCGGGGCGCCCGCCGATGTTGAGCCCTGCGCGCTGGCCCAGGGTGTAGAAGGAGAGCCCCGCATGCTCGCCGAGCGGCTCGCCATCGGCCGACTCGATGGGGCCGGGACGATGCGCAAGATAGCGGCCGAGGAATTCACGAAACGGACGCTCGCCGACGAAGCAGATGCCGGTGCTGTCGGGCTTGTCGAACACCGGCAGGCCCGCCTGGCGGGCCCGCTCGCGCACCTCGGCCTTGTGCAGATCCCCGATCGGCATCACGGTGCGCGCGAGCTCCGGGGCCTGCACGGCGTGCAGGAAATAACTCTGATCCTTGGCCCGATCGCGCGCCTTGTGCAGCTCGATGCCTTCACGGCCCTGCACCAGGCGGGCATAGTGGCCCGTGGCGAGCGCCTCGGCGCCGAGGCGCTCGGCGTAGCGCAGTGCCACGCCGAACTTGATTTCGCGGTTGCAGAGCACATCCGGATTGGGAGTGCGGCCGGCGCGGTACTCCGCGAGGAAGTGCCGGAAGACCCGCGCGCGGTACTCGGCCGCGAAGCTCACCCGGTGCAGGGGGATGGCGAGCTCGGCGGCCACCGCGCGCGCATCCTGGAAATCCTGCGCCGCGGTGCAGTAGCCGTCATCGTCCTCCTCCCAGTTGCTCATGAACAGGCCGTGCACCTCCCAGCCGCGCTCCTTCATGAGCAGCGCCGCCACCGCCGAGTCGACCCCCCCGGAGAGGCCGACGATGACGCGCTTCATATCTCGGCCGCCGCCACCGCGCCCGCCGAGTCGAGGTCGAGCTGCGCCACGTCCGCGAGCGCTAAGCGCGCCCCCGAGAGGCAGTCTTCGATGCAGCGCAGCACCAGGGGGCTGCGCAGCCGCGCCGCGCGCGCGCGGATCTGCTCGGGCGTGAGCCAGCAGGTGGCGACGATGCCCTCATCGAGCGGCTGTCCCGGGCGATGCTCGCTCACCGAGCCGCTGAAGGCGAAGCGCTTGAAGAGGCGGCCCGTGCGCGGCTGGCGCCAGAGGTACACGCCGATCAGTCCGCTGGCGCTGAAGCGCCATGCGGTCTCCTCCTGCACTTCGCGCACGATGGCCTGCAGCAGCGTCTCGCCGCGCTCGAGGTGCCCGGCGGGCTGGTTGAGCACCAGGCGTCCCTCGATGCGCTCCTCGACGAGCAGGAAGCGCCCCTCGCGCTCGGTCACGGCGGCGACGGTGATCTCCGGGGTGGACATGCCGCGGATTATAGGGCCGGACGCACCCTACCTGCGCGCGATGCGCAGCCCCGGCTCCGGAGCGCACGCCTCCCAGAGGTCGTCGAACTCGTGCAGGTACAGCTTGGCGACCGGCGGGTTGTCGATGTCGGCGATGCCGTCCCAGGTGTCCGAGCGCAGCCGGTACACGAGGGCGTGGCTGTCGGCGATGAGGTAGGCGCAGTGATGCTCGCGGGCGCGCAGCGTCGGCGTGCGCACCTCGATGCAACTCGAGAGCCGGCGCGCCATGGCCATGAAGCGGTGGCCATCGGCAGTGACCCGCCCGGCCTCGCAAAGCAGCACGCGCACCTTGGCGAAGGGGCGCGCCAGCACGAAGCACTTGATGACCTCGAGGAAGGCGCTCTGATCGTACAGGTCGGGCTCGAGATCGGCGGTATAGATGGAGAGGAGCCGCTGCGCGCAGGCGGCTATCTGGTTCACCGCCGCGCGCACCTCCGCCACCGTGGTGAGCACGGTGAGGGCCTCGACGCTGACGGTGCGGTCCGCCTGCTCCGACTCCGGCGAGTAGCGCGCGTGAGCGAGCCTCGCGAGCACATTGGTGTCATCAAGGGTGTGGGAAGACACGGGCAAGCATCGGCATCGCCTGCACGACAGGCTTCGGTGCCCATCTTAAGAGCCCGGCCGGCGCCGCGTCGCCGAGCCAGTCACAATTTGGGCTCCTCGCGGGTGCCGCGCGCGACCCGGCCCGCGGGCATTTGTCATATTGCACGCGCGAGGCGGGCGGCGAGGCCGATATAGCCGGCGGGCGTGAGCGCCTTCAGCCGGCGCTTTTCCTGCCCCGGCAGGGGCAGCGCCTCGATGAACTCGGCGAGCGCGCGCGCATCGATGGACCGCCCGCGCGTGAAAGCCTTGAGCTTCTCGTAGCCCTCCGGCACGCCCGCGGCGCGCAACACCGTCTGCACCGCCTCCCCGAGCACTTCCCACGCGCCCTCGAGATCGGCGCTCATGCGCGCTGCGTCGGCATCGACCTTGCAGAGCCCGAGCCCGAGCGAGCGCCAGGCAAGCAGCGTGTGCCCGAGCGCCACGCCGAGGTTGCGCAGCACCGTCGAGTCGGTGAGATCGCGCTGCCAGCGCGACACCGGCAGCTTCTCCGCGAAGTGGCGCAGCAGCGCGTTGGCAATGCCGAGGTTGCCCTCGGCGTTCTCGAAGTCGATGGGGTTGACCTTGTGCGGCATGGTCGAGGAGCCGACCTCGTCCGCGGCGGCGCGCTGCCTCAGGTAGCCGAGGGAGATGTAGCCCCAGAGATCCCGGCACAGGTCAAGGAGCACCACGTTGATGGCGCACAGCGCATCGCAGTACTCGCCGATCCAGTCGTGCGGCTCGATCTGCGTGGTGTAGGCGTTGAGCGTCAGGCCCTGGGACTCGATGAACGAGGCGCTGACAGCGGCCCAGTCGATCTCGGGGAGGGCGGCCTGATGGGCGTTGAAGTTGCCGACCGCGCCGTTCCACTTGCCGAGGATGTCCACCGCGCCCCAGCGCCGCTCGGCGCGCCTCAGCCGGGCGATGAAGTTGGCGATCTCCTTGCCGAGGGTGGTGGGGCTCGCCGGCTGGCCGTGCGTGCGCGCGAGCATCGGCAGATCGGCATAACGGTGGGCGAGCTCGGCGAGGGTGGCGATTCTCGCGGCCAGGGAGTCATCGAGCAGCACGCGCGCCTCGCGCAGCAGCCGGGCATAGCTGATGTTGTTGATGTCCTCGGACGTGCAGCCGAAGTGCACCAGCTCGAGCGTCGCCGCCCCGGCCCCCGCGGCCGCGAGCTGCTCGCGCACGTAGTACTCGACCGCCTTGACGTCGTGGTTGATCCGCAGCTCGATCGCCTTGACCGCAGTGGCGCAGTCCTGCCCGGGCTCCTCGGCGAGCTCGCGGGCGCGCTCGCGCACCGCCGGCGCCAGGCTCGCGCCGGGCAGCTGCCTCACCGCGGCGGCCAGATGCGCCAGCCACGCCGCCTCCACCCGCACGCGCTCGCGGATCAGGCCCGCCTCGGACATCAGGCGGCGAAGCGGCTCGGTGGCCGCGCGGTAACGGCCGTCGACCGGGGAGAGGGCGAGGACGGCGGGCAGATCGTCGCGGAAGCTGTCGGTCATGCGCTGAACGGCAAGGCGAAGTGCTAGGATTCGCATCATAACGCATACCGTGCCGCGCTCGCAGGCGGCCCCGCGGCACGGGCGCGGCATCGAGCGGGCCACGGAGCCATTTGCATGACCAATTCCTTTCGAATCGAGCACGACAGCATGGGCGAGCTCAAGGTACCCCGTGATGCGCTCTGGGGCGCACAGACCCAGCGCGCGGTGCAGAACTTTCCGATCAGCGGCCGCCCGATGCCGCGGACCTTCATCGGCGCGCTGGGACGGGTGAAGCAGGCCGCCGCGCGAGCCAACAGTCGCCTGGGACTGCTCGAGGCCGCCGTCGCCGAAGCGATCGAGGCCGCGGCAGCGGAGGTGGCCGAGGGCCGCCACGAGGCGCACTTCCCGATCGACGTGTTTCAGACCGGCTCGGGCACCAGCACGAACATGAACGCCAACGAGGTGATCGCCGCGCTCGCCACGCGCCGCCTCGGCAGGCCCGTGCATCCCAACGATCACGTCAACATGGGGCAGAGCAGCAACGACGTGATTCCAACCGCCATTCACGTGAGCTGCGCGCTGGCGGTTCGGGACGAGCTCGCGCCCGCGCTCGCGCATCTGCGCGATGCGCTGAGCGCCAAGGAGATCGAGACCGGCGCGGTGGTCAAGACCGGACGCACCCACCTGATGGATGCCATGCCGGTCACCCTGGGGCAGGAGCTTTCCGGCTGGCGCACGCAGATCGAGAGCGCGCTGCAGCGCCTCGGCGCGGTCGAGCCGCGGCTGCACGGATTGGCGCAGGGCGGTACCGCCGTCGGCACCGGGATCAACGCGCATCCGAAGTTCGGCGCGAGCTTCTGCGAGGCGCTCGCGCAGCTCTCCGGCATCGCTTTCCGGCCGGCCCGCAACTACTTCGAGGCGCTGTCCTGCCAGGACACCGCGGTCGAGCTGTCCGGCCAGCTCAAGGTGCTCGCGGTCAGCCTCATGAAGATCGCCAACGATCTGCGCTGGATGAACAGCGGGCCGCTCGCCGGTCTCGGGGAGATCGCGCTGCCGGCGCTGCAGCCCGGCAGCAGCATCATGCCCGGCAAGGTCAACCCGGTGATCGCGGAGGCCACCGCCATGGTGTGCGCACAGGTGATCGGGCACGATGCCACCATCACCGTGGCCGGCCAGTCGGGCAACTTCCAGCTCAACGTGATGCTGCCGGTCATCGCCTACAACCTGCTCGAGAGCATCCGCCTGCTCGCGAATGTCTCGCGGCTGCTCGCCGATCGGGCGATCGCGGGGTTCAAAGTGAACCCCGCGCGCCTTGCCGAGGCGCTCGAGCGCAACCCCATCCTGGTGACCGCGCTGAACCCGGTGATCGGCTACGAGAAGGGCGCGGCGATCGCGAAGAAGGCCTACGCCGAGGGCCGGCCCATCCGGGAAGTGGCCGAGAAGATGACGGACCTGTCGGCGCAGGAGCTCGCAAGGCTCCTCGACCCGGCCGAGCTCGCCCGAGGCGGCATCAAGGGCGGCACCGGCGGCGGTGGTTGAGGGCAGTGCAATGGGGCCAGCGAGGCCGGCCGGCGAGCGCCGGCCGGCCTCGCTGGCCCTGGCGCAGATCGAGCGCCGGCTCGCCGGCAGCGTGCCCCGGCACGCACGCGAGGACTGGCTCGTCCCGAGCCAGACGGCCGAGGCGAGCCGCGAGCTGCGCCGCTACTTTCCCGCAGACCCCGTGCCGGCGGCGGTGCTCATCCCTCTGGTGGCGCATCCGGAGCCGACCGTGCTCTTGACCCGCCGGGCACAGGCGCTGCGCAACCACGCCGGACAGGTGAGCTTTCCCGGCGGGCACATCGAGGCCCGGGACGGCGGTCCGCTCGAGGCGGCGCTGCGCGAGGCACGCGAGGAGATCGGGCTCGAGGCGCGCTTCGTGTCGGTGATCGGCTTTCTGCCGGATCACGTGGTGATCAGCGGCTTTCGGGTGACGCCGGTGGTGGCGCGCGTCGCGCCCGGCTTTTCGCTCTCTCTCGATGAGGAGGTCGAAGAGGCTTTTGAGGTGCCGCTGTCGTTCGTATTCGATCCCGGCAACCAGCGGCCCCGCCGCCACCGCTTTGGCGGCACGGACGTCGAGGTGGCGATGGTCGACATCCTCTATGGGCGGCATCAGATCTGGGGCGCCACCGCCGGCATGCTGATGACGCTGTATCGGATGTGCTTTGCCGAGGGCGAGCCGCTGAGCGAGCAGCGGGCCGGTGAGCCGCACGGCAGCGAACGACCGGCGAGCGCCGCCCGGCAAGAAAGGACCTCAAATCGGGCAGAC
Source organism: Pseudomonadota bacterium (assembly GCA_021792755.1). Lineage (GTDB taxonomy): Bacteria > Pseudomonadota > Gammaproteobacteria > Steroidobacterales > Steroidobacteraceae > 13-2-20CM-66-19. The sequence goes on from JAJYUA010000002.1 coordinate 136,955, forward strand.
CATGAGTCATAGCGAGGCCGGCGAGGCGCTCGGGGCGCTCCTTGACCTCATGGAGCGCCTGCGTGATCCGCAGCGGGGCTGCCCGTGGGACCGCGAGCAGACCTTCGCCTCGATCGCCCCGTACACCATCGAGGAGGCCTACGAGGTTCGGGACGCGATCGAGCGCGGCAGCCCGCAGGCGCTGCGTGAGGAGCTCGGCGATCTGCTGTTCCAGGTTGTCTTCCATGCGCGCATGGCCGATGAGCGCGGCTGGTTCGGCTTTGCCGCCGTCGCGCGCTCGATTCACGAGAAGCTCGTGCGCCGCCATGCGCACGTGCTCGGCGAGCGCGAGCAGGCCGCCGATGCGGCCCGACAGTCCGAGCAATGGGACGAGATCAAGGCGCACGAGCGCTCACAGCGGGCGCGAGAAGGGGCGGGCGAGGACAGTGCGCTCGCGGACGTGCCCCTCGCCCTGCCGGCCCTGATGCGCGCGATGAAGCTCGGGCGCCGCGCCGCGCGGGTCGGGTTCGACTGGGAGCACCCCGCGCAGGTGCGTGACAAGGTGCTCGAGGAGCTCGGCGAGGTCGACGCGGCGCTCGCCGGCGGGGCCGATCCGGGCGAGATCGCCGAGGAGATCGGGGATCTGCTCTTTGCCGTGGCGAACTGGAGCCTGCATCTTGCGGTCGATCCGGAGGAGGCCCTGCGCGCGGCCAATGTCAAGTTCGAGCGCCGCTTTCGCCGCATGGAGCGCCTGGCGCGGGAGCGGGGGGCGGCGCTCGGCACGCTGAGCGCCGCTCAGTGGGAGGCGCTGTGGAGCGAGGCCAAGCGGCAGGGCTGATGGCGGCTGGATATTCAGCAACGATTCACCGGAGGTAGGCTACCGTGCGCGCGGTCCCTTGCGCGACGCGAACGGCGCGCTCCCGGGAGTGTGAAAGACGAGGTGGTCGCTTTTTGCAATGAATGGCGTGCGTGTGTGGGTCCTCGTGACCGCCTTGGCGCTCGCCGGGATAGCCCCGGTCGTTCCGTGGGCTCGTGCCTCGGGCGCTCGCAGCGCGCACGCGGTGAAGTCCGCCCGCATGTCCATGGATCAGGCGGTCAAGATGGTCGAGGCGCGGTTCAAGGCCCGGGTGGTGCGGGCCGACACTCGCAAGCAGGACGGGCAAGTCATTTACGAGATGCGCCTGTTGGATCGGCATGGACGGGTGTTCACGGTGCGCGTTGACGCATCGAGCGGTGCGGTTCTCGGAAGGCGGCCGCACACTCGTAACGGGAGGGCGGGATGAGGGTGCTGGTGATCGAAGATGAGACCTCGCTGCGCGAGACCCTCAAAGCGCAGCTCACCGAGGCGGGATTCACCGTCGATGTGGCCCAGGATGGCGTCGAGGGGCTGTTCGCGGCCCTGGAATACCCGCTCGATGTGGCGATCATCGACCTCGGGCTGCCCAAGCTCACCGGCCTGGAGGTGATCGGGCGCCTGCGGGCGGCGGGCAAGACCTACCCCATCCTCATCCTCACCGCGCGCGACAGCTGGCAGGACAAGGTCGAGGGTCTGCAGGCCGGCGCCGATGACTATGTCGCCAAGCCCTTCCACTTCGAGGAGGTGCTGGCGCGGCTGCAGGCGCTGCTGCGCCGCGCCGGCGGCTGGGCCACCCCCGAGCTCAAGTGCGGCCCCGTGATCCTCGATACCCGCGCCCAGACGGTCAAGGTGGGCGAGGCGCCGGTCGAGCTCACCACCTTCGAGTACCGCATTCTCGAGCACCTGATGCTGCGCGCGGGCGAGGTGATCTCCAAGGCCGAGCTCACCGAGCGGCTCTACGACCAGGACTTCGAGCGCGACAGCAACGTCATCGAGGTGTTGGTCGGGCGGCTGCGAAGAAAGCTCGATCCCGAGGAGCGCCTGAAGCCGATCGAGACGCTGCGCGGGCGCGGCTACCGCTTCTCGCTGCCGCGAGAGTCGGCCGGCTAGCGGGCCGGACGCTGCGGGGGAGTACCCGTGCACTCGCTCAGCCAGCGCATCCTGCTGTCGGTCGCGGTGCCGCTCGCGCTGTTCTTCGGCGTCATGATGCTGGTGCTCGACAGCGGGTTTCGTACGCTCACGAGAAATGGGCTGCACGAGCTGCTCGATTCCCAGATCATCACTCTGATCGCCGCTGCGCAGCGAGAGGCCTCGGGCGGCTACGACGTGCCGCTTCGCGACCTCGATTCCCGCTTCGCCACGCCCCGCTCCGGACTGTATGCCCAGGTCGCCTCGCCCGGCCACGTGTGGCGCTCGCCTTCGACGGCCGGCGAGGTCGTGAACTTCGGCCCTCTGCTGCCCCAGGGCAAGCGGCGCTTCTCGTACGCCCTGGTGGATCACCGGCGGCTCGAGGTCGAAAGCCGCGGCGTGTCCTTCGAGGATGCCCCGGGACATGGCCAGCCGGTCACCTTCAGCGTGGCGGTGAGCCTGACGCCGTACGAGCGGCAGCTGTGGGAGTTCCGCCGCCGCATGGTGCTGTGGTTCAGCGGCCTGATGCTGTTGCTGCTCGCTTCCCTCGCCGTGCTGCTTCGGGCGGTGCTCGCCCCCGTGCGCCGGCTCGAGCGCGAGATCCATGAGGTCGAGGAAGGGCGCGCCGAGGGCCTCGGTGGGGGCTACCCGCGCGAGCTGCGTGGGGTGGCGCGGCACTTGAATGCGCTGCTCGTGGCCGAGCGCAAGCGTGTGGCCCGCTACCGCGATACGCTCGGGAATCTCGCGCACAGCCTGAAGACGCCGCTCGCCGTCATGCGCTCGGCGCTGGGCGCCGCCCCGGCGAGCGCTTCCGGGGAGGGCGTCTCGAGCGATGCCATGGGCCCGGAGATCGACCGCATGACCGACATCATCGAGCATCAGCTGAAGCGCGCCGCGGCCTCCGGCGGGGCGATCCTCGGCCAGGCGCCGGTGCCCGTCGCGCCGATCGCCACGGAGCTGCGCCTGGCGCTGCTCAAGGTCTATGCGCGCAAGGACCTGTCCCTCGAGCTTGCCGTCCAGGCGGACAGCGAGTTTGTCGGCGACCGGGGCGATCTCATCGAGATGCTCGGCAACCTGCTCGACAACGCCTGCAAATGGTGCCGGCAGCGCGTCGTGCTGACGGTGGCGGTCGATCCGGGCGCCGAGGCGCGGGATAACATGACGCTGACGGTCGAGGACGACGGGCCGGGCATCTCGGCGGAGAACCGCGCTCGCATCCTCGAGCGCGGCGTGCGCACGGATGAGACGATGCCCGGACACGGCCTGGGGCTCGCCATGGTGCGGGAGACGGTGGAACTCTACGGCGGTGAGCTCAGCGTGGAAACCTCTCCGCTCGGGGGCGCCAAGTTCGCCCTGCACCTGCCGGGACGCTGATCAGAGGGGCGGGTTGGGGTCGCGGCGGCGGCGGAGCTGCGAATGGGCAAATCCGGGCATCTCGCGCGGCTCGGCCCCCAGGCGCCGCTGCAGGATCTTCAGGGCAGCCGCCGGCGAGTCGGCGAACTCGAACAGCTCGAGGTCCTGCGGGCAGATGAGGCCGTGGCGCTCGAGCGCCTCGAAGTTGAGGATCTCACGCCAGTACTGCGGGCCATAGAGAATCACCGGGATGCTGCGCGAGAGCTTGCGCGTCTGCGCGAGAGTGAGGATCTCGGTGAGCTCATCCAGTGTGCCGAAGCCGCCGGGAAAGGCGATGAGCGCCCGCGCAAGGTGCGCGAACCACAGCTTGCGCATGAAAAAATAGTGAAACTCGAACAGCAGCTCGCGCGGGACGTAGGGGTTGGGATGCTGCTCGCGCGGCAGGCTGATGTTGAGTCCGATGCTTTTGCCGCCGGCCTCGTGCGCGCCGCGGTTGGCCGCCTCCATGATGCCCGCTCCCCCTCCGGAGCACACCACGTAGCGGTGCACGTGCTCGGGGAGCGAGGCTGACCATTGCGTGACCAGCCGAGCGAGCTCGCGGGCCTCCTCGTAGTAGCGACCGAGCCGGTCCCCGGGCTTGAGGCGCGCCGAGCCGAAGAACACGATGGTGGCATGCACCCCCGCCCGCCGGAAGCGCTCGAGAGGCTCGAGATATTCGGCCAGTATGCGCAGCGGCCGGGCCGGGTCGCTTTCCAGAAACTGCGCCTCCTCGTAGGCGAGGGGAGGCAGGTCGGAAGGGTTTGACATCTAGTGTGCTCTCTCGAAATCGATGTAACCGCGCGCCACGTCGACGCTGAGCAGCCTGACACGCACGCGGTGTCCGATGTCGGCGCGCTCGAAGCCGCGCGTCAGCCGGCCCTCGACCGCCGGACGGACGATGCGTACCCACGTGCCTTTGGCTGCCGCGCCGGTGACGATGCCGTCGAATGTCTCACCGAGGCGGTGCGCAAGCAGCAGCGCGGCGGCGGATTTGGCCACCCGCCGCTCGACCTTGGCGGCGTGATCTTCCTGCGCCGTGCAGTGCTCGGCGAGCGCCTCGAGCTCCGCGCCTGCGTAAGGCGGAGGGTGGCCGGCGAGCGCCGCCTTGAGCAGCCGATGGCTCAACAGGTCGGGGAATCGCCGGTTGGGCGCGGTCGAGTGAGTGTAGTCGCTCACCGCGAGGCCGAAGTGCCCCGGGGAGGCTCGCCCCGGGGGCTCGGCGAGGTACTCGCCCTTGCCGAGGGACTTGACGACCGCGAGCGAGAGGTCCGCAAACCCCTGCGGGTCGGCGCGGCGGCTGCGGGCGAGGAAGGCGTTGAGCGCCCGGGCGTCGGCCAGCGGGGGCAGGCGCTCGCCCTGCGCAGCGGCGAGCTCGACGATGCGCTCCCAATGCTTCGGGGTGCGCAGCACCCGGCGGATCGAGGGGAAGCCCCGGCGATCGAGAAAGTGCGCCGCCGTGCCGTTGGCGGCGATCATCAGGTCCTCGATCAGCTCGTGGGCGCGGCTCTTGCGATCCGGGAGCAGATCGCGGAGCGTGTCGCCGTCGAATGCGGCGTGCGTCCTCAAGGTCTCCAGAGTGAGCGCCCCGTGCAGATGGCGCTGTGCGCGCAGCGCCTGGGCCACCTCGTCCTGAAGGCGCAGCTGGCGCTGCAGCGCCGGGTCTGACAGCCCCTGCGGCGCTTGCGCTCGCTCCTCGAGCCAGGCGGCGATCGAGGGGTAGGCGAGCTTGGCGTGATTGCGCACCATCGCGCAACAGAGCTCGGACTCTCCGATGCGCCCGTCGGCCCCGATCCGCATGTCGGCGATCAGAGCGAGCCGATCCTCGCCCGGGTTGAGCGAGGTGAGGTCGGTCGAGAGCCGCTCCGGCAGCATTGCAAAGGTGCGGGCGGCGGTGTAGACCGATGTCGTGTTGTGGCGCGCATGGAGGTCCACGGGAGTGTCGATACCCACGAGCGCATCGACGTCGGCGAGCGCCACGCGCACTCTCGCCCCGCCGTCGGCGAGCGGCTCGGCGACGGAGAGCTGGTCGAGGTCGCGCGAGTCCTCGTTGTCGACCGACACCCAGGGCAGGGCGCGCAGATCCTGCACCTGTTGCGCCGGCGCCGGCCGTGCCGGGCCCGTCAGCGCGCTCACCTGGCGCATCACGGCCGGGGGAAATTCCGGCTCCAGGCCGCGCTCGATCATCGCCACGCGCGCGATGTGCCTCAGGATCTGCCGCCCTCCGCGCGAGCCCGAGTGCATGCCCAGCCCCTTGCCTGTGATGTTGGTATCCTAATGGCTCGCGCCCGCCGGGTCAAATGCGCACGCGGCCGGCTCTGCGGAAATCCCGTATTTACGCCACGGGCGCAGAGCGGGTGCGATGTCGGGCGCCACGGACACGAGCGCGACACACGAAGGTGGCACGATCGGCGGCGATGTGCCGCCGCACCCCTTGCACGGCGATTCGATCGGAGGATTCGCGATGAGCTCACAACATCCTGCGCAGAACGAGGGACCCTTGTCCGCCGAGGAGCTGCGCCGCATCGATGCGTACTGGCGCGCCGCCAACTACCTGTGCGTCGGCCAGATCTATCTGCGCGGCAATGCGCTGCTGCGCGAGACGCTCTCGGCCGAGCACATCAAGGCGATGCTGCTCGGTCACTGGGGCACGACGCCGGGACAAAACTTCATCTACGCGCACCTGAACCGGCTCATCCGCGCGCACGATCTCGACATGATCTACGTTTCCGGCCCGGGGCACGGAGGGCCCGCGCTGGTGGCCAACACGTATCTCGAGGGCACCTACAGCGAGCTGTATCCGCAAGTGAGCCGCGATGAGGCGGGCCTCAAGCGCCTGTTCGGCCAGTTCTCCTTCCCGGGCGGCATCCCGAGCCACGTCTCGCCGGAGTGTCCGGGCTCGATCCACGAGGGAGGGGAGCTCGGCTACTCGCTCGCCCACGCCTTCGGTGCGGTGCTCGACAACCCGCAGCTGATCGCCGCCTGCGTGGTCGGGGACGGGGAAGCCGAGACGGGGCCGCTTGCGGCCAGCTGGCACCTCAACAAGTTTCTCGATCCCAAGGGCGATGGGGCGGTGCTGCCCATCCTGCACCTGAACGGCTACAAGATCTCCAACCCCACGGTGCTCGCGCGCATCGAGCGCGAGGAGCTCGAGCAGCTGCTCAGAGGCTGCGGATGGGTGCCGCACTTCGTCGAAGGCCACGAGCCGGCGCCGATGCACCAGGCGATGGCCCGTACGCTCGATCGCGTGCTCGGGGAGATCCGCGCCATCCAGCATCAGGCGCGCTCCGCCGGCGCCGCGCTCGAGCGGCCGCGCTGGCCGATGATCGTGCTCGCGACCCCTAAGGGCTGGACGGGTCCGAAGACGGTCGACGGCAAGGCGGTGGAGGGAAGCTTTCGCGCCCACCAGGTACCGATCAGCGATCCGGCGACCCAGCCGGCGCATCTTGCGCAGCTCGAACAGTGGCTGCGCAGCTATCGCCCCGAGGAGCTGTTCGATGCCGAGGGACGGCTGCAGAGCGAGCTCGGCGAGCTCGCCCCGAGCGGCGCGCGGCGCATGGGCGCGAACCCCCACGCCAACGGCGGGGTGCTGCTGAAGGATCTGCGGCTGCCGGATTTCCGCGACTACGCGGTGCCGGTGGACTGCCCCGGGGCCGCCGTGGCCTCGGACACCGGCACGCTCGGGGCGCTGCTGCGCGATGTCATCCGGCTCAATCCCGACACGTTCCGCCTGTTCGGGCCCGATGAGACCGTCTCGAACAAGCTGCAGTCGGTGTTCGAGGCGACCGGCCGGCAGTGGCAGGCGCGCACGCTCGCCTCGGATGAGTTTCTCGCCCGCAGCGGCCGGGTGCTCGAGATCCTGAGCGAGCACCAGTGCGAGGGCTGGCTCGAAGGCTACCTGCTCACGGGCCGGCACGGCCTCTTCAACTGCTACGAGGCCTTCATCCACATCGTCGACTCGATGTTCAACCAGCACGCCAAGTGGCTGAAGGTGACCGCGCAGATCCCCTGGCGCCGTCCGATCGCCTCGCTCAACTATCTGCTCACCTCGCACGTGTGGCGGCAGGATCACAACGGGTTCACCCACCAGGATCCGGGCTTCATCGACCATGTCGTCAACAAGAAGGCCGGGATCGTGCGGGTGTACCTGCCGCCCGATGCCAACTGCCTGCTCTCGGTGATGGATCATTGCCTGCGCAGCCGGCACAAGGTCAACGTGGTGGTGGCGGGCAAGCAGCCGGCGCTGCAGTGGCTGTCGATCGATCAGGCGACCGAGCATTGCACGGCCGGCATCGGCATCTGGCGCTGGGCAAGCAACGACGAGGGCGCGGAGCCGGATCTGGTGATGGCCTGCGCCGGGGACGTGCCGACGCTCGAGACCCTGGCGGCGGTGTCGATCCTGCGCAAGGCGCTGCCGGAGCTCAGGATCCGGGTCGTCAACGTCGTCGACCTGATGCGTCTGCAGCCGAGCTCCGAGCACCCGCATGGCCTCAGCGATGCGGACTTCGATTCGCTGTTCACGCGCGAGAAGCCGGTCATCTTCGCCTTCCACGGCTATCCGTGGCTCATTCACCGGCTGACCTATCGCCGGCACAACAACGCCGGCATCCACGTGCGCGGCTACAAGGAGGAGGGCACGATCACGACGCCGTTCGACATGACGGTGCTCAACGAGATGGACCGCTTTCATCTCGTCCAGGATGCGATCGACCGGCTGCCGCAGCTGCGCGACCGCGGCGCCTACCTGAAGGAGGAGGCCCGCCACCGCCTGATCGAGCACTCGGCCTATATCCGCCGCCACGGGCGGGACATGCCGCTCGTGGCGGACTGGAAGTGGCCGGACGGCGCCGCGGCGCGGGCATGAGCGCGCGGCGTTGAGCGCGATGCGGCTGGTCACGGTCAACAGCGGCTCGACGTCGATCAAGCTTGCGGCGTTCGAGGCGATCGCCGGCACGGCGCACGCCGGTGCGCGGCTGCACCGTCTTGCGGCGGTGCATCACGAGGGCACGCACCTGGAGCCGGCGGTCGAGCTGCGCGCCTTTCTCGCGCAGCTGCCGGGTCCGCCGGCGGCGCTCGTGCATCGGGTGGTGCATGGTGCCGACCGGTTCACGCATCCGGTGCGGATCGATGATGCGGTACGCGCGGGCATTGGCGAGCTGGCTGCGCTTGCCCCACTGCACAACCCGCTGGCGCTGCGCTGGATCGATGCGGCGCGCGAGCTCTGCGATCGGTCCGTCGTGCAGGTGGCGGCATTCGACACCGCGTACTTCGCGTCCTTGCCGCGGGTGGCCGCGGAGTATGCCTTGCCGCCTGCGCTCGGCTGGGACGCCGGTGTGCGCCGTTACGGCTTCCATGGACTGGCGCACGAGGCGATGTGGCGCCGGTGGTGCGAGCTGAACCCGGCGCTCGAGAACGGCGGGCGCCTGATCAGCCTGCAGCTCGGCGGCGGCTGTTCGATCACGGCGCGTGACCAAGACGGGCTGCGCGACACCTCGATGGGCTTCTCGCCGCTCGAGGGCCTCGTGATGGCGAGCCGCTGCGGCGACATCGACGCGGCGGTGGTGCCGTACCTCGCCGAGCGGCGCAAATGCACGCCGGCGCGGTTGATCGAGTCGTTCAACCGCGAAGCGGGGTTGCTCGGACTCGGCGGCGCGAGCAGCGCAAGCGAACTGCTCGCCGCGGGCGGGGAGCGCGCCGAACGGGCCATCGAGCTCTACTGTTACCGCATCCGCAAGTACATCGGCGCGTACCTCACGGTGCTCGGCGGCTGCGACGGCATCGTCTTCGGCGGCGGCGTCGGGGAGCACGTGCCGCAGATCCGTGCCCGTGTGCTGGCGGGACTGCGCTTCGCGGGTGTCGAAATCGACGCCGCGGCAAATGCGGCAGCCGTCGGGCGCGACGGGCGCATCAGCACCGAGCAGAGCGCGATTGCGGCCTGGACGGTGTGCGTGGCCGAGGAGCCGCTGCTTGTGCGCGCGGCGCTGAGCGTGTTGGGCGGCAGTGCACACGCGCAGCCGGTTCGATAGGAGCGCGGCCCCGAGCGGTCGCGTTCCCGGGCGCCGGCGCGCTTACAGCTCGAACTTGATCCCCTGAGCGAGGGGCAGCGCGCCGCTCCAGTTGATCGTGTTGGTCTGCCGGCGCATGTACGCCTTCCAGGCATCCGAGCCCGACTCGCGTCCTCCGCCGCTGTCTTTCTCCCCGCCGAACGCCCCGCCGATCTCCGCCCCCGAAGTGCCGATGTTGACGTTGGCGATGCCGCAGTCACTGCCGCCGGCGCCGAGGAAGCTCTCGGCCGCGCGCAGCCGCTCGGTGAACAGCGCCGAGGACAGGCCGTAGTGGCTCGCGTTCTGCTCGGCGATCGCCGTCTCGAGCGAGTCGACCGGGATCAGGTAAAGGATCGGCGCGAACGTCTCGTTCTGCACGACCGGCCAGTCGTTGCGCGCGCGGATCAGCGTCGGCTCGACGAAATGGCCGGGTCGATCGAGTACCTTGCCGCCGGCGAGCACTTCGCCGCCGGCGGCACGGGCGGCCTCGACCGCCGCCTTGAAGCGCTCGAGCGCCGCGGCGTCGATCAGCGGGCCCATGAGCGTCGCCGGATCGAGCGGGTCGCCGATGCGCACCTGGCGGTACGCGTTCACGAGGCGCCGCTCCAGCTCGGCGATGATCGAGCGGTGCGCAAACACCCGCCGCGTGGTGGTGCAGCGCTGCCCGGCGGTGCCGACCGCGCCGAACACGATGGCGGGCACGGCCAGCTCGAGGCTCGCCGATTCATCGACGATGATCGCGTTGTTGCCGCCGAGCTCAAGGAGGCTCTTGCCGAGGCGGGCCGCGACGCGTTCCCCGACCTTGCGGCCGACGGCCGTCGAGCCGGTGAAGGAAACCAGCGCGACGCGCCGGTCATCGACGAAACGCGTCGCCAGCTCGCTGCCGGCATCGATGAACAGCTGAAACACGGGCGCAAGCCCGTGTTTGCCCATCACCCGGTTGAGCAGCTTCTGCACCGCGATGGCGGTGAGGGGAGTCTTCGGCGAGGGCTTCCACACCGACACGTTGCCGCAGATTGCCGCAAGACACGCGTTCCATGCCCAGACCGCTACCGGGAAGTTGAACGCCGAGATGATGCCGATCACTCCGAGCGGGTGCCACTGCTCGTACATGCGGTGGCCCGGGCGCTCCGAGTGCATGGTAAGCCCGTAGAGCATGCGCGACTGGCCAACGGCAAAGTCGGCGATATCGATCATCTCCTGCACCTCGCCGAGCCCTTCGGCGAGGATCTTGCCGTTCTCGAGCGAAACGAGCGCGCCGAGGTCCTCCTTCGCGGCGCGCAGCGCCTCGCCGAGCAGCCGCACCGCCTCGCCGCGCTTCGGCGCCGGCACGGCTCGCCACTGCGCGGCCGTATTCTGCGCCGAGCGCATCACGGCCTCGTAGTCGGCTGCATCGGCGGCGCGCACGGTGGCGAGCGCAGCGCCGGTGGCGGGATTGTGGACGGTGAGCACGGGGCCGCCGCCGCGCCACTCGCCCGCGCCCGCGCAGACCCCGAGGTTCTCACCGCAGAGCTGCAGGCGCGCGAGCAGCGCCGGGATGTCGATGGCGGTGCTCATCGTTCAGGCCGCCTTGTGAGTGCGCTGCCGGCCGGTCTTGCCCGCGACGATGACCTCCCCGGAGAGGTCCTTGCTGCCGCCGGGGGCGTAGTGACGGCCGAACCGGTTGGCCAGGATCTCAGGCAGACGGAACTGCTCCTGGGCGACGAATCCGTGGTAGCGCTGCGGTTGCTCGAGCACCAGATCGACCACGGCGGTGATGCCCGCTGCGGTGGTCACCTGGATCGCCGACCACAGTCGCCCGGCGATCAGCTGCGGATAGATCTTGTTGACATAGTTCTCCTCGCGCAGCTGCCCGTCCTGCAGGCCGGTGACCGCGACGTACACGATGATCACGTCCTGCAGCGTCTGCGGCACGGCGTTCTCGAGGATGCGCTTGAGCGTGTCGCGATCCTGATTGAGCTTCAGGTCGTTCATCAGCAGGCGCATCTGCTCGCAGTGCCCGGGGTAGCGGATGGTCTTGTAGTTCATCGATTCGACGCTCACGCCGTGGGTTTCGGCGAGCGAGCCCAGGCCGCCCGAGGTATTGAACGCCTCGTACAGCGTGCCGTCTATTTCGATTTCCTCCAGGCCCTCGAGCGGCGCCACTTCGACGCTGCGGCCATCGACGATCGCCTGGCAGGGATTGCCATATTCGTTGATCAGTCCCTCGGTGGACCAGGTGAGGGAGTACTTCAGCACGTTGTTCGGATGTTGCGGGAGCGCCCCGACACGCAGTTTCACTGCGCGCAGCTTCTCGAAGTGAGTGATGAGCTCGGCGGCGGCGATGCTGATGAATCCGGGCGCGAGCCCGCACTGCGGGACGAAGGCCTGGATCGAGCCTGTGGCCACGGCGCGCACGGCGCGGGTCACCGCGACGTCCTCGGTGAGGTCGAAATAGTGGATTGCGGCCCGGCGCGCCGCCTCCGCGACCGTGACGTTGCAGTAAAACGGCAGGCTGGAGATGACGGCATCGACCGGATGCTCGGCGAGGTGCCGATCGAGCGCTTCGCGGCTGCGTGCATCGAGTGCGTGGGCGGTGAGGCCTTTTTGTGCGTGCGCCTTGACCACGGCCTCAGCGACGGCACCATCGACGTCGGCAAGCTGGACCTGGTAGGCGCCCGAGCTGCAGAGCAGGCCGGAAATCAATGCGCCGATCTTGCCGGCGCCGAGAATCAGTACGCGGTGCATATAGCCCTCGGGCTCAAAGAGTGAAACCGCGAATTGTCCGCCCAAGGTCCGGTCCGCGCCAGTCCATGGTAGCATTCTCCCGCTATGCGCTCCCCCGAGACCACCTCCTGGCAGCCGGCCAGCTGGCAAGGCAAACCGGCCCTGCAGCAGCCCTTGTACGACGATCCGCTCGCTCTCGAGCAGGTGGTTGCCGAGCTCTCGCGGCTCCCGCCCATCGTGGTGTCGTGGGAGATCGAGGCGCTGCGCGAGCGCCTGGCGGCCGCGCAGCGCGGCCAGGCCTTCCTGCTGCAGGGCGGGGACTGTGCCGAGACCTTCGCCGACTGCGAATCGGACTCGATCGCTAAGAAGCTCAAGATTCTGCTGCAGATGAGCCTGGTGCTGCTGCAGGGACTGAAGCGGCCCATCATCCGCGTCGGACGCATGGCCGGACAGTACGCCAAGCCGCGCTCGGCCGACAGCGAGTCTCGAGATGGAGTGACCCTGCCGAGCTTCCGCGGCGATCTGGTGAACCGGCCGGAGTTCACCGCCGAGGCGCGCCGTGCCGACCCGCAGCTGCTGCTACGCGGCTACGAGCGCGCCGCGCTCACGCTGAATTTCGTGCGGGCGCTGGTGGACGGGGGCTTTGCCGACCTGCACCACCCGGAGTACTGGGATCTCGGCTTCGTCAAGCACGCGCCCTTGAAGGACGCCTACCAGCGCATCGTGCAGTCGATCGGCGATGCGCTCGATTTCTTCGAGGGCATCAGCGGCACCGCGGTGCACGAGGCGACGCTGGTGGACTTCTATGCCAGCCACGAGGGCCTGCATCTGCTGTACGAGCAGGCGCAGACCCGCTTCATCCCGCGGCAGAACCGCTGGTACAACCTGTCGACGCACCTGCCCTGGATCGGCATGCGGACCGCCCGGCTCGATGGGGCACACCTGGAGTACTTCCGCGGCATCTCGAACCCCATCGGGGTGAAGGTCTCCGCCGGCATGGATGGCGCCTGGCTGCAGGGGGTCATCGCGACCCTGAACCCGCAGAACATCCCGGGGCGCCTGACGCTCATCCACCGCTTCGGGGCCAAGGACATCGCCTCGGCGTTGCCGAAGGCCATCGAGGCGGTGCGACAGAGCGGGCAGACGGTGCTGTGGGTCTGCGATCCCATGCACGGCAACACCGAGACCACCACGGGGGGGCTGAAGACCCGGCGTTTCGAGAACATCCTGAAGGAGCTCGATCTCGCCTTCACCATCCATGCCGAGATGGGCTCGCACCTCGGCGGGGTGCACATCGAGCTGACCGGCGACGATGTGACCGAGTGCACCGGCGGGGCGAGGGGCCTCACCGATGCGGATCTGGCGAGGGCCTACCGCTCCACGGTCGATCCGCGCCTCAATCACGAGCAGGCGCTCGAGCTCGCCATGCTGATCGCCGAGCGCAGTCAGAACCGCCGGATGATGCGCGCCTGAAGCCCCCGGCGGGGCCTCATGCTGGATGGGATTCAGGATGGGGTGTTCGTTTACCGGTACAATGGGCGGATGCGCTACGAACACATCACCGTCCCTCCCGAGGGGCGCAAGATCCACGTCAACCCGGATCACTCGCTGAGCGTTCCGGATTTCCCGGTCATCCCATACATCGAAGGCGACGGCATCGGCATCGATGTCACACCGGCGATGCTGCGCGTGGTGAACGCGGCGGTGGACAAGGCCTACACGGGCAAGCGCCGCATCTGCTGGATGGAGGCCTTCTGCGGCGAGAAGGCCAACGCCCGCTACGGCCAGTGGTTCCCCGAGGAGACGCTGCACGCGCTGCGCGATTACGTGGTCTCGATCAAAGGACCGCTCGGCACCCCGGTGGGCGGTGGCATCCGCTCGCTCAACGTCGCCATGCGCCAGACCCTGGATCTGTACGCCTGTGTGCGGCCCATCCGCTATTTTCCCGGCGTCGCGAGCCCCATGGCGGACGCGAGCCTCACCGACATGGTGATCTTCCGCGAGAACACCGAGGACATCTACGCCGGCATCGAGTGGCCGGCGGGCTCGGCCGAGGTGCACAAGCTGATCGCGTTCCTGCACAAGGAGCTCGCCGTCACCGCCATCCGCTTCCCGGCGAGCTCCGCGATCGGCATCAAGCCGGTCTCCAAGGAAGGCAGCCAGCGCCTGATCCGCAAGGCGATCCAGTACGCCATCGACAACGACCGCGTGTCGGTGACGCTGGTGCACAAGGGCAACATCATGAAGTACACGGAGGGGGCGTTCCGCAACTGGGGCTACCAGCTCGCCCGCGAGGAGTTCGGCGCCGAGGAGATCGACGGCGGCCCGTGGATGAGGTTCGGCAACCCCTTGACGGGCCATGACATCGTCGTCAAGGACGTCATCGCCGACAATTTCCTGCAGCAGGTGCTGCTGCGCCCCGAGGACTATGACGTCATCGCCACGCTCAATTTGAACGGCGACTATGTCTCGGATGCGCTCGCCGCGCAGGTCGGCGGCATCGGCATCGCGCCGGGCGGCAACATCGGCGACGGGCTGGCGGTGTTCGAGGCCACCCACGGCACGGCGCCCGGCTTTGCCGGCAAGGACAGGGTCAATCCCGGCTCGCTCATTCTCTCGGCGGAGATGATGCTGCGCTACCTCGGCTGGAAGGAGGCCGCGGATCTCGTCATCAAGGGCGTGGCCAACACGATCGCGGCCAAGGAGCTCACCTACGACCTGGCGCGGCTGCGCGAGGCGATCAAGGCGCCGAAGCGCGAGCTCGCCGCCCGCAAGAGCGTCGAGGAGGACCTGCAGCGGCTCATTCCGGGCGCCACGCTCATGAGCTGCTCGGGATTCGCGACCGCCGTCATCGGGCACATGGATGACTGAAAAGATGCGCCCGGCGCGTGAGGTGCGGCGCGACGAGACGTACGACCCCGACTGCAGTCGCTGCCCCAGGCTGGCCGGTTTCTTGAGCGGGATCCGCGAGCGCTGGCCGGACTATTGGGCACGCCCCGTGCCGTCCTTCGGGGCGACCGATCCGCGCATCGTGATCGTGGGCCTCGCTCCGGGGCTGCATGGGGCGAACCGGACGGGCCGCCCGTTCACGGGCGACCATGCGGGGATCCTGCTTTACCGCACGCTCCATGAGGCGGGGCTCGCCACCCGGGCACACTCCGAGTCGGCCGATGATGGACTTCGGCTGCGCAACGCCCGCATCATCAACTCCGTAAAGTGCCTGCCGCCGGAGAACAAGCCTTTGCCGGCCGAGATCCGCGCCTGCAACGCGTATCTCGCGGCCGAGCTCGAGCGCTTGAAGCATGTGCAGGTGGTGCTCGCGCTCGGGCGGATTGCTCACGACGCCTTCCTCATGGCCACCGGGGCAAAGCGCGGCGAGTTCCCGTTCGCTCACGGCCGCGAGCATGCCCTGGCCGGGGGGGCGTACCTGATCGACTGCTACCATTGCAGCCGTTACAACACCTCGACCGGGCGGCTCACCGCGCCGATGTTCAAGAAGGTGATCGCCCGGGCGTGCGAGCTGGCCGGCGTGTGAGACGGCCGGCATCTGGAATGGGCCGATGAGCCCGCCGTTCGATCCCAAGTCCTACATTGCGGCGCTGCCGCGCCGACCCGGCGTCTATCGGATGTTCGGCGGCGCGCACGAGCTGCTTTACGTCGGCAAGGCTAGAAGCCTGAAGGACCGGGTCGGCACGTATTTCGCCGCCGGCAACGTCAACCCGAAGGTCCAGGCGCTGGTTCACCAGATCGCCGACATCGAGGTCACCGTCACGAACTCCGAGATCGAGGCGCTGCTGCTCGAGTACAACCTCATCAAGGAGCATCGTCCGCGCTTTAACGTCGTGCTGCGCGACGACAAGAGCTTCCCCTACATCCATCTCACCGCCAGTCACACCTTCCCGCGGCTCGCGTTTCACCGCGGCCCGCGCAGCGCCCCCGGGCGCTACTTCGGTCCGTTCCCGAGCGCCGGCGCGGTCCGCGATACCCTGAATCAGCTGCAGAAGCTGTTCCGCATCCGCAACTGCCGCGACAGCTTCTTCGAGAACCGAAGCCGTCCGTGCCTGCAGCACCAGATCGGCCGTTGCTCGGCCCCGTGCGTGGGGCTCATCAGCCGCGACGCCTATGCGCAGGACATCGATTCGGCGGTCAAGGTGCTCGAGGGACGCAGCGATGAGGTCAACGTCACGCTGCAGGCACGCATGCAGGAGGCCTCGGCCCGACTGGAGTTCGAGCGCGCTGCCCAGATCCGCGACCAGCTGGCGGCGCTGAAAGCGATCCAGGCCCAGCAGGTGGTGACCGCCGAGGACGAGCGCGACGTGGACGTGATCGAGATCGTCGGGGAGCCGGGCGAGTACGCCGTCAGCGTCATGCTGGTGCGCGGCGGGCGCAATCTGGGCACCAGCAGCAGCTTCCCTCGCGCGGCGCTCGCGGAGCCGGAGGAGGCGCTGTCGTCCTTCCTGATGCAGTACTACGCCAGCCACGAGCCGCCGCCCGAGGTGCTGGTGGGGCGGCGGCTGGAGGACGCTGAGTCGCTCGAGCAGGCGCTCGCCGGGCTCGCCGGACACACCGTGCGCGTGCGCTGCCCGGCGCGGGGGCTCGCGGCCCGCTGGGTGCAGTTGACGCGGGAGAACGCTGCGCAGGCATTGCGCATGCGGCTCTCTCGCAAGCAGGGGATGGAGGAGATGCTCTCGGCGCTCGCCGTGCAATTGGATCTGCCCGCGCCGCCGACGCGCATGGAGTGCTTCGACATCAGCCACACGGGCGGGGAGGGAACGGTGGCCTCGTGCGTGGTGTTCGGGACGGAGGGGTCGCTCAAGAAGGAATACCGGCGCTTCAATATCACCGGGGTGACTCCGGGGGACGACTACGGCGCTCTCAAGCAGGCCCTCGAGCGCCGCTACACCCGCATCCGGCACGAGGAGGTTGCACCGCCCGATCTGCTGCTGATCGATGGTGGCCTCGGACAGATCGATGGGGTGCACGAGGTGCTCGCCAAGCTCGGTTTCGCCGACCTTCCCCTGGTGGGGGTGGCCAAGGGGCCCGATCGCCGTCCCGGGCAGGAGCGGCTCTTCGTCTACGGGCAGCCGGTGCCGAGGGTTCCGGAGGCGCACTCGCCGGCCTCGCGGCTCATCCAGCAGATCCGGGACGAGGCGCACCGCTTCGCCATCACCGGCCATCGCCGCAAGCGCGCACGGCGCTATACCAAATCGGTCCTGGAAGCGATCCCGGGGCTGGGACCGGCCAAGCGCCGGGCGCTGCTCACGCACTTCGGGGGATTGCAGGGAGTGTTGCGCGCCGGCGTGGCGGATCTCGAAAAGGTGTCCGGAATCGGCGCAACCCTGGCGCGCACGCTTTATGATCACCTGCATCCCGGCTCTTGAGGTGGGGGGCGCTTGCGCTGGAATCTGCCGAACACGCTGACTTCGTTGCGGATCGCCGCCATCCCGCTCATCGTGCTGCTCTTTTACCTGCCCTACCCGTGGTCGAACCCGGCGGCAGGCCTGCTGTTCGCGGCGGCCGGCATCACCGATACCCTGGATGGGTATTTCGCCCGCCGCCTGGGTCAGACCTCGCGTCTTGGCGCCTTTCTCGATCCGGTCGCGGACAAGCTGATCGTGGCGGTGGCCCTGGTGCTGATCGTGAGCCGCGATACCCGACTCGTCATCGTGCTGACGGCGGTCGTGATCATCGGGCGGGAGATTACCATCTCGGCGCTGCGCGAGTGGATGGCCGAGATCGGCCAGCGGCGCAAGGTCGCAGTCTCTCAGCTCGGCAAGATCAAGACCGTCCTGCAGATCATCGGGCTGTCAATGATGCTCTACCGCGTGCCGCTCGCGTTCTTCCCGACCTACCCGACTGGCGTAATGCTCACGGAGCTCGCCGCTCTGGCGACGCTCGTCTCGATGGTCGCCTACCTGCGGGCGGCATGGCCGGAGCTCAAGCGCCCGGAGCCCCCGCGCTGAGCGCTCAACCTTGAGCGTCACCTCTGCGCCTTGACTTCGGGCAGGGGCACCCTAAAATGCCGGCTCTTACCGCGATGCGGGAATAGCTCAGTTGGTAGAGCGCAACCTTGCCAAGGTTGAGGTCGCGAGTTCGAGCCTCGTTTCCCGCTCCAATAAATCAAAGGCCTAGGCGAGCCAGCCTAACGCCACAATCCGCGGTAAGTGCCCCGTAAGGGCGACCGGCGGACACTCGCTTGCCTCCTGGCTCGGCCCTGCCACGAGCGCCGCCCAACCGTGCCTACACACGGCCGAGCGGCTCACCACGCAACACGCAGCAGTGTCACAGGGTTACCGCAAAAGATCTCGCACCTTTCTCCCTTCCGCCCCCGCGCCGCTGACGCGCCCCGCTCGACTCGATCGGGCGGATCGTCGGGGCCGCGCTCAGCTCGGCGCAGACTACGGGCAACGATTCGCTCGCTGAGGCGATGCGCCGCGGCTGCGGCCTCGTCGAGGATGTTCGGCGGGCCGGGCTCTCGGCGCGCGGTTACACGGCCAGCGCACTCCCGCCGGGCGCTGCGCGACGATCGCAGTCACGCGGGCGCATAGCCGGCATCGCGAATACCAAAATCCCTATAGACTGCCCGAAGTGTGGCGGGACAACCCTCGCGTACGACAGCGATGAGGTACAGAGTCCCGAGTTTGCGGCCGTCGGCCAAGCTTGCGGGCACCGACCGACGCGCGCGGACATCGACGTGCAGAAATAGGCGGGCAAATCGAACCCCTGCACCGAGCCATCCAGTCAGACCGGCAGCGACATCGGTGGAGCTTCAGCTGCCATAGGCGATATCGCGGCAAATGCCGCCAAGGCTCTCCTGTGCGCAGGATGGGCGGAATTTCCATCCCGCAGCGAGACTCTGTGGTGCCGCGTACAGACCGCATGCCACCCGTGGGGCTAGCTTTCATCCATTGTCGTTCGGGCGCAGCTCGCGCCTTGCGATGATAGCGCGCCGACCGCCCGCCGGAGATCGATTCCAGGAGCACCACATGAGTATCAACAAGGATCAAGTGAAAGGCCGCATCCTAAAGTCGAAAGGCAGCGTCAAGCAAGCCGTCGGGCGTGTGACCGGCGACGGTAAGTTGGAAGCCTCCGGAAAAACGCAGAAGACCCTTGGCGGTCTACGAGCGAAATACGGCGACGCAAAGCGAAGGTGATCGCTCAGCCGATTGCGCGGCGAACCAACCGAAGCGCATTTCATGAAGAACTGGCGGGCCACAGCCTACAATTGCCCACTGCCGCCACCGACGGTGCGCGCTGAACCGACGCGCACGGCCGCCTACCGGCTCGCCGTGCTGAAACGTCTACAGGACCCGTTCACCACGGTTGATGCAAGGGTTGCACGGCGCCGCCGGCGAGCTCGCCTTCCCGATAGCTTTTGTCCGGCAACGTCATCGCACCGATCGGTCGGCGCAGTGCCGCGATCGTCTTGGCTCCGCCTGTGCTACGCGTTGGCACCCCGGTCGCGCCTCCTTGAAGGCTTCGCTTACGGCTCGGCGACCGCTCGCTGCATTGTGAGGCTCGGTGTCCCCGCGCGACGCGCTCGGGGCGCGAGAAGCGACAGACGAGACTTGAAAGCGTCCTGCGGGAGCGCAATCAAGACCTGTGCCTCGATACTCACGACCGGACTGTTCCCCGGCACCGGTGAGGTGGTCTCGGACCGCATTTCGACGCGAGTTTGTTGCGGCGTCTCGAGTTCAAGTGCGTGCGGACCGCGCGCTCGCAGATGTCACCATCGTAGCCTGCCGTACTGAGTGCCAGACACGCAGACACGCAGACACGCAGACGGGCAGCAGAAGCCTGCCTCGAAGGCAAACTAGATTATGGGCAAGATGCGGATAAAATGGCTCGATAAGCCGCAGAAACATGATTACCCTGCGGCCTGCTCCTACCTGAGTCTCACGCTAGATCCGCGGACGGCGAAAAGTGTCGCGGACAGGTTGCGGCGCGCCGAGATGAATAAATTTGCCGCCAAGGATGTATTCAGGTCCTCTGCATTGTCGTTGCTCGGTGTCAGCAACGGTCATGTCGAAAATGTACGAACACAAATAATCGACAAGACGGCGCTATCTCCGCTTCTGTTGTATCGCGACGTGCGCAACGGACGACTGATCATCGCCGACGGTTACCATCGGCTATGTGCCGTGTATACCTTCGACGAAGATGCAATGATTCCGTGCAAGATCGTCTGAGCACACAGCCGTGGAAATCCGACCCAATCGCACTGCATCGCAAAAAAACTCGCGCATGCTGCGTCCGCTGCCGGCACCGGATTTTACCGACCCGGCCCACGAGCCACGCCGGCTATTCTCCGAGGCGTGGGGAACATTCCTGCTCGTTGTCGTCGCAGCCGGCGCCCCGGTCGTCGGCGCCACCGCAGGTGGCGGAGGGATTACCGAGAGCGCAATAGTCGTTGCGCCCGGCATCATGGTCATGGCGATCATCTACTTCATGGGCGCGGTGAGCGGCGCGCATTTGAATCCCGCCGTGACATTGGCGTTCGCGGCGCGGCGCAATTTTCCCTGGCGTCGGGTGCCCGGCTACATCGGCGCGCAGTTCCTGGGAGGCATTGCCGCGGCGGCGTTTCTGCGCGCCATGTTCGGCGACATCGCACTCCTCGGGGCAACCGTACCGGGCCCGGGAATTACGAATTTCAAAGCGCTCATCATGGAAATTCTTTTGACTACCGGATTGGTCAGCACGATTCTCGGCACGGCTTCCGGCGCCCGCAACATTGGCGCCAACGGCGCGATAGCAGTGGGTGGGTATATCGCGCTTGCCGGATTGTGGGCTGCGCCCATCAGCGGCGCCTCAATGAATCCGGTGCGCTCGTTCGCGCCGGATCTGCTGCGCGGCAATCTGACGTCGACTTGGATTTACATAGTGGGCCCGGTGATCGGGGCGATGATCGCGGTGGCTTTCGAGTGGATTCTAAAAGGGCATGCAACCGCCAGCGGAACGTTGGCCGCCCAGGGAGATTCGCAAAACGGAGGCGCCGCACCGATCGAGCGCTGAGCGACTTGCCTTCCGATATGCGCGCCGGAAAAAAATTGATGATTCTGTCGCCTGTCGGGTCCTCGAAGCGCAGGTTTACGAGGTCGGCGCGCCTCAGGACCTGATGGAAGTCCGGTGTCATCGACCGTCGCAGCCTTCAGGGGCGCGACGGAATAGCTGCCATCGAATTGTTCGATGCTCAGTCGCTGACGAGGCATGTCAGGCAAGGGGCCGACGAGCGAATCGTTGAGCGGAGTCGCCAGATGCGACGGATAAATGCCGGTTGAGGGAATCCCGCGGGGATGGGTAGCCGGCGGTCGGGTAGCGAAGAGGTCTTGGTGGCGGCGTCCGGCGCGGGGAGGGCGCAAAGCCAGAGAGGTTCTTCGTGTCGTTGACGGTGATGCCAGAGGAGGTCACCTCAGGCGATGGCCGAGCTCGCATGGCAATCGGGGTCGGGCTTCGCGCGCCGCCCATGTGCCGAGACCAGTCAGCGGGGCTCGCAAAGCGAAATGTTGCTGTCGAGCAAACAATGGGCCACAGCTCGACCTTGCGGCCCTGCGTGCGCGGACGGTGAAGATCCAGATCCGCACCGAGGAGAGGTGAGCGCCAAAGGGCCGCAAGAATGCCGCCTTGTGGCCGGGCGGCACCGGCGAGAGTCCGCTTGCGCGTAGAGTGCGGCGAAATCCATTCGCGGCCACGCGCCGGCGGCCGCTGGCGGCTGTCACCGAGCGCCGGCAAGAGCGTGCGAGGCGTGCGGCCCGCGTAGCCGCAATGGCCGAATAATCCGCCGCGGCGGCAGGCGATCCTCAGGGGCGGCGCATCCGCCGGCATCAGTAAATCCATGGTACGAGGCGCCAGGTACGCGCGAAGTAATCGTCATATTGCGTCCCGAAATGCTTGCGCAGCAACCGCTCCTCGGCGTGGATACGGGAAATGATGGGAATCAAACTCAGCAAAGAAATCAGCACCCCCACGATCGAGCGGAACACGAGAGCCCAGCCGAGCGCGGAGACGAGCATGCCCAGATAGCTCGGGTTGCGGACGAGTCCGTAGATGCCGCGCGTTTCGAGCTGGTGCTCAGCCTGGATGGCCACCAAGCCGCTGAAGCGATTCTTCAACACGAAGACGGGGATGAGCCTCAATGCGCAGCCGGTGGCGCAGACGAACAGTCCGACCCAGCGCATAGCGTCCCCGCCGACGGTCCAGAAGCCGATCCGGTCCGTATATGCCGAGAAATAGGCGCCCGCGAGCGCGATCAGCAGGAATGCCACAAGCACCCAGCGGTTGCTCTTGTCTTCTTTCCTGCCGGAACTCAAGCCGCTGCTGCCCGAGAACATCGCGACGATGATGAAGAAAAGAACCATCCAGGCGAGCGCTTGAAACGCCGGATGCGCAAAGAATGCGCTCCATCCGCCCCAACCCCAAATGCCGAGGCCAAACTGGATCGCGGCCGTCACGAGACCGCCGATGAGTATCGTAATCGCGCTCGCAAAGCCCCCGGCCTTGCGATGGGCTGCCGTTTCGCTCATGGCAGTCAGCCCTGCTTCCGTCCACGAGAACGCCGAAAGAAGAATAGCAGATCGCCCGCCTTGCGGCTCCCGCGAGCTCATCACGGGCGAGCCGGCAAGCCTCGCGGAGACGGTCGCAAGAATCGGCGGGCTTGCGTGCGGATTGCGCTGCGCTCATAGCGGGACGGCTTCGCCCGACCGCGCGCCCGTGTCGGCAGAGCGGCCGGCCTCAGGAGGAGCACCTGCAAGCCTGTTAGCTCCTCGAGCAGCACCGGCAGGCCGCGCAGGTCGCGCAGGTCGCGCAGGTAGTGCCGGCAACGGGGCCGGTCAGGACATTTAGATCGCCCGTCTTGGCGCCGCGGCCGTGCAGCACGGACCTGAAGATGCGCCGGTTTTCGGGGCGCGGTTTCCTCCGCGAGCTCGCCAATCTCGCGCCGGTGGGCAGCCAGCGCCTGCGACGGTTTCACGACCGCAGATGACTCGAAGTCTGATTGAGGCAATTGCATGGCCGAGACAGCCGCACGGGGCGTCCGGCGCAACCCGCTGCTGCGGATCGAGGCGCTGCCGGCGAAGCCACCTCGCTATCGCGGCGACTCGCGGCGGCAAGCCGCAATCAGGGTGTCGCTGCCGGCCGCGCCCGCTCGACGAGCACGATGCCGGTGACCGTGAGGGACAATCCAACGATAGAGGCAGGATCGAGGCGCTCGCCATAGAAGGCGACGCCGAGCGTGAAGCCGATGAGAGGAGTGAGAAAGTTGAACGCATTGGCGCGGCTGAGCGGCACGCGCTCAAGCACGCTGAACCAGAGCCAGTTGCCGAGCGCGCTGGCAAAAAGGCCGAGGCCGAGCAGGCTGGCGACAAACCTCCCCGACCAGATGATCGCTGAGGGCTGCTCCCATACACCCGTCGCGATCGCGAGCGGCAGCGCGCCGAACAGCGACTGGGCAGCCATCGCAACCAAGGGATCGACCCGCCCGCGCACCGCCTTCATCAGCACATTGCCGACGGCTACACCGGCGACGGCCAGCGCGATGTAGGCCAGGCCGCGCTCGAACCTCGCACCGCCCGGTCCGCGCAAGTGAGGCAGGCTGATGATGACGATGCCCGCGAAGCCGAGCAGTAAGCCCAGGCGCTGCCGTGGATGCAGTCGCTCCTGCAGGAAGCAGCGAGCGAGAAACGCGGCGAGCAGAGGCTGTGTATTGCCCATCACAGTGGCGAGGCCAGGGGCAACGAGACCGCCGGCGACGAACATGCCGAGAAGGCCGAGGGTGGTCGTCCCCAGGCCGATCGCGGCGAGCATCATCCACGTCCGCGCTGCCCGCGGCAGCGCACGCCGCTTCAGCGATGCCGGCACGGTGAGCGCCAGGCCCGCGGTCAGGGCGCGCAAAGCTGCAAAGGCGAGCGGGGGCGCATCGCGCAGGCCGAGCGTGATGAGCGGATAGCACAATGCGTTGAGGCCGGCGACCGAGACGAGGATCCACACGACACCGCCCGCAGCGGGACGGCTGATGGCCGGCCTGCAGGCAGGGACTGAGTTGTGCTCACGCACGGCGGCCCGCGCTGCGGGGAGGCAGGGTCGGCCAGTCCGTCACTGCGCGGATCGAGCGCGGACCGCTCTCGCATCGATCCGCTTGCCGTGGCGCAGGATCTCGACCGCCAGGGAATTCCCGGGTGGGACGAGCCTCACGCGGGCGCGCAGCTCAACGGCGCTCACCACAACCGTACTCCGACGCATGTTCGAATCTCCGCTGCCGCCGACGATCCGGGCTGTGCCTTCCGGGGGCCCTTATGGGCGCATCATACGATGCTCATCCCCTGCAAATCGTCTCGGACAGCGCGCTTGCGGCGCGCCGGCCGTTGCGTAAAGTACGTACCCGCACGCGCTTTGGCGCACCCTACGCATCGTGCGCGGCATTGCCGCCGCGCAGCACGGTACTGGACCACGTGGAGGCTGATTGAAGGTCGGCATCGGCCACGGCCGCAATCGGCGCTGCGGGTCGGGGCAGCATTCTGCCGAGTCGTAGCCAGGAAGACCGTTTCGCGGGCATGGCCGTCGTCGCGGCGATGGCTTACCGGCATTCCGTCCGCTCTCCGATGCTGCGACAGCCCGCCGGCAGAGCGGTCGATCGCGATGAGCTCTATCGTCCCAAGCGCATGGATGCCGAGTGTGTGCTGTTGCGCGCCGCCGCCTGCCGCCGCGCAAGGTGCGGCCCGTCGCCGATATTGGCCGTGGAAAATTCCGCTGACATTGCATTCTGTTCGTTCCCGGGCGCCGGTTCGAGTGACTGCGGTCGAACCATCGCTATAGAATAGCCTGAGCTGCGGGAGTCCGGCCGTGCCTGTGCTGGTGTCATGAAAATTCTGATCGTCGAGGATGAGCGCAAGACGGCCGCTTACCTCAAGCGCGGCCTGGAAGAGAACGGCTTCGTCGTCGATGTCGCAGACACGGGTGAGGACGGCAGTCACCTCGCCGAGACTCGTCAGTACGAGCTGATCATCCTGGATGTCCTGCTGCCGGGGCGGGACGGCTGGAGCGTCGTCACGGGTCTGCGGCGCCGCCGGATCGAGACGCCGGTGCTGTTCCTGACGGCGCGAGACGCGATCCGCGACCGGGTGAAGGGCCTGGAGCTCGGTGCGGATGATTATCTCGTCAAGCCTTTCGCGTTCTCGGAGCTTCTGGCGCGTATGCGATCGATTTTGCGTCGGGGGCCGGCCAGGCAGTCGACACAATTGCGCCTGGCCGATCTCGAGGTCGATCTCGGCCGTCATCGGGCACAGCGGGCCGGCAGGGCTCTCGAGCTGACGCCGAAGGAATTCCAGCTGCTGTGCCTGCTGCTGCAGCGCAGCGGGGAGGTGCTCTCGCGCACGCTGATCGCCGAGCAGGTGTGGGACATCAACTTCGAGAGCGACTCGAACGTCGTTGAAGTTCACGTGCGCCGGTTGCGGGCGAAGGTGGACGATCCGTTCGAGGCGAAGCTCATTCATACGGTGCGCGGCGTTGGATACGTGCTCGAAAAGCGCCCCTGAGCGGCCTCTGGCCGATCCGGGTCCCTGGCGCAGGCCTCCGTCGATCGCCTTGCGCATGACCGTGTGGTACGTGCTCTCCGCCTTCGCGCTCATCCTCATCGCCACGGGGCTGCTCTACTGGGTGCTGGTCAACGGCATGTATCGGGAGGATGTGAACGATCTTGGAGACATCCTCCAGAACGCGACGCTGCTGCTGCGAGCTTCAAACGGAGGATCCGCCGCTTCGCCGGGGTTCGAGCCGACCCGGACCGCAAGATATCGCTCGGATATCTACGTGCGTGTACTGGATGAGGACGGCCGGACGCTGGTCGAGACGCCGGGGTTGGCCTCACAGCTGCCGGCGCCCACCCAAGCGCAACTGGCGGCGATTCGCTCGCGCCACGGTGTGAGCCGCCAGATCCTCTCGCGGCGCGGCGAGCCGTTCTTGACGCTGATCGCACCAATTGCCGCGCCGCGAGCGGCAGCCGGGCGCCAATACATGCAAATCGCGATGGACCGGGCACATGATGAATTTCTGCTGGCCCGCTACCGCGAGCGGCTCTGGCGGATACTCGGCGTGTCGCTGGTGCTGTGCTCGGTCGTAGGGTATCTCATCGCCCGCGGCGGGATGCGCCCGATCGAGGGAATCAGTCGCACCGCCGAGCGCATTCGCGCCACGACGCTTCATGAGCGGATCTCGACGGGCGGCCTGCCGGATGAGCTGCGTGGCCTCGCCGAGACCTTCAACAGCATGCTTGACCGGCTCGAGCAGTCCTTCCGCCACATCAGTCAGTTCTCCGACGACGTGGCCCACGAGCTGCGCACCCCGATCAACAACCTGCGCGGTGAGATCGAGGTGGCGCTCGGGAAAGCTCGGTCGGCCGAGGAGTACCGCGAGGTCCTCGGCTCCTGCTTCGAGGAGTGCACGCGCATCTCGCGGTTGATTCGCACGTTGCTCTTTCTGGCACGCTCGGATACCGCTGCCGATGCCCTGCAGCGCGAGCCGATCGACCTCGGCGAGGAGCTCGCCAAGGTCGGCGCGTTCTACGAACCGGCGGCGGGAGAGGGCGGCGTGCGGCTGCGTGTCGCGTGCACCGCAGGCCTGCGCGCCGAGCTCGATCGAACGCTTCTGCAGCAGGCGGTCGGCAATCTGGTCTCGAACGCGCTCGCGCACACGCCCGCTGGCGGGTCGGTCGAGATTGCGGCGAGCGCGCGAGGGCAGGACGTCGTGATTGCTGTGGCGGATACCGGCTGCGGCATTGCGCAGGAGCACCTGGCGCGCGTCTTCGAGCGGTTCTACCGCATCGAGCAGTCCCGTACCGGCTCGCAGCAGAACGCCGGTCTGGGATTGGCGGTGGTCAAGAGCATCGTCGGCCGTCACGGCGGACGGGTCGAGATCGAGAGCGCGGTGGGAGAGGGCACGCGCGTCAGCCTCATCCTGCCGCCGCCGGCCGCCGTCGGCCGAGCGTAGCTTACGAAATCGTAATCGGGCCGTCAGCGTCGCGTCACCCGTGCGCGCGTAGGCTCGCGGCACATCATGGAGATATCATGCCGGGTGGCCAGAGGCGTGGCCGTGCTGCTCGTGCTGGCGCTCGCCGGGTGCGCGACCTATCGGGCTCGTCCGCTGAGACCGGAGGCGGCCGCGCACGCCCTGACGGCGCGACGCCTCACCAATCCCCGTCTGCTGCGCTTCCTCGCCATCGAGGAGCACCGCTCCGGGCCGCCGCGGTGGGACCTCAACACCCTGACCTTGGTGGCGACCTACGAGCGGCCGGACAGGGCGCTCGCCGCCGCGCGATCGGGCGAGGCGAAGGCGGGAGAGATCACCGCGGCGGAACTGCCCAACCCGACGCTGTCGATCGAGCCGGCCTACGACACGACCCAGACCGTCCCCTCGCCCTGGAAAGTCGGACCGATCATCAGCTTTCTCATCCGCGCGTTCGGGGTGCGCCCGGCGCTCATCGCCCGGGCGCGCGCGCAGGCGGCGGCGGCCCGTGAGGCGATTGCCGTTGTGGTCTGGAAACTGCGCGGCAAGGTCCGTTCGGCGCTCATTGCGGTGTGGGCCGCGCAGCGCGCCGAGAAGCTCTCGCTGAAAATGCTGGCCGTGGCGAGCCGATACCAGCGCGCGGTGGCGCAGCGCTATCGGGCCGGGATGCTCTCGGCTGCGACCCTGACGACGGTGACTCTCGAGCAAGAGCAGGCGCAGCTTGAGGCGGCCGGGATCGAAAGGAGGTTGCGCCTGGCCTGGACGGGGCT
Source organism: Pseudomonadota bacterium (assembly GCA_021792755.1). Lineage (GTDB taxonomy): Bacteria > Pseudomonadota > Gammaproteobacteria > Steroidobacterales > Steroidobacteraceae > 13-2-20CM-66-19. The sequence goes on from JAJYUA010000002.1 coordinate 164,818, forward strand.
GGCGACGGCCCTCGGCCTACCGGTCGGGGCACTTCAGGGTGTGCGGCTCGATCTCAGGGGTATTTCCCGCCCGAGGCGCCCCGGCAAGCTCGGTCCGCTCATGCACGCGGCGCTCCTCGGGCGGCCCGATGTCCTCGCCGCCCTTGCGCGCTATCGGGCATCGGAAGCGGCTTTGCGTTTGGCGATTGCGCGTCAGTATCCGTCGATTAGCATCGGACCGGGCTATCAGTACGACCAGGGCAAAAGCAAGTTCATCCTCGCGCTCTCGCTCCCGCTGCCGATCCTCAATCAGAACCAGGGTCCCATTGCGCAAGCCCGCGCGGCGCGGCGTGTTGCCGCGGCGCAATTCAAGGCGGCACAGGCGCGGGTGCTGGCGCAGATCGAGCGGGCGAAGACGGACTGGCGCTGCAGCGTAGCCGAGCTCGCCAGCGCCCGAGAGGTGCGTGCGGCGGCGGCCGACGAGCTGTCTCGACGCCGAACGGAATTCGGCGCAGGGCAGATCGGACGGCTTCGCCTGCTTGGAGCCGAGGAGGCGCTGGTGAAGGCCGAGCAGGGGACGCTTGCCGCCTCGGTGCACGAGCGAGTCGCCCTCGGGGAGCTCGAGGCGGCGCTCTATCACCCTTTTTTGATCGCAGCGGGCAACCGGTGATGACGAAGAGCGCATTGCAATGGGGGTTCGCGGCCTTGGCGGCGCTGAGCGTGGTGCGCGGGGCGGTGGCCGCCGGGCTCGCCCCCGTCATGCTCGGGCCCCAAGCGTTGGCGGCGGAGCAGATCCGCACGACCCGCCTGAAACGCCTGACGTCGGCGCCCCGAATATCCGCATATGGCATCGTGCTCGGTCCGGGACCGTTGGTGAGGCTCGCATCGCAGGTCATTGCCGCTCGCGGCGCGGTGGCTGCTGCGCGCGCCGAGGCGGCCCTGGCGCGAAGCGAAGCTCTGCGCGCGACCGGCCTTTACCATGCCCGCCACAATATCTCCCAGGCGGCGCTGCAGCGCGCTCGCTCGGTGCTCGAGGTCGCCGAGGCGCGGCAGGCGACAGCACGCGCGGAGCTTGTGCAGTGGAAGACGCGGATGCTCGCGCGCTGGGGTCCCAGACTCTGCGCCGCCGCGCTCGCGGCGAGCGCGCCCTTGCCCGAGCTCGAGAGCGGCGCTGCGGCGCTCGTCGAGGTGAGCCTGCCTCTCGGCCAGACGCTCGGGAATCCGCCCGCGATGGCCTTGGCCACGACGCCCGACGGCGGGAAGGTCCCGCTGCGTTTCATCAGCCGCGCGCCGCGTGTTGCCGCCGGGGTCGCAGGAGAGAGTGTGTTCTACCTGATGCCCGCGGAGATCTCGGCGCCGATCGGCACTGAGGTGATCGCGGCTCTCACGACCGCGCCGAGAGAAGCGGGCGTTCTGGTGCCCCGCTCGGCCGTGGTGTGGCATCAAGGCGAGCCGCTCGTGTTCCGCGAGACCGCCCCGGACTCCTTCGCGCCCGTTGCGGTTCGCAGCTCCTTCATCTCGGGCGAGGGATACTTCGTGCCGCAGGGTGCGGGCGCGCGGCTGCATCCAGGCGACCGCATCGTCACCGGCGGGGCCGCGCTGCTGTATTCGGCGGCCATGCAAGCCGCTGCCCGCGGCCAACGCCCCACGGGCGGGCAAGGCCGATCACGATGAGGATCGAGGCATCGGGTTGATGCGTGCCGTCCTCGAATTCTGTCTGCGCTTCCGCTGGCTCGTCCTGCTCGCGGCCCTTGCACTCGCCCTGCTCGGGCTGCTGGCGGTGCTGCACGCGCCATATGACGTGTTTCCCGAGTTTGCCCCGCCCACAATCACCGTCGTCACCAATGTCGAGGGCCTCGCGCCCCGCCAGATCGAGGCATTGATCACGACGCCGGTCGAGGACGCCGTCAACGGCATCCCTGGGCTCTCGAGCCTGCGCTCGCAGTCGATGGAGGGGTTGTCGGTGGTCACCGCGGTGTTTCATGACCGCACCAATGTCTACCTCGACCAGCAGCTCGTGGCGCAGCGGTTGGAATCACTCGCCTCGACGCTGCCGCCCGGCGCCAGGCCGGTCATCGCGCCGCTTCAATCCTCCACCGGCGTCGCGCTCTCGATCGGCTTGACCGCGTCCAGGCTCTCCTTGATGCAGCTCACCGAGATCGCGCGGTGGACGATCCGTCCGGCACTGCTCGCGGTGCCGGGAGTCTCGAAGGTGGTGATCTTCGGATCCCGGCCCGAGCAGCTGCAGGTTCAATTTGATCCGGCCAAGCTGATTGCACTGCACGCCGGGCTCAATCAGCTCACCGCGGCCGCCGCGGGCGCGAGCGGCGTTCGAGGCGCCGGGGTCGTGAACACTGCGAACCAGCAGCTGTTCCTGATGAGCCACGGTCAGGCGACGACCCCGGGTGCCCTCGCGGCGAGCCTGTTTCTGCGCCGGGATCATCGCACCATCACCCTGGGCGAGGTGGCGCGGGTGGTGGAGGGGTCCCCACCACCGATCGGCAGCGCGCGGGTGGGTACGAAGCCGGGCCTGGTGCTCGTCATCGGGTCGCAGTACGGTGCCAATACGCTCACGGTGACACGGGGCCTGGATCACGCCCTGGCGGCTCTCGGGCCGCTCCTGAGGCGGGACGGGATAACGGTCCAGCCGAACGGATTGCGGCCGGCCACCTTCATCGATACCGCGCTGCGTGACGTGCGCAATTCCCTCGGCATCGGCGGCGTGCTCATTTTCGTGGTGCTGTACTTCGCGCTGCGAAACTGGCGCACCGCCGTGGTCTCCTTCCTCGCCATTCCGCTTTCCTTGCTTGCCGCCGCGCTGATCTTGACACGGTTGGGCTTCAGCCTGAATGCACTTTCCCTGGGCGGGCTCGCGATCGCGCTCGGCGAGGTGGTCGACGATGCGGTCGTGGGTGTCGAGAATATCCATCGCCGATTGCGCGAGAACCGCAGTCTCTCTCAGCCGCGAAGCGTGCCGCTGGTGGTGCTTCGTGCGACGCTCGAAGTGCGCAAGGCGGTGATCTTCGCGACCTTTTCCGTCGTTCTCATTTTTCTGCCGGTGCTGTATCTGAGCGGGGTCGCCGGGCGGCTGTTTCGGCCGCTGGCGTTGGCCTATATCTTCGCCATTCTCTCCTCTCTCGCCGTGGCCCTCACCGTCACGCCGGCACTGGGGCTCGTGCTGCTCGGCCGTGCGCCGCTCGATCCCGCCGATCCGCCGCTGCTTGCGCGGGGTAAGCGGCTCTACAGCCGCATGCTCGCCTTCGTCGATCGCCATCCTCGAGCGATATTCGCGGCAGTGATCGTCCTCGTGATCGGCAGCCTGGCCAGTGTGCCGCTCCTGCGTACGCGTTTCCTGCCGCAGTTCAACGAAAATGACCTGATCGTTCATTTCGAGACCGCAGCGGGAACTTCGCTCGCGGCCACGACGCAGGTGGGTGAGCGGGCGATCCGTATCATAAGACGATTGCCGCAGGTCGCGCATGTGGTGATGCACACCGGGCGGGCGCACCTGTCAAACGGCAACGCGCTCACCAACAAGGCGGAGATCGACGTGGGGCTGAGCGCGCAAGGCAATGCCGACAGCGCGGCGGCCGAGCGCAGCATCCTCGCGGCGGTAAGAGGAGGGCCGGGCGTGCGCTGGTGGGCGAACACCTTTCTCACCGAGCGCATTCACGAGACGATCTCCGGCGTGACCGCTCCGGTGGTGGTCACGATCTTCGGGCGTCACCTTGCTGCACTGAACGGGGATGCGAGACGCGTTGCGGCGGCGCTCAGGCAGGTTCGGGGCGCCGCGGGTGTGCGCATTCAGGCGCCTGCGGGCGCGCCTGAACTGTCCATCCGGCTGAACCGTGCGGCACTGACTCGCTACGGCTTTACCGCCGGAGAGGTCCTGCGCGCCATCGAGACGAGCTACCGCGGGCTTACGGTCGGTCGGGTATACACGGCCGGACGATCCTTCCCGATTGTCGTGGTATTGCCGCCGTCGATGCGCGCCGATCCGTCGCAGATCGGCGCGGTTCCCCTGGTGAGCCCCACGAACCTGGTCGTGCCCCTCTCGGCGCTCGCTCGCATTCGCGAGCGGTCGGGGCAGTCCGTCATCCTGCACCGCGGCGCGCAGCGTGTGCAGATCGTCACGGCGAATGTCACGGACGGCGCCGGGCGGTTCGTCTCGATGGCGCGTCGGCGGCTCGCGAGGGTGTCGTTGGCGCGCGGTGACTACCTGCGCGTCGGCGGCACTGCCACCGCCTCGAGGCGGGCGCGACTGCAGTTGTTGCTCGATTCCATCGTGGCGCTCGCGGCGATCCTCGCCCTTCTCGTCATCGCTTTGCGCGATGCGCGCACCGTCGGTCTGCTCACGGTGAACCTGCCATTCGCGCTCGTCGGCGGCATCGCCGCCATCTGGGTTGCAAGTCTTCCGGTCTCGCTGGGCGCGGCGGTCGGGTTCGTCACCGTGTTCGGGATCACGTTGCGAAATGCAATCATGCTGCTGTCACATTATCGCGCGCTGGTGCTCGAGGAGGGCAGGCCCTGGAATCGGGAGACGGCCGAGCTCGGCGCGATGCACCGTCTGGCGCCGATCCTCATGACGGCCTCGGTGACCGCGCTCGGCCTGCTGCCGTTGGCCGTACGCCCGCATCTGGCGGGACAGGAGATCGAGGGTCCGATGGCCATTGTGGTCCTTGGGGGGTTGGTCAGCTCGACCGCGCTCACGCTGCTCGTGCTGCCGACGCTGGCGCTTCGTTTCGCCCGGTTCGAGGCAAGGAACGCGTGGGAAGGGACGCCGGAGATCTCAGGGGAAGGGTCCGTCCTTTGACTGCAGGCGCGGGGGATCGATGTCTCGGAACTGAGGGCGGTGCGCGGGGGTGCGTTGGGCGAAGGCGTGAGTTTCCCCGCCGCGCGCCAAGCGTGCCGTCGGCTCGCGCGAGGCATGACATTGCGCATGGCGCTCGGCCCATTCGCCGCTGCTCGGCGCTCGCCGTACCGAACTGATCTTGTCGCAGGTACGATGGGTTGCCGCGACATCGGTGTCGCGTCGGGAACGCGCGCTCGGGCCGGCCGCCGTCGGCGCAGCGCGGCCGCCTGCGCCTGCAGATGGACGGTTGAAGTCCGTGGTTGCCCGGTGCGCCGCTAGTCCGGCAGCGCCGGCTCGGCAAGCGGTGAGGCACGAGGGGCAAACAGCCAGCGGCGCAGACCGACTGCGAGCAGGATGCAGGCCGCGAGCCGCAGGCCGGCGTCCATCACGAAGCTGCCGACGAGACCGCCCCGGTCATAGCCCCAGCCGTCGAGGATGCCGTTATAGATGATCGGTAGGTTCATCGAGGCGATAAGCAGCGTGAACAGCGTCGCGGCGAGCGGATTGCCGGGGCCGATGATCTGAAAGGCGATGCCGAATGCGGCCGTGAAGGCGAGCGCCTGGAAGATGATCTCACCGGTAAACACGACCCCGAAGGTCCACGGCGCCCGCGGCAGCAACAGGGTGCCGAGCGTGAATATCGCACCCGCGATGCCGATGAGCAGATACAGCGGCCGCAGCTCTATCCTGCGCGCCAGGCGCGGCACCAGGAAGCTGCCGCCGAGGCCCGCCACGATCGAGCCGATACCGGCGAACAGGCTCACGGTCGAGGCGTTGGCGTGGTAGTCCTTGCCGAGGCCCCCGAGCACGTTGGTGAGGGAAAACGACGCGGCCGGCAGAACGAACAGGGCGAGCCCAATGAGCACGTCACGGCGGCGCAGGAGGTCAAGGATGGCCCGCCCGAAGCGTCCGAAGCTTTCGCTGGCAAGCAGCTTGTCGGGCGCCGATGCGGGGATGAACGGGAAGAGCAGCGTCGGCAGGAGCATGGCGAGCAGCATGAATGCCGCCCCGAGGGCCGGCGGAGAGTGCAGAATGAGCGGCCCGCCCGCCACGATGATGACGCCGCTCGAGCCGACATTCGCGATGTTGAACCAGGTGCCGAGCCGACTGTCTTCCTCGGGACTGATGAGGCTGCCCATCCAGCCCCCGACCGACCCCTGATAGAAGGCGGCGGAGAGATAGCCGATGAGCATGACGAGCTCCACCGTGCCGAGCTCGCCGTGGTGCAGCACGGTAACGGCCACGGCGATCGCGGCAATCACCCCGAAAAGAAGCGCATACGTGCGTCTGCGCAAGCGCACATCGAGCATGGGCGAGAAAATGAAAGCCCAGAATCCCGGTGAGATGATGGCCGCGGTGATCGCGGCGATGTGCCCGCCGGGGACACCCTCGGCGGCGAGCATCTGCGGCAGGGTGACCACCGCAAAGCCGTTCATCATGCCGAACGTGGCATTGGTGAGTCCCATCACCCAGATCGGCGGATGCGGGCGCGCCACGGCGCGGGGGGCAGTCAAGGCAGCCCCAAGCGCCAGGCCCGGTCCGGCGCGATCCTGCCCGGGCGAGGGTCTGGAGGCAGGCCTGCCGTCACGATCCACAGCCGGCTCGGGGGCGGTTTTTGATGCGTGCGAAGCAATCGAGCACCTCCGGTGCCCGGGGCCCGGGAAGCGATTGGACGTCGTTGAAGGTACATTCGGCCGTATTCACAGGTTGAGCGCTCGGGCCGCTCAAAATTATAGCCGATCGCCGCCGCGGAGTCGCAGCTCGCCCCGCGCGCCGCGGCGGCCGTTGCGCGCCGCGGCTATCCGCCACCGATGATCGACCCGAAGGCATCGCCCCTGGCGGCGCTTCAGGCATGCAACGCTCTGCCTGACTGGGCGCTGCGCAAGCGCCGGCGGGAACCCGGGCGCAGGCGCACGCTCAGGCACGCGGCCGCGCACGGTGCGATCGGGCCGGCGCGCCGGCTCATCGGGCTCGCCTTCGGGGGCGCGAAACAGTGCCTGTCCAAGCGCGCCGCTGCGCCAGTGCGGTCCGCGCTCAGTCCGGAACCGGCACCGCAACCTCCTGGCGCGCGGTTGTCGCGGTGCCGGCGGAGGCGGCTATGATGAGCACAATCGCGCTCCACTGCGCCGGGGCCAGTCTCTCGCCGAGAAACAACAGTCCGGACAGCGCGCCGACGGCGGGCTCCAAGCTCATCAACACGCTGAACGTTCGGGTCGGCAGGCGCGCCAGGGCGATCATCTCCAGCGAATAGGGCAAGGCGGTGGATAGGGCGGCCACCGCCAGGCCCGGTAGCAGCACGGCTCGGGAGAACACCATCGCAGGGGCGTCGAACAGTCCGATCGGCACGATGAGCGCGGCGGCGATCAGGCTGCCGAGCGCGACGCCCTGCGGTCCCAGATGGTGACCGACTCTTTGCCCGAACACGATGTACAGCGCCCAACAGGCGGCGGCGCCGAGCGCGAACAGGACGCCCGGCAGGTTCGCGTGCCCCTGGTGCGGCAACGGCAGCAGCAGCGCAAGACCGCTCGCGGCGATCGCGATCCAGAGGAAATCGATGATTCGCCTGGAAGTCATCACCGCCACGGTGAGCGGTCCGGTGAACTCCACGGCCACGGCGACCCCGATGGGCAGTCGGTCGAGCGCCTGGTAGAAGAGGAAATTCATCAGGCCGAGGGACAGGCCGTACGCCACGAGAGGCGGCCAGGATGTGCGCCGGACCGGCTGGCGCCATGGACGCAGCGCGACACAGAGGAGGATGGCACCGAACCCGACGCGAAGTGCGACAACGCCGCCTGCTCCGGCCAGGGGGAAGAGTGTCTTGGCGATGGAGGCGCCGCTTTGCACCGATGCCATCGACACGAGCAGCCCCGCGATGGGTGCCATCGCGCCTGTCCGCGGTTTGCGCGCACTCATCCGGGCATCTTCAGCGGCCCCATGCATCCGAGCGCCGCCGCGCCGCCGGCGCTTCGCCGGTGAGAGCGGCTGAAGAGGGCGGAGCGGCAAAACGCCCCGGCTCTGCGGATCGACCCGATGCGCGCTGCAAGCGCCCGGAACCCGGCCACCTCGCGTGCACGGTCAGCTTTGCTCGTGAGGGCTGCCGTTGCCGGCCATCGTGGCGTTGCGGTCACGGTTGCCACCGGCGCGTCCCGCAGCGAGGGTACGGGCAGTGAGCGGGGTCAGGCCCGTGCGGGATGCGCGCCGAAAACCGCAGCCGCCACATGCAACGGAAGCGACCGTCATGCGGCCTATGAGACCCCGACCCGGTTGCGCCCGTCGCGTTTGGCCGCATAGAGCGCGACGTCCGCGCGCGCCATCAGCTCATCGATGGACTCGCCCGCCCGGCCGAGCGCCAGTCCCAAGGATATCGTCACGGAGCCGACGGTGTCGTGCGCCCGATCGCCGTGGATCCGTATCCGCTGCACGGCGAGTCGGATCTGCTCGGCCACGCTGTGCGCGCCCTGAAGCGGCGTCTGTGGCAGCAGCAGCGCGAACTCCTCCCCGCCGATACGAGCGGCGATATCCCGCCCCTTGATGTTGGCGCGCAGGACCTCGGCGATGGCGCGCAGCACCTTGTCCCCGAGCAGGTGGCCGAAAGTGTCGTTGACCCATTTGAAATGATCCGCATCGATGAGCACGAGCGCGGCGCCTTCCAAGCCCTGCTCGGAATCGCACAGCTCCTGCGCGGCGCGCATGAATCCGCGTCGGTTGCTCAGCGCGCACAGCGGATCGGTCAGCGCTTCGGTATGCGCCTCATTGAGCTGCTTGGTAAGTGACAACACATCGCGTGTCCTCGCATCGAGCTGCTCCGTGAGCGTCTGAGTGGCCGCCTCCATGCGCAGCGCTTCGCTCAGCAACCGGCCGATCACCTCCTGGACGGCCGATGCGCTGACCTCGTTCGTCAAGTCGGAGCGGCCTTGCTGCAAGCTGCGGCGGAAGCGGCCGCTGTCCTCGCATGCCGTGGCGACTTCCTGCGCGGTGCTCTCGAGCAGCGCTTGCAGGCGCCGTTGCAGAGTCTCGAGCACCGCGGCATCGCGCTCGGAGATGTGGCGGGCGTACAGCCGGTACGCGTCCTCCTCGGAGAGCGCATCGCTTTCCTCGAGCCGTGCGGCAAGGGCGGCGCTCAACGAGGGATTCAGGCCCGCCACGTGCTCGTACCACAGCGTGTAACTCACCGGATGGTAGGCCGCATTCTGCCGCACCATCAAAGGCAGGGCGAGTCTCAGCAGCTGGGCGCTGTGTTGCTTGCTCTCGAGATATCGCATGGCATTCTGGTCGGTGCGAGCGCCCGTCAGCCGGCGGGGAGGCATCGGGGCGGGAGAGCGCGGGCGGCAGGCGCCGGCCAACGGGGGCCCGGGCGCGGTGCAAGCGCTGCCGGGCGCGCGCTCGGCGCAAGCGCGGCTCGGTCGCTTGATTCCCCCGGCACTGCGGCTTCGGGGGCTGCGCGAGTGGTCACGGGGTCGGCTGCTCGCTCGTCTCGAGGGAGGCTGCGGCCTGCGCCAAGCGCGGGGGCGTATCGGCCCCCATCAATGACTGCAGCAGTCTTAACAGTTCCTCGGCCTGCAAGGGCTTGCTGGCAATGCGAAGGTTCAAGTCGCGGGGAAGCTCGCGGACGGCGGTGGAGGTGTCTCCGGTGACGAGCACGGCTTTCAGCGGCGAGCCGAGCGCTTGCCGGAGTGTTGCGATCACCTGCGTGCCGGTCTCCCCGTCACGCAGGTGATAGTCGCTCACGAGCAGATCGATTCCGGCGCGCGAGGCCTCGAGCGCTTCCGCCAGCGAGGAGACGGCCGTCACCTGGTAGCCTTCCACGCTCAATAGCATTCGGGTTGCATCCCGCACGGCCGGATCGTCCTCCACCAGGAGTACCTTCAGTGTGTCGTGTGTCTCTGCAATGGCGCGCCGCGCGCCGCAGTTTCCCGAGCCGCGATCGGGCGTGGCGGGCTGTCCGCGCGCCGGGGGCAGCAGGAGGGAGAAGCACGAGCCGGCTCCCGGCTGGGAGCGCACCTCGAGCCTGAGCTCGAGGAGCTCCGCGATCCGCTTGACGATCGCGAGCCCGAGCCCGTAGCCCTCGCGTGAGGTGTTGGTTGCAACCCCCACCTGGTAGAACTCGTCGTAGATGCAGGCGAGTTGATCGGCCGGAATGCCGATCCCGGTGTCGAGCACTTCGACGCGCACCATCGAGTCGTGGCTGGCGAGGCAGCTCAACGTCACGCGTCCGCGCCGGGTGTACTTGATGGCGTTGGCGACAAGGTTTCGCAGCACCTGCCCGATGAGCGACGGGTCGCTGTGCACGCAGATCGGGGAAGGCTCGACGTCGAACTGCAGGCCTTTGCCTGTGGCGATCTCGGTAAACTCGCGCCGCAGCTCCTCGAAGAGGCTGGCGACGGCGAAATCCTCGGGCGCGGGCTTGACCGCGCCGGATTCGAGTTTGCTGATGTCGAGAAGCGCATTGAGCAGCCGCGACATCGCCGCGATCGCCTGCTCTTGCTGGTCGAGCGCCCGGGCGGCGTCCTCGTCAAGCACCGTGCGGCGCAGCGTCCCATTGAGCAGAGCGAGTGTCTGGAGGGGCTGGCGCAAGTCGTGGCTCGCCGTGGCGAGAAAGCGGCTCTTTGCCCGGTTGGCGAGGTCGGCCGCCTCCCGCGCCCGTTCGGCGCCGGCGCGTGCCGCAAGGAGCTCGCCCTCGGTGCGTTTGCGATGGGTGCCATCCCGGATGGACGCGGCGATGAGCGCCTCCCCCTGCTCGTTGATGGGGCTCAGGCTGATCTCGACCGGAAATTCCGTACCGTCATGCCGCAGCCCATACAGATCGAGGCCCTGACGCATCGGGTGCGCACGCATGTCGGTCATGTATCTGCTGCCGGCACCGATATCGTGGCGGCGAAAGCGCTCGGGCATCAGCCGCTCGACGCCGAGGCCGATCACCTCCTCGGGCGCGTAGCCGAACAGAGCCCCAACCTGGCGGTTGGCATAGCGGATGATCCCGCCGGCATCGACGACGATCATTGCATCGGGGGCCGCCTCAAGGGCGGTTGCGGCCAGCAGGGCAGGTGCTAAGACCATCAGGTGCCTTGTCCCGACACGTAGGACCCGTGTGAACTCTCACTGTTCTCCCCCCCCCCTCAATTCGATCCGCGGACTTCGTCCGCCGGACGAGTGGCATCATACGCCTGTCTTAGCCCGGGGGCATAAAAGCGGCGCGGTCCGGGCACGGTGGCGGATTCCACCAGGGCGCCGGAACCGGGGCGCGGGCGCTCGGGGGCGGGCGCCTTGACCACGCATGCCTGCGGCGGGGCGTTCGGCAACCGCGCCGGCCGGGTCTTCTACCACCTGACAGCCACATCGCCGTCGGTCGCGGCGGCGCCGCTGGTGCGCCGGACCGGCTTGATGTCGTGGTGCGAGAGCATGGCTTTGCCGCGCAGCGGTACGAGCCGGCGCTTGAAACCGTGAGCACCCTGCCGAGGCACGAGATCCACCGTCGCCGGATCGAGGTATCGCGCCGGCGATTGCCGGGCGGTGCGGCTGTCAGGCCGGCGGGATGCCCGCGGGGCTCGCCCGGTTTCGCGCGCGCACCGTCAGCACGAGGTAGTAAAGGACGCCGAGCGCGATCCAGGATCCGCCGAGTATTTTCGCGACCGGACTCATTCCGTAGAGCACGTAGAGGATCACGCCGAGCCCGGCGAGCGGACAGATCAAATGCCGGAACCACGCGCCCGTGCGCTGACGGAAGTAGTGATGGTAGGCGACCGCGAGGTGCAGCAGGGCGAAGCTCGTGAGGGCGCCGAAATTGACCACCCGGCTCAGGTCATCGATGCGGTGGTCGAAGAACAGACCCACCAGCAGCGACACGCCTGCCACGAGCACCGTGCTGACGTACGGTGTCTTGAAACGCGGATGCACGGCCGCGAGCGCGGCGGGAAGCTTTCGGTCGCGGGCCATCGCGAACAGAATGCGCGAGACCGCGGCCTGGGCGGCCATGGCGTTGGCGATGCCGAACGAGATGACGATGGCCAGGATCGCCGCAAGACGCAGCCCGGGGCCGCCGGCGCGGGCGGCGATGTCGTAAAAGGCCGTTGCCGCGGAGCGAAAGTGCATCCCCTGGGCGAGATCGGCGGCGATCCAGGTCTGCAGCATGAACAGCGCGCCGATCAGGACGAGCGACAGCAGCGTCGCGCGGGCGACGGCATTGTGCGCCCCCGCGCTTTCCTCCGACAGCGTGGAGATGCCGTCGAAACCGAGAAACGACAGAACGGCGATGGAGGTGGCGCCCGCCACGGTGGTGAGCGAGAACACGCGCGGATCGTAAAGCGGCGCGAGCGTGAGCCGGCCGGCGCCGTCGCCGTCGTGAAGCGCCAGCGCTGCGAAAGTCACGAACAGCGCGAGCGTCAGCAGCTCCAGGGCGAGGAGCACTTTGTACAGGCGTGCCGTGAAACGCACCCCGAGCACGTTGGCTCCCGCATTGAAGGCGACGAATCCGACCAGCCAGGCCCAGGCGGGAATCCCGGGCAGCAGCGGGCGCAGGGCCACGGCCGAAAAGAGATAAAGGAGGGCGGGAATGAGGATGTAGTCGAGGAGAATGAGCCAGCCGGCGAGGAAGCCCGCGGTCTCGTGCAAACCGCGCTGAACGTAGGCGTACACCGATCCCGCCAACGGAAACGCGCGCGACATGGCGGCGTAGCTGAGCGCGGTAAAGAGCATGCCGGTGAGGCCGATCAGGTACGCGAGAGCGACCATGCCCTTGGCGTCACGCCAGACGAATCCGAAGACGGCAAACGGAGCGATCGGCACCATGAAGATCATCCCGTAGACGATCAAATCGCCCAGGGTGAGCGCCCGATCGAGCTGATCCTCGTAGCCGAATTGCTCAACCGACATGTTCGTGGCTCCGGGAACGAGCGAGGTGGCGCGGCCGAGTCTGGCGGCAGCGCGATCCATGATACAGTAGGTTGATCACGGCACCCATCCCCGGCCATGAGCCACCGCCACACGATTCACGCGCAGCACTACGGCTGGGACAACAGCCTGGCCCCGGTGGCACGCATCACGCCGGGTCAATCGCTGGAGTTCGAGGTGCAGGATGCCTCCGGCGGCCAGTTCTCCCCCGCCTCGGTGGCCGCGGACGTGGGCGGCCTTGATTTCGCCCGGGTCAATCCGGTGGCCGGCCCGGTGTACATCGAGGGGGCCGAGCCCGGCGACATCCTGAAAGTGACCGTGCTGTCGTTCGCGCCGTCGGGGTGGGGTTGGACGGCGAACATCCCGGGCTTCGGGCTGCTCGCGGACGAATTCAAGGAGCCGGCGCTGCACCTGTGGCGCTACGATGAGTGGGCCCTGAGCCCTTGCGCCTTCGGGCCGTGGGCGAGGGTCCCGTTGAAGCCCTTTGCCGGGACCATCGGGGTCGCTCCGGCGCAGCCCGGCTGCCACAGTGTCGTGCCGCCGCGTCGAGTCGGCGGCAACATGGACTTGCGCGACATCGCCTGCGGCAGCGAGCTGCATCTGCCTGTCGAGGTCGCCGGCGCCCTGTTCTCGGTGGGTGACACCCACGCGGCGCAGGGCGATGGCGAGGTGTGCGGCACGGCGCTCGAAAGCCCGATGCGCGTGGCGCTTCGATTCGATCTCATCAAGCGCCGCCCGCTCGCCTTTCCGCGGCTGCTCACCTCGGGGCCGGTCGTGCGCCACCTCGACGGGCGAGGCTATTTGACGACCACAGGCATCGGACCTGACCTCATGGTCGCGGCGCGCGATGCGGTTCGCTCGATGATCGACTGGCTGGGGCGCGAGTACGGGATTGCCGCGATCGACGCCTATCTGCTGTGCAGCGTCTGCGGGGATCTGCGCATCAGCGAGATCGTCGACATGCCCAACTGGACCGTCTCGTTCTACTTTCCGCGGATCGCGCTCGAATAGGCGGATGCTGTGCCGGTGCCACCTTCCCGATCGACAAGCTCCACGACGTCCTCGGCGTTGGATTCCGGGGTATCGCTCGGCCGTTCGGGGTCGGATACACCGGTGTCGGCTATGGCAGCGAAGGGACGGCGGTGTTCACGGGGGGCGAGTATCCGCTGTGAGCCGCGCGATCGATCCGAAGAGGGATCAGGGTTTTCCTCGCCCGGGGGTCGAGACATCCGGGGCGCGAGGCGCCGAGGCGCTCAGAACAGCTTCGCAATTGCGCCCGAGGCGATGAAGGCACGCATCGGACGCAGCAGCCGCGGCGGCAGGATGGGCCTGGGCACCGCGCGCGCGCCGAGCTGCATGATCCAAAGTCCGCGCCGGGTGAGCTTCGGCCAGTGCGGCAGCCCGGCCCCGTTCGGATCGCCGGTTTTCACGAAGTTGACCCAGTAGCGCGACATGCGGCGCGAGATCGTCCAGTCGAGGGCGGTGAAATGCCGCTGGGGCGCCGCCGCGAGGGTCTCGAAGACATAAGGAATCTCCGAGGAGTGAAACACCCGCCACACACGCGAGCGAGGTCCGGGCTCCACGTGCGTCCACAGGTAGGCGTAAATGTGCGAGCGTGCGTGGGCGAGCCGCAGGCGGCTCCACCGATACAGAGCGGCGAGTCCCAGGTCGCGCCGCACCGCCCTGAGCGCCCGCGCACGGGCGGTCGCGCTCGGGGCCGGGAACAGGCGGGCGAAGCGCGGCGCGAGGGCGCCGAAGGTTCTCGCCAGGTAGGCGTGCCAGGCGGCGCGGCTCAACTTGACGGGATTGGCGTGAAAGCCGGTGTTCTCATCGGCGTTCATGCCGAGGAGGACCGGTGTGCGCGCAAAGCGGCCCCGGGCGAGCAGTCGCTCGGGCACGGCGGGCAGCAGTTTGCCGTCGACGATCGGCATGATGAGCGGACTCGTCATCGCCGCGGCGGTGGTCGTGAGTCGAGCCGCTGGCAGCGCGCGCAGCGCCGCCGGCGTGCTCGCTCCCCTGGCGCGCGCGAACGCCTCGCCGGCACGCTCGGCCGCCGCCAGCGACGGTGTGGGCAGGGAGTCAGGCAGACCGCTCTCGGCGATGGCCCGGGCAAACAAACCCGCGGCAAGCGGCGAGACGATGAGCTCCTGCACGGCTATCGCGCCGGCCGACTGGCCGGCGACGGTGACGGCGCGGGGGTTGCCGCCGAAGGCGCCGATGTTGCGGCGCACCCAGCGCAGCGCCGCGATCATGTCCTGCAGGCCCCAGTTGCCGGGCGGCTCGTGCAGGCGCTTCGCTTGCGCCGCGAGCGCCGGGTCGGTGAAGAAGCCGAGCACCCCCAGCCGGTAGTTGATCGTGACCACGATGATGCCCCGTGCCGCGAGGTGCCGCCCGTTGTAGATCGGCACCGAGCCGGAGCCGGAGATGAACGCCCCGCCCGGAATCCACACCATGACCGGCAGCGGCTGCGCGGCGTGCGATGGCGTCCAGATGTTCAGGTACAGGCAGTTCTCGCTCACCCGCCCGTGCACCACGTACTCCGCGGACCATGGGCCGATACCGTGCGGCGTGAGCGTCTGCAGGCAGCTCGGCGCGAAGTGTTGAGCGAGGCGCACCCCGCGCCAGGGCCGCAGCGGCTGCGGCGCACGCCAGCGGTTCACGCCGGTCGGCGGGGCGGCGTAGGGCACGCCGAGGAAGGCCTCAACGCCGCCTTCGCGCAGCCCGAGCAACTCGCCGTCTGCCACGCGCACGCGCGGGGCATGGACTGCGGCGTGACCGGCGCCCGCCCGGCAGAGGGCGGCGAGAGTCAGCATCGCGAGTCGCGGCGGCGCGTCTCGTTTCATCATGTTCCTCGAATCAACGCTTCGCCGATGAGCGCGAACTCAACTGCCTCACGCGCGCTTTGACCGCAGGGCCGGGAGGCGCTTGGCCGTCCGCAATCGAGTGCAACGATATCAGCAATCGAAAGGGAGCGCTACCATACGGGCGGGGTCAACTGCTTCGGCGGACGCGACATGCAGCGGGCGGCCTTACGCTGCAGCGCCCGGGGTAGCGCCAGCTTGCGGTTCGAGCCAATGGGGTGGCGAGTCTGGTCCCGTGCGATGAGCATTTCATCGATCGGTGCCGCTCGCTCATGGTCAATGTCACTCGCCGGCCTGAGGGTGCGAAGTCAGGGTGTCGTGGCACTAGCCTCGGCCGAGCGCCAGGGAGAAGGTGAGCAGTCCGCCGCCGGGCAGGGGCGAGAACGCCACCAGCCGGCGCGGGTCGTTCAGCCCCATGAAGGCGCGAGTGAAGAAATCGGCGCAGAAGTTGCCGAGCGCCATGCCGAACAGGGTGTCGGACGGATAGTGCCATCCGCCCTCGATGCGCGCCCAGGCGGTGGCGAAGGTGAGTCCGTGCAGGCCCGCATCGAGCGCGTCGCGCACGCCCTGATCCATGGGAATCTGCTCGAGATTGAGCATCGCGAGCCTGGTGTACACGGCGGAGGCCGTGGTGTGATTCGAAGGGAAGCTGTGATCGTTGGCGTGGTTCGGCCGTTCGCGGTGGACCGAGCGGCTGATCAGGGTGTTCGATTCGATCGCGGTGGTGGCCGCGACCAGGTTGACGAGGTAGCCCTTGGCCTTGTCCTCGAGCCAGCTCTTGCCGAAGCGGCCGCTCGGGGCGAACAGAATCGCCGCGATGTCCATTCCGACCGAGGCGCTGCGCAGCCGGTAGCTCCATCGCGTGGCATTCGCGTTCGAGCCGAAAATCGGGGTGTGCGTGCGGCCCCAGCGCGAGAGGCGGTGATCGAGGTTGCCCGCCTGCAGCGCCGCTGCGCCGGCAAGCGGAGCCCACACCCACGGGTCGGTGACCGCAGACAGCGCCGCGCGGCGCAGCCGGGCCCAGCCCGGCCGCACCGTGACATTCCCGCCCCAGTTGCCGTTGGCGGGCAGCGTCGCGCAGCCGGTGAGCGCAAGCGCCGCCAGCGCAAGCGCCGCCCGCAGCCGGCGCATTCAGAAGTCCTTGACGAAGCCGACCGACACGCCGCGCGGCAGGATCTCGACCAGCAGCGGAATCTTGCGTTGCGAGGCCCAGTAGCCGAAGGCGGAGCCGAGTATCCAGCCGGCGAGAACATCCGATTGCCAGTGCCCCTGGCTCCTCATGCGCCCATAGGCGTCATAGATGGGCAACAGCTCCGCGGCCCAAATCCACGGATACCGGTGCCGGTAGTGCAGGATGAAGGGTGTGACGAAACTCGCCTGCAGCGTGACCTCGCCGCTCGGGAAGCTTTGGGACATGCCGTCGAAGAAGGCGTTTGGCCCCTTGCCCTGGAAGGGCCGTGCGCGGCGAAAGGCGTATTTTAGAGCATCGGCGGCGAAGCCGGCGAACACCGATGAATCCGCCGCCTGCCAGAACACATGACCAAGCCCCTTGTGGTTGCCGAGCACCAGCGCGCCGGCGGCCTCGAAGGCCACGGTGCCGTATTCCAGCCCCAACTGATTCGAGCGGGACAAAATCCCGTTCTTGTCCTGCCTCGTCAATCGGTAATCGATGCCGAAGGGCCCGTGACTGGTCCCTTCGTGGATTCTCATCGCGGTAAGAAAAGCCACCAGGCCCGCGGTCGGCAGCACCCAGGGCCGTCGCCACCACGCGCGGGGCTTCAGCCGGAACTTGTGTGCCTTCGGCTGGCTCGAGGCGCCCGTTTGCCTCGGCGATGCGCTCGATTCGGTCGATGACCGGGAGGCGGGCGAGGAAGCGGCGCCGGGCGACCCGTCGTCGGCGCGGGCACGGGCGATGGGCGCCAGCAACACCACAAACAGCGCCAACAGCACCGTGGCGAGAGGGCGGGGGGGACCGGGGCGGGCGGAAGTGAAACGACTCGTCATGATGAGTTTCAACCTCGTTCGTGGACCAAGCACGGTCTTGCCTCGCAACCGGGCGCGACCTGCGGATGCCACAACACGATGTCTCGGCCGCATCCGCCAGGTCCGCGCGCCGGCCGTCTTGAGCTCGAGCCGCGCTCCGGACGGAATATTCTATCATAAACTTTATCGCGCAAAGTACAAGCAAGCCGAAGGCGTCGCGCGCGCCACCCCTGGCGCCGAGCGCCCGGCCGCCCTCGCGCATCGACGGCGCGAGCGCCTTCAGCCGCGCGCCGCGGCCGCTCGGGCCGCGGGAGCCGCGTCAGCACCGAGCGCCTCGGCGGCATCGACGAGCACCTGCTCGAGCACCGCCAGGTACTCGAGCAAGCGCCTGCGGCCAAGGGCGGTGAGCCGGCACATCGTTTGCGGCCGGCCGGGCCCGATTTCCCGCGCGACGGTGATGAGCTTCTCGGTCTGCAGCAACTGCAGGTGACGGCTGAGGTTGCCGTCCGTCAGGTCGCACAGCTCCAACAGCTCACCGAAGGAGAGACCCTTCGGATGAGCGAGCAGCGAGGCGAGAATGCTCAGCCGCGCGCGCTCGTGGATGATCCGGTCCAGTCCGCGGTAGGCGAACCGGCGCGACTGCTCCTTCTTCGCATTACGAGATGTCATTTGCCTCCCAATGGCCGAAGCGCAGCACGGCCGCAACGAGAATCTGCCCGATCCCGAACGGAACACCCATCGCCCACGGCGACAGCGCGCACGCGTCCCTGCCGCCCGCGAGCAGGATCAAGCCGGTGCTGAGGTACCACAGCCCCACCGCGAACATGGGGCGCGGAAGGAGCCGGCACGAGGAGAATACGCCCAGGCTGAAGATGACCTGCCAGAGCCCGGGCAGCATCCATACTTCCGGCGCCGCATCGTGCGCGATCACCGCGGTGATCAGCAGGCCCGCCACAATGGAGGGGAGAAACTCCCCGCCGGCGGATCGCAGCATGGGCAGCGCGAGGGTGGAATGGCGGCGCCGTACCCGCAAGACGGTCTCGACGCTGATGAGCGCCAACGACAACGCCGCCGTGCCGACCCAAAGCTTCAAGTACACGCCGGGGTGGCGTGCGGGGCTGTTGATCAGTGCCCCCTGCAAAGCGGCGGCGATGCCCGCCAATACACCCGTGCCCGCCAGTGTCAGCGGGTCGTAACCGCGAAACTCCGTGGCGCGAGCGACCTGACCTCGGATCGCTTCAATCTGCGCCAACGCTCTGCGTAAATCGCTCATGTGGACCGTCCAGGCGGCGATTATGGCCGAACGACGCACATCAGCGTCAAGTCTCTCGGCCGTGGCGCAGGCCGCCCGCTCTTAAGGCGGCAGGCGCGGGTCTTGCCGCATCCGACCCCCGGTGGTGAATGGACAGCCGCTCGCGCAGCCTTCACAATGGCGCGCCGCAACGGTGCCGGCTGAGAGAGATCTCTTCGGACTTAAATGCGCTGCGGCCAAGGCGCGGACCGCGATTGTCCTTCGGTAGCGATACATCCGCTGCACGATGAGCCGCCCTTCGCCTAGGCCGCCTGCGCGGCTCGGCGCGCATGTGACGAGCGGCGTTTCGCGGCTTGTCAACTGCCGGCGGCCGCCGATCACGCTCCGGCGAGCGAACGGAAGCACGTCGATGTCGCATTTGAGCAAGCACTTCTCGTTTCCTTTCGGCAGCGTGCGCTCGGTATGAACAACGGCAGTTCGGTTGAAACCTCGATGTCCTGTCCGGAGCTTCGGATCGGATTCGACACGGGCGGCACTTACACGGATGCGGTGGTCCTCGATGGCGAGCGCCGCGTCATCGCGAGCGCCAAGGCGCTCACCACCCATTGGGACCTGTCGGTCGGGCTGCAAGCGGCGCTCCGGTCGGTCCTGGACTCGCTGCCCGATGGCGCCCGCCGCCACGTCTCGCTCGTGTCGGTCTCGACGACGCTCGCGACGAATGCGGTGGTCGAGAACCGCTTCAGCCCGATTTGCGCCCTCCTCGCCGGCTTCAACGAGCGGATGGTGGAGCAGGCCGGCCTGAAGGGTGTCGGAGCGGCGGTCGTGCGGGTGCGCGGCGGACACGACCCGACAGGCCGGGAGGAGGAGCCGCTCGATGAGGCGGCGGTCGAAGCGGCGGTGCGGGAGTTCGGGCCGCGGGTCGAGGCCTTCGCGGTTGCGGCGCAGTTCTCGGTGCGCAACCCGGAGCACGAGCTGCGGATGCGAGATCAGATCCGGCGCCTGAGCGGCAAGCCGGTCACTTGCAGCCATGAGCTCACCTCGCAGTTGAACGCCCCCAAGCGGGCCCTGACCGCCGCGCTCAATGCGCGCCTGGTGCCCCATATCCGGCATTTGCTGACGGCCCTGCGCCAGAGCCTGCGCCAGCAGGCGATCGAGGCGCCGTTGATGATCGTAAAGGGCGATGGAACCCTGATGAGAGCCGAGGTTGCTCTCGAGTATCCGGTCGAGACCGTGCTGTCGGGACCGGCGGCGAGCGTGGTGGGGGCGGCGTTTCTCACGGGGCTCGCGGACTTCGCCGTCGCCGACATGGGCGGGACCACAACCGACGTGGCGATCATCGCCGGCGAGCGTCCGGTGGTGCGCGCCGACGGCGCGGTGATCGGAGGGTGGCGGACGATGGTTGAAGCCGTCGACGTGCACACCTGCGGCCTCGGCGGCGACAGCGAGGTGCGCATCGATCGGGATGGACGCATCACGATCGGCCCGCGCAGAGTGCTGCCGTTGAGTCTGCTCGCCCATCAGTTCCCCGCGGTGCTGGCGGAGCTCGCGCTGCTCGCCGGCGCGCAGCACCTGCCGCCGTTCGCCGGACAGTTCGGTCATCGAAATCCCGGACGAGAGCCGGGGGCGCATCTGGATCGGCTCGAGCAGCGCATCTGGGAGGCGCTCGGCGCGACACCGCAACGGCTCGATGCGGTGGCGCGCACCGCCCAGGGCGTCGAGGCGCTGCAACACCTGGTGGACCGGGGGCTTGCGACCATCGCGGGATTCACGCCGAGCGATGCGTTGCACGTGCTCGGCCGCCAGAGCGGCTGGAGCCCGGATGCCGCCCGGCTCGGCGCGGCGATCCTCGCGACCGAAGAGCGCAATGAGCGCGCGCGCGCCGGCAAGGACACGCCGGAGGGGCTGTGCGGGCGAGTCTATGAGCAGGTTATCCGGCGGGCGGCGAGGGTGGTGTTGGAAAGCGCACTGGCGCAGGACCCCGGCGTCGAGCCGCACGAGGGGCGCTGGGGCCCGCTCGGGATTCTGATCGATCGCACGGTCGAGGGCAGCCCGATCTCCCGGCTGCTCGATGCCCGGCTGCATCTGTCCGTCCCGCTCGTGGCCATCGGTGCACCGGCCGCGGCGTTTTATGCGGAAGTCGCGCGCCGCCTCGGCGCGCGACTGATCGTTCCCGAGCATGCCGCCGTGTGCAATGCGGTGGGCGCGGTGGCCGGGGTGGTCTCGGAGACCTGCGAGGTGCTGGTGAACCAGCCGGAGTGGCGGGTGTTTCGGGTGCACGATCCGGCGGGCATCCGGGATTTCCGCGAGGCCGCGGAGGCGATCGAGGCGGCGAAGGATGTCTCGCGCGCGCTTGCGCTGGCGGCGGCGCGTCGCGCCGGTGCGAGCGACCCCCACGTGGAGACGTCCGTCATCGAGCGGCGCGCCCAGGCCCGCTCAGGCGACGAGTATCTGGCGGAGGCGACCGTGCGCTCGCGCGCGACGGGCCGCCCGGCGACGGGTCGTGCGCTAGCCTCGGGCTAGAGCCCGAAGGCGCCGGCGAGGAAAAGCGCCCCATCTTGACGCACCTGTCGCGTGCCCGCCCGTCCGGCTCGTCGCGACGGCGGCCGCCGCGACGGGTCTTCCCGCGAGAAGACACTGCGTCCGTCCGAGGAGCACTGTAACGCCTCGGCGTCTGTCGGGCATGGCGGCGCACTGCCTCTGAGGAGTTTCCCACCGACCGGCGGTCGACCCCGAGCCATGAAGCATCACGAGCGGCCGCCCAGGCACAGGGAGTGTGCCCCGCCGCCGCCCCGCCCGGGCCCGCACGTGACAGCTCATGCGCTCAGCGGCGTGCGCTCTTGAGCCGCCATCGCCGCAGCGCCACGATCGCCCAGACGGCCTCGACGATTCCGAATGGCCATGCGCCTTGCAGAAATCCGTATGCGGAGCCCAATGCGCACGCGGCGGCAAAGCCGAGGATGCAAAGGGGGTTGCGATCCTCGAGCGAATAGAAGACCAGCATCGCGGTCACCGCGAACAGGCCGAAAAGGGTGAGCGCGCTCATGTCGGGCGATGGTGCGGGGATCGAGCGCCGAGTTCAAGCATGGACTTCAGAGCGCACGGCTCGGTTTGCACGATCGCCGCCCGAGATCCCATCGCCTATACGCAGGCTCGGTCGCGGGATATAATACCCCCCTAGAGTATCGAGGGCCGAGACGATGAGTCACACGACGCGCGAGAAAACCAAGCTGCTCTCGAGGGTTCGCCGTATCCGGGGTCAGGTCGAGGCGCTCGAGCGGGCGCTCGAGGCGGAACGGGGCTGCGCGGAGGTGCTGCAGCAGATCGCCGCCGTGCGCGGCGCCATCAACGGCCTGATGCTCGAGGTCATGGAGGACCACATCGAGAGGCACATCGCCGGGGCGCAGCTCGCAACCGAGGCCCGGCGGCGCGAGGGCGCCGATGAGTTGATCGAAGTGATGCGCACCTACTTGCGCTAGGCGCCACGCGAGGGGCTGCGGGTTTCCCGATGAGCAAACGGAGCGCTGCGCCGATCGCGCCCGGGCGCGAGCCGCCGGCGAGGGCCGCAACCCCGGCCGGCACCGCGTGCGCGGGCGAAGGCGCGATGCAGGCCGATGTCCATCCCGCCGACGATCATCATGACCATGAGCGCGCGCTCGCAGTGTCCGAGGCCGGGCGCATCGTGCTGGTCGCGCTGGCGGCCGCCGCGGTGTGGCTTGGCGTCTGGGAGCCGCTGCGATCGGTGAGTGTGATCGGGGTTCTGGGCCTTGCGATCGGCGCCTGGCCGATCTTCAGGGAGGCATTCGAGAGCCTGTTGGCGCGGCGGATGACGATGGAGCTGTCGATGTCCATCGCCATCGTGGCGGCGGCGGCGATCTCGCAGCTTTTCACGGCGCTCGTCATCACGCTGTTTGTTCTGGCTGCCGAGGTTCTCGAGAACATGACCGTCTCGCGCGGCCGCCGGGCGATCCGCGCCGTGCTCGAGTTGCTTCCGAGCGCCGTCACGGTTCGCCGCGCGGGTGGCTTCTGCGAGCTCGAGGCGGATGAGCTCTCCTGCGGTGACGCCGTGCTCGTCAACCCGGGCGGACGGATCCCGGTGGATGGCACGGTGATCGCCGGGCATTCGTTCGTCGATCAGTCCCGCATCACCGGAGAGGCGCTTCCCGTGGAGAAGACGCCGGGCAGCGGCGTCTTCGCCGGATCGATCAACCAGTCCGGTGCGCTCGAGATTCGCGCCGAGCGGCTGGGGCGCGACACGAGCTACGGCAAGATCATCGAGGCGGTGGAGCGGGCCGAACGCTCCCGGGCTCCGGTGCAGCGCTTGGCCGACCGCCTGGCCGGCTACCTCGTCTATTTTGCGCTCGCGGCGGCGCTGCTTACATATCTGCTGTCCCGCGACATCCGCTCGACGATTTCGGTCATCATCGTCGCAGGCGCCTGCGGGATCGCCGCCGGCACGCCGCTTGCGATCCTGGGCGCGATCGGCCGCGCGGCCCGAGGCGGCGCCATCGTCAAGGGCGGACTGCACCTCGAGCAGCTCGCCCGGGTGGACACGGTCGTGCTGGACAAGACCGGAACGCTCACGTTCGGACAGCCGTCGATCCGCGCGCTGCACCCGATCGAGGGCGTCGACCCGATGGCACTGCTCGATGCCGCCGCCGCTGCAGAGCTGCGCTCCGAGCATCCGCTCGGCAGGACGATCGTCGAACGGGCACGTACGTGCGCTCGCACGATCGCCGAGCCGGAGCGCTTCGGCTATCGACCGGGCCGCGGCATCGATGCGAGCGTCGCAGGCGAGCGGGTGCTCGTCGGCAATCTCGCCCTGATGCACGAGCAGGGCATCCCGGTGCCGGATGCCCTCGCAATCGCTCATCGGGGCTCGGGCGAGGTCTACGTTGCCCGCCGCGGGGCTCTTCTTGGCGTTATCGAGATTGCCGATCGTGTCAGGCCGGAGGCGCGCAGCGCGATCGCGGCAATCCATGCCATGGGCATGCGCACGGTGCTACTGACGGGAGATGCGCGGGCCGTGGCCGAATCGGTCGCCGCGCAGCTGGGCATCGTCGAGGTGGTCGCCGACTTGCTCCCCGAGGGCAAGCGAGCATACATCGAGCGCCTCGCGGGTGCGGGCCATGTGGTTGCAATGGTCGGCGATGGAATCAACGACGCGCCGGCTTTGATCGAGGCCCATGTGGGTGTTGCCATGGGCTCGGGGACCGATGTGGCAAGGGAGAGTGCCGATGTGGTGTTGCTGGGGAACGATCTGGCGAAGCTCACCGAGACGCTCGCCATCGCGCGGCGCACGCGGCGCATCATCTGGGTGAACTTCGCCGGTACGATCGGGGTGGACTCGCTCGGTATCGCGCTGGCGGCCGCGGGGCTGCTCAATCCGCTGCTGGCGGCGTTCATTCACGTCGCCTCCGAGCTGACATTCATTCTGAATTCCGCCCGGCTCCTGCCCGGGCGCCGCGGCCCGCCCGGTGTCGTGCCGCAACTGGAGGCCGAGGCGCGCTTCTTACCGTGGGAGCGTGGCCGTTGATGCGTGCCGCGGAGCGACCGATGGAGCGCAGCGGCGCATTTCGCAGCCGCCCGGGGGTGGAAACGAGCGTGAATGAACGTCCATCGGCGGTGCGCGGCCCGAGGGGTGCCGGCCGAAGATCCGAGGTCGATCCGGCCGCACCGGCGGCCTCGGCGGCGACGGCGGCCACCGGGCAGGGGGCCGCCTCATCGAGGGAGACGGAGCCGCTGCGGGCGACCCCGTTGAGCAGCTTGATGGGGTCGGTCCAGATCCGATTCTCCCGCGCGCAGCGCATGCCGTAAGCGAACAGGGCCTTCATCCTGGCCGGGTTCAGGTTGCCCATGAGGCCATTGAGGCGATAGCTCTGCGCGATCGCAGTGACCCTCAGTCTCACCCCTTGTCGCGATGCAAACGAATACGCCAGCTCCACGCGCACTTGGGAATCGCTGGCGAGCTCCGTAGCGACACTGCGCATGAGGATGACGGTGGTGTGATTGCGTGTGCTGATCGGGTGCGGACGCAGGTGGCCATTGATGACGAGATAGACATTCGCGCCGCGCAGCGGGGTGATCTGCTGGGGAAGGATCGAGGCGATCCCGGGAGCGAACAGGAACGCCGAGCTTGCCGAGCCATCGACGTTCATCTCGTCGAAGATCTTGTGGTCGGCTTGCACGGGGATCAGCACCGGAGGGAAAACGCCGGGAATGCTCGCCGAGGCGATGAGCACCTGGCGAAAGAGCCGCAATGAGGTCCGCCCCCCCTTCGAGGCGATCGCACCCATGTTCCACACGAGGACATTGCCGCTATCGAGGTCGGTGGTGGCGACGAGCAGCAGGCGCCCGCTCTTTGCCCGCGCGGCCACGGCGCGCAGCAGGTCCGGCGTGACGTATCCGTCCACGAGCGCCCTGAGCGGTTCGCCTCGAAACACACTCCAGCCAAAGAGCGCACCGAGCCAGCCGAAGAGCCTGCGCTCGAGCAGCGGCGGCACATTCGCCCCGTCAAAGGCGAGGGACAGTTCGGGATTCCAGTGCGGCCCGAGAAACGCGAAGGGGGCGATGAGCGCCCCGACGCTCACTCCGGTGACGATCTGGAAGCGAGGACGGGTGCCGAGCCGGCTCCACCCCGCGAGCACTCCGGCGCCGAATGCTCCCGCGCCGCCTCCGCCTGACAGCACGAGGATGTCGAGGGGCTTGGCCTGAGCCGAGTGCGCGATCCCGGCGAGCTGCGAGGCGGTCCAGTTGCGCGATTCGCGCTCCGTCATCTCGCCGACCCATTGGATGGTTGGCGGAAATCCGGGCGGATGAGCGTCCGAGTACTGCGGCGGGGGCGCGGGCCGGCGGCTGAGCGCCGCGCAGGCGGCCATCAGCGGGCCGCAGCAAAGGCACACGCACAGCATCTTCAGCCCCGACACCGCGCGGCGCTGCGCCGGACGGATTGCGCTTGGCCGCTCAACGCTCACGGAGCGATTTGAAACCACGATCGCCATGCGGAAATCTGACTCCCGGGCCAGACCTCGACAATCCGTACAAGTCCTCACGGGTGTCAGGCGGGCGGGGCTGCGCGGGCCCGCTGCGAGGCGCACCCGAAGGAGCCTCGAGCGCGCGGGGTGGGAGGGACTGAGATCCCTTGCCACGGGCCGCATCGGGGGGCGGTCGCGCCGAGGCGGTTCTGTCAGCTGCAGCGACCGTGACAGGCGTCGCGGACGGCGGCGGCACCGCGGTGCCGCCGCCGTCCGGCTTCTCAACCGGTTCCTGACTGCGGCGCCGTCCGAGGCGAATAAAATGAGGCGTTCTGACTACCCGCCACGGCTTCGCGCGCGTAGCTGATCAGATGGTGCGCGACGAGTCCGACGTGAATCACGTCCTCGATCCGTCCCTGCTTCAGCAGCGGCCAGGCCATGCGCCAGAACGTTGCGCGGTAGTCCGAGGCGATGCCGACCTCGAGCAGGAGGCGGGTCATGATCGACAGGCCGCGGCGTATGTTGGCCCAGGAGGCACGGGCCGGGCTCGCCGGCAGCGCGATGCGGTTCGGATAGGTGTGCGCAAGATTCCATGCGAAGCGCTCGTACACCGCCTCGGGACTGTAGGCCTCGGCAATGAGGCGCCTCCAGGCCGAGACCACCGTCTCGTACGGCCTGCGGAAGCGGACGTTCGACTCGAGGCGCGGGTCCTCGACGATGCGGCCCTCCGCAGCGAGGCGCTTGTACAGCGCCGTGCGCGGCAGAGCCTGCAGCAGGTTCGGGGTCAGCATCGGGATGTGGCTGCGGCGGATGAACTCGGCGATGCGAGCGGGCG
This sequence comes from Pseudomonadota bacterium, assembly GCA_021792755.1. GTDB lineage: Bacteria > Pseudomonadota > Gammaproteobacteria > Steroidobacterales > Steroidobacteraceae > 13-2-20CM-66-19. Next base: position 191,438 of record JAJYUA010000002.1, read on the forward strand.
TCTCGGGCGTGTCGGTATCGAGGCCGAGGATGATGCCGGAGACCACCTCGAGTCCGTAGGAATTCAGTGTCTCGATCGCCCCGAGGATGGGAAACGAGGCGTTGTGACGCTTGCCCATCGCCTCGAGCGCCCCGAGCTCCGGGGTCTCGATCCCGCAAAAGACGGTGGTGAAGAACGCCTCGCGCATCATGGCGAGGAGGTCCGGATATTTGGCGATGTTGAGGGTGGCCTCGCAGGCGAGCTCGAGCGGATAGCCGTTGCGCTGCTGCCAGACGATGAGCTCGCGCAGCAGCTCGCGGGCGGCCTTGCGGTTGCCGATGAAGTTGTCATCGACGAAATAGACCGCACCGAAGAGTCCGGCGGCGAGCTGGGCGTCGAGCTCGCGCGTCACCTGCGCCGGCGTCTTCAGGCGCGGCACCCGCCCGTAGAGGGCGGGGATGTCGCAGAACTCGCACTGGTACGGGCAGCCGCTCGAGAACTGCACGCTGCCGATGAAGTACTTCCCGAGATGCGCCAGGGTGTAGGCGGGAACGGGAAACTCCCTCAGGGCGGTGGGCTCGGTCGTGGTCAGACGCACCTGGCGCGTGGGTCTCTCGGGGCTCGCCTCGAGCACTCGGAACAGCTGCTCGGTGGCGTTGCCGAGCTCGCCGATGTGCAGGTAGTCGAAGTCCGGGTACTGCTGCGGGGAGCTGGAGACCGAAGGGCCGCCGAGCACCGTGGTCTTGCCGAGCCGGTGCGCCCTGCGGTTGATATCCTCGATGGCGGCGCGCTGAACGTGCATGCCGCTCACGAATACCGCCTCGGCCCAGGCGAAGTCCGCTTCCCTCGCCGCGGCGACATTCTCATCGAGGAAGCGCACTTCCCAATCGCCCGGCACCGCGGCGGCGATCACCAGGATGCCCTGGGGCGGCATGAAGGCCCGGGTGTTGCCGCGCAAGGAATAGGCGTGCTCGAACGTGCCGAAGGAGGGTGCGTAGCGTGGAAAGATGCAAAGGATCCGGCGTTTCACGGCTCTGCTTCCTCAACCCTCTGCCTGCCGGTTGCGCGCAATGGCTCGCGCGCCGTCTCATCCGACAGGCGCCCGCGGGCGTGACGACATACCATTGCGCTTGAGTGTAGCGTCACCTTGCGCGGCGTCAATTTGGTTTTCCGCGGCGGCGTCGCGCCGCCGTGCAGTGCGCCGAGGGAAGTCCGGGTCGGGGCTCGGGAACACCGGCCATCGCTTGCCCGTCGCGCCTCTGCGACGGCGCGCGGCGCTCGACCGCCATGGAGTCGACGTCGAATGGCTTGCGCAGATCGCTCTCGGGCTCGATGTCCGGGGCCCTGCTCCTCGGCAGGGCAACCCGCTTCGTTCGAAGTTCGTTCCGATCCAGGGTGGCGGCTCCCTCGGTCAAAGGGTCTCAGGCCGGGCGAGCAGGCCGGCGTTCGCGCGCAGCAAGCGCGCCGACCCTGAGCGTTGCGAGGCCGGCGCCCGCAGGAATGCCGCTCATCGGCGCGTCCGCGCCGCGTCCGTGCGGTGCCACCATCCTCCGCCGAGTGCCTGGAACAACGCGGCGGTGTCGGAGAATCGCGCAGCCTGTGCCTGCACCAGGGCGAGACGGGCCTGCTGGTAGGTCTGCTCGGCGTTGAGCAGCGACAGATAGCTGATTGCACCCGTCTCGTACTGACGCCGCGAGGCGGCCAGGCTGGCGCCGGCGGCCCGTTCCGCGGCCGACTGCGCGGCGAGCCCTTCGGCGTCGAACTCGAGCGCACGCAGCGCGTCCGCGACGTTTTCAAACGCGCTGATCACGGTCTGCCGGTACTCGGCCGCGGAGACCTGAAATGCCGCGATCGCCGCTTTGCGCCTGTAATAGAGCGTTCCGCCTTCAAAGAGCGGCTGGGTGAGGCTTGCCGCGATGCTCCACACTCCGGTCTTCGAGGTGAACAGCCGGCCGAGACTGTCGCTGCCGAGACTCGCGCTCAAGGAAATCTGCGGCAGCATATTGGCGGTGGCCACACCGATCTGTGCGCTCGCCGCGTGCAACTGCGCCTCGGCGGCGCGAATGTCGGGCCGCTGCTCGATGAGCCGGGAGGGCAGGCTCACCGGCAGCCGCCGGGGCAGCCGCAGAGAAGAGAGCGCGAAGCGCTCGGAGAGCCGCTCGCTCGGCAGCCGCCCGAGGTAGGCTCGCAGCTGAGCGCGTGTCAGCGCAAGTTGCTTCTGCAGAGGCACGATCTGCGCGCGCGTCTGCGCCAATGCGGCGGCCTGGGCCAGAACCGCGGTGTCGGCGGCGGCTCCGATCGCGAATTGGCGCTTGAGCCCGGCGAGCACCCGCGACTCGATGCGTATGATCTCGCGCGTGGCGGAGATCTGGCCTCGAAGCGAGGCCTCCTGTACCGCGGCGGCGACGACGCTCGAGGTCAGCGTCAGGTAGCTCGCCTCCAGCTCGAAGCGCTGATACCCGGCCTGCGCGGCGAGCGATTCGACCTGCCGGCGGCTGCCGCCCCAGGGATCGAGCAGATACGAAACGCTCAAGGATGCGCTTTTGAGCGTCAGAACATGACTCACGTCCGATTGCCCGAACTCGTTGCCCGAGAGCCGTTCTCGCGTGGCGGAGGCTGCGGCGTTCACGGCAGGATACCAGGCGCCTTCGCCCGCAAGAAGCTCAGCCTGCGCCTCGCGCAGGGACGCTTGCGCCGCCTGCAAGCTGGGATTCGCCCGCAATGCGGCCGTGACGATCGCATCGAGCGGCGGCGAATGAAACAGCATCCACCATTGTCCGGGAAGGTGCATCCCCTGCACGAGGCGCTGGGCCTGTCCGTGCGCGACCGGCGCACTGGCGGTGCGCGCGGGTAGGGGCTTCACGGTGTAGCCGGTGACCGGCGGGGGCCGGGGGCGCCGGAAGCCTGGCCCGACGGCGCATCCTGTGAGCAGAAGCATCACCGCGATCGCGGTGGCACCCTCGCCACCCTGACGCACCTTGAGTATCATCGGCGCGGTCCATTCACGGCCGCCGGCCCTCGACGGGGCTGCAAATCCGGTCGCACGGGCCGGTGCGGCTTGCTCGCAGCGCGTCCGGGCGTGCCTGCCGCCGCCGGGGTCTGCCGGAGGGGGTGCACCCGCATGCCCGAGCCGAGCCTGAGAAGACTTCCGGTCGCAACCCACTCCCCCGGGGCGAGCCCGCTTTCGACACTCACCAACGGGCCGTAATCGGCGCCCAGCGTGACGAATCGCTGCCTGACGAGGCTGTCGGGGCCGACGACATAGACATACTGGCCAAGCTGGCTCGAGCTGACGGCGATCTGGGGAATGAGCAGCGCATTCGCCCGGGCCGCGATGGTCAAGCGGACGCGGATGAATTGTCCCGGCAGCAGGCTATGGCGGGGATTGGCGATGGTCGCCCGCATCGTGATCGTGCCCGTGCCGCTGTTCACGGTGTTGTCGATGAAGGTCACCGTGCCGGAATATTCGGCTGTCGTGGAGTTGCCGATCAGCACCCGCGCCGGAAGCGGGCCTCGGCGCAGCGCGGTCTCGATCCGGGGCAAATCGGTGTCCGGAGGGTTGAACGTGGCATAGATCGGATCGAGCTGCACGAGCGTGTTGAGCTGTGTGCCGGCGACCGTGATGAGCGCTCCCTCATGGACCTGGGTCAGGCTCAGGCGCCCGGAAAACGGCGCGCGGATAGAGGTGTAGCCGAGATTCAGTTGGGCGGTCTCGATGGCCGCCCGATCGGCCGCCACCGACGCCGCATCCTGCGCGGCGGTGCTGGCCGCGAGCTGCAACGTGTCGAGCGACACGTCCCCGGTCTTGATGAGGCGGCTATCGCGGGCGTGATTGGCCGCAGCGTATCGGTACGCGGCCGCATCGCGCTCTAGCTGCGCCCGGGCCTGAGCGAGTGCCGCCCGGTAGGCGCGCGGATCGATCTGGTAGAGGAGCCGGCCCTTGCGCACATCCTCGCCGTCGCGCACCGCATAGCGCTCGAGGTAGCCTGTCACCTGCGCCTCCAGGGTCACACTGCGAACGGCTTGCGTGGTGCCGAGGTACTCGAGGTACACCGGCACGGTTTCCTGCACCACGGAAGCGACCGGAACCTCCATGGCCGTCCCGGGCGAAGGGAGCGGGCCTGCCGCCGCCTGCCGATCGCGCAGACTGTGCAACGCCAGCGCGGTCGCGCCGAGCGTGGCAGCCAATGCAATGACGGCAATGCTCCGGGCCGATCGCAGCTTACTCACCATTGCGCGGGCCTCCTGTGTCCGCCGGCGCAGTGCAATCCTGCGCAGGTGCCGGCGGTTCGACACCGCGGGCGGCGCTTGCGGGCCCGCCCCGGAACCGCTCGCGTAGGCTTTCGATGACTACGTAAAAGATGGGGACGAACCCCAGGCTGAGCACCGTTGCCGCGAGCATGCCCCCGACGACGGTGGTGCCGATCGAGCGGCGGCTGGCGGCGCCGGCTCCGGATGCGAACATCAGCGGCGCGGCGCCGAGGATGAACGCGAAGGCCGTCATCAGGATCGGGCGCACGCGCAAGCGGGCGGCCTCGCACGCCGCCTCGAGGATTGCGAGTCCCGCCTCGCGTCGGCGACGCGCAAATTCGACGAGCAGGATGGCGTTCTTGGCCGCGAGGCCCACCAGCATCACGAAGCCGATCTGCACGTACACATTCTTGTCGAAGCCCCGCAGCCACAGCAGCGACAGCGCCCCGAACAGCGCCAAGGGCACGGTGAGGATGATCATGAACGGCATCGTCCAGCTCTCATACTGCGCGGCGAGAAACAGGAACACGAACAGCAGCGACAGCGCGAACACCATGCCCTCCACCCCCGCGGCCTTCAGCTCCTGGTAGGTGATGCCGGTCCACTCGATGCCGAAGCCGCTCGGCAGACTGCGCGCCGCGCGCTCGACGGCCGCCATCGCCTGGGCGGAGCTGTGCCCGGGGGCGGCGCTGCCGGTTATTTCGGCCGCTTCGTACATGTTGTAATGGGGCACGGTCTCCGGTCCCACCGTGGGGGAGAGCGAGCCGAGGGTGTCAAGCGGCACCATCCCGCCGGAGGCGTTGCGCGTGTAGAGCGCGGACAGCTCGCTCTTGTTTGCGCGGGCGCGCTCATCAGCCTGTAGCAACACCTGAAATGTTCGTCCGAACAGCGTTACGTTGTTGACGTACAGCGAGCCGAGATAGATCTGCAGCGTATCGAAGACATCGCTCAGGTTGACGCCGAGCTGCTTCGCCTTGTCCCGGTCGAGATGGAAATCGAGCTCCGGGGTGTTCGTATTGAAGCTGCTGAGCAGGCTTGCGCCGTCGATCGCCGGCTGGCGGCGGGCGAGCGCCAGAAAATTGCGCGTGGCGTCGGCGAGGGCGCCGCTGCCGGTGCCGGCGCGGTCCTCGAGCTCGAGATCGAAGCCGCCAAAGGTGCCGATTCCGCGGATGGCCGGCGGCAGCAGCGCTAACACGTTGGCCTGGGTGATGCGCGCGAGCTTCGGCCGCAGGGAGGCGATGATGTTCGCCGCACTCAGCCTGCCGCCACGCTCATCCCAGGGCTTGAGCATGACGAACATCGCGCCGCTGTAGGAGTTCGTCGAGCGAGTCACGAAATCGAAGCCGCTGATTGAAATCACGGATCTGACCCCGGGGGCCGCCTCGACGATCCTGCGCTCCGCTGCCATCACGGCGTCCGTGCGCTCGAGCGAGGCGCCGCTCGGCAGGGAGGTGATCACATAGAAATATCCGTTGTCCTCGTTCGGCAGGAATGCCCCCGGCACGGTGCGAAACAGCAGATAGGTTGCCGCGAGCCCAACGGCGAACACGGCGAGCGCGACCCACCGGTGCCTCACCAGCCCGGGCACCGCCTCGGCGTAAGCGCCTCTCGTTCGATCGAAGCCGAGATTGAATCGACGAAACAAAAAGAAGCGGGGCGCAGGCTCGCGCTTGAGCAGCACCGCGCACAGCGCCGGGCTGAGCGTGAGCGAGTTGAAGGCCGAGAACGCCACGGATACCGCGATGGTGACGGCGAACTGGTTGTAGAGCCGGCCGGTGATGCCCGGGACGAAGGCGATGGGAACGAAGACGGCGGCCAATACCGCGGAAGTCGCGATGATGGGACCTGTCACCTCGCTCATGGCCTTCTTGGCGGCCGCCCTGGGAGCGAGCCCGCTTTCGAGCTGGCGTTGTACGTTTTCGACGACGACGATCGCATCGTCCACCACCAGTCCGATGGCGAGCAGCATTCCGAGCATGCTGAGCGTATTGATCGAGAAGCCGATGACGTACATCACCGCGAAGGTCGCGACGAGCGAGACCGGGATGGCGACCGCCGGTATGATGGTGGCCCGCCAGCTCTGCAGAAAGAGGTACACGACAGCTATCACGAGCGCGAGCGCGATGAACAGCGTGATCAACACCTCGCTCAGGGATGCGGCCACGAAGGTCGTGGTGTCATAGCTCACGCTCCAGCTAAGACCGGGCGGAAAGCGCCCTGCGAGCTGAGCCATTGCGCTGCGCACCTCGCGGTCCACGGCCAGCGCATTGGCGCTCGGGGACTGGAATACGGCGAGCATCACCGCGGGCTGCTGATCGAGGAAGGCGCTCTCGGAATACTGCATCGAGCCGAGATCGGTACGGGCCACATCGCGCAGGTACACGGTGCCGCTGGTCGCGGTTGCCGCCCGCAGCACGATGTTGCCGAATTGCCGGGCGTCGAGCAGCTGGCCGCGCGTGTTCACCTGATAATCGAAAGCGGTGCCCGCCGGAGCGGGGGCCTCGCCGAACTTGCCGGCGGCGACCTGCTGGTTCTGCTCGAGAATCGCATTTTTCACGTCTGTGGCGGTCAGGCCGAACCTGGCGAGCTTGTAGGGATTGAGCCAGACGCGGATCGCGTAGCGCCGCTCTCCGAAGATCATGACGTTGCTGACGCCCGCCAGGCGCTTGAGCACATCGACGATCTGCAGGTAGGCATAGTTGCTGATCGTCGGCAGACTCAAGGCGCCGTGCGGAGAGAACAGATTCACGATCATGGTGAAGTTCGGATTGACCTTCTGCACCGTGATTCCGCTCTGATTCACGACAGGCGGCAGCTGTCCGGTCGCCGCGGTAATACGGTTCTCCGTATCGACGGCCCCGATGTCGACCGGGTAGCCGACGTTGAAGGTGACCGTGATCGTCGAGCTTCCATCGTTGGCGCTCACCGAGGAGCTGTAGATCATCCCCTCGACGCCGTTGATTTGCTCTTCGAGCGGGGTCGTGACCGTGTCGGCGACGACCTGGGCGCTCGCGCCCGGGTAGCTCGAGGTCACCTGCACCTGGGGAGGCACGACGTCGGGGAACTGCTCGACCGGCAGCAGCCGATAGGCGATGAGCCCAGCGAGTACCATCAGGATCGCGATGGAGGTGGCGAAGATGGGCCGATCGATGAAGAAGTCGACCATGGATGCTTACCTAGGCGGGCGTTTCTTGAGCGAAGGGCAGCCCGCCTGCGGTCAGTGCGGGGGTCTGCCGTCGCCGCGCCCGCTGCCGCGCCTACCGCCACCGTAATTGCCACGCGCCGAATGTGGTCCAGGTCCGACTTGTGGGGCTGCGGGACCGACGCGCCGGGAAGGACCGGGCAGCGGGGCCGGCCGTGCGGGCACGATCCGATAACCCTGCCGTGGCGCGGCCGTCAGGCCGGGGGCGCGACGGGGTCGCGTTAGGGTGGGATAAGACACCCCTTGGCGATGCGCGGAATTGCGAACCCAAGGCCGCATCGGCACCGGCCCGCGGCGAGGTCGCGGCCCGATGACATAAAACCCGTGCCGACGCCAGTTCCAGCGCCCCCAGCCCCAGTACGGGCCGGTGATCCCGAAGCCGATGCCGAACGTGATGACCGGTCCCGGATAGCAAAACCCGGGCAGGGGAAAGTAATAGGGCGGGTAGGCCGGCCAGGGCCAGGGGCCATAGATGACGGAGGAGTAGCAGGGAACGTATATCACATCAGGGCTCGTGGGCTCGATGATGACCTCTCTCTCTTCGGTGGCAACGCTCTGCTGCGGGCTCGAGCGCAGCTCCCCGGAGCCGACGGCACGCTGGCGCAGCCGCTGGATCGAGTCCATGACATCGGCTTGCTGGGCGAGAAAGGCGTCCCCGAGCTGCGCGGTCCATTCGAGATGCTCGTTCATCATGCGCAGCACGTGTGGAACAGCCACGAGCGCCTTGACGCTCGTGTCCCAGTTTTGCGGCGCCAGCGTCGCATCGAGTGCGACTTTGCGAAGCGATGCATGGTCGTCGGCATCGAGCCAGCGGGTCGCTTCGACGATCTCCACTGGATAGGTCGCAGCCGTGAGGATCATGCCGAGCAGCGGATCGGAGTAGACCGCGATCGGGGCGGTGAGCTGATCCAGCTGAGCGGGGGTGAAAGGCGGCGCCGTCTGCGCCCTCGCCTCGGCTGCCGGGCTTTCACCCGGTTGCACGGTGGATTCCTGTGCCGCCGGCGCGTAGCTCGTGACGCACAGCAGCCACGCCGCTCCTGCGAGCATCGTCGTCCACAGTCCGATTCGTCGATTCATGGCAGCCCCGCTGAGCGCAATGCAGTAGACATCGTCCTACGCCGGACCGGCGTTGCCCATGCGCACAACCGCGTACGCCTGCAAGCAACATCGAGCAGGAGATTTGCGCCGCGACCGCGATCGGGGTATTTCCGGCCGACAGTCCGGTCTCGAAGCTCACGCTGCGGGCTGTACGGATGGCGGCGCATCGCCTCGCGGCTCAAGGTGAGCCGGATCGGGCACCGGGGACGGCGCCGGCTTGCGGAGGTCGGGTTTTGCAGCAGATGAGCCAGGTAGACGCCGGGCGCAACCGGCCCGAGGCCGATGCGCCCGCGGGCGAAATCGGCGCGCCGCACAAGCCCCGGCGCCGCCTCGCACTATTGGCGGCGGCGTTTGCGGTGGCCATCGTCGCAGGCGTGGCAGGATGGTGGGTCGTTCGACCCGCGCCAGCCGCGACCTATCTCATGGCCTCCGTGAGCCGGGGGGACATTTCCCCTACCGTCACGGCAACCGGTACCGTAAACCCCGTGATGACGATCATCGTCGGCTCTTACGTGTCGGGTGTCATTCAGGACGTCTACTGCGATTACAACACGCGGGTGAAAAAGGGGCAGCTTTGCGCCAGAATCGATCCGCGCCCCTATGAGGCGGCACTCGAGCAGGCCAAGGGGCAGCTCGCGCGCGACAGTGCACAGCTCTCGGGCGCGCGCGCCGATCTTGCGCGCTACGCGGCGCTGGTGCAGCGGAATCTGGTCTCGCAGATGACCTATACCGACCAGGCGGCGCTGGTGCACCAGCTCGAGGGGCAGGCTCAGCTTGATCGGGCGCTGGTGTCGAACGCAAAGGTGAATCTCGGGTACACAAACATCATCTCGCCGGTGAACGGAACGGTGGTGGCGCGCAACATCACGATCGGGCAGACCGTGGCGGCGAGCTTTCAGACGCCCACGCTGTTTCTCATCGCCACCGACCTTACCCGGATGCAGGTCGACACCAACGTGAGTGAAAGCGATATCGGCGCGATCAAGAATGGCGACGCGGCGCAGTTCACGGTCGCGGCCTATCCGGGGCGCACGTTTCGCGGCGCCATCGTACAGGTGCGACAAGCCCCTCAAGTCATACAGAACGTCGTGACCTACGATGCCGTGGTCAGTGTCTCGAATCCGGACTTTCTGTTGAAACCGGGCATGACCGCGACGGTGGGAATCATCACGGCACGGCGCAGGAACGTGCTGCGCATACCCGACCAGGCGCTGCGGTTCTCGCCGGGCGGGCTGAAGCCGGCGCAGGCGGCCGGTGCGGCGGGCACCGCGGCGGCGGCAGCGAAGGCGGGCGGGCAGCCGGCCGAGGTGTGGGTGCTGCGCCAATCCGGGCCGGCGGCGGTTGCGATTGGCGTGGGGCTCGATGACGGGACGTACAGCGAGCTCGTGAGCGGTGATCTGCACGCGGGCGATGAGGTGATCGTCGGGGAGCGGACGGCGAGCGCGGCCGGGAAATCCGGCACGTTCCGCTTCTGGCACCTGTAGGGCCGTAACGGTCGGTCGTGCCATGGCTTCACCCGTCATTGAATTGCGGCAGATCAGCCGGCTGTACCGGGTCGGGGGAACGGAGCTGCGTGCGCTCGATGGAGTGCAGCTGACGATCGAGGGCGGTGAGTTTCTCGCGATCATGGGTGCGTCGGGCTCGGGCAAATCGACGCTCATGAACATCTGCGGCTGCCTCGACCGGCCGACGGGCGGTCAGTATCTGTTCGAGGGGGTTGACCTCAGGCGATTGAGCGAGCCGGCGCTCGCGCGGCTGCGCAGCGGGCGGATCGGCTTCGTTTTTCAGAGCTTCAACCTGCTGTCGCGCACGAGCGCGCTTGAAAACGTGGCGCTGCCGCTGTTCTACGGCGCCTCCGGCCCCCTGAGCCGCCACGAGCGTCACGCGCGCGCGCGCGCGGCGCTCGCCGAGCTCGGCCTGGGAGAGCGCGAACGGAGCACTCCGAGCCAGCTCTCGGGCGGACAGCAGCAGCGTGTTGCGATCGCACGCGCGCTCATCAACCGCCCCGATGTGCTGCTGGCCGATGAGCCGACCGGGAACCTCGATACGCGCGCCTCGCACGAGATCATGCAGACCCTGCGGCGGCTCAATCGCGAGCGGGGCGTCACGGTCATCGTGGTGACTCACGAGCGTGACATCGCCGGTTATGCCGATCGCATCATCATGATGCGCGACGGCAAGATCGTCTCCGACGAGGCCAATCGCGCACCCGCACCGGTGCAAGAGAGCCAAGCGGCCACGGGCGCGGTCACGGAATCCTCGGCGCCGGCCGGTCTCGTGCCAGGCGGCCGACCGCCTGCTCGGGGAGGCGGGGCGCCGCCTGCGATCGCCGCTGCGGCTTCGCTCGGTTTTGCCAGGATGATTCTCTCGAGCGCGGCTCAGGCGGTGGGCCGAAACGCGCTGAGGTCCATTCTCACCATGTTGGGGGTGTTCATCGGTGTCGCGGCACTCATTGCCATGGTGGCGGTCGGTCAGGGCGCCAATCAGGCGGTCGCCCGGCAAATCCAGAGTCTGGGAACCAATATGCTGGTGGTGGTACCGGGGGCGACGACGGCTGGCGGCGTGCGTGCCGGCTTCGGAAGCGCCTCGACGCTGACGGTCGACGATGCCCGCGCGCTGCGCCGGGATGATCCTGCCGTTGCCGCCGTGGGCTACATGATCCGCCAGCTCGCCCAGGTGCAGTACGGCGGGCAGAACTGGACGACCAGCATCCAGGGGGTGACGCCGCAGTACCTGCAGATCACCAACTGGCGGATCGCGGCCGGCCGCACGCTCAACGGGATCGACGAGCGTGACGCGGCCATGGTGGCCCTTATCGGCGATACGGTCTACCGGCAGCTGTTCTCGCCTTTCGAGAATCCGATTGGGGCTCGAATCGAAGTGAAGGGACAGAGCATGGTGGTCGTCGGGTTGCTTGCCGCCAAGGGACAGACCGCCTTCGGACAGGACCAGGACGATGTGGTGATGATTCCCTTCAACGCCGCGCAGGAGAAGGTCCTCGGGGTCGCGGCGCCGAGCGCCGCGCAGAGCATCGCTACGACCACCATCGGCAATGCGACGATGAGCGTCACCAGCTCTGCGGCAGCGTTTCCCCCGCCGCCGAACCCCTACGACATACCGCCGCGCATGACCGGATACGTCAACGCCATCTTTGTGCAGGCTGCGAGCCAGGCCCTCGTTCCCGCGGCCCTGCGGCAGGTGACCGACACCCTCATGCGCCGCCACCGCATCGCTCCCGGGGATACCGCGGATTTCGCCGTCCACAACCTCAGCCAGATCGCGCAGACCGCCGAGGGCTCCTCGCGCATCATGGCGCTGCTGCTCGCCGTCGTGGCCTCGATCTCGCTGCTGGTCGGCGGCATCGGTATCATGAACATTCTGCTGGTGTCGGTCACCGAGCGCACGCGCGAGATCGGGCTGCGGATGGCGATCGGAGCGCGCCGCCTGCACGTGCTCCTGCAGTTCCTCGTCGAGTCGATCTTCCTCAGTGTCACAGGCGGCATCGCCGGCATCCTCGCGGGGGTGGCGGTCTCGCTGCTCGTCTCGGCGGTCGCGCACTGGCCGACCCTGCTCTCGGCGGGGGCGATTGGCGGCGGATTCCTGTTCTCGGCCGGCGTCGGAATTTTCTTCGGCTACTACCCGGCGCGCAAGGCCGCGCGCCTGGACCCGATCGAGGCGCTGCGGTACGAGTGAGCGCCGCGGGCCGCATCGCCTCGGCGGTGCTCGCCGGCGCCTTGCGCCCTACGTCAGGTGAAGCGTGCTCGCCTGCGGGCCGAGATCGCCGGCTTCCTCGGAGAATCGAACCTGCATGCCGGTGGCGAGATCCTCGAACCGGCCGCCGACGAGGCTGTTGCGATGAAAGTAGATCAGGCGTCCGTCGGCGGTCTCGATGCGACCGCAGCCGCGCTCGACGTCGAGCTCACAGATGTGCCCGCGAGCGATCTCGCTGTGGCGCTTCACCTCCCCTCGCCGCCTGCGCTCGTACTCCTCGAGCTTGCGGCGCGCCGCGAGAAACGCGTCGCGCAGGGCCACATACGGATCCTCGTGGGCGTGATCCTCGGGATGCGCGTGCCGGATCGCAATCTGCTCGTCCGCAAGCGTGATGTCGATCCTGAAATCGTAGAGCGCGCCCCGGTGCTGATGATGAGGCGAGGGCTCGAGGATGACATGGCAGCGCACGATGTGCGCGCTGAACCGGTCCAGTCTCGCGGCCAGCTCGCGGATGCGCGCTTCGAGCGCGGGGGAGGGGTCCGTGTGGCGGAAGGTGATCTGAAGCGGAAGTATCATGGGCAATCCCTCGATGAGGGTGAACGGCACCCGGGAGTGAAGCAGTGCCTGCGGGCTCGCGCCGCGCAGCTTCGCGACGCCGCCGCGCGGCGCTGCCGGGAGGCTTGCGCGAGGTTGCGAGACACGGCCACGATGGCCCGGCGTTGCGAGGCGCCGTGGCGCCTGCCGGTGCTCCTCGCCGGGCGGGACAGGCAAATCATATCCACCGCGATCACAACGCAAGCCGCGCGACGCGGCAATCCGTACTTTTCCGCGGCGCCCGCGCCGGTCTTCATCAGCCGCCCCGGTCGAGGGCGAGCGTGAACGGATGACCGTCGACGGACTGCAGCGCCAGCCGATAGCGGCCGGCGTTCAGGTGAAGATCCGGCAGTGCGGGCGGCAGCGTGATGACGGCGCGCGCCTGCTCCACCGTCGCATCGCTTGCTCCCGGGGCGATGTCACTTCGCATACCCGTCGACGGGAGCCTCGGGCACGGGCCTTGCGATCGGCGCACGCCCAGGGGCTGCGCGCTCGCTTTATGACGTCGGGGACGACCCGCGGGCAGGCGTGCCGGCAGTGTCAGAGAGGTGCCGCTTCGGTGCGTCGATCGAGGCAACCCCGACGCCGCGGGAGGCGTGCCCAATCGCCCCATCGGGGCCCTGAGTCTGCTCGGCCATCAGGTCGCCTCTGAGGTAAGCCAGGGAATCCAGCCACTTGGGATCCGGGTAGTACCCGACCAGCACGGTGCCGTCGCGGATCACGTTCACGACGGCGCTTTCCACGCCCCGGCTCAGGGCGAAGCAGCCCCAGCTGCGGCCCATGCGGCCGTATTTGCGAGCAAACGCTTTGCTGACGTACCAGGCGCCGTGCATGACGATGTCGCGGCGGTAGGCGGCGCTGTTGAATCCAGGATTCAGCCCGTGAAGCCGCAGCGAGTAGCCATCGTTGCCATAAAAGGTGTGGCCGGTCACGTACACTCCGAGGCTGCTCGCCTCGGAGCCCGCTTGGTTGGAGAAATGGGTCGCGTAGGTGAGTCCGCTGCCTTTGCCGTGCGCCACGTAGGTGTAGAAGAGCACCTTTCCGGTGCGCACGTCGGCAACGGCGAGCCGCCTTTTGGCCGACGACAGCGCAAAGTCGACGATCGTCACGAGCGGCTTGTCGGTCAGATGCCGCTGCTCGAGATGGAAATACGCGTCGAGCGAGGTCAGGATGGCTTTGATGCCGATGTTGGGCGCCTGCGCATGAATCGTCTGCGCGAGCCGATCCCAGGAAGTTCCCGCGCGCGCGCCGGCGTGGGCCGAGATCGCAACACAGAGCGTCGCCAGCGCCCATGCGCCCGGGCGCCAGGCGCGCGGCCGCGCGGCCGCAATCGCGCGTACGCGCGCATCGTTCATCATCACATCATCATCCTCGGGTATCACGGCCCTGCCGCGCCGGCCGCAACTCGCAAGCTCCCGTCTGCTTGGACAGCGGCCTCGTGGCCGCAGGGTTCAACGCGCAGCTCGGAGCATGGATACTATCATTTACCGCAGGATGCCAACGCTGAACTGACGTGCGGGTCGCGATCGCCGCGCACAGGCGTCGGCGCAGTCTTGGCCGGCGGCGGCGGAAAAGCCGGGGCTTGCCCGATGATCAGCACCGGCGGTCCGTTTGCGAGATCGTGGAAGCGCCCGTCGTCCGGATGCGGCGCGATCGCCCACTCGAAGAGCGTCCGCGCGCTCTCGAGTATCGGGTGGCGGGGATCGCCGTAATATTCCTTCTGCATCTGCTCGTCGTACAGTCCGATGCATCCATGCGATGCGGGATAGCCCGGTATGTCTCGCCCATGGATCCAGTCGGCGACGCCCTGGGCAGTGATGAAGAATCTCAGGGCATAGTGCATGGGATAGGGCGTGCGGGTCCCTTCTATGTCATAGACCGAGGAGCTGTGCAGCCGATCGTAGGCGGTCACCTTGAAAAGGCCATCCGGCGTCGGATCGGTGCTCTTGCCCGAGGCGATGGGGAAGGACAGGACGAGCTTGCCGTGCTCATACGCGCCCAGGAATTGCTCCGTCAGGTTCACGAGAATGAATTTGGGGAACTCGTCCGCAGGCCGGTAGCGCTTCGGCATGGGCGTAAAATCGTGCACCTGGCGAAGATCGGCGGGAACCTTGATGCGCACTCCGGGATAGATGTGGCGCCGGTCGATGCGGTTGAAGCGCAGGACACCCTGCCAATGCGCGCCGAAAAGACCGCTCAGCGTGTCGTGACGGCCGATCCGATGGCAGGTCCAGGCGATGGCGGCATCGTCCGGATAGTGAATCTTGCAGGTGTCGGGGACCGGCTGCGCGAAGGCCGCCAATGCAATCGCCACCGCCGGCACGGCGAGCGGCCACGCGCGATGGGACGTCCGTGTTTTCGGTTGGCACACTCGTCGCACTGATCCGAACCTCATTTCACCGTCCGTCCCGGCTCCGGCCTGCGCCGCCGACGCGCACTCCGAGGCCACCCTCACGATGTACGGAGCAGAGGCCCTTCAACAAGCAAGATTCGGTCCGCTCGAGGCGGGAGCGGCAGGACATCATCGCGATCGCGTCATGAGGTGACTGAGAGGCTGTCCGACAAGACAGCGACCGCAGCGTAAGCGGGCGGGGTCGGCTCGGACCATAAGGGAAAACCACCTCCGCAGGCTCGTGTAGGGGTGCAAAGGGCTTGCCGCCCGAGACCGGTCTTCAGCCGCCAGCGCCGGGTCAAGACCGTCTTGCCCGCCGAAGTTGACGTCGAAGTCGGGGCCGGAATTGACCGCGCCGCGCCATGGCGCCATTATTCCCCGCCTGACTTGGCGCAACAGAGGCCGAAGTCGAGCCGATGCGCTGGATGAATCGCTCGGTCGGGGCGCGGCGAGGCGCCTCGCAGGTCTGACGGCTCTGCCGGCGCGGGCTGCGGGCGGCCGGTGTGCGCAGGTTTTCATGTTATCTTGAGACGGGCGTTCACTTTTGCATGATTCCGCCGCTCCGTTGGGACTTGCCGAGGCAGGGCGCGGCGGAGGTCCGATTGCGGGGATGGGTCGCCCTCGCACCGCCCGATCGGGCTGATGACTGCTGCCGGCCCGCCCGAAAAGGGCGGTGGACAGGCTATTTTTGGACGCAACAGGCCTATGTCATCGAACACACACATCCGCTCGATTCACGCCATCGAGATCCTCGATTCCCGCGGCTTTCCGACGCTGCGCGTCACGGTGTGCCTCGAGGACGGCACCTTGGGCACGGCGTCGGTCCCTTCGGGCGCCTCGACCGGCGAGAATGAGGCGGTGGAGCTGCGCGACGGCGATGCGCGCCGCTATGGCGGCAAGGGCGTGCTCAAGGCCCTCGCCAATGTCAACGAGCTCATCGGCCCGCGGCTGATCGGCCTCGATCCGTGCGCACAGTCACGCATCGATGGGATGATGTGCGATCTGGATGCGACCGCGAATAAATCGAAGCTCGGCGCGAATGCGATTCTCGGGGTGTCCCAGGCGGTGGCGCGCGCCGCCGCCGAGGCGCACCGGATGCCGCTTTATACGTACCTCGGCGGTGCCGGCGCCCGGCGTTTGCCGGTACCGATGATGAACGTGCTGAACGGCGGCAAGCACGCCGACTCGAGTCTCGATTTCCAGGAGTTCATGATCGTGCCGCGCGGCGCGCCGAGTTTCGCGGAGGCGATGCGGTACGGGTCGGAGACCTTCCAGGCGTTGAAGAGGCTGCTGCACGAGCGTGGCTTGAGCACCGCGGTCGGCGACGAAGGCGGCTTCGCGCCGGCGCTGAAAAGCAACGAGGAGGCCTGCGAGCTCATCGTCGCAGCGATCGAGCGGGCGGGCTTCAAGGCGGGCCGGGACATCGTCCTCGCGCTCGATCCGGCGGCGAGCTCCTTTTTCGAGGAGGGGCGGTATCGCCTGACGCGCAGCCGCCAGGGGGAGAAGACCTCAGCCGAGATGATCGGGCTGTATGGGACGTGGGTGGACCGCTATCCCATCGTCTCGATCGAGGACGGACTCGCGGAAGGCGACTGGGAAGGATTCAGCGCGATGACCGCCGCGCTCGGCGATCGCATTCAGATCGTGGGCGATGACATCCTGGTCACCAACCCGCAATTCATCCGCCGCGGAATCGCCGCACACACCTGCAACGCCGCGCTGATCAAACTCAACCAGATCGGCACCGTCACCGAGACCATCGAGGCGATCGAGCTGTGCCGGCAGGCCGGCTGGGGCTTTGTGGTCTCGCACCGCTCCGGGGAAACCGAGGACAGCTTCATCGCGGATTTCGCGGTGGCGATGGGCGGGGCGCAGATCAAGACCGGCTCGCTCTGCCGTTCCGAGCGCATGGCCAAGTACAACCGCCTGATCGAGATCGAGCGGGAGCTCGGCGAGGGCGCGGTATACGGCGTTTGAGCCGCTGCTCGTCTCAGGACCGCGCGGCGAAACCCGGGAACGTACGGACAATTCACGCACCGACGCGCGGCCAGCCGCACCGGCAGTGGCGCCGAAGCCTGCGGCTCGCGCGTCAGGCGCTGGCAAGGAGTGGGCGCTCGACCCGTGAAGCGCGGCGCCTGAGGCGAACTTCGCGACGGACTTGCGCTGTGCGGGTGAGGCGCCGGGGCTGATGTGCCCGAACAGGCGGCCATCTGCCCGGGGCTCGGGCGCATCGGCTCGACGAGCAGCTCGCCCGTGTGAGCGCGCTCCTCGACCGATTGAAGCCTGAGAGCCTGATCGTGCTCAATGAGTCGCTCGCGTCCGCCCGCGAGCGGCAGGGCCCGCGGATCGCCCGCCGGAGCGTGCGGGGAGTTGGTTAAGGAGGGCGTCAAGACGAGGTGTGTGACGCACCTGGTCGACTTGGCGCTGCGCCCTCTGCGGCGCTTTTCAGCGCAGCGTCAGCGCGAGGATCACGATGAGCAGCGCGCCGATCAACCCCAGGTAGAAATTCATATCTCCTGACTGCAGCGCGCGCAGCCATCCGGCGAGCCGCCAGACGGCCCGCCGGACCGGATCGAACAGCACAGGAGCGAATAGGTCCGCCACGTCATGCTCGACTTGCAGCTTGTGAATGAAGTAGGCGACGGCCCGGTGCTCGCGTGCCGTGTCGAGCGTGGGCCGGTAGATGAAGCTGTAGAACGTGCGCATGGCGTTGGAGAAGGTGAGGGATGTCGTCGCCGAGCGCTCCGGATCTTCCCGCAACCCCCCGTACCAGACGCGCGCGCGCCGCACGGCGTGGCGGCGGCCGTTGAGCAGCAGCAACAGCGGCACGATGGCGAGCAGCGGCATGACGATGACGAGGAGCGAGGGGGAGATGAATGCGAACTTGTCGCTCAATGGCACGAGCAGCCAGCCGGTGGTCATCGCCCCTGCGGCATTCGCGCCGAACTGCCTCACCGTGGCGTCTGCGAGGCCGTGCAGCCAGATCGGCATCCCCACGGCCGCGGCCAGTACGGCGAGGCCCAGGATGAACACCGCGCTGTCATAGCCTGCTGCGATGTGCGGGGCCTGCGGCGTGCGGCCGCCGCCGAGCAGGCCGATGCCGAACGCCTTGGCGAAGGTGGCAAACGCGATCGCCGCCGTGAGTGCCAGACCCGCGCCGGCGAGCGAGAGCGTCAGCCGCCCGCCGAGGCTGGCGAGGTGAAAGCCCTGGAACACCGTCTGGAAGGTGAGCCACTCGGTCACGAAACCGATCTGCGGCGGCATGGCCGCGAGGCTCATCGCCGCGAACAGCGCCCCGACGCCGAACACCAAGCTCGTCGCGCGCAGCCAGCCGCGCTGCGCGAGGCGGTACGTGCCCCCGGCCGCATACACCCCGTCGGCACCGAGGAACAGCCCGCCCTTGGCGAGCGCATGGCCCGAGAGATGAAGCACCGCCACCGTCCAGGCGAGCCCGGCGAGTGCGCGCTCGCCTCCCGCCCGAAACAGCAGGCTCGCCCCGAGGGTCGTCACCGCGATGGCCGCGTTCTCCGCCGTGGAAAAGGCGAGCAGGCGCCGCCAATCGTCTTGCTGGAAGGCGTAGAGCGCGGCCAGGATGGAAGTGAGGGCGCCGACGGCCGTGACGAGGATACCCAAGGTAAACACTGCGCCGCCGACGGCGAGCCAGTCGACGAGCGTACGCGAGAGCGCGAAGAAAGCGGCGTTGAGCACCAGGCCCGAGAGGATCGCCCCGGTGGCGCCGCTGCCGTTGCCGTAGGCGCCGGGAAACCACTCGTAGAAGGGCAGCAGGCCGAGCTTGGCGCCGAAGCCGAGGAGCGCCAGCACTCCGATGGTAAGGCGGGCGGCGCTCGAGAGCGCGTGCGCTCCGAGCGCAAAGCCTTCAAATGCCACGCTGCCGCCGGCGTGCCGCGAGAGCAGCAGCAGCGCAAGTAAAATGGCGACTGTGCCGACCTCGAGCAGCGCGAGCATCTGCAGCACGCCCCGCCCGGCCTCAAGCGAGGTGCTCTCCGCAAGAATCATGACTGCGCCGCCGAAGCTCATCAACTCCCAGGCGATGAGCAGGGCGTAGGCGTCCTGCACTCCGAACAGCCCCAAGGCGCCGATCAGGGAAAGTGCCGCGCCCACGAGCCAGGCCGGGCGGGTGGGACGGATGGGTGTACAGAGTGCCACGGCGAGCGCGGCGGGCAGCAGGCCAAAGCCCATCAGCCACAGCGCCTCGGGAGCGTAGTGCAGCCGCACCGCCTGGCCGGCCAGGTTGATCGGCAGGGTGAGCCAGCCGGCGCCTTGCGGGAGGGCGCCAAAGGCCGCCCAGATCCCGGCGGCCGCCCCGAGGCAGATCAGCCCCCGGGCGAGCGAGGTCCTGCGCGCCAGCGCACACAGCAGTCCGGCCGCCCAGAGCCAGAATGCCGCGATCAGCAGCTCAGGCATGCCGCCCTGCCGCAGGCGGCTCGCCCGGGGGTATCCGGCCGCCGCGCACACGCTGCGGCACACGCCGAAGCAGCATCAGCAACGCATGGATGATCGCCGGTGGGCTGGGCGGGCACCCCGGCAGGTACAGGTCCACGGGCAACACGCCCTCCAACCCGTTGCCGCAGGCGTAGCCGCCGCCGTTGGTGCCTCCGGAGACCGCGCAGGTGCCGGCCGCCATCACGAAGCGAGGCTGCGGCATGGCCTCGAACGCCTCGAGCAGGGGACCGCGCATCGCATAGGTTACCGGCCCCGTGACCAGCAGCAGGTCGGCGAAGCGGGGCGAGGCCGTGAAGAACACCCCGAGCCGGTGCAGGTTGTAGTAGGGGTTGCTGAGCGCCTGCAGCTCCGACTCGCAGCCGTTGCAGGAGCCGGCATCGACGTGCCGGATGTGAAGACTGCGGCCGAACACGCGCCGGATCTCCCGCTCGAGCGTTGCGCCCTCCTCGGAGAGGGCCGCGCGGCTCCACACGAGATCCTCCCGGCTGCGGCTGGCGAACGCCCAGTCCTGTGATGCCGTGAGGGCGCCCGTGGGACACGCGTCGACACACAGCTGGCAGACGACGCAGCGGCCGTAGTCCACCTTCACGCGCTCCACGCCGTCATCACCGGCAACGAGGCGGATGGCCCCCGGCAGGCAGGCCTGCGCGCAGTCGCGGCAGCCGTCCTGGCACTTGGCCGGGTCGAAGCGGGGCATGCCGAGCAAGCCCGCCTGGCCGGGCTCATCGCCCTGGCCGCGCCAGCGCGTCGTCGCCCTGCCTCGGGCGAGGCCGTAGAGTGTCCAGAGCGGCATCAGCTTCAGCGCCATCGGTGCTCTCCGTCAGCGGTCACAGCCCGCCACCGTCAGGCCGAAGCTCGCCTCGTTGATCGCGTAGTCCATCATGTTGGTGTCGTGCACCGTGTAGGGAAAGACGCGCCAGTTGGAGAAGCTTGGCGACTTGATCTTCACGCGCCTCAGCCGGCCGCCCGCATCGAGGTGCACGGCGTAATACGCGGTGCCGCGCGGGGTCTCGGCCCAGCCGAGCCCCTCGCCGGCGGGCGCGGGCCGGCACTCGGCGCACAGAGCGCCCTCGGGCAGCCCCTCGAGCACGGCCCGGATGAGGAGGATGCTGTTCGTGATCTCCTCGATGCGCACCTGCTGGCGCGCGTGGGCATCGCAGCCGTCCCGCACCGCTACGCGCAGGGGCAGCTCGGCATAGGCGCCGTGGGGTTGATCACGCCGCGGGTCGCGATCGAGTCCCGAGGCGCGCGCCACCGGTCCGGTGGCGCCCTGGTCGAAGGCGAGCCGCCGGCCGAGCACACCGGTGCTGATGAGGCGATCGAGATGGCTGTTGGTGGCGGCAAGCTGGCCCGCGTAGATTTGGAAATCGCTTTGGAGCCGGGCGATGTCCGCGGCAAGCCCGGCAAGCACGGGCTCGCGCCGCAAGCCCCCGGGGACGAGCAGCCCGCGCAGCAGCCGGCTGCCGCTCACCCGGGTGTTGATCTGCTTGGCGCGCTCCTCGAGGTACTTGCCTTGCGCCTCGCCCACCTTGAGCGTGGTGGTATGACAGAGGTGACCCAGGTAGTGCAGGTGGTTGTAGAGCCGCTCGAGCTCGCCGAGCAGCACACGCAGCCAGGCGGCGCGGCGCGGCACCTCGCAATGCGCGGCGGCCTCCACGGCGTGGCAGTAGGCCAGCGCGTGCGCCACGCCGCCGACGCCGGAAACGCGCTCGGCGAGAACGGTGCCGAGCGCCGGGGGGAGTCCCTCGAAACGCTTCTCCATCCCCCGGTGCTTGAAGAACAGCTGCGGGTGGTAGTGCAGGATCGCCTCACCGAGGTAGTAGAAGGCGAGCTGGGTCGATTCCAGCACATCGGCCCGCACCGGTCCGAACGGCAGCAGCTGAATGGCCTCGGGCGCGGTGCCGGCGAGCTCCGGGAGGGGATGGGGCGAGGGGGTATAGCTCAATTGCGGCGCAGGGCCCGGCAGCAAGGGCGGCCGCGCGGCCCTCGCCCCGGGCAACAACACGAGCGGTTGCGGCAAAGGCTGGTCCGTGAAGGCGATCCCGCACAGGTCGGTGGTCTCCCGCTCATACCAGGACAGCAGCGGGGCGCTCGGCGCAAGGCTCGGCGGCGATTCCTTCCCCGGGCGGCAGCGCCAGAGGTGCGGGGGCTCGCCGCGGCCCGGGTGCAGCACGTACCGCAGCTCCGGTGTGTCGGGCCCTTCGGGGAACCACGCATACATGAACTGCATGCGCGCTCCGGCATCGAGCGCCGCGCGGCAGCGAACCGGGAGCTGCCGCGCGGCGAGGTCTTCCATCGTGAGAGCCGCGGGTGAGGCGCTCATCGGATGCCGCCACCGAGTTGCGCGGCGATGACCGAAAAGTAATGGCTGAAGGCGCTCGGCCACCACAGGCCCAGGATGAGAAGCGGCACGAGCGCGAGCCACATCGGCAGCTCGCACCAGATGCGCTCGCCGGGGGCGGGCCGCCACCGGGCGGTGGCGGCCGCGGCCGCGGCGCTCTCGCCGAAGTACATGGCGCGGAAGTGGTTGAGGAAGCCGATGAAGATCACCACCAGCAACACCAGCATGAGGTACACCGCCCAGGCGTTGGGGCTCGCGAGGCCGGCGCGCAGGATGGTGAACTCGCTCAGGAACAGCCCGAAGGGCGGCGCTCCGGTGATGGCCACCGCCCCGGCCATCCACAGCGCACCGGCGACGGGCATGGCGAGGAGCACGTGATGGATGCGCCCGATGCGCTTGCTGCGAAAGGCGTGCAGGACGTCTCCGGAGCCGAAGAACATCAGCGACTTGTTGAGCGAGTGATTGAGCATGTGGTAAAGCGCGCCCGCGATCCCGAGCGGTCCGCCGAAACCGAACCCGAGGGTCATCACGCCCATGTGCTCGACGCTGGAATAGGCCATCAGCCGTTTGACGTCCGTCTGGCGCGTGATGAACAGAGCCGCGATCGCGAGCGAGAGGGCGCCGATCACCACCACCACGGTCCGCGGCAGCACGCCGAGGCGCACCGCGTCGGTCACGTGGATGAAGCGCACGATGCCGATCATCGCGGTGTTGAGCAGCGCGCCGGAGAGCATCGCCGACACTGGTGCCGGGCCCTCGCTGTGCGCATCCGGGAGCCACGTGTGCATCGGGGCAAGCCCGACCTTGGTGCCGAAGCCGATGAACACGAGCAGAAACGCCGCGAGCGCCAGGGTCGGGTTCAGCTGCGGGGCGACGGAGCGCAGCGCCCCCCAGGTGAGATTGTAGGTAGGGCCGAGGTGAAAGCTCGCGGTCCAGTAGTAAAAGACGATGCCGAGCAGGGCGAGGCTGATGCCCGCCGAGACGATCACGATGTACTTCCAGGCCGCCTCCACCCCCTCGCGCGTCTTCTCGAAGCCGACGAGGAAGGTGCTGACGAGCGTCGTGAGCTCGATCGCGATCCAGTACACCCCGATGTTGTTCATGAGCGGCCCGAGCATGACCGTCAGCGCAAATCCCGCAAACAGGGCGTAGAAGCGATGCAGGCGCCGCGGCTCCCCGAGGGCGCGCATGTAGCCGACGGCATAGACCGAGGCGAGCAGGTACACCGCGCTGCACGAGAGCAGCACCCACGCGCCAAGCGGATCGACGATGATGTAGCCGTCGAGCAGGATGTAGGGCCCGCCGAGGGCGATGGGCAGCAGCCGCAGCACCGCCGCGAACACGGCCACGGAGGCGCCGAGGTTGAGGTACTCGGCGAAGCGCGCCGAGCGGATGAGCTGGCAGCCGGCGACCGCCGCGAGCGGCGCGAGCAGGATGACGTCGAGCAGCGGTGCCGGGTTCATCCGACGAGTCTCGTCAGCTCGTGGGTGCTCGTGGTGCCGGCATGCACGACGAGGTAGCGCACCAGCACGCCGAAGCAGGCCACCACCACCAGCAGGTCGAACAGGATCACGAGCTCGATGAGCAGCGGCATGCCGGGCACCAGGATCTGCGAGCCGAGGAAGATGCCGTTCTCGATCACGAGCAGCGCCAGGATCTGGCTCACGACTTCCCTGCGCACCACGAGCATGAGAAAGCCGATCAGCTTCATGGACAGCATCGCGGTGAGGGCGAGCACCGCCACCGTGCCGGCGAGGCCGAGCGCGCTGCTCAGGTGATTCGCCACCACGAAGGCGAACAGGACCAGCAGCCCTCCCAGCACGAGGCTCGCGCTCGGGGAGAGCCGCTCGTGCAGCTCGCGGTCGACATTGAGCCGCCGCGTGATGCGCAGCAGCAGGTACGGCAGCACCAGGCCGCGAAAAAGCGCGGTGAGCGCCGCGATGCCATAGAGCTCAGGGTAGCCGCCGTAGTAGGCGACCGCCGCCGAGAGCAGCGCGATCAGCCACGACTGCAGGGCGAACGCGCCGAGATAGGCGTTGAGCCAGCGGGAGCCGAGCATGACGAACGCGAGCAGGAGGCAGGTGATGGCGAGCAGGCTGAAGAGCGAGCCGGCAAGCGGTGACAGGTGCGCGGCGAACACGGCTACCTCATCTGGTTCGCCACGATGGCGAGAATGGCGAGCAGGAAGGAGGCGGCGAGCGGCTCCTGATAGCGGTAGTAGCGCAGGCGCGACTGCATGGTCTCCACCACCACCACCGCCGCGGCGACGATCGCGAATTTCACCAGCAGCCCGGCCGCCGCGCCGAGCGCGCCGAGGGCGGTGCCCTCGGCGGACAGTCCCCAGGGCAGCAGCAGCACGTTGCAGAAAATGGTGTACAGGATGAGCTGCTTCATCGCCGAGGCCCAGCGCAGCAGCGCCAGCAGGGGCCCGGAGTACTCGAGGATGCGTCCCTCCTCGATCATGTACACCTCGATGTGGGTGCTCGAGTGGAAGGGCAGCCGGTCGGTCTCGACGAGCAGCAGGATGAAGAAGGCTGCCACCAGGAACAGGTGCGCCGGACTCAAGTAGACGGCGGCGTTGCCGGCGAGCAGATGATTGACCACGAACGGCAGCATCGACTTGGCGAGCAGCGTGATGCCGACGAACACCAGGATCAGTGTCGGCTCGGCGAGGATCCCGAGCATCACCGC
The DNA here is from genome assembly GCA_021792755.1 of Pseudomonadota bacterium. Taxonomy (GTDB): domain Bacteria; phylum Pseudomonadota; class Gammaproteobacteria; order Steroidobacterales; family Steroidobacteraceae; genus 13-2-20CM-66-19. The sequence goes on from JAJYUA010000002.1 coordinate 216,161, forward strand.
GCGCGATGAGCCGACGCCGCCATAGGCACTGCCGGAGTCGAGGCCCGCGAGAGTGATGAAGAACGAGCCGAGCGTCAGAATGAGCCCACCGCCGAGGATGTCTCCCATGTCCGACAGCGGCAGTGGGAAGTTGGTCAGCACCGGGATGAGGATCGGCACCGTCAGCATGCAGGTGAAGGCGACGACGGGCGCGATCCAGTAGATGAAGCTTGCCGTCTCGGGCACCACGAGCTGCTTGTGGAACAGCTTGCGCAGATCGCGGTAGGGCTGGAAAATGCCGGGTCCTTGCGCGCGTTGCACCCGCTCTTCCCACTGCACGATGACGCCCTGCAGGAGCGGCGCGAGTAAGACGACGGCGAGAACCTGGGCGATCTGCAGCAGGATGGCCCGCGTCACGCCCGGTCCTTTCCCGGCGTATCCGGCCCGCGAGCCGCACGGAGGCGGGTTTCAAACCCAACGACAGGCGCCGGCCGGGCACACACCACGGACCGCGCGCGCAGCGGAACCAACGGACTCGGGGCGAACTCGGGTCTCATGCGCTACCGCTCCTCCGCCACAGCGGCGGGCTCGGTAGGCATCATCAGCCGTGGGCGGCGGTTCTTGTTACGGGAGGCATGCCATCTCCCTGCGAGTCAATATACACAGGCGCCGCGGCGGCGGCAAGCAGGCAGCCGGGCGCTTGCCGGCCGACCCCTTGGGCTCTAGACTGAGGGATCGATGGGAGATGGCATGCCTCCCTTTAATCGCCGCATTCGTCGGCTGATGATGCCTGCGTCCTGATGCGTTGCCGACCGCGGGCGGACCGATTCATGCACTCTCAGTCAGCTGGGCTCGGCGCGCTGTTGCAACAGCGGCTGCTGCGCGGCGAGCATCTGACACTCTATGGACCTCGCGGCAGCGGCAAGTCGACCGTGCTCGCGCAGCTCCATGCGCGGCTCGAGCGCACCGGCATCCCCTGCGCCTACTCACCCGCCACCACCGCTCTCGATGACATCACCCGGGCCCTCGAGCGAGCGTATCCGGGGGTGCGCACCGGGGAGGTCGGACGGCGCGCCGCCCGTGTGCGGCTGTGGAATGCCGCCGACCGGCGCCCGGGAATCCTGCTGCTCGATCACTTCCGCTGCAACGGCAGCGCGATGGTGTCCTGCCTCCGGCGCCTTCACGGCAAGGTCGCGGGCGTGTTGACGGCGGTGGATGTCGAGGCCGAGACGGAGCGCAGCCGGATGCGATCCTCGCGCTATGGGGCGATGCCGGTGCGCATGCCTCTCTCGACGGTGCGCCAACTTCGCCGGTTGCTCGATGTGCACTGGGACGCTCTCGAGCTGCCGCCGCTCGAGGGCGATGCGGCGCGCACCTTCGTGACCGCCGCGCGAGGCCGCCCCGGCTGGATCGTGCAATGCGCGCAGCTTGCCTGCGAGCGGCGCTACTGGCGGGACTGCGGCCCCCTGGTCACGGTCCTGTGCCTCGACACCGAGGCCGCGGTGCGCTATCAGGCGCTCGCGATGGTGCGCGCGCCGCAGCCCGCGGGCGAGGGGGCGGTCAGGGATTTTCGGCCGCGGCCGGCGGGTCGGCTGCGTCGGGATTGATCACGCCGAAGCGCGCGGGCAGGTAGGCGTAGAACAGGCGTACTTTTTCGCGGCGCAGCATCTCGAGGAGCCTTTGCGCCTCCCCCTCGGTCACGATGAACTCGATCTCGACGGTGAGTGCGCCGGCGAGATCGAAAACGCGCGCCTCGTGCAGCTGGTGATGGCGGCCGAAGCCGGCCATTTCCCTGAACGCGCAGCCACCGCGCAGGCCGAGGCGGTTGCCTTGCTCGAGCAGCCACTCCCACACGAGCTTGCCGTGATGGCGATGGTCCTCGTGCACGTAGAACCGGAAGAACGAGCCCTGCATGATCAGCCGCCCCTCGCGTTGTGGCCCGAGTGTATGCCGCGCGCCCGGGCGGCTCAATGTGGGCGAGCCGGGGGCATGCGTCGCGGAGCAGATGCAAGGGGGCGTGGGGGAGACGCGAGATACTTCGAGCCGCGACTGCCGGCTCCAGCGGATGCAAGGGGGCGTGGGGGAGACTCTTGACCTTCCAGTGGCTGGAAGGCCTATATTCCTTCCAGACAACTGGAATCTACAGGAGACCTGCGATGAAAACCGATCAGAGCGGCACGAGCCGCACCGTCCTTTCGATCACGGGCATGACCTGCGGCGGTTGCGCCGGCACCGTGACCCGGGTTCTGCAGAAAGTGCCGGGGGTGACCCGTGCCGAGGTCGACCTCGCGAGCGCTCGGGCCCAGGTGGAGGGCTCGGCCCGTCCGGCAGATCTGGTGGCGGCGGCCGAAGGCGCCGGGTTCGGCGCCGCGGTGCTCGAGGGCTGAAGATGAGTGCGGTCGAAGCGCCGCTCGTCCCCCAACGGCTGCTGCTGCCCATCGAGGGGATGACGTGCGCCACGTGCGCCGGCCGAGTGGAGAAGGCTCTGAGCGCCTTGCCCGGCGTGCAGGCGGCGGTCAACCTCTCGAGCGAGCAGGCCGAGGTGCAGTTCGACCCGGCGCGTGTCACCCCGGCTGCCCTGGAGAGCGTTGTCATGCGCGCCGGCTATTCCGTGCGCCACGAGACGCGCGATCTGACGGTGTCGGGCATGACCTGCGCCACCTGCGCCGGGCGCATCGAGAAGGTTCTCGCCGCCGTGCCGGGCGTGACCAGGGCGCAGGTGAATCTCGCCAGCGAGAGGGCCTGCGTGGAGGGTCTAGCCGGGGTGCTCCGACCGGCCGACCTCATCGTGGCCGTGCGGCGCGCCGGCTATGAGGCGGAGCTGCTCACCGGCGACCTCGAGCGCGATCGGGCGCTCACCGCCGCCGCGCAGCAACGGCTGCGGCACCAGAGCTGGCGGCTCGCGGCGGCGGCGCTCTTGAGCGCACCGCTGCTGTTGACGTTGATCGGTGTGGCGCTCCCTGGCTGGCTTCAGCTCGCCCTTGCCACGCCGGTGCAGCTCATTTTCGGGGCTCGCTTTTACGCGGGCGCGTGGAAGGCGCTGCGCGCCAGGAGCGGCAACATGGATCTGCTGGTTGCCCTCGGCACCTCGACCGCCTACCTCTACAGCCTGTATTTGATGTGGGCCGGCCCGCCCGGGGCGCAGCTGTACTTCGCCGGCGCCGCCGTGGTGATCGCGCTCGTGATGGCCGGCAAGTGGCTCGAGGCTCGCGCCAAGCGCTCGACCACGGCGGCCATCCAGGCGTTGATGTCCTTGCGTCCCGAGCGCGCGCGGGTCGAGCGCGACGGCGGTGAGGTGGAGCTGCCCGTCGCAGCCGTGGCGGTGGGGGATATCGTGGTGGTCCGTCCCGGCGAGAAGCTGCCGGTCGACGGGCGGGTCGTGAGCGGTCAAAGCGAGGTGGACGAAAGCCTGATCACCGGAGAGAGCTTGCCGGTCGCCAAGCGCCCCGGCGAGAAGATCACCGGCGGCGCGGTGAACGGCAGCGGCTTGTTGCGGATCGAGACGACGGCGACCGGCGAGCAGTCCGTGTTGTCGCGCATCATCGCTCTGGTGGAGCATGCGCAGGCGAAGAAGGCGCCGGTGCAGCGCCTGGTCGACCGCGTCGCGGCTGTCTTCGTACCCGTGGTCGTGGGGGTGGCCGTGCTCGCGTTCCTCGGCTTTTGGCTGCTGGCCGGCCATCCGGCGGCGGGGCTCATCGCCGCGGTCTCGGTGCTCGTGATCGCCTGCCCGTGCGCCCTGGGCCTCGCCACCCCGACGGCCCTCATGGTCGGCACGGGCGCCGCGGCCCGGGCCGGCATTCTCATCCGCGATACCGAGGCGCTCGAGCGCGCGCACCGCCTCGATACGGTGATTCTGGACAAGACCGGGACCGTGACGGAAGGCAGGCCGGCGGTGACCGAGATCCTCCCGAACGGTGTCGGCGCAGGCGAGCTGCTCAGGCTCACCGCGGCGGCGCAGACCGGCAGCGAGCATCCGCTCGCGCGCGCCGTGCTGGCGAGAGCCGAGGGGTTGTCGCTGCCGAAGCTCGAGGCTTTTCAGAGCCACCCGGGCATGGGGTTGACGGCGAGCATCGAGGGCGGGAGGCTCGCGATCGGCAACCGCCGGCTCATGCGCGATCATCGCGTCCCGACCGAGGCGCTCGAGGCGAGCGCCGAGCGGCTCGAGGGCGAAGGGCGGACGGTGATGTGGGTCGCGGCGCTCGAGCCGCAGGTTCGTCTGTTGGGTGTGATCGCCGTGGCGGATCCCATCAGACCCACCGCGCGCGAGGCGGTGCGGCGCCTGCGCGAGGCTGGGATCGAGACGGTGCTGCTTACCGGCGACAACGAGCGGACTGCGCAGGCGGTGGCGTCGCAGCTTGGCATCGGGCGAGTCCGCTCCGGCGTGTTGCCGGCAGAGAAGGCGGAGGAAGTCCGCCGCCTCCAGGCCGAGGGCCGTCACGTCGGCATGGTCGGCGACGGCGTCAACGACGCTCCGGCGCTCGCGGCAGCCGATATCGGCATCGCCATGGGCACGGGCACCGACGTGGCCATGCAGACGGCGGCCATCACCTTGATGCGCGGGGATCCGCGCCTGATCGGCGATGCCATCTCGGTCAGTCGCGCGACCCGCGACAAGATCCGCCAAGGTCTCTTCTGGGCCTTCATCTACAACGTGGTCGGTCTGCCGGTGGCGGCGCTGGGGTTGCTGAATCCGGTGGTCGCGGGCGCCGCGATGGCGCTGTCCTCGGTGAGCGTGGTGTCGAATGCGCTGCTGCTGCGCCGCTGGCGCCCGGCGGCCGAGGGAAGGCAATGAATGTGAATGAGCACGCCGGCGGACTCGTGACGATCGGCGAGGCGGCCTCGCGCTCGGGCATGGCGGCGAAGACGATCCGCTTTTACGAGGAGATCGGGCTCATCGGACCCGCGGAGCGGCTCGCCAACCGCTATCGTGCCTACAGCGAGAAGGACGTGCACACGCTGCGTTTCATCCACCGGGCGCGCAGCCTCGGTTTCACGCTCAAGGACATCAGCGCACTGCTCTCCTTGTATCACGACCGACGGCGCGCGAGCCGTGAGGTCAAGCGCCTCGCGCTCGAGCACGTCGAGGCGCTCGACCGCAGGATCGCCGAGCTCACCGCGATCCGCAACACGATCGCCGGCCTGGCGAGGCAGTGTCACGGCGATGAGCGGCCCGAGTGCCCCATCCTCGATGAGCTCGAGGCGGCCGCGCACTGATTGCACGATCGCGATAGGCACAACTGCGGATTTACCGGCGGGGCGCCGGTGCGCATCGTGCGCGCAGGCCGCAGGCATCGTCGCTGGTGGACCGAGGCAGGGTGCAGATCCCATGAAACGCATCGTACTGTTCGCGGCGGCGAATATCGCTGTGCTCGCCGTGATCACGGTGATCGTAGAGCTGCTCGGCCTCGACCGCGACCTCAGCGGATACGGCCTCAGCCTCACGGGACTGCTCGCGCTGAGCGCCGTTTTCGGCTTCGGCGGGTCGTTCATCTCGCTAGCGCTCTCGAGATGGATGGCAAAGAGCGCCATGGGCGTGCGGGTGATCGAGCAGCCCCAAAGCGGCGCCGAGGAGACGCTCCTTGAAACGGTCCGCGCCCACGCAACACGGCTCGGTCTGGCCATGCCCGAGGTCGGCATTTTCGATTCGCCGGCCCCCAATGCCTTCGCCACCGGCGCGCGGCGCAATCGGGCGCTGGTCGCCGTGAGCAGCGGGCTGCTCGCGAACATGGACAACGACGAGGTGCGGGCGGTGCTCGGTCACGAGATGACGCATGTCGCAAACGGCGACATGGTCACTCTCGCACTGCTGCAGGGCGTGCTCAATACGTTCGTCATCTTCCTGGCGCGCATCGTCGGCACGCTCCTCGACAACCTGCTCGGCGGCCGGCGCGAGCGGCGCGACGGCGGAGGGCTCCTTTACTTCGCCACCGTGATCGCGCTGCAGATCCTCTTCGGCGTGCTGGCGACGCTGATCGTCATGGCGTACTCGCGGCACCGGGAATATCGCGCGGACGCCGGCGGAGCCGATCTTGCCGGGCGGGACAACATGATCGCGGCCCTGCGCGCGTTGCAACGCGCACAGGGCGAGCCGCTGCCGGGTCAGTTGCGGGCGTTCGGCATTCATGACGGCGCCGCGGCAGGGCTGCTGCGGGGTCTGTTCATGAGTCATCCGCCCCTGGAGGAGCGCATCGGCGCGCTCGAGAGGCTCGGGCCGCAGCCCTGAAGCGCGCCTCGCGGGCCGGCAAGATCCGCTTGGCCCGCCGCGCGCCAGGCCGGACGGAGCGTGCCCTGCCATGCGCCCAAGGCCAATCCAACGGTGGCGTATACTCGCCACATATGAATCTTCACCACCTCTCGGTGTTCTTCGCGATCGCCGAGACCGGCAGCCTTACCGCCTCGGCCCGCCGCCTGCACATTTCCCAGCCTGCGCTCTCGCGCGAGCTCAAGATCTTCGAGGACCGCTTGGGGGTGGCGCTGTTCGAGCGCCATCCGAAGGGCATGCGCCTCACGCAGGCCGGCGAGGTGCTGCGCGAGTACGCGCGGCGGCTGTTCGAGCTCGAGCGCGCGGCCGAGGCGGCCGTGGGGGAGATCGTCGGCGCCACACGCGGTCGGCTCGCGATCGGAGCGAGCAACACCATCGGAACCTATGTTCTGCCGAGCGTGCTCGCGGCCTTCCGGCGAGAGCGCCCCGAGGTGCGAGTCTCGTTGTTCGTCGGCAACACCGAGCAGGTGTCTCAGGGCGTCGTCGACATGCGCTTCATGTTGGGCTTCATCGAAGGGCCGCTGCATTTGAAGGGGCTGCGCACGGTGATCTTCGAACGCGATGAGATCGCACCGGTCGCCAGCCCGGATCACGCGCTGTTTCGCAAGCGGCATCTGTCGGCCGCCGATCTTTCCGGCGAGCCGCTGCTCGTACGCGAGCCCGGCTCGGGAACCCGGGAGCTGATTGCCGACACTCTGCGCCGGCACGGCATCGTGCAAGGGGAAGGCATGGAGTTCGGCAACACCGAGGCGCTGAAGCGCGCTGCGGTGCACGGCGGGGGCATCGCCTGGCTGCCGCGCATCAGCATGGTGAACGAGCTGCGCGAAGGCGCTCTGCGCGAACTGCCGCTGCGAAAGCTGCGGATCGTGCGTCCGCTCATGGTGTTGAGCCGCGAGGGGGCGCCGGTCGAGCCGCCGGCGGAGGTCTTCCTGCATCTGCTGCGCCGGTCGACGGCGAGCGGCGGACCGCCGAAGGGCGTGGTCTGAAGCGTCAAGTCTGCGCGGCCGAACGGCTTGTGCGGGCGCCTCGAGCGCTCGATCACAGGCGCGCCGCGGCCTCGCGCGCTCCTCGACGACGCTCGGTCTCGCGATGAGCTCGACGGTGCTCTCGAAGCTTTCCGTGTTGTATTTTCCGGTCGTGATGACCCCGTGTCGGTCCGGCTCGAGCCCGAGGCGCGGTCTCATCGGGACGGGCGGCGTCCACGGCCGGTTTGCGCTGCGGCCGTGGTGTGTTCGCGTGTCGCTGTGCGAAACTTGCGCCTGTGGACCGCTCAACGCGCTCGAGCTCTCGCTCGCGTCAGAGGAAGGGCATGAAGATGGCCGAATCGCTGCCGCCGGAGGGCATCCGCTCCCTCGTCAGCCGCGGCGCGGGGTTCGGGTAAATGGCCGCGCGCTCGCGTGTGTCATGGGTTTCGTGCCTGCTGCTCGGGTGCGCGTGCTGCTGCGCCGCCCGGGACGCACGGGCGCGCCCGTCGCGGGCGGGCGAGGCAATACTCGCATGGGCTCACTGTCCTCGGTGCGCGCTCGAGGTTGGGACGGGCACGACGTTCTTCGCATCCCACTGGACGGATGGAATCGCCATGCCGATCCTGCTGGAAATCGACCGCAGCCGCTGGGAGATCGGCGCTTACCGGCTGCTGACCAATCAATTTCTGAAAGAATCGGGCTTTCCGCCGTCCACGATCAGCGCGCGCCCCTTCTGGGGCTTCACCGCCATGCACCGCTGGCAGGTTCTGCACCGGGCGCGGTGGAAGCTGTACCTCGGGTTCGGCGCTTCCTACCAGACGCAGGCGGATCTTCTCGATGCGACTCGATGGAATTTCGCGTACCTGCTCGCACTGCGCTATTCGCCCGACAAGCACTTCTTTCTTGAATTTTCCGCCCGGCACTCGTCCAACGCCTGGATCAAGCTGCCCAATCGGGGGCAGGACCTGCTGCTGATGAGCATCGGGTTTCACTGACTCGGATCGCCTGCGAAGGGTCGGTGCCGCAGGGACATTGGGCGGCTGAAGCGCCGGATCGTGTTGAAGGCACGCGAGCTCGGCGCGCCGGTCATCATCCGCCGCACCTTCTCACCGAGGAGCGGCGCGAGCGCCACCGTGAGCGGCTTTTGCGGCGCTGAACGGATTGAGGACAAACGTCGTCAGGTTGAGCGAGCCGAGGTTGCATGCCCCGTAGGGAGGCTGGGGCTCTTCGGCGCAGGGGTTGGTCGCGCTCAAGATCTCCGCATAGCCGAGGTTATTCTCCGCGTTGATGCGGTCGATGAACAGCACTCCGGGCTCGGCCGAGGCGTGCGCGCTCGCGCAGAGTTTCCTCCACAGCTGCCGCGCGCACTCTCCTGCGCACGCGGCACGGGACCGGGGTGGCGCTGGCGCTCCAGCGCCGCGCGAGCGTCTCCCCGTCCTCCTCCTCGGCGCCTCGCGGGAACACCAGCGGCCAGGGCGCATCCGTGCGCACCGCTTGCATGAAGGCGTCGGTGACGAGCACGGACAGGTTGAAATGGGCCAGCGCCCCCGGGGCGCGCTTGCCGTCGAGGAATTCCTCGATGTCCGGGTGGTCGCAGCGCAGGGTCGCCCTCATGGCGCCCCGAGGAGCACCGGTCGAGAGAATGGTGGCGCACATGGCATCCCAGACGTACAGGAACGAGACCGGTCCCGAGG